>NZ_CAXVWK010000028.1:0-44426 GCF_964263795.1 Mucilaginibacter sp.
CGGCCCTCAACTTTAAGCACCTGGAATTGAATACTATCTTTAGTTTGCTTTTGCAAACGCATGTATGCCCATGCTATATTAAATATCGAGTCGTGATCGAACTGCATGGGCGCATTGCCCCAGGTTTTATTGACCGGGTTATAAATATTTACAGAATCGTCATTCAAGAATTTAAAGCGCCACTCCGGTTGCAGCTGGTAACCGTATTCACTAAAGGCTATGCCATTTTTAAAGGTGCGTTTTACTTCGGTGAAACTTTTGCCCCAATGCTGTTTAAAAGTAGGCTTTACTGATTTGTCGCTTTCAATAGTGCGATAAACCTTGCCTTTTTCTGGGCCGCCATTACAGGAAAGAATACAAGCCGTTGCAATTGAAATGATAATTATGCGCGATAAGATGCCGCGAAGAAAAAATGTATCCATAAATGTGTTGCAACGGCGAATATAAAACATTGGCTCAAACCTGATTGGCTATATAATGAATAACCTTAGGCTATTGTTTAATTTTTTATAATTTTGCAGCGTATTAGACTCGATACTATACTTTCCTGTAGTGTAACGGTAGCACACCAGACTCTGACTCTGTTAGTAGTGGTTCGAATCCATTCAGGAAAACGTGTAAATCACAAACATAAAAAGCCGGATCTATAGTCCGGCTTTTTTATTGACTTGGTCGTTCTGAAAAAATGTTCAGTAATTATTTTTTTAGCTCCGTTTGGTAAAGCACTTTGCCTGCCGCATTTATAGCCTGCACGTTAATTTTTTCGTTGTTTACCGCAAAGTACATAAAGCCGTGGTCTGACGCCTGGAAGCGGCTGTATGGTATGCCTTCAAAAACCGGGGTAAGCTCAGATCCTGCCCCGGAGATAAACTGGTGAGTAAGCCCTTCAGGTTTTAAGTGCTGCAGGGAATGATCATGCCCCGACAGGTACACATCGATTTTATATTTCGCCAGTACCGGTCCGAGTTTTTCGCGAACGGTTAGGGTATCATAATTTTTTATGCGGGGACCTACCGTATAATAGGGGTGGTGGCCCACAATTATTTTCCATTTAACATCTGCCGATGCGTTTTTCAATTGTTCATCAATCCATATCATCTGCTTATCAACCTGCGATTTTTTTTCGGGGTGCAGCATCGGGTCCGTATCGATCATCAGCATCAGTAACTTTTCGTTTTTGCTGCCGAGCTTAAATTGTTTGGCATAATACAAAGCCGGCATACACCATCTTCGGCTTACTTTGCTGTAACGAACCTGCACCTCTGGTTCCGATCCATAATCGTGGTTGCCCAAAACGGGGTACCAATCGCATTGTAAAGAATGTGCCGTGTAAATATTCTCGAAAGAATAATGCCAAAGCGGATCCATCTCGCTTACTACACCACGCGGATAAAAATTATCACCTACAGATACCACAAAGTCATTAGGGTTGTTTACAGCCCATAACCCCATTTGCTTAGCTACCTCTGTCTGATCGTACTCGCCGTTACGGCCCCAATCGCCAACCGCAATAAAATGTACGTTATACTCATCTTTTAAAAACGACGGAGATAGGTCATCACTGTCTAAATGGGTTACGCCGTTATTGTCGGCCAGGGAAATAAGCGGATTAACCAACGAAGCACCCAAGGTGGTTAGTGCTGTGTTTTTAATAAAGTTTCTGCGTTTCATAATGTTCAGTGATATAAATTGTTGGCGACTGACGGTATAAACTATAAAAAGCCGGGACATTAGCGCCGGCTTCAGTAAAGATATATACAATTATTTTGCTTTGCTGAAAACCGGATTCATCCTGAAATAGGTACCATCAGCAAAACTGATCTTGTAATCTGATTTAAAATGAGTGCTTGGACGGTAATAGTCGGTTGAAATGATTTGGGCTCCAGATCGCATAGCCGCTTCGAAACTGGTTTTATCATTTAAACGTGCTTCCTGTGTATCACTATCAGCACGGGTGCGGATGATGTAACCTTTTTTTACCAATGCAGAAATTTCTGCCAGTTGTTTTTTAGCGTCGTTTAGCACATAAATAGCCGCCTCGGGCGTGCCGGGCCTGGCGTTTATAAAAAGCACGCGTCCCTTTAGTGACGGGTGGCCTTTGACATATTCCAGATTTTTAGGTGCCGGCTCATCCAGTAAGAAGATGAATTTGCCCTTAGCCTGTTTTAGGGCAGGCCAATTTTTATGCAAAACGGCTTGCTCAAGCGTTTTGTATTTTCCGCGTACGTCATCAGGGCGTATCACGTGGTCAAAGCCCAGGTTATCGGCTATTTCTTTATCCAGCTTATCATAAATTGCCGGGTTGAATTTATCAGGTATGGTAAAGCCGGGCCTTTTCATCGCCTCGTCTTTAGTATTCATGGTAATGTAAATAGGGTTATGATCGGGGTGTGTATCAGACCATTTCTTTAACTCTTGCAGGCAGAGTGCAAAAGTGGCGCAATTGCTGCGATAGTCTATATCCTGAATGTGAAAAACTTTAAATCCTGGCTTGGTCATCAGTTTTTCCGTATCGTAAGCAGGCTGTCCAGGTGCCCAATCCAAACCTTTAGGGTGGGCATATTTACCGCCGGCTGTATCAGCATATACATCTATCTCCAGATCGAGCAAACCCATGTCCAATTGCTGGGTCAGGCTGATGTGCTCGTAATCGATCTTGGTCATTGCCAGTGAATCTGATTTTTGCAGCAGCTTAAAAAGCTTAGGGTCAATGGCCTTTTTGTAGCTGTTATGCGAGCCGATAACCTGCACTTGGTTTATAGGGGTGTTATCACCAGGGCCAGTCAGTTTATTTACAGGTAGCAGCGCTATAACTAGTAAACCGTAAATCGCTTTCATATTATTTATATTAAAACAGCCGGCTTTTGGCCGGCTGTTTATGATGATTAATAACCCGGGTTTTGAACCAGGTTTGGATTGGTTTTTAACTCTGTAGATGGTATTGGGAATAGCCTTCTTGTAGGATCGGTATTCATTTTCAATACGTCATTTGGCAACGGGTATTCCGTTTCAAACTGTCCGAAACGGATTAGATCATTACGGCGCCATGCTTCCCACGAAAGTTCACGGGCACGCTCATCTAACACGCCCTGCAAATCTACACTTGATGCCAATTGCGCACCAGAACGTGCACGCAGCTTGTTGATCAACGTAAGCGGGGTTTGTGCATCACCATTAATAGTAGTTGGTGTGGCACCGCGTAAAATTGCTTCGGCCTTCATCAAATACACGTCGGCAAGCCTTAATACGGGCACATCATTACCATTTAAGCGGGTTGCCTGTATAATCTGTGGATCCGGGTAGTATTTTAAAGAACGAATACCTTCGGCCTGGCTGGCAGTGGTATTACCTAAATCCATAGGTTTACCGGGCACCAGTACCAGCTGCGGAGTAATAACGATTTGCGTGGTTGTACTTGGGTAGTAAACCGGTTGATTGGTAAAACCTCCGTTACCATCCGGGTAAAATTGCGGGCCAACTAACCAGGTTTTTGTACGGAAATCGTTAGGAATGTTAAAGCGGTTGTAGAACTCTGGTGTGGTGCTCATTGCAATACTTAAGCCAACATTAAACCCGTACGCATTCACCAGGTAGTAAAAGAAACCGAAACGGGTAAACTGGTTGCCCGGTATCTGCTGATCGTAAGGGATAGCGAAGATCGTTTCGTTTATCTGCGGGCCGTTGTTTGGTAAAAAGATGTCGCGGTACTTAGCATCTAACGAGTAATTGGTATTCCGCTGTACACTGTCGGCCATAACAACCACATCCTGGTTGCGGGTAGTGCCATTATAAACAGGTGCGTTTAAGTACATTTTGGCAAGCAACGCAAACGCCATTCCCCTGGTAGGGCGGCCATATTGCTGCGTGTTTGTGGCCAGGTTGCCGGTTTTAGCAGGCAACTGCGGTAACACCGCTTTTAATTCACTTTCAATAAAATCGAAAACCTTAGCGCGTTTTTCTGTAGCAGGCGGCGTATTTACCGGGAAAGTAGTAATGATAGGCACGTTACCGTAAGTATCCATCATAAAGAAGTAATACAATGCGCGCATGGCCCTGATTTCGGCTGTGTAGGACGCTTTTACGGCTGCAGGTGAGTTAGCAGCATCAATAACGGTTAACAGGCGGTTACAGGTGTTTATACCGCTAAAGCCCCACTGCCATATCCCGGTAACGTTAGGGTGGTCAAAGGTCCAGGTATGGTAATGCAGCTGGCGGTACTGGCCACCATCGTCAAAGTTACCATCGCGCGCGGGGATGATAGCCTCATCTGTAGACAGCTCCTGCATCCTCCAGTAATTTACTGCAAAGCTTGATGAAAGGTTAGAGTACATGGTACCCGTTAGCGCATTGTAATCTGCCGCTGTATTTGGGAAGTTAGATTTTACGTACTGTGACTCGACAGGTACATCTAACTTGGTGCAGGAGCTAATGGTAGCTATAGCCACACATCCTGCTAGAAATGAATATATCGTTTTCATGTTAATATCTCTTTTTTTAATTAATTAAAATGACGCGTTCAGGCCAAATAAGAATGTGCGTGTTTTTGGGTAATAGTTGTTATTATCAATACCCGGTGTTAAACCACCAATGTTGATCTCCGGATCGATACCCTTGTACTTGGTGATCACAAAAAGATTGTTGGCCGATGTATACAAGCGGATTGATTTGATAGCAGCTATCCTTGGTTTGATGGTATAACCCAAAGTAGCGTTATCCATACGCAGGTAAGCGCCGCTTTCCAGGAAACGGTCTGATATCAGGTAAGCGTTGATGTCCTTATAAGATTCGCCCAGTGTAAAGCTTGGAATGTTTTGCAATCTCGCGTCGGCAGGGTTGTTAAGGTTAGCCAGTGTTGCGTTCAGGATTTTGTTACCGGTTACGCCACGGATAAGGAAGTTAAAATCAAAGTTCTTGTAGTAGAAACTGTTGGTCCAGCCGTAAATAAGTTTTGGCTGGGCGCTGCCTGCTACACGCTGATCGGTAGTAAGCGGCTGTGTAGCTATAGTAGCTCCAGCTGCATTTTGGTAAGTACTTACGCCATTTGCATTTTTACCGGCGTAATGCCATAAATAAAACGTACCAATTGGCTGGCCCGGCTGTACAATTTGGCTATAGTTACCCGACTGGCCTTTACCACCTAACTGTGCGGTATAGAAAGATGGCAGGTTAAACTGACCGTTTGATAAGCTTTCTACTACGTTCTTGTTATGAGATACGTTTGCAGATGTTTTCCAGGTGAATGAGTTTGATTTAACAGCAGTTGCACTTAATACAACCTCGATACCTTTGTTGCTGATCTTGCCCGCATTTGCAGTAATTGTGCTGGTAAAGTATTGCGTTAAAGATACCGGGTACTGATCGTAGATCAGATCTGATGTTTTTTTGATGTAGTAATCAACCGAACCGGTGATGCGGTTTTGGAACAAGCCAAAATCCAAACCGATGTTGGTAGTAGCAGTGCTTTCCCATTTCAGATCAGGGTTCTCGTTACGCACTGGGCCAATGGCATTGGTAACATTTCCGTTTGATACAAATTTACTGCTATTTTGAGTTCCGTAGATCAGGATAGAAGAGAAGGCATCAAAACCAACGCTGTTACCAGATTTACCGTAACCTGCCCTCAGTTTCAAATCGCTGAAAACAGGTAGGCTTTGCATAAAGTCTTCACTGATGATTCTCCATCCAACTGATGCTGCCGGGAATAAACCATAGCGGTGGTTAGCACCAAATGCTGATGAACCATCATCACGTAATGATGCCTGTACTAAATATTTATCATCAAACTGGTATTGGGCACGGCCGTAATATGATATCAACCTTAAAGTTGAAATAGGTGCATTATCAAAAGCGATCTGCGATACCGATGCCGGGTTAGACAAAAATATGTTGTTGTAAGCCAGGTTGTCGTTGCTGAAGTTTTGGGTTTGTACGCCAAAACCATCATTGTTTTTATTTTGCTGATAAGAATAACCCGCCAATAACTTGAGGGAGTGGCGGCCAAATTCTTTATCATAATTCAGGTATGATTCGATAATGTTGTTGGTATTAAGTACCGATGTACGGCGGGCAACACCATTCAAATTTACCGCTAAGCCCGATTGACTGTTCAGATAACTATTATAGTTATACTGGTCGCGCTGTTGTGAAGCGCTGATGGTGAACTTTAGACCGCTTAAGATATCAATCTGTACAATACCATTAATTAAGGTTTTGTTATCATTGCTTTTGATAGTATTATTATTAAGCAATGATAAAGGGTTTAACGGCCCGCTTCCTGTACGGGTAAAGTTTTCTTTATAAGTACCGTCTGGGTTGAATGGGCCTACAGTTGGCAGGTAAAATAACATAGCCGGCAGTACGCTACCCTGAAAAATATCATTACTAACCGAGTTACTGTTAGTTAAATTAAGGTTTAGCCTTAAACGGTTTTGAAAAAAGCGTTGGTTTACGTAACCACGATAAATGGTACGCTCTAACGATGTGCGTTTAAGTACCCCGTTGTTTTTAAAGTAGTTTACGCTTGCACCGTACTCCGCATTGTTACCGGCACCGTTATAGCTTAGATTATGATTTTGTGAGTAGCCTCTTCTTTCAACCATATCCTGCCAGTTGGTATTAGACCCATCATCATCCAGCGGTTTTACAAGTGGTGCAACACCGTTATCAGCCAGATATTTACGCAGTTGGTCGCCGGTAAGCATATTTATCTTTTTAGATACATCTTGCATAGTGGCATAAGCGCTGTATGATAAGTGGTTTTGGCCGGCTTTAGCTTTTTTGGTAGTTATGATAATCACACCATTTGCCGCACGCGAACCATAAATAGCGGTTGATGATGCATCTTTCAGCACATCAATGCTTTCAATATCTGTTGGGGCAAGCACATCAATGGATGCACCCGGCACACCGTCTATAACGTAAAAGGGCTCTTGCGCGCCGCCTGTTGTGCGTATGGTTGACGGGCCGCGTAGCACAACTGATGGTGCCTGGTTAGGGTCGCCGCTTTTAGTGATATTTAAACCGGCTACCTTACCTTGCAGCAACTCTGCAGGGGTAGTAGTGGCACCAATATTAAACTCTTCAGATTTTAATGTTGTGATAGCGCCTGTAACATCTTTTTTGCTGGATGTACCGTAGCCGATAACTACAACATCTTTCAGTTGTTTAGCATCCGGAGACATGTTGGCATTAATAGTATTGTCTGAGCCGATTATGACGTCTCTCTGCAAATAGCCAACAGAAGTAAACCTCAGGGTGGTACCATTTGTATTAACAGTTATAACATATGCACCTTTTGCATCCGTCATAGCACCAATGCTGGTACCTACAACTACTACTGATACGCCTGGTAAAGGCTCGTGTCTTTCATCAGTAACTGTACCTCTGATTGTCCTGGAGGTTTGCGATAACGCCGGCGACACGCTGAAAATGACAGCACAGATCAGCAATAGAAATTGCCTGGAGTGATGCGTGCCAACATTACAAAAACGCTGGTAAATTTGTTTCATAAATAGTGTTGTTAAGTTTTGGGGATAAAGTTTGTGTTGAATTAATTGCAAAGTAACGCCAGTGTTGTTATCATAATATCAATTGAATATTAGATTATCAGTGATTTTTGCAAGTAGTTTCTGTTAAGAGGTAAACTGCTTGCTGCCGGTTAACAGTCTGTTAACATGTAGTTTACACCATTTGGTTGTAAGATGTTCAATGCGATGCCGGTAATACTAAACCCGCAAGGAAATAACGATTTCCTAAAGATGGGTTTATATGCACTGTTTATCATTGAGCGCTGATGCAAACGGCCGTAAAGGCACCGGATAAGAATAATGGCATCAGTAACTTTCAATATGATAACTCACACCAAAACATCTTTTCTGCTCGGTTGCATTGCCGGAGCAACTTTATTGATTTTATCGCAGGCGTCATTCGGCCAGGCTAAACACGTTAACCCGTGGACTGCGAAAAAAATGGCTGAGATCTCGCCGCTTGCCAGCCTCACCGATGGTGTATGGCTTAAAGGCGAGTTGCATGTACATTCCCGCCACAGTAAAGAGTCGTCTAATAACCCTATCTCCAAGATTCTTGCTTTTTCAAGGTCGGCAGGGATAGATTTTGTTTGTATTACAGATCATGATAACCATGTAGATGGCGATGTTGCGCATAATACCTGGGCAGACCCGGAATTTAAATCTGATTCTATTTTACTGCTGTATGGCGCAGAATGGACAACCACCCGCGGACATGGAAATGTATTTTCGGCAAAACCTTATGACCATCAACTACTGTACGATGTGCGCGATCAGCGCGATGTAACCATCGGGACAGTAAAAAATAAGCTGGGCGTTCACCTATCGGCCAATCATCCAAGCGGAAAGGACAATTTCGGATACTCGTACGATCTGGTTCAATCCATCGAAGTTTGGAATTCGGTACTGTGGGCCAAAAATGCTAACGCGATAATGATTTGGGATGATATGCTATCGTCTGGAAGGAAACTAACCGGCCGTGGTGGGAGCGATGCGCATCACGGCATCCCGGAAAGCCCTGATAAAGTAACTAAAAACAGTAACGAGGCAAAGGTAAATTACGTGGGGACACCAACTACCTGGGTTTACGCCAAAAAAAGAACGTCACAAGCTGTTATCGATGCCTTAACTAATGGCAGGGTAGCTATCAGTTCTAACCCGTATGCACCTCGGGTTGAATTTTATGCGGATCTAAATAACGATGGAAAAATGGATATGATGATGGGCGATAACGCTAAATCAACCGGCAAACCTGTAAAATTTCAGATCAGGTTGTCAGCTGCCACTTTTCCGGACGGAGACTATACGATCACTGTTATTAAAAATGGAGGTAAATTAAATACTTACACTGTTACAGGTAAACAGCCGCTGGCCGAGTTTACCGATACGCCGGCAGAAACAGGGCGCACTTACTATCGTGTTACGGTAGAAGGGCCACAAACGCCATACCCACAATTACCTGCATGGGCTGCAATCAGCGGGAACATGGTTGGCTTGTCAAATCCTATTTGCTTTAATTTCGACCCTAACTTTTAATTTTAGGCTTACTTAATTAGTGAAAACAAGGTATTTGTCTTACGTTAAGATAGTATAAGCTTTTTGTAAAATCAAAAGTTGGCCTAAACTTAAATGTGGTATGCTTGTTTGCAGGTAAACACCGCATTTTGAAACTAAAGCACATCCATTTTATCATTAACCCGGTTTCCGGTAAGGAAGAACCCATCTTGTCGTATATCAACAAAGCGATGTATGATTCCAAATTGGAATGGGATGTATCTGTCACAAAAAAACACGTAAGCGCCAGCAATATCGCAGCTAAGCTTATCGGCAAGACGGATGTGGTGGCCGTTTACGGGGGTGATGGGTGCGTAACCGCCGTTGCCTCAGCGTTGCATGGCACTAATACGCCAATGGCGATCATTCCTGGGGGTACTGCTAACGTAATGGCGAAAGAACTTGGAATACCTATCGACACAACAGAAGCTCTTGCCATATTGACTAAGGGCAAGCATAAGATAAAAGCGATAGATATGGGCCTGGTGAACGGTCATCCGTTTTTGTTGCGGGTAAACCTGGGGATAATGGCCGATATGGTAACTGAGGCGGACCGGGGTCTGAAAAATGCTATCGGCCAGCTGGCCTATGGAGTTACAGCAGTGCAAACTGTTGCTAAGGCCAAACGTGTAGACTATAAAATTAACATCGACAATGAGGAAATTAAATGTGCCGGTGTCGCCCTGACGGTAACCAATTCAGGCAATATGGGGATCGGGGATTTTGCCATGCAACCCGGTATAAGCATTACAGATGGGCTTTTAGATGTGATCCTGATGAAGGAAAGCAGCATCGGGTCGCTTTTAAAAGTTGCAGGCAGCGCCCTTTTGCAGCAGGATACTGAAGCCTTACAACATTGGAAGGCAAAAAAGGTAACCATTAGCATGGCCGAAAAACATTCATTTATATGCGACGATACAGAATTGAAAGCCAGCAAATTGAAAATTGAAGTTGTGCCCAAGTCTATTTTAATTGTGTTACCAAAATAATTTTTATGCTCACCAAGATCAAAAGCCTGTTTAAACTTAGCGGCCTTTTTTTGCAGTATAATTACGATAATATTTACCGTGTTGTATTTGGGATGCCCCGTCTTAAGCGCTGCCAGATAACAGCAAACTTGTTTTTGGGCAGCCAGTACAACAGGGTGGGGCTGCGTAAAATGAAGGCGCTTGGCATTACCGCCATCATCAATATGCGGATGCACTCCGTATATTCCGAAGCGCAGTACGAGGGTTTCCATTACCTGCATTTACCAACCCCCGATAATACACCGCCACCTTTGGAAGTTTTGATAAAGGGTGCCGACTTTGCCGATGCCGAGATCAAAAACGGGGGCAAAGTATACATTCATTGCCGGCAGGGTCTTGGCCGCGGGCCTACAATGACCATCGCTTACCTGCTTAAGACCGGCCTTACGGTTGATGACGCCATCACACTGATTAAGAAAACCAGAACCTTTATTAATCCGCGCCCCGGCCAGATTGAACGGCTGCGTGAAATGGAAAATTATTACCGACAACAGCCTGCCGCAGATAATGGTTAGCGTATTTGCAACCAGATATGCTAAGGTCGGGTAACATTAAACAAACGATTTGTTAATGTTAAATACAGTTTTGGCACCGGCAAAATGTAGTAATTTGATATATAGCTGGTACCTAAAATATGCAAATGCTTTTAAATTTTATTTCGTTGCCATTCATCGGCGAGATCCCGCTAAGTAATGGGTTGCTTGTCGTTTTTTTATTGTGTCTGTTAGCTGTTGTAGGCTTCGAATTTGTAAATGGTTTTCACGATACCGCAAATGCCGTTGCCACAGTAATATATACCAAGGCGTTAAAGCCGGTTTACGCAATTCCATGGTCGGGTTTATTCAATTTTTTGGGTGTTGCCTTGGGTGGCATCACCGTAGCTATGGGGATCTTAAAACTGGTGCCCCTAAATGAGCTAATGGCGCTCCCTGTTGCTGTCGGAGCCTGTATGGTGCTGGCTATTCTGCTGGCATCTATCGTTTGGAATTTAGGTACCTGGTACCTGGGTATTCCCTGCTCCAGCTCGCATACGCTTATTGGTGCAATGATCGGCGCCGGCCTGGCGTTCAGATGGTACTATGGCGGCAGCGGCGTTAATTGGGAAAAGGCCGAAGAGATTGGTTTGTCATTGATATTATCACCCATACTTGGCTTTGGTGCCGCAGCTTTATTAATGTATTTTTTGATCCATGTACTTAAATCAACGGCCTTGTTCCATATCCCGCATGGTGAAGACGACAGGCCGCCGCTCCTTATTCGCGCGCTGCTGATCACTACCTGTACACTGGTTAGCTTTTTTCACGGTAGTAACGATGGACAAAAGGGAGTAGGGTTGTTAATGCTGATTCTGATTGCATTTATGCCGGCCAAATTCGCGATAGACCATGCCGTAAGCGACGATAAAATATTAGCAGCACTTAACCAAACCGAGCTGGTTATCAAACACCACACAGCATCGCCGACAGAATTGCAAAAAATTGGTGAAGCTATAGCCGTGGCAAAAAGACAGTTGCCCGACAAGAGTAAAAATGCTTTTAAATTCCGCAGGCAGGTGCAAACGATCAAGCACGAAATTGATGTTATTGCTAAGGCAGATCAGCGGAAAATATCTGAGGCCGACCTTGACATCTTACATAAAGAATCTGACAAACTAAATGCCGTAACCGATTTTGCGCCCATTTGGGCAATCGCCTTGATCTCCCTTTCATTAGGTATCGGTACCATGATCGGCTGGAAACGCATTGTGGTTACCATTGGCGAAAAGATAGGTAATGAGCACCTTAACTACGCCCAGGGTGCCAGCGCCGAAATTGTTGCAGCTTCCACTATCGGGTTAAGTACTGCGTTTGGTTTGCCTGTAAGTACTACGCATGTATTATCAAGCGGTATAGCAGGTGCCATGGTAGCATCGGGTGGTAAAGGCAACTTAAATAACAACACCCTTAAAAATATTGCCATTGCCTGGTTGCTTACCTTGCCGGTTGCCATTATTTTGGCTATATTGTTGTTCATGCTTTTTCATTTGTTTATTTAGACCCTGATACTTAAAATGAAACAAATACTGGTTGCTACAGATTTTTCGCCAAGTGCTTCAAACGCAATGGAATATGCTTTAGGGCTTGCTGTTTTGCTAAAGTTGGAAATATGCGCTATACACGCAATTCACCCAACAGAAGGCATAAACAACAGTACTTACAACGCTATATTTATTGAAGACTATTACAACAATAAACGCCATGCGTTAACTGAATGGGCCAGCCGCCACGCGGAAAAAGAGGAATATAAGCACCTAAAGATTACAACGCTTTGCGATGTTGGTTACCTTAAAAATGTGATCACCAAATACATCAAGAAACATCCTGTGGAGCTGCTGGCGATGGGCGTAACCGGCGCTACCGGCATCCCGGGCATTGTTGGCAGTAACGCCAGTATGATGGTTACCAAAGTAAAGGTACCAACGCTCATCATCCCGCTGGAAAGTAAATTCCCGGAGAAGCCGGCCATTACCCTGGCTACCGACCATGAAACGCGCCTTTCTGCAGAGGATGTAAACGCCTTGAACGAAATTGTGAAAGCTTTTAACCTGCAGCAAATGCAGGTGCTGTATGTAGACGGCTCGTCGGATGAGCAGTATATTGCCACCGGCGAAGAAAAACTTAAGAAACTGATCAGGCATACCACTTTGCATTTTAACAACCTCCAGGATACTACGCCTATTGCCGGTATCATGAATTTTGTTGAAAAGAGCCAAACCGATATCTTATGCCTGGTAAAACACCATCATAATGTGATTTACCGCCTGTTTAATCGCAGCACGGTGAACCAGGTGATGAACCGGTCGGTTAAGGCTATTCTGGTACTGCACGAATAATTACTTCATTAGCGTGTTTGCGCATAACGTTAACAATAAACGGGCGTTTACTTTACATACCGGACTTATTTTTACCGTATGTCGATTATAAGCAGGGCTGATGTAATAGCCGCTACAGGTACCGTTCACTTTCCGGCCGTCGCTTCCCTTTTAATGCGGGTGATGAAGATTGATGCCTTTAATCAGATGATGCGTAGTGCCGAGGCGCTGGAAGGCGTTGCTTTTACCCAATACGCACTCAACTACCTTGGTATAAATATCGAGATTGATCCTGCAGGCATTGCCAACATCCCTGCTGATGGCGCTTTTATAGCAGTCGCCAATCATCCTTACGGCGCGGTTGAATCTTTGGCATTACTCAGCCTGCTGGTGACTAAACGGCCGGATACCCTTTTTATGGGAAATTTTCTGTTAAAGCGCGTGCCACACCTGGCACAGTACATCATCGGTGTAAACCCATTTGAAAGCTTAAAGGATTCATCAAGCATCAGCGGGTTAAAAACCACTTTGCAAAAGCTTAAATCCGGCACACCGGTTGCAATATTTCCCGCCGGCGAGGTATCAGCCTATGATTTTAAAACCCAAAGCGTTACTGATAAACAATGGCACCCGGTAGTTGGTAAACTCATTGCAAAAGCTAATGTACCGGTGCTGCCAATTTATTTCCACGGCAGTAACGGCCTGGTGTTTAGTTTGCTGCGCTACATTCATCCGTCCTTACAAACAGCCATGCTGCCTGCCGAATTATTTAACAAAAAGGGGATGACACTGCGCATCAGCATCGGTAAGCCCTTCTATCCGGATGCGGTTTGTACAGAAAAAAATCAAGGCGATATACTTTCTTTCACGCGGGAGCAAACATATTCCCTTAAAGAAAAGCATAACTAATTGGCGGCAGCTATACCAGGTAGTTTACATACTTATCATTAAAAGTGCCATCGTCATAAAGGTCAATAATGCCGTAACCGGGCGCTGTTTCACGGCGGTTACCTTCCCACCAGGCGCCGCTTACTGCGCCATCGCATATATAAGTTACGTTATTGTATTCAACCCGGTCCTTGAGGTGAATATGGCCGCTTAAGCACAGCTTAACATTTGGGTGTTTATAAAAGAGTTTGATAATTTTAGAAGTGTCGGTGTGCATGTCGCCGCCAAGCATTTGCCATTTGTTTACAATATCATCCTCTATCATCAGTGTTGCAGTTAAAATTGGTATGTGCGACATCACTAATATTGGCACACTTGCATCCGTGGCTTTTAGTTCATCCTCAAGCCATTTAAACTGTTCGTCACCCAACTTACCAATATACCACGTGCCGTCGATATCCAGGTGGACGCTATCCAGTATAATAAATTTCCAGCCGGCTTTGATAAAGCTGTAATAAGGCAACGATAGCTTCAACTGATCTAAGCTATATTTTTTTCCATAGATAGCCTGGCCCCTGGTATTTTCATTCCACCAAATATCATGGTTACCCAGGCAGTATTGTACCGGGATACTGCACTCATCTTTCATGATACCGTTCATTAGCTTCCATTGGTCGTTAATAGTGCCAATGTTCTCCTTATTCATATCGAATACGATATCGCCCCCATTTAAGATCAGATCAGGCTTGGGGTTTTGTTGTTGCAGGTGGTGCAGGCATTTCACGAATTTGGCCGGCGCATCAAACTTATTTTTCAGGTGCACATCGGTAATATGCGCAACGCGTAAAACCGGTTTTTTTGCTTTCGCTGCGGCAGCGCCGAAACTGATGGCCGGGGTTAACAGTAACCCACCTATATTTTTTAAAGCTGAGCGTCTTTGCATAGCGTTAGATATTGAGATCGTTTTTCTTTAAATGCTTGCGGTGGTATTTGTGTCCCGGCAGCATTTTTTTCAAATCGTTCTTGTCTTTTTGATTAGTGCGGATGATCCAAAACATTAAACAAAAGGCAATAATTACAAAGCTTAAAGCTAAGGGATAGTTAACATCTGTCATAACAATTGTGCAGATAGATGCAGGCAAAGGGATCGAACCTTTTGTGCTGCCGGCCAGCAACCTGCGTTGCTTATTAAAGCTTGATTGTGATATTATTTTTTAACGGTTTTGATGGCATCACCAACTTCATGGCCAGCATTTGCTTTAAAATCAAAGCCAAGCAACATTGCCATGGTTTGCGCCAATTGTTTGTGATACGTAGTTGTCGCAGTTTTAACCTCGCCGGTTGGCGGGGTATCCGGCCCTATTACGGCAAACCAGGTGTTTTCTGAGCCTTTTACATCAGCGCCGTGGCTTTTCCAGGTGTCTATAGGCGTATCGCCGCGGCCATGGTCGCAGGTGATCAGTAAAGTCGTGTTGTTTTTGTAAAAAGGGTCGGCCTGTATCATGTCCCAAAGCGCTTTGATATAACCATCTTCCTGTTTAGCCCTGTCCAGGTAAAATTTGTAATTGCCGGCATGTGCCATATCGTCCGTTTCATCAAAGGCCATGTACAATACGCGCGGTTTATATTGTTTAATATATTCCTTGCTGAATTCATAGGTGATAAAATCCAAGCGGGTAGAATCTCCAAGATATGGAGGAACGTTGTGCTGTAATTCGTTCAGGTACTTCAGGCGCGGGTTGGCGTCCTGATTCTTCAGGTCGGCATAACCGGAGTGAACCGGCAGGCCCGAACGATTTACATTAAGGATTTGCGGGAAGCGCTCCCACGATGAAAATGCGATAACCTTGCCCTCAAAGCCCTTTTGCTTGTTTATGTATTCCAACACGTTCATATTAGGGTTTACAATAGCGTCGTTCGTGTTCATCCGTTTATCAGGAAACCCTGTAAAGATCTCGTTGTAACCAGGGTAAGAAAAGTGGTAAGGATTAGCAAGCTCATCTTTATTGCCCAGATCGCGGTTGCCGTATAACTGGCCTTGCTTGCCAATAATACTCCACAAAAACGGGAATAATTGTTCGCGGCGCTGCTGCGAAGTTGCCGCCCAGTAATGTTTTTTTACCTCATCTTTATCATTGGTAAAGTTTGAATTGATCATCACCGAATCAGCCCCGCGGAACACCTCCTGCCAGCGCATGCCATCAAGCGTTACGACTATAAGGTTTTTTGTTTTAGTAGTTTGGGCGAATGAACCGGTCACACTTATTGCCGCAGCTATCAATAAAAATATTTTTTTCATGGTAGTATTAAATAAAAAAGAGGGCCGTTTTTTGCGGCCCTCTGGTATAATAATTAGATTATTTCAATATCCACATCAGGCCGTTAATATCATCATTACCACCAAACTGGCTGTCGAGAGCAGCTTTGTAGTTAGCAGCGTTTGACGTACGCTCTGCAGATGGGTATTTAAAGCGCTGTGCAATACGGCCGCCATTACCTGTGCCGGGGCCGGTTGTAAATGTAGGGATGCCGGTACGGCGATAAGTGAAATACGACTCCAGGCCAGAATGTCTGAACAGCGCCAGGTATTTTTGCTGAAGTATACGGTTGATACCGGCTGCGTCAGCCGTGTATTTTACCGTAGCCTGGCTATAATAACTCGCAAAGTTGGCCGCAATGTTAAAGGTATCATAATTGCTTGCACTGGTTACATCTGTCGAACCCGGGCGGTAAAAGTAAGCGGTAAAGCTGCCCGTTTCCGGGATACCATATGAGGCCATAGACGCTTTTATACCGTTTTGGTAGTAAGTTTCGGCATTTGCTCCTGTTGCCCATCCGCGACTGATACCTTCAGCAATGTTAAACATTAACTCAGGGTAACCTATCTGAATGCTTGGTTCGCCTGTGTAAGTTGAGTAAAAGTGCTTACGGTTGATGAACGAATATTTCTGCAAAGCTGCATTATTGTACATCACACCCTGGTCAAGGCCTGCATCGGCACCAACAAATGATGCAAAATCCGTTGCGCTTTTTTTAGCATTGTCAACCAGGTCGCGGGCTGGCTCAGATGTAACAAAAACCCTTGGATCTTTTAACTGGGTAAGTAAACCAACATAAGTTGAAGACATGTTCTTCCTTGAACCGCTTTGACCAAAGTTGTTTGGGTTTTGCGGATAGTAATTGTTTGGCGCTAAAAAGGTGTATTGCAGATTATCTGCAGAACTGCTCATTAACGGGTATTTTGCCGGCGTGTTGATAATATTTGCAAAACGCGTTGTAACCTTAAGGTCAGCATCGGTAGATTTTTTGCTTAACTGCAACAGCAAGCGAATGTTTAAGGCGTTAACCGCTTTTTGCCATTTGCTCAGGTCGTTACCGTAGTAAATATCTCCGGATAAAGTAGCACCGGCACCGGTGCCGCCTACCGTTGGATTTTTTATCAACTGATCAAGATCAGCGTTTGCGCTTTCCAACCAATCAAGCGATTGCAGCATAACGGTTTTCTGCGGGTCGTAAACAGGCTCTAAACCGTCAAGGCCTTTTAATGCCTGAGTCATCGGGATATCGCCCATCTCTAAACTCATTTTGCTGAAGAAATATGCTTTAAAGAATTTTCCCAACGCCTCATAAGGGTTAATGGCTGCACCACCGGTTGCGGCAGCCTGTTGCTCCATCGCTAATACGTTTTTAAGGGTGGTATAATAGTCATCGCCACCACCTAAATCGTAACGGTTATTACCGTAATAGTCATAGTTATACAGATAGTATTGGCTGTATATTTCTTTCTGGCCATCCGGCAAATCGGGCAGGCCGTTTAGCACCCCGTTAAATAACAGTGATGCCGGGACGTTATTCGGTTTGTTTTCGTTTTGGGTGAGTTGGTCAAAACTTTTTTTACAGCTGGTTACACTCAGTAGCATCGCTAACGGTAACACATATATTTTAAATATTTTTTTCATGATTTTACTGCTTATCAATGTTTAGAATGACAGGTTTAGGTTAAGGCCAAAGCTGCGTACGGTTGGCGACTGCAAACCGGTTGATGCTGTTGCATAGTTGTACTGGTCAAGGTCAACGTCTTTGAAGCGTTTATCGCCATAAAAGTATAGCAGGTTACGGCCATATATAGACACCGACGCTTTTGAGATAAACGTTTTGGCAAGCATATCTTTAGGGAAATCATAACCAAGCGTTACCTCGCGCAGTTTGGTGAACGTTTTGCTCATCAGGTTAGATTCGTCAACGTTATAGTATTTACTAACGTAATCCTGCACAAACGCAACCTGTGTGTTAGGGGCATATTGCAAGGCATTGTAATTTAATACCGCGCCTGTATTTGAATCATAGTTAATAGCAGTACCGTTAGATACAACCACACCTTCGCCTACATACGTACCATTGTAGCCTGTTTTACCAAAGTTAGACCAATCCTGGTAGCGGGCGGTTCCCAATGCACCCTCTGCAGTTTCGGCATTTGCGCCACCACGCATGGTTTTGTTATGCATGTAATCGATAATCACACCACCTACAGATCCATCTAACTGCACACCAAGGCTAAAGCTTTTATACTGGAATTTATTGTAGATGCTCCAGCTGAACTTAGCAGTTTCGTTCCCCAAAAACTGAGCAACAGGGTTAGCCAATGGTTTACCGGCAACATCATTAATAATTTTGCCATCCTGCGTACGTACGAATGCGGTACCGTATAATTTGTCGGTACGGTCACCCGCTCTGAAAAAGGTGTTGTAAATGCCCTGGCCGGCAGGTAGTTCTTTATAGATCTCTTTGTAAGTAGCAATGTTGGCTAAAACATTCCAGCTAAAACCTTCGGGGTTTTGGAATACCGAACCGCTTACCGAACCTTCATAACCGGTCTTCTTGGTTTTAAGTGCGTTTAAGTACTCAATAGTGTAACCTGTTGCAGTAGAGATAGCGTTAGGCAGGATACGCGGGCCGTCGATATACTGGAACGCGGTACCACTAAAGCCTAAACGGTTTTGCAAGAATTTAATATCAAAACCTTCCTCGTAATTTACGCGGGTTGATGTTTTGATGCCATTTTGATATAAATAATCTGAAGCGTAACCGGCAGTTTGGCTGTTATATGGCTTGCTGGTAGCATAAGATGTATTTAAAGAATAATCAGGGCCGTTGTAAGGAGAGGTATAAGTGCTGCCGTAACCTAACGGGTTGTTAAATAACGATGAGCCGGTGCTGCCACCATATACGGTGATTGAGCTGAATGGGGCAGGGCCAATTGTTGTAGCTGTAGCATCCGAACGGATGTTTGAGAACGATGCGCGGCCTTTTAAGAACGTGATAAAGTCTGGCAATTTAATATAGTCAGATATAACGGTAGCTACTGATAAACTTGGATAGTAGTAAGTTGTTGGTACCTGGAAGGCCGATGATTTATCGATACGGCCGGTGCTCGAAATTGTAGCGTATTTGCCAAAGCTTGCATCTAACGAGTAGTAAGCACTCATTACCCGCATGCCCGAGTTAAAGCTGGTAGCCTGTACCGGATTTTTTGAGTTGCTGAACGAGTAAACGCCCGGTACATTCAAATAATCTGTTGATGCCCAGTTTGAGTTATAAGACAGGTTACGCATGTTACCACCAATTAAACCGGATAAGTTCAGGAACTTTTTAACAGTATAATCGTAGTTCAGCATCACCTCGGTATTGTTGTCAAACAAGTCGCGGCGGTCTTCGCGGTAATCACCTTCATTACCTTCACGACCGTAAGGGTGGGCAGAGAACGGCATTTTTTCGGTACGCAGGATATTGTAAGTATCTACCTGCGAGCGTACAGTAGCATTCAGGTTATTGTTGATCTTGTAGTTTGCTAATAAGTAGCCGGTGGTATTGGTTTTATAGTGTCCGCGGGTCCATTCTTTTGTCATGAACCATGGGTTATGGTAGCGGGTATACTCTGCAAATTGGCTTTGAATACCTACTTTACCCGGCTGCCATATAGCTTTAATATCGGGCGCGTTAACATCCCAGTCGGCACCTGTCCAAATTGCAAGGTTATAGATCAAGCTGTTTGGGCCATAGCTAACGTCAGGGAAGTTGTCGGTAGTTTGGCGGTTAAAATTAACGTTACCTTCAAATTTCCAGCGTGGGTTTGGATTAAATGACGCATAGATATTTGCATTCGCAATATCCAGGTACTGGTAAGGAATGTAACTGTTTTGATGCTGCTGAGATGCAGATAAACGGATGGTATAATTATCGCCGTTTGATGTTAAGGCGATATTGTTGTTGGTTTGGTAACCTGTGCGCAAAAAGTTATTCAGGTTATTTGCACCACGTGCCGTGTACGGTGTTGCTTGGCGCACGCCATTAATAACAGGGCTATCATATTGTGGTATCAGCTGGCCGTTGAAGAAAGGGCCCCAAATATCGTAATCGGCATCTACACCGCCCGGTGCACCACCTTTACCATCAACAAACTGGTAAAAGGTATTTTCGCCGGCACCGTATGAGTGTTGCACTCTTGGAAACGCTAAAAAGCCTTTATTAATTACCGTACTGCTGTTAACATCTATAGTCAAGCCTTTTTTGCTTTTATTGCCTTTTTTGGTAGTGATCAAAATAGCACCGTATGATGCCCTGTTACCATAAAGAGCGGCAGCCGCAGGGCCTTTAAGCACGGTGTAAGTTTCAATATCATCCGGGCTGATGTTATAGGTATCCGTATTGATAGGGAAACCATCAACTACATACAAGGAGATGGTATTACCACGTATAGCCACATTTGGAGCGCCTAAAAGCTCTGCCGATGGGCCAACAGATAAACCGGCTACTTTACCTATCAAGCCGGTAATAGGGTTTGGGTCGCGAGCCAGGGTTAAGTCGCTGCCTTTTACAGTTGATACCGCATAACCCACGCGGCGTGCATCCTTGTTAACACCTAAAGCGGTTACTACAACTTCATTAAGTTTTTTGTTGTCGCCAACAAGGTTAACCACCATTGATGTACCGGTGCCAATAACAGCTTCCTGAGTCGCGAAACCCAAAAACCTGAACTCGAGCACCTGGCCCGGGCTTGCAGTGATAATAAAGCGGCCATAAACGTCGGTAGTGGTACCCTGGTTGGTTCCTTTTAATACTACACTAACGCCCGGCAGGGGTTGCTTTGTTTCGTCGTTAACGGTACCGGTGATCTTGGTTTGGGCCAAAAGCATCAGAGGCGACAGGCTGCACATCACAATAAGGAGGAGCCGTTTTAAATGTGGGTAAAATTGTGTCATTATTGCTAATAATTAATTTAAGAGATTATAACGCAATAGTAAACTTTGTTTATTATTTGTAAACTAAGTTTAGATTAAGTAAACTTTAAGCGTTTGTTGATTTAGGATTAAGAGAGAAGAGAGCAGGTAATAACCAATTTACATTTCCAGCAAATGGATTTAACATTGCAGTAACTAGCTTACAGCTTCAGCCTTGAGGTGGCGTAAAGTAATCTCTTTAAGATAGGCTATATTGTCAACCGGTGTCTCGGTTAACTTTGCTTCATCATCCCAGTAGCGCATCCTGACAATCAGTTCGGCATCCGGATCTTTTTCAAATTCAGCAGCTTCATCGGCGCTCATTACGCCGCCCTGAAAGTTTAAGGTTGCTCTGCTCGCCGGCGATAGCTTTTCAAAATATTCGGGATACTTATAAGTAAGATATCGTTTAGCAATTACATGGCCGTTAACTAGATTAGCAATCCGTGCCGAGAAACCTTTTGCCAACAAATAATCCGAACCAAGTTTTTCATGATCTATATTGCCCATGCCGTCCATGCTCCCAACTTCGCCACCGGCAGCGCAAAGATGGCCGATATCATGAAAAAAAGCAGCAAGTACTACTTCATCATCGTAACCCTCGGCTTTTGCAAGAGCCGCCGCCTGAGACATGTGTTCTAATTGGGATACCGGCTCGCCTATATAGTCTTCATTGCCATGTTGTTCATAAAGCGCGAAAACTGCTTCGGTGATTTCTTCCGGTGATTGATTTGATAGGGGCATTAGCAATTACTTTTTGCAAATGAAAGGTATGAATGTTATGGTAAAATTAATTTTGTATCATCTAATCTAACAGGTATTAAATTACCTAAAAACTTTGCCTTGTTTAAATATATTTTCTACTTTACAACCGTTCAACAAATGTTAACTACTGATGGAAGATGATGTACTGATACAGATCAGTAACCGTATCAAGGACCGCCGCCGCGAAAAAAATATTACTGTACAGGAACTGGCTTCGCGTGCCAATGTAAGCAAGGGGCTAATATCTCAAATAGAAAACAGCCGTACTATCCCATCGTTAATCGTACTGATAGATATTATAAAGGCGCTGGAAATCGACCTTAATGTATTTTTTAAAGATATACATTCCGGTGCGGGTAAGTTTCCCCTTATCATCCGGCGTAAAAACGAATACTACCATTTTGAAAAGGAACATGCCGAAGGATTTTTATATCAGCGCATATTTACCCAATCCATCAAAAGTTCTACTGTTGATATTGTAATCCTCGAACTTGAGCCTGACGCCTCCCGCCCGCAGGTGGAAACCGAGGCTTATGAATATAAATACATTTTATCGGGAAGCATCCAGTACCAGTTTGGTGACGACAAATACGATCTGGCCCAGGGCGATTCCATGCTGTTTGATGGCCGCATTCCGCACACACCCAAAAATATCGGCACGGAAAAAGCAAGCATGCTGGTGATATACTTTTTCGAAAACCAGGGGTAGGCTTAAAAATAATTTAACTTTAAGTTGGTTTATTATTAATAAACATAGTTTACTATTGCTAAACATTAAATTGTATTGCAATGCCAATTGAACTTGTTGTTTTTGACATGGCCGGTACCACGGTTAAAGATGAGAATAAAGTAACCGGTACCTTTAGCGCAGCTTTAAAAGCTTATGGTTACTCAGTGCCTGATGACGTTATTAACCCCTTAATGGGTTATAAGAAGATTGTTGCGATAACAAAAATGTTGCAGCAATATGAACCTGATGCTTCAAAAATAACCGCAGAACTGATCAATAATATTCATGAAGAGTTTGTAAAGTTAATGATTGGTTATTACCAACAAGCCCCCTTTTTAGAAGCACTGCCAAACGCCGAGGAGACGTTAATAGCTTTACGTGCGGCCGGTGTGAAGGTGGGAATTAACACCGGATTTTCAAAAGATATTGCCGAAACGATAGTTGAACGCCTGAACTGGCGGCAGAAAGGCGTTTTCGATTACCTGATCGGATCTGACGAAGTAGCCGAAGGGCGTCCGGCACCGGATATGATCAAAGTACTTATGGCCCTTGCCGGTGTTAGCGACCCGACAAATGTTGCTAAAGTTGGTGATACCGAAGTGGACGTACGCGAAGGACAGAGTGCAGGTTGCCGTTTCGTAATTGGCGTTACTACAGGGGCTTTCAAAAGAAGTGAACTTGAACCGTACCGGCCTACACACATCATCGATGATATTGCTGAGGTGTTAACTATAATCCGTTAACTTCGTATGCAGCTTACCCACTCATTAAAAGCGCAGGTAGCAAGGCTGCCTTATGCCGCCGTATCTGTATTGGCGGCGATTGCTGCGTTTGGGGCCTACACATCTATGTATGCATTCCGGAAGGCTTTTGCCGCGGGTACTTTCCATGGCGAACAGTACTTACATATCGATTACAAGGTGTGGTTGGTAATAGCGCAAATTGTAGGTTACACCATGAGCAAATTCTATGGAATTCGCTTCATCGCCGAAATAAAAGGCGCAAAACGCGGCCTTACCATTTTGCTGCTTATCGGTATATCATGGCTGGCCCTGCTTGGATTTGCAGTTGTGCCTGCACCATATAATATTGTTTTCCTTTTTATAAATGGTTTCCCGTTGGGTTTAATATGGGGACTTGTATTCGGTTACCTGGAGGGCCGACGCTCTACAGAATTTATGGCTGCGGTTTTGTCTATAAGCCTGATTTTTGGATCAGGGTTTGTAAAAACTGTAGGCCAAACGCTTATCCATACCTATCACATCAGCGAATACAACATGCCATTTCTGACAGGGGCACTATTTGCTATTCCATTGGTAATCTTCGTTTTAATACTTGAGTTGATGCCGCCCCAAACTGAGGAAGACAAGCTACTCCGTGCCGAACGCCTGCCTATGGATGCACAAGAGCGGAAACATTTTATTATCCGGTTTTTACCGGGGATAATTCTTACTATCATTATTTATGTGCTGCTCACAATAATGCGCGATGTACGCGACAATTTTGAAGTAGAGATATGGAACAGTCTCGGTATAAAAGATAAAAGCATTTATACCCGCATCGATACCCGGATATCCATCATCGTGTTGGTAGCCATGAGCCTGCTAATCTTAATTCGCAAAAACTTACGTGCATTTAGCGTAATTCACATTTTTATCATTGGCGGCTGTGTGCTTGTTGGCGTATCTACCCTTATGTTTTCTCTTAAAATGATAGGCCCGGTTAGCTGGATGACAATGGCTGGGCTAGGGCTATATCTGGGCTACGTGCCTTACAACGCGATATTTTTTGAACGCATGATCGCTACTTTTCATTATAAAAGCAATGTAGGCTTTATTATGTACGTTGCCGACTCTATGGGTTACCTGGGCAGTGTAAGTATCCTTTTGATAAAGGAATTTGCCCGGCCAAATATTAGCTGGGGCGCTTTTTTTAAAGAAGGGGTGATGATCGTAGCCATTGTTGGCGGCATTTGCGGCGTTTTATCTTTAATTTATTTCCTGCAGTCGGCCCGCCGTAATACCGCTAAAGCCACCGGGGCCGATTTCAAATTTTCAACCGTATGAGCAAACCATCTGCTATAGTAATAGGTGCCGGCATTGTTGGGCTGGCAACAGCCCGCGCACTTGCCGTAAGAGGCTACCAGGTAACTGTTTTTGAACGTAACGAGAGAGCGGTGGGTGCATCCATCCGTAACTTTGGGATGGTATGGCCTATCGGTCAGCCAATCGGCCCACTTTTCGAGCGTGCCATGCTGTCGCGCAGTATCTGGAAACAAACCTGCGAAGAGGCGGGAATCTGGCATGACGAGGTAGGATCGTTACATTTGGCCTACCATGATGATGAACTGGAAGTGATGGAACAATACGCCGGCATCAACCAATCGGTTCGTGACTGCGCTTTACTCAATCCGCAACAAGCACTACAAAAATCACCCGGCGTAAATGCTGAAGGCCTGAAAGGTGCCCTTTGGAGCGGTACTGAAATGATAGTGGAAGCACGCGCGGCAATTGGTGCTGTAGCAAACTACCTGGCAGAGAAACATCAAGTTGATTTTTACTGGAACACAGCTATAAGCCGCGTAGGTACATCGATGGTTGCATCAGGCAGCAAAACCTGGCATGCAGATGAGATATTTATTTGCAGTGGCGTTGAGTTTGAAACGCTGTATCCGGAGTTGTTCGCATCGTTCGGTATCACCAAATGTAAACTACAAATGATGCGCCTTGCGGCCCAACCTAACGGTGAACGTATTGGCCCTGCTTTATGCGGTAGTTTAAGTATGATTCATTACCCGGGTTTCCAGGCAGCACCGGCGCTGGCCAACCTGCGTAAGCGCTATGAATCAGATTATGCCGAATATTTAAAATGGGGTATCCATGTAATGGCCGCGCAAAACCATACGGGGGAGATTACCGTTGGCGATTCGCACGAGTACGGGTTGGTACATGATCCTTTCGATAAAGAATTTATCAATTTTATGATCCTAAAATACCTTAAAACCTTTACGCAATTTAAGGATACACAGGTAATTCAAACCTGGAACGGCATCTATGCAAAAATGACCGGTGGCCAAACCGAACTGGTTGTTGAGGCCGAACCCGGCGTAACCATTATAAACGGCTTGGGCGGCAACGGCATGACCCTGTCTTTCGGTTTATGCGAGCAAATAATAGCAGCAAGATTGTAGTCTTGCTGCTGTTATCTATTTCTTCACTTCGGGAACTATCCAGCGGTTTATAGTATTGTACTTGCCTTCTATTACCACTTTGTAAAAAGTCGAGGGCATATCTTTTACAGATACAAGTGCATGTTCTGCGTTTGCCGGATATTCACCCAACAGCTTATAATCATCCGGATTGCCATCTTTAAAATTATTCACCGCCGACACCCAGATCTTAACCTTCTCATCCGTACTCAAAGCTTTCCAGCTTACATCAATATTGCCCTGAATGAGGTTAGCCTTCAGTTCTGCAACGGAAACCGGACCGGTAAGTACGGTACCATCTATCTCTCGTTTATATTTTACCGGGATGTCGATATTTAAAAACTGTGCTATCGACGGCATGATATCAACAATGCCCGGATAGTAATATTTGGCGTAATTATTAAGGCCTTTAGCATTGGTAACCATCCAGGTAGAGCGCTGCCTGGCAGATTGGCCGCCATGACCTTTGCCCGTACGTTCGTCGCGGCCATGATCGGTAGTGATAAATATCAGCCAGTCCTCTTTAAAGTTTTTCTGACGATATTGGATGGCGTCCCAGATACGGCCAACTTGCTTATCCATCATTTCTATAGCCGTGTAGTATTGAGGGCTGTCGCCATAACGGTGGCCCATATCATCTGTGTATTCCAGGTAAACCCATGATAGATCCGGGGCGCTTTGTTTAATCGTGGCGGATGCTTCATCAATCACCTTTTCATCAATGCGGTGCATGTAGGCACTTTCTTTATCATGCTTAAAGTTTACGGTATCCAGTTCGTAACCGTCTGCATGCAAATCAACTTTCAGGTTATTAGTTGCAGCCAATCCGTCGCCTACCAGCTTAATACGGTTATCCAGCCAGCTCGAAAACACCGCTATCTTCTTATCCGGATACTGGTCTTTAAACAACCGGAAAATAGTTGGGTAATGGTAATTAGGTGCCTTAATGTCGTTATCGGCAACGTTGTGTTTATTAAACCATGTACCTGTTAACAAGCTATTGTAGCCTACAGCTGATATGGTTGGCGTTTGGCTGTATCCGTCTTTTTCGCCGCCTACATGCGCCCGCAGGTACTTACCCTGGCCGGCAATTAAATTTAAATTTGGCGTAGCCACCTTTTCAATCACATCGGCAGGGATGCCGTCCGCAATAATAAATAAGGCCTTTTTCACCCTTTGCTGCGCGTTACCTGCAAACGCCTGTAACATTATCAAGATAAATAATTTATATACTTTACGATTCAATTGCATAGTTATTTTTTTAGGCGAAACTAAATATCATAAGGGTAATAGAGGTTAAATAGATGTTAATTTTGGCGGCAGTGACGATTAATAACTTTAGATCGTTTGTCATGTGCTTTACAACCATCAGTCGCTTGAAAGAATTGCCGTAAGCAGGGGGACTTTATCAAAGAGACAACTAATATATATTAAGTATTGCCACTGTAGCCAGTATTATATTAGTGTATTGAAGTATGTTTTTTATGAACAATACATTGTTAATGATACAGATAAAATAATAATATTTGCGTTGAATGAAGAAGCTAATCCTGATTGCGCTATTGTTTTTCTGCACGGCACGTGTATTTGCCGATTCGCGCAGCCTGGATAGCTTAAAAACCTTGTTACAGGTCACCACCAACGATTCGCTAAAAGCAGGAATTTACAAACAAATCGCTGCCGAATATTTGCAATACGACACCATTAAACATGTGGGCGTGAAACGCTTTTACCAGTCGCAGGCATTAAACTATACCATGCTGGCCCTGCATAATTACAGTTATTACCTGGATACCCTGGGCGTGCGTACCTGTTTTGACTATCTATCAAAAGTTTACCTTTCGCAAGAAAAATACAGCCAGGCCAAATGGTTTCTGCTGCAATCAAACAAGATCTCTCGAGATAGAAAGGATATCCCCGGAATAATTACGTCACTGATTAAGCTCTCTACAGTAAAGATGAGTAATGAGGAATACGAACTGGCCATGCGTGATCTTAACGAGGCACAGCAGTTATCTACGGTAAACAAACTGCCGCATTTTGAAGTCCTGGTGCAGCAAAATTTTGCTTATCTGTATAATAGGATGGGAGAAGAGGAAAAGGGAAGCCTGGCTTTAGATAAGGCCAACAAGCTTAGCGGCCTGCTCAAATCCGACGAGAAAGCGATGGCCCTTGCCTTGCAAAAAGCCCCCGATTTTGTGGTGTTAAATAAGAAATCTACAAAGCCCAGAAAACCTTTAAAGACAACTGTTAAAAAAAGAGCAAAGCTTAAAACGACTAAGCCTTAGTAGCAATGCGTATAATATAGTCGCGTAACTATTGCCATTGTTTAGGAGAGCTATTCTCGCTTTTCATCTAGCCATTGCTCGGCCAGGTTAATATCCGTAAAAAATTGCGTGGTGATTTCTCCGACTGCAACATCCATACTTTTTTTGGCAGATAACTGACTAAAAACGCTTCCCGAGAAGATCCAGGCGAGATACACCACACCGTCTTCTTCAATCATTGGGAAAAATTCGGTACCTACCCAATCTGATGCTTCGGACCAGGTGCCCAAAACCTGCCGGTTATCATTAAGTATTCTGTTAACCTTATTTGTTTTGATGATTTCCAGCATTTTGATACATCCTTTTTGCACGGAATCAAAATCCTGAAAGCCCGTCCAGTTTACGTCTAAACGCTGCTTCTTTTTATTGAAGGCAATGGTAATATGCCTGTCTTTATAAAATTGAGCGCTGTTTTTAAATGCGCTGTCCTGATTGTGCTGGCTAATAGTTAAACGGAAATAAAATATCGATCCTTCGCCCGGTGTGCTTTCTATCCAGAAACTTCCGCCGTGCCGTTTCAAGATCTCTGATGAGATGAACAAGCCGAGGCCAAGCCCCTCAAAACGCATGGCCGTATTATCTACGCGGTAATAACGGTCAAATAATTTATCCAGGCTTTGTTGCTCTATCCCAATGCCAAAATCTTGCACCGATGTGATAAGGCTATCCTGCTCCAGGTGGCTGTTTACTATTACTTTATCAGCGTTTGGTGAATATTTTACGGCGTTGCTCAAAAAGTTATTCAATACCTGCTCCAGCCTGAATTGGTCGCCTTCATAAACAATGTCTACGGCCGATTCCAGTATGATCTTATGCGTTTGTGTGGTATGCTGCACACTCTCAACAGTGGCCTGCAATAATTCCTTAAAATGGAAGGATTGCATGTTATAGTTCATCTTACCGGCATTGATCTTGGTAACATCCAGCAGATCGCTTATCAATTTTTCTAAGCGGGTAATGTGATCTGCCGATTTTACCATAAAGCCTTTGATCTTTTCAGGATCGGCCATGCGCTGCATGATCTGGTTAAAGGCTTTGATACTGGTTAGCGGGGTACGCAGCTCATGGCTGGCTATCGACAGAAACTCGTCGCGTTTTTGTTCGTTTTGTTTTTGGATCTCGATATTGGTATTAGTTCCCAACCACAGGGTGATCTCACCGTTCTCTATTAGCGGCCGTGCCCGAGCGAGGTGCCAGCGGTAAATGCCATCGGCAAATCTAAGCCTGAATTCAACTATGTATTCTTCGCCGCTGTTTAATGAGGCGATCCATTTTTCGAGCGCGATAGGCAAGTCTTCCGGGTGAATGAAGTTTTGCCAGCCCTGACCAACAATTTCACTGCCCTCGTACCCAAAATCATCAGATACTACCATGTTAACATAATCCAGCGAGCCGTCCGGCTTAGCCGACCATACTTGTTGGGGTATGGTATTTAACCTAAAACGGAAGTTTTGCTCACTATCAGCCAATTCGGCAATTACCTTGACCAGGTCTGCCTGGGTTTCCTTAAGTTCCTCATTGGTAGCTGCCATCTCTTCGTTAATAGCGGCAAGCTCTTCGTTGGTCGATGCAAGTTCTTCATTGGTGGCTGCCATCTCCTCGTTAATCACAACCAGTTCCATTTCACTTTTTTGCAAAGCCTCTGTGCGCTTTGCAACACGTTCTTCCAGGTCATTATTTAACTCCTGCAATATGCCGCGGGTTTCCTGCAGTTCGTCATTAATAGCAATTAGCTCTTCGTTTGTGGCGGCTAACTCTTCGTTCAAAGCCAATTCTTTTTGTAAAGCAGCATCCTGCTCACGGGCAAAAGCGTTGTTTAATATAATCGAGGCATAGTTGGCTACGGTTAACAGGAATTCGCTATAGGCATCATCCATTTTTTTAAGTGGCGATAAGCCAAGTATTATATGGCCGCTTATAGCGGCCTCGCCTTTATTTAAAGGCACTACAAAGGCCTGTGTACAAGGGTCGCCGGCAGCACTTAACGGTGCGCTCGCCATATATTGACCGGGATTTTCTATCAAGATGGCGTTATGGGTATCAAACGGCCACTTATGGTCTTGTTTGGTAATGCCATCGCCCTGCGGATAAATTTCGTAAAAAGGGATATCGGCCTTTGCGCCGTCCAACACCTCTTTAATATCTTTTAGCGCGCTATACACTACCAGCGCACGGTACTGCAGTAATTGAAAATGTTGCAGCACAGCGGTACGCCTGCTGTTAATAACCCGGTAAGTAGTTTCGATAACCGCGTTGAAAACGCCACCGATGGTGCCATCGGGACTTATAATGGGCGACAGGCTATAGTCGAAGTAACACTCCTCTGTATAACCAAAACGGTTCATGAGCAGCAATGTATCCGGGTAACGTAACGAGTCGCCTTTGTCTTTAACAACAGCGAATTGATCGCGCAAACCATCCCATATTTCAGACCAGGCTACTTCGCCGGGGCGTCCGAGCGCCCAGGGGTGCTTAGTACCTAAAATAGGGCTGTAAGCATCATTGTAGATAATGGAAAAATCTTCGCCCCAGTAAACAGCGATCGGGAAACCCGAGTTAATACAAATACTCACCGCCGAACGCAAAGTTTCGGGCCAGGTGCTTAAATGCCCAACCGTTGTGTTTTCCCAGTTGTGTTCGCGTATCAGCTTGCCGCAATCGCCGCCGCCTTTTAAGTATAAAGGAATAGTTTTCACCTATCAAGAATGTTTGGCTGCAAGAATAAACAAAATTGAAAGCAAATTTAATGATGCAGTGCAATGTTTATCACATTAAGTTCTAATTACCTCTGCTGAATTAATTCCTGTTAATCGATAGTTAGTTTTTTCCGTTTAGATTAAATAGAGTAAGGTGGGTAAACTACTGCATGTTGGAAATTAAACTGAATTTTTCGATATTCTGCCGTTAAAAATTATAGATAAGCTAAATTTGCCCGATGATCGAGCTGAATGAATATGAATGCGAAATGCTGGATGCGGTGCTGGAAGCCTTTGGTATCCCCGACAGTTTAACGCGGCAACAACTCATGGAGCTTTTTGACCAGGACGAGGCCACCGCCTTTGCACTGGTGCAGATACTTACCCGGGAAGGGTTCATTGCCGTAACCGGCAAGCATGGCGATTATGATTTGCCCGAAAAACTGGTGCTTAAGCCTAAAGGTGAAAAGTTTTTGAAAGCTGGTGGCTTTGTAATGCGGCATAAATTGGAGCAGGAGAAACCCGTTGAGGTTAACGGCACCTTATCTAAACTGCAGCAGCAGAATATGAAGCTGCAAAATGAAAAATTAAGCCACCAAACGCAAGTTTTCAACCTGCAAAAAAACATTGACCGCATGAAGATGATGCAATACGTTTGGTGGGCGCTTATTTTGGTTGCCCTGATCATTGGCTACTACATTGGCCACTCTGCCGGCGTTAAGGCCACTCACAAATAAACTGAGATATTTAATAGCTGATACAAGCCTAATCATTAATTCTTAGCAGGCACACCGGTGTTTAAATCTACGGGTTCCGGATAGCCTTTACCTTGCAGGGCGGCAATTGCAACTACAGCCTCTTTTTGACCTTTGACACGCGATGTTATTTTCCCTTGTTTAGACCGCTGCTGCTTACTGGCCGGCACACCATCTTTGGATGGTGCCAGATTATCGGTTGCAATTGAATTGCCCCGTGCGTCGCGGTTCATCTCGTCAAGCGCGGTATCCAGTTCTGTTTTTTCCTGTTGGGTTAGTTTATCATAATTAACATTGTAGGCATCAAGTATCTGTTTGGCAGTTTCTATCGTATTAGTGCCACGTTCATAAACATCACGGTAAATATGCAGGCTGCCGTTTTGCGCTACTATTGTTTCGTACCTAAGATCCACAGGTACCGGGGTAGGCAATTTTATAGACTGCGTTTTGCCTTTACTTTTAAATGCTTTTACGCTTTCTGCTGTAACGTTTGAGCCACCAAGTTGGGCAACCGTGGCAGTAAAGTCCTGCACCTGGCTATTAGTTAAGCCCACGCAACCGTGCGATGCGAAATTACCGATCTTGGTAAGCGGCTTGCCGCCATGTATAAGCGAGGGCATACCAATAGGTATTTTGATCACACCGAGCGGGTTATCCTCATTACTGCCCGAAACTTTTTTGCCCGGCTGGAATTTACCCTTTACCCACGGCTCATCTGGCGGTGTCCAGCTGGGGTTGAAAATAAGGGTGTCAGCACGGCGCATACCTGTCGGCAGCGGAAATTCCGGGTAGCCTATTCCTACTTTATAGCTTTTAAGTAAGTGCCCGTTTTGAAATACGTCCATCCTGAAGGCCGGGGCATTCACTACAATACGGGTATCAGTCGGTACAAAATTAGGTTTGGTAGGCGCAAGGCCATCCAGCCCCTGGCTGTAACGCTCGCTAACTAATTGCTGTAACTGCTGTGCTTTATCATCTCCAATGATGGCTACAATTTGCTGGTTGTAACGCTGAACTGCCGATCGGGTGGATACCGTGTCGGCTATGCCATCTTCACTTAAATCGGCAACAGATGTATGTGCGGCAGCTTTTAATTTTGCAATCTGCTCGGTAGTTAAACCCAATTTGGATTTAAGCACTGCAGTAAAATCCTTTTCGTAGAAAAGAGCGTCGAGCGCGGGTAGTGTTAACGATGTTTGATTGGCCGAATGCACCGGCACTTTTGCTGTTGTATCGACCTTTTTTTGTGTGTCTTTCTGTGTCTCTTTTTGCTTAGGTCCATCACAGCCCGTCATCAGGGTGAGGCCCATTAACCCGGTAGCTATGAGCACCAGAGAGTTGTTTTTGAATAGGGTGATTACTGGCTTGGTTTTGGTCATACCTAATCAACACGGCGGGCCGGTATTTGTTTATCTGTATTAATTGCAGCAGCCAATTCCAATGGGCAATATCGCCGCTTTAAATAGTTACTTCTCGACCCGAAGAATCAACTAACCATTACCATGTATCACATCTTTAGGGGCCAACAGAGCCGGTTTTTATCTCGCCATTTTTTTTAAAATGCGCCATAATAAGCCCTCCTGGTGTAACTGTGCTTTCAGCAAGTTTAAAAGCTGCGGGAACGGCGCTTTTAGCAAACAACTTTTTGCCTTTACCAAGAAGCACAGGGTGGATGTTAAGCCACAATTCATCAACCAGATCATTCGCCAGTAACAGTTGCACAATTTCGCTGCTGCCCCAAATCTTGATATCGCTGCCTTCAGACGCTTTAAGCTCCCGTATGTCATCGATGCCAGTCAGAAATACAGTGTTTTGCCAGTTCGACTCTTTCCGGGAACGGGATAAAACATACTTGGTTACATTGTTAATACCCGGCCAATAATCGGCATGTTGTGGCCAGTAGTTTTCCCAAATGTCAAAAGTTTTCCTACCTAAAATAAGGTCGGCCGGTTCCAGCTGTTTTTGCATTACCTGGCCGGCAATCTCGTCGCTGTAAGGTGCTGTCCAGCCGCCATATTTAAAATCTCCTGATTGGTCCTCTTCCGGCCCACCGGGTGCCTGCATTACCCCATCTAAAGTAATAAATGATAAAACGATAATCTTTCTCATGACAATTCTAATTTATGATCATTTCACAACCGGTTAAGTCAGGTTGTTTATTTGATATAAAGTTCGGGAATGCTAATGGTAAGAATGCTGGTAAAAAGCGCTAAATGCAGGGGGGCAAAGCGACATGTTAAAAACAAGAAAGCCTCACAAAGTGAGGCTTTCTTGTTTTTGCGGAGAGCTAGGGATTCGAACCCCAGGACCTGTTACAGTCAACAGTTTTCAAGACTGCCGCAATCGACCACTCTGCCAGCTCTCCGGGGACAAAAGTACAAATCCGGGGCGAATTGGCAAATTCGATGTTAACTTTTTTTTAATTAATTGTAACTGTTTGGTTGTCATTACCTTATTGCCCGTTTTGGCTGATTTTGCGGGAACGGAAGGTGTTGAAGCGCGGTTTTGCTATGCGGATAGTGCGCTTGGAAAGGTCGACACTGGCGTTTAATTCAAAGCCGATGAGCAATATAAGTGAGTTCAAATACAAATAGATCATTACAACAATGAGCGTACCGATAGACCCGTAAACCTTGTTATACGATGCAAAGTTATTGGTGTAATACGTAAACCCTATCGATGTGCAAATAGCCAGGAACGTTGCCAGCACTGATCCGGGATTGATAAGTTTCCATTTGCGTTTGTTTGAGGGGCCGTAGCGGTATAAGATGGCGATGGTTATAAAGAAAATGATCAGGATGACAAGCCACTGCGAAAGGGATATCAGGTATAGCCAAAAGTGTGATTCGCTATCCAGCTTTGATTTAATGAACCCTATAACCGACTGCCCTGCAATCATGATGATGATAGCAATGAGAAGGGTAAAACTAATTACTACTGTTAGCGATAAGGCTATAAGCCGTCGTTTTAGCCAGCTCCGCGTCTCTAATATCAATGATGATTTGTTAAAGGCCTGCATCAGGTTACTTACGCCGTTGGTGGCAAAGTAAAGCGCCGTTATAAAACCAAAGGATAGTAATTTGCCGTTTTGAATTTTTACGATGCCCTTTATAGTCGTTTCGAACGCCAGGTACGCCTCTGTCGGCATGATAAGGGCGAGCAGACTGAGCAACGAATCCTGGAAATGATTTATAGGGATGTAAGCGATGAGCGTAAATAAAAAGATGACCGCAGGGAACACAGCCAGCATAAAGTTGTAGGCCAGAGCTGCTGCCCGGTTAGTTAACGACGTTTTCTGAATCTCTTCGATAAAAAAGATCACTACTGTGTAAAGGGGTAACGGACGAAAACCGGGAATGTATACCGTTTTAGCCCAGTCTGTTATGAACTGGTAAAATTTAAAACGGATAAGGATACGGTGCGCCCATTTCATTACCGCAAATTACTCAAAAAAAGGCTTTAGTTTGTCAAGAAAATCCTGTGGGGGCAGGCAGGGCCTGCCGGTGTTCATATTGATAAAGGCCAGCAACGTTTCGCCCACGTGGATCAACTCCTGCTTTTCGTTATAGAGCTCATATTTGAAGTGAATCTTAACGCCTGGCATTTTAGCCATCGAAACGTTTACGGCGATCTCTTCATCGTAACGGGCGGGTTTTAAATATTTGCTGTGCAATTCTAACACCGGCATCATCACACCAGATGCTTCCATAGCACTGTAACTAAGCCCCAGGCTGCGAAGCATCTCTACCCGACCAACCTCAAAAAATTCAGCGTAATTGCCGTAATACATGTAGCCCATTTGATCGGTTTCGCCGTAACGGACACGGATCCTGGTAGCGTGGGTAAACATTAACGTTTAATATTACGTTCGTTAAGTGCCTGCTGCCATTTCCGGGCGTTTACTTTATGCTCAGCCTCATTGGTAGCGAAGTTGTGGTAGCCTGAAAAATCTTCTTTAGCGCACATGTAAATGTAATCGGTCTTCTTAGGGTCCAGGACTGCTTTAATAGCATTTACAGATGGCATCATTACCGGGCCGGGAGGCAGCCCTTTGTATAAATAGGTATTATATGGCGAATCTTTTACAAGGTATTTATTAAGCACCCGTTTTATAGTAAAGTCATTCATGGCAAAGATAACGGTAGGGTCGCTTTGTAGCTTCATGCCTTTTTGGAGCCGGTTAAGATATAGCCCTGCAATAGCCGGCATTTCATCATCATGCGAAGCTTCGGCATCAACAATAGATGCCAGTACAGAGACCTGTTGTTGGTTCAAATTTAATTCTGCTGCCTTTTGTTTACGCTCAGGCGTCCAAAACTTTTCGTAATTGGCGTACATGCGTCTAAAAAATTTCTCGGGCGTGGTATTCCAGTAAAACTGGTATGAATTAGGAATAAATACTGTGTAAATGTTATCTTTTGTGAAACCGTACTGCTCAGCAAACTTTGCAGAATCAAGCAGCTTTAGTATCGACGCTGAATCGGGTTCCAGTTTTTTGGCCACAAACCCTGCAAACTGCTCCTTTAATCGCAGGTTGTGAAACGCAATGGTAACAGGCTCCTGCGTGCCCGATTTAAGCATGTTAATTAAGCTGCGGTTGCTCATGCCCGATCTTAGCTTAAACTTACCCGGTTTTACATGGGTAATATATTTCATGTTGTGCGCGGCCCACATAAAAGTGGTGGTATCTTTCACCATGCCTTGTTCGCGGATGGTTTTGTAAACCTCGTCAAAGTTGGCATCGGTGTGTATGTATAAATATTCCTGCTTGTCAGTAACATTTGGTCCAAACAGTCGCAAATAATAAAATATGCCTGTTCCGGCCAGCGCTATTACGACTAAGATAACCAGCGCAATAATAAATTTCTTAAATACTCCTGATGACGATTTTTCGGTTGTCATATATAAATGGGGAAGATGTTTTACTTTTTGATTTTTTGCAGCGCTTTTAAGCCTCCGGTTAGGTTTAAAACATTTTGGAATCCGTTTTCGGTTAAAATAACCTGCGCCGTTTGGCTCCGGATACCGGCACTGCAAATAACGATTATCTCGTCTGTTTTGTTGTAGGTTAAGCTGTTTATGTTGTGCGGTATTTGTCCTACCGGTGTATTTTGCCCGCCTATGTTAAAGCTATGATACTCTATCAATTCGCGTACGTCCAGTAAGTTTAGGTGTTCGTTGGCATCTAAACGTTGTTGTAATACTGCTGCATCAATTTGGCGCATTGGCATCTTTACTTTGCGAGACTGTTAAATTAATACGCGTACCGATACTGGTCTTACTGGTACTATCGCTTTTCATCGGTGATTGCGAAACTACCACTACGTTAGTACTGTCAGTAATACTGCCTTCGTAGGTAATGGTACCTACGGTTAAACCGGCACCTTTTATAGAGAACTTCGCTGCATCCAGGTCAAGGTTGAGCAATTCAGGAATGTCTACTTCACTTGCGCCTTCGCCGTTACCCAGTACCAGATCAAGTCGTGACCCTTTAGGTAACTTTGTTCCCGGCCTTATCACCTGCCCGTTAAAGCGTACCTCAAGCACGCGGTCGCGGGCAATATCACTGCGATAGGTGGTGTCACCAATTTTCAATCCATAGTTGGACAGGGTGGCAACTGCCTCGCGGTAGATGCTTTGTTCGGTTATCAGATCGGGAAGCGCAACGTTGGGCGCCAGTTGGGTCACCATGGTCAGATAAATGGTACGGCCTTCTTTAACGTTTGTACCGGCATCCGGGTCTTGCTCCACAACAGTGCCGGGGGCTTCATCGGGTACGTAAACACTATCGATTTTTACATTAAAGCCCTGGTCTTTAAGTGCAGCCATGGCCCTGTCAATGTTAAGCCCTTTAAGTTTTGGAACGGGGATGCCCGATCCGTGGCGTGTATAATAACCAAGGCTGAAAAAGGCTATTAACACCACTCCAATAACGGTGGCTATAACCAAAAGGATGGTGTTTCTGAATTGCCTTGTTTTTAAATAAGCGCCAAAATTACTCATGCGGAAAATCAAAAATTACAACCAAACATAGGGAATAATTTCGGATTTCGGCTTTTCGATTTGGCATTTACTGTGCAACCTGCCTACCCGGGACCTGAATAAAGCGTGAGGCATTTAGTTGAATGACGCACGGAATTCAAGCGGCGAAAATTCTGTTTTAGTTTTAAATAATTTACTAAATGATTGCGGGTGCTCAAAACCCAATTCGTAAGCGATCTGGCTTACAGATAATGTTGTTGTAGAGAGCTTTTCTTTAGCCCGCTCTATTAAATAATTATGGATGTGCTGCTGCGTGCTTTGGCCGGTTAAGGTTTTAAGCATGCCGCTCAGATAACCTGGTGATATATTGAGCTGGCCGGCAATATCGCTCACGGCAGGTATGCCTTTCGTGGCAAGCTCATCGCTGTTAAAATAATCGTTTAGGATAGCCTCCAGTCGGTCGAGTACCTGGTGGTTGGCAATTTTGCGGGTGATAAATTGCCGTTGATAAAAACGCTCGGAGTAGGTGAGCAGTAATTCCAACTGGGCGATGATGATGTTCTCACTAAATTTATCAATATTAGAATAATACTCCTGCTCAATATTTTTGATGATGCCGTTGATAATCGTTTCCTCTTTATCAGACACAAAGAGGGCTTCGTTTATGGCATAATCAAAATATTCATAGCGTTTAATAGCCTTAGCAAGCGGCGTGTTCCATAAAAAGTCGGGATGGAATAGCAACATCCACCCCGACTGTTTTATTTGCGTTAACTTGCTTACTTCTAATTTTAGCAACTGCCCCGGTGCCATGAAAAACATAGTGCCTTCATCAAAATCATATTTCTGCTGGCCGTACTTCATCTTCACATTAAAATTTCTTTTTAATGCTATCGAATAAAAATCTTTGATCATGCTGATCTCGCCGGCCGGCAGTTCGGTCACCATATCTAAATTGATCACGCTGATCAAAGGGTGCTCGGGCCTGGGCAGATTTCTTAGCTGATGAAATTCGCTTATCGTTTTTATACGCAACGGTTGCTGGTTAGCCATGATACAATATACTTAATTTTGATGATAAACTGCGGCAAATTCTTTTGCAAAGTCGGTTATTTTAACTTTGCCCATTTCAGCAGGTTTATTGCGGTTGTAATCTTCAGCTAACAGGCCGTTGTATAGGCTGTCATACATTTCAACCAGGCCTGCGGCAATACGTTTATTCATGCCAATTGAAATCATGTTATTAAGTACTTCTTCGCTGCTGATCAGCACCCATTTTAAATCGGGCTTGCCAATGGCAGCGCCTAAAATACGGGCTGTTTCATTACCGGTTACTTCTTCGCTTGCTACATAACGCACTTTGCGGCCGTTATAAGCTGCCTCTACCTCTTCAAAAATAGCCTGGGCAATATCATTTGGCGATACCCAGGGAATGATGCTATCCGCCCCGTAGTTCTGTGCAATAACGCCCGTAGCTTTAATAGCGTAGATGTAAGGTAGTAAGTTGTAATAAAAAGATGTTGGGCGCATGTGCACAATGTTTACTTCTTCCGGAAGCTCATTTAATATTTGTTCTACATCATGTGCGCCGATTAAAATGCCCGATCCTTTTTCTAAGTGTGCGCCAATAGTACTCAGATTAATAACACGCTTAACGCCGGCATTGGCAATTGCCTTTGCATAGCTATGTCCGATAGTGTGGTAGTGTGCCAGCAGATCAAGGTCCTGGTCAAAATAATTGGCCGGCGGCACCATGGTGTAAACGGCATCGGCACCTTTAAAGGTTTCTGTTAAAAAATCGGAGTCTTCCAACGCGCCAATTGCTGCCGTTGCGCCGAGTGCTTCAATTTCAGTTTGCTTTTCGGCTTTGCTGCTGATCACAACAACATCGTGGCCGCTTTCTACTAATTTTTGGGTAAGTGCTTTGCTAATGTGCCCCAACGAACCTGTTACAATGATTTTCATATGGTTATATTTTTGATATCACAAAGGTGCATTGATGCCGTTGCGCACACGTAACCGAATCTGCTGATGTTGTAGCCGAATATCAGGTATGCAGTTTTTGAATAATAGATTTCAGCTTAAGAATTTAATCATTCATAAAAAGAACAGTAAAAGCTTGGACAAGTTGATAGTTGTTATGACGATGGCTGAAGCTTTAAGCAAAAGGATAAATTCCGATCCTCATCTCCCTAAGATCAAAAAAAACTATCTTTGAAAACTATGAAACCTATGAATATAGCCCTTTTAGCAGGCGGCTTTACCGGCGAATACGAAGTATCTATCAACAGCGCAAAAAACATTGCCCAAAATTTAGATGCTGATAAATATAAAGTTTACACCATACTCATTAACCGGGATAGCTGGGTATATGAAGGAGGCGGCGAAAGCGTAATGGTTGATAAAAATGACTTCAGCATAACTGTAGCCGGGGAAAGGGTAAAGTTTGATTTTGCATTTATTACCGTGCACGGTACGCCCGGCGAAGATGGTAAGCTGCAAGGTTACCTCGACCTGATGGGCATCCCGTACAATACCTGCGATGCTACAACATCAGCCATAACAATGAACAAGGCTTATACCAAAGCGCTTGTACATGGCATCCATGGGTTAAACACTGCAAAATCTATTCAGTTACATCAAAAAGATGGTCACGATACAGCAACCATCGCATCGGCGTTAAAATTTCCATTATTTATAAAGCCAAACAATGGCGGAAGCAGTGTAGGCATGAGCAAGGTGTATAACGTTGCCGGTTTACAGGAAGCCATTGACAGGGCTTTTCATGAAGATCCGCAGATATTGATAGAGGAGTTCATTAAAGGCCGGGAATTTAGTATTGGCATTGCCCGCCTTAACGGTAAGATCACGGTGTTGCCTGCAACAGAAATTTTGACTACCAAAGATTTTTTTGACTACGAAGCAAAATATACCACAGGTGTTACCAATGAAGTAACCCCAGCGGACCTGCCCGAAGAAAAAAACCATCAGATTGCAGAGATAGTGACACACGTTTACCTGCGCCTTAATTGCCGCGGCATGGTTCGGGTTGATTTTATTTTATTGGAAGATACGCAGGAGTTTTATTTTATCGAGATAAATACCACGCCCGGCCAATCGGCTAACAGCCTGATCCCACAACAAGTAAGGGCCATGGGTATGAGCGTAACGGATTTTTACGGCCAGATAATAGAAGGGACCAAATAGGGATGTAACTCGTCTTTGATCAGCCCGTTAATTTTACTGCTCAATAAAAAAGCTATGTCCCCCGCTTCAAAATGATATTTAATGGCTGATAACCGTACCGGTAAAACATTATTCACAAAAAGTAACCTTGGCAATGCCATTTTTTTCGCGGCGATATTGGCCATTTTGTTTGTGCCTGCTGTAAAGTCGTCATTATTGCGTGGGTTAATGGCCGTAGGTTTTTTTCAGCCTAAAATTGAGGAACAAGTTAGAGCCGTCGCCGTGCCGGATATCACGCTAAAAGATGCAGCCGGAAAAGAGCTCAGCCTGGCATCCTTAAAAGGTAAAGTAGTATTCCTAAACTTTTGGGCTACCTGGTGCGGCCCATGCCTAACGGAACTGCCTTCCATCAACGCGTTACATACCCGCTTAAACACCAACCCTGCGATTATATTTATTACTGTTGATGTAGATAACAATTTAGCTATGTCAACTCCGTTTATGAAAAAACGGGGTTTCCTGCTGCCTGTCTACGGAACAGATGAGGCGTTTCCTGCTGATATACTTAGCGGCACCATCCCCACAACTATCGTGATAGATAAAAGCGGACAAATGATTTTTCATCATGCCGGCATCGCCGATTATAGCGGGCAAAAGTTTGAAAAATACTTGCTTAATTTGGCTGCGGAATAGTAAGTATGATACACAATATGCTGCCTTACCATATACAACATCTTGAATTTAACCCCCCGGAACACTTAAAAGACATAATCAAATGCTTTTGGTATGATAAGCGGGAATTCTGCGAGTACCCGGCACTTTTTGAAGTAGTACCTGATGGTTATACCGAAATCATCTTTCATTTTGGCGGCGGTTGCAAAATAGATCTGCCAGACGGTTTGCAGGAATTGGCATCACCATTTATCATGGGTTTGTTGAAAAAACCAGCCCGTTTTTATATGCAAAATAAATTGGAGATCATTGCGATAAGGTGCTTTCCGTGGGCTGTTTTTAATTTGCTCGCCCTACCGTGTAACAAAGGTGTGATGAGCGTAGCAGATCATCAGGTTGTGGCCCTTCAGGATACCCTAACCGGTCTGATCAAAGCAGGCAGAGTAGCAAATGCCATAGAACAGGTGTCGCAATATTTTACTAATGCATATTCGCAAACCACCATAAACAAACTGTTAAGCAGGGCCGGTACAGCCATGATAAAAGCTAAAGGGGATATATCAGTAAATCAGGTGGCATCGGCGGCATTCACAACAACCCGTACTTTAGAACGGAATTTTAAACAAGCTTCAGGCAATACAGTAAAAGATGTGGCAGGCCTTATGCGATTTGAAGAGGCAAGGAACAGGCTGTTGCTTTTTCCGGATACCAATCTTTCCAGCCTGGCTCATGAACTTGGCTATTCAGATCAATCTCACTTAAGCAGGGAATTTAAAAGATACAGTGGTACCACCCCGACTGCATTTGCACGCGACAATAAAAAGCAATACAAGCTTTAGCAAAATTTGTCGCGTTTATACAAGCCTAAACTACCAGTATAGCTGACTTTTGTATCGGGTTAATTTATCATACAACATTATGCTGCTAAATCAAAAGATAGCCGTTATAGGGGCCGGCCCGGTAGGGCTTACCGTTGCCAATTTGCTGCAGAAAAAGGGGATAGATGTAACGGTTTATGAAAGAGATAAGGATGCAAAGGAAAGGATTTGGGGTGGCACGCTCGATCTGCATGAACATTCGGGGCAAAAGGCGCTGAAAGCAGCCGGGTTATTGGACAGCTATTTTGAAAAGGGAAAACCCATGGGTCGGAAGATTGTCAATGAACTTGGAGAGCTTTTGCAGGTAATACCACCTGATTATAGCAGCCCCGAGATCAACAGGAACCAGCTGAGGACAATTTTACTTCATAATCTGGCAATTGATACGGTGATATGGGATATTAAACTAACCGGGCTGGAAGTGCACAACCAAAAGTGGGTGTTAAGTTTTGATAATCAGCCGGACGCTACTGCCGATGTAGTGATTGTAGCTAATGGCGGACGATCAAAGGTTAGCCACTATGTTACGGATGCCAAAGTGCAGGACACCGGTACTTTTATCTTGCAGGGCGAAGTTATAGACCCCGAAATAAATTGCCCCGATTTTCACAGGCTATGCGATAACAAATTACTGATGAGCGCATACGGCGGTAATTTATTAGGGGCACACCCCGATAATAATGGCCAGCTTACCTACAATGTAATCTTTGAACAGACTGAAGAATGGGAGGAGCAAGAGATAGACCTGCACAATAATGATAAAGTAATTGCTTATCTAACTGATAGGTTTGCCGGCTGGGCAAATTGTTATAAGCAATTATTCCTTGCAACAACTACTTTTTGGGGCCTGCCTACTAAAAAGCTGCCCTTAGCGCACGCATGGAAAAACAATCGCCCGCTGCCGGTAACACTTATAGGAGATGCGGCGCATTTAATGCCACCATTTGCCGGGCAGGGTGTAAATACCGGCTTACTGGATGCACTTGTCCTTTCAGATAATTTAACCGGCGGAGACTTTGATACCGTAGAAAACGCCATTAGCGATTATGAGCAAAAAATGATGATTTATGCCGGTGCAGCACAACTCGAAACTGATAAAAATGAGAAAGCGTTACGGCAGCCCGGCTATTCATTTGCTAACAGGTTTAAATCTTAATTGCATCCACGCAATCTTTATCAGCTAAAATAAAATCGGCATAGTGGCTGCCAGTTGGGTAAACTATTGCTGCAAAAAATTGTCTATATTTATATAACCATTATAACCTAACCTTACTGATATCATTACCGGCTTATGCTGGGATCCGTTGGCAGCGCCTCTTAGCATTTTAAAACAAATTGTTATGAAAATGATAGGCGATTTTGAAAAATGGGGCGACAGGCATCACCCTAAGTTACTGGATATGTTACGCATATTTTTAGGCGGGTTTCTATTACTTAAAGGCTATTTGTTTTTCCAGAATATGCCTTTTCTGCGCGACCTGATCCTTGAAGCAAAAACCGTCGAGCTTTCGCCCGACGCGATAACCGCAATATTATATTACGTTACTTATGCCCACATGGTAGGAGGGGTGTTGATATTTTTAGGCCTTGCGACGCGGCTGGCAGCGTTTGTTCAGTTACCCATTGTTTTTGGCGCGTTGTTCTTCATCAATATATTTAAAAGTCCGGTCAATTCGGAGTTATGGCTGTCTGTTGTTGTGCTCATTTTGCTGTTACTATTTGTAGTAATTGGTTCAGGGCCAATCTCTTTAAACAATTTTTTAACGGAAGATGAAAAGAAAATGCCGCTCGATGATATTTTAAATAAAAATAAAAACCGTCAAATTAATAGTTAAAACGTTGTTTTGGTGATGTTGTTAACAAAAGTGGAGATTGCCTGTTAATAAATTGACAGTGAGTTTTTTACAATTGGATTAATTTTTGAACGCTTAGCGATGTTACGAGTTAAAATAGCGAGCATCTAATAAGTTTCAAAAATAACAACAGCATGAATACTACTAAAAACACTACGCGCAAGTTAAACAATGCACTTACCCAAAAGGTAATCGATCTTCATCAGAAAGGTTACACTAACGATTTTTTGCCTACAAATGATCACAAGCT
>NZ_CAXVWK010000029.1:0-41784 GCF_964263795.1 Mucilaginibacter sp.
CGATCCTGCTCCCCGCTACTCTTAAGATCAGCCTGTTACGTTAGTTCGTGACAGGCTTTCTTTTTGTTGACGTATTTTTTACGATTTCTGCTTATTCTATGTCTTAAAGATGCGATCCTTCTATGGTCAAACCCGATTGTATTTGAAATATCTAACTTAATTGTCCATCCCAAACTGTTACACCTTTTCAAAAAATAGGTTTATTAACACCCTTTTTATCAAGTGTCCCAAAGTTGATGATTGAATAGGATTGTTGGTACAATACTTAACTTATCGATGTTGAGTTAATTCAATATTAACTCAGTTCATTGCCACCATCTTACAATGCTTTCTATTATTAAGCTGGCTGTTGAAACTTAATCTCATTTGTTAGACTTTCACGGAATGCATGAACAAATGCGTTTTTCAGGATACCTACAAAGGTCGCCCAACCATTTGTTTTCAGGTCTTTAACATTCCCTTTTATAGGAATCACGGTTGCTATTTTTTTAGTTTTCGGGTTAGTAACTGCTTTAGCAAACAAGCCGACAACAGCTTTTTTAATCACTCTAAGAACACCTTGCTTTTTCTTTATATCCTTTTTGACATTGAGAACCTTTAAGTTTTTAATGAACGGCTTGACATAACCTTTCATTTGTCCATCTTTCAGTGTTAGGTTACTAAAAATGTCAATGCTTCCACGTTCTACATCCATCTTCGCATTTGCTTCAAAAAAACCATTTAAACTTAGCAGATTGGCATCTGTTAACTTTATTCCCAAGTCGAAATCAGGTATATCTTTAATTACATTAATTTTCATATCCGCTTTCATCTTACCGTTACCAATAGAAATTCCTGTAAAGTGTACTTGTGAGGGTAAAGGATCGGCCGTTTTTTGCACGTTTGCTAAATTAAGAGCCGTTAGGTGCATTTGCCCAATATGTAAATCGGTATGAGGTTGTGTGTTAAGGTCGCGGTAATCAAATCTTCCGTTATTAACTACAAGTTTGTTAACGGTCATTGGCATTAGTGCCTTCACTGTCTTAGTCCAACTATCTTTCGATGGTTCTTTTGCAATAGATTCAGTAATTAGGATATTAATAATTGGCTCATCAAGAATAACTTCACCAACTAACCTCCCTTTAAAAAGAGCATTCCATTCGATGGACAAATCTGCTTGTTTAATTTGAAGAAAGGGATATTTTGTTGGATCTGTTTTCTTTTTCAGAACCATGTTTTTAATCACGTAAGCACCTCTTAACAAATGTATATCAATATCGTCAACATGCCCAGTATAACCAGGAAGCTCATTTAATCTCTTGTTGACATAATTCTTTACTATACCAGGAAGTGCTAATCGAATTACGATGACTGATAAGAGAAGAATAACGAGAACCAGATAAATAAGCTTAATTTTTCTAACAAAATCCACTACCGACTGATAAGATTTATTCATCTTCAACATCCCTTTAGTATTTACAACTTCCACTTTTGTATATTGTTTACAAAGACATTAGGATATGGATAAAACCGTTACAAGCGTGTAGTCAAATCCTATTTCTGCATATGCTGATAAGCTAAGGCCTAAGCACTCAAGAAAAGCTGTTAAGAAAGAGGCGACTGTTTATACTAAAAGGACTTTGAATAAATATCATAAAGTAGATTGTAGCTATTTGCGTTGTAGTTCTTTTGCGGAGGACAAATCTGATGCAATTGCAGAGGACTACACAGCATGTAGTGAATGTAGTCGTTAAATAAATGAATATATAAACTAGAAATAAATGAAAATCACAATTCTTATATGTTTTGTAATATTGACATCGCTACTTTGTAAAGCTCAGACACAAAACGATTCTTTGCCGAAGATCAAATCGGTCGTCGATATTTCCTGGGCTGTCACCAGATTTTATACGCCGAACAAGGATTCATTGAAAAATGCATGTTGGGAAGGATGTGTTTTTATAAGGTTTACCCTTGATAAAAACCGGCAGTTTAAGGATGTGAGTGTCACTAAAAGCACCCCTTTGTTCATTGCTACTGCTATAATAAATGCTTTTGATCAAATTAATTCTTATGGAATGTTAATTAGTCAAATGAATGATAATTTAAACAAGACATATATATTACCATTCATTATTTCTCACAATGAAGGATGCGGATTTCCAAGTGGTTGGGAAGATGGTAACGCTAAACGCGATCCAAAATCAGAAAAAATATATCAGGTGAGGCAAAGCCGATATGATCAGTCAATAACATCATTACTGAATATGATGAAATATACTGATAAGGACTTTAAATTATTGGATTGCGTGTTATTAGCTCCTGCATTAATTGGTGCCACAATGTATTAAAAGTTAATATCTATTTTAAAGCTTTTATAGATAACGTGTATCATTAGATTCGCGTTACTTTTATTTATATAAAAAATCATATTGAATTAATTCAAATTCCCGAAGGCCTTCTAAACTATGCAGTTTCATAAGTCACTTGCATAATGTAATCAGTTGCACGATGCGCCTGTGCAGCAGCTTAATGATTAGTGTTTTATATTCTTCAAAGCTTTAGCCGGCTTTCAATATAGGCAGCGCTGTTGTCGATGGTTGCTTGACCAATGACAATAATGGCACCTAAGAAAGTAGCAACTATCGCTGCTGCAATTTTAATTTATCTTTGGTTGGTGAAGAAAAAGGATAGCATACCCGTAAACAGCATGATTGATAATGCTGGCGGCATTTCAGTTGAGCGTTTTGCAGTACGCGACCTGGGCGAAATAATGCTGGAGGATGCGCACCAGTCACACCGGCACGATAGCCATTCTTTTTTTCTGTTGGAAACCGGCGAGGTAGCTATTGAAATCGACTTCCAGAAGTTTCTCATTCAATCGCCGGCGGTATTATATCTGCACCCCGACCAGGTACACAAGCCTTCTGCCAGGGACGATGTACAGATCAGCAGCTTATCCATTACAAATGAAAACCTGCATGCCGAATACCTGGAGATGCTGGAAGGATTAACACCCGCTGCACCACTGCCTTTGAATGAAGATGCATATTTACTTTTAAAGGAAACTATCAGCCTTTGCCTTAAACTTACTGAACGCAAACACGCCCCGCTGTACCAGCATACGCTTAAAGAAAGTTGCAATACGTTTATCGGTCTGGTAATATCGCAATACCTGGCTACCAAAAAGGGTCCGGATAGAGCGTCCCGTTATGAGGTGGTAACCAAAGAATTCCGAAAGTTATTAGAGCAAAGTTACCCCACTGCAAAACGCCCGGCAGATTATGCGAAGTGGCTAAACGTTACGGTTGCTTACCTTAACGAATGCGTAAAAGGGGCTACTGGGTTTTCAGTATCACACCATATTCAACAGCGGGTAGTATTAGAAGCTAAGCGCCTTTTGTACCATTCTGATAAATCGGTAAAAGAGATTGCATTTGCGTTGGGTTATGATGATTACCCTTATTTTTCACGAATTTTTAACAAGCTAACCGGTTTAACCGCACTGGCATTTCGTAGCAAAAACCGCGATTAGTCCTATACTTGCAGCGTATTTCCCTTTTGCCCTACCGCTGCCTGCAGTTTCTTTGTGGCATGAAAAATATTTTGATTTCTGGAGCAAGCATCGCCGGATTGGCTACCGCCTGGTGGATGGATCATTTGGGATATAAGGTAACCGTTGTTGAATTGGCTGCCGCCCCGCGTACTGCCGGTGCTGCGGTAGATATTCGTGATGATACTACAGCTATAGTAAAACGCATGGGCTTATACCATGCTTTACGCTCCAAAACATTACAGGTGCAACTGATGGAGTTTAAAAATGCGGATGATGTAACCGAGGCCTCTATCGTTGTGCCCGAAAGCCATGAAGATATTGAAATTGAGCGCCCCGAATTTATGGAGATCATGCTGGCCGACCTCAAAAACAGGGTAGACTTTATCTTTAACGACCGCATAACTGCCTTTGTAGAAACAGATACGGACATAACTGTGACTTTCAAGAACGCCCCTCAGCAATCCTTTCATCTGGTGCTGGGCTGCGACGGTATGCACTCTGGTGTCCGTAAGTTGTGGTTTGGCGAGGAAGCGGAATACGCTCACTTTCTGGAAGCGTACTTTTCTATTACCATTGTTAACAAATTGCTTATTCCAACTAGCACCATGCAAGGTTATAACTCGCCGGGCAAAGCAGTAATGCTTAACGCTTATAATGGTAAAACAGACATTATTTTTTGCTTCGTAGCTGAAGAAGAGATTCCGTATCATTACCGGGATGTAGAACAGCAACGACAGCTCATTCTGAAAAATTTCACCGGCGGCGGCTGGCGTACCGACGAATTGCTGGCTGAAATAGAAAAAGCCGATAACTTTTACTTTGATAAGTTTTGCCAGATCAAAATGCAGTCATGGAGTAAAGGACGGATAGCATTGGTGGGCGATGCAGCATATTGTGCTTCTCCGGCGGCTGGTATGGGCGCCTCATTATCTATAGCCGGTGCTGCCGCCTTAGCAGACGCTTTGGTTAAGCACAACGGTAACTTTGAAAATGCTTTTAAAGAATATAATAACAGCCTGCGTCCCTTTATCGAAGAGGTACAAGCCACCGCATTAAATAACGTCCGTAAAACGTTTCTGCCCCGTACCGAGGAAGAGATCCATCAAAGAAATACGCACATGACCGGCTTCTGATCGTTACAATTAGTTGTATGCAGTCTGATAGGCATTAAAGCAAAATATTAGCTACCTGCATATACATATCGGCAATTACTTGCTAACCGCTAAATGATGGTGTATATACAATCAGGCACTCAGCTAATCTGCACAACCAGTTGCAAACAGGCCCATTTATAAGATTGGGGCTTTTGCATTACCTTTGCAGCATAAACGTACAGTATGAAACACGAAGAGGTAGTGGCCGCCATCAAAGTAATTGCAGAAAAAGGTATGGCCATCAACATCAGCAAAGCCGACTTGCAAAGCCTTAAGGCTTACAACCTGATCGATATTGCCAAGGGGGCCGAGAACGATCGCTCGCCGGCCTGCACCTTAACCAAAAAAGGCAGGGTAATGCTTAAAGCCAATACAAAACCTGCCGAGAAATCCGAATAGCTTTGCGCTGCTTTTTTCATATCGGTTACCTGGGCACCCAATACAGCGGCTGGCAAAAACACCCCGACGGGTTAAGTGTACAGCAAGTACTGGAACAAGCTTTAAGCAAGCTTTTTAAAAAGCCGGTATACATTGTAGGATGCGGCCGCACAGATGCGCAGGTGCACGCCAGCCAATTTTTCTTTCATGTGGATATTACCCAACCCCGGGATTATGACCTGTTGTTCAGGCTTAACAATATCCTGCCTGATGATATTGCCGTGTTTGACATTGTAGAAGTGGCCGATGATGCCCACGCAAGGTTCGATGCTACCGAACGAGGGTACGACTATTTTATCCATACCTATAAAGATCCATTCTTGGGTGGTTTTAGTTCGATGTATGCCGTAACATCGTGGGATACAGGGCTAATGCAGCAGGCTGCCAACCTGTTGTTAAAGTACGATGACTACCATGGTTTTTGTACGATGCCCAATCGCCAGCAACACACTATCTGCAACATTAGCAGTGCCACCATTGTTGCAGACGATGCCGTTGATAAACTACGCTTCCATATATCAGCCAACCGGTTCCTGGGCAAAATGGTGCGGATAATTACCGGCAAGTTGATAGATATTGGTACAGGCAAGCTTTCTTTAGATGAGTTTGAGGCACATCTTGCCAATCCGCTTTTGCCCTGGACAATTAAACCGGCTTACCCGCAAGGGCTGTATTTAAGCTCGGTAAAATACCCTTATCTGCAGCTGCCTAACCGCAGCAATTTTACGCAGATGCTGTTCAACACTACAAGCCGTTAAGCCGCTCCGGCAAACTATCGAGGGAATTTAAGGTAATGTAACTGTGAAATCTTTAGTATCATGTTGATCTTACTTTTGCCGATACGGCTTTACCAAACAAGTTAACGCTGGTAGCTGATCAGGTATTCAGCTTGATGAAACCGCCGTCTATCGGGTAGTCGCAACCTGTTATAAAGCCAGCCTCGTCAGAGCAGAGGTAAAGCATAAGGGCTGCTATCTCATCCGGGTTACCCATACGGCCTATGGGCTGCGTTTTCGAAAGCTTATCAAACATATCCTCCTGACGGCCGGGGTAGGTTTTAGCCAGAAAGCCATCGACAAATGGTGTATGTACCCTTGCCGGTGATATACAGTTACAGCGAATGCCATCTGCCAGGTAGTCCTTGGCTACAGATAACGTCATACCTACAACAGCGCCCTTTGATGTAGAGTAGGCAAATCTGTCAGCCAGTCCAACCGAGGATGCTATCGACGCAAGGTTACATATCACACCGCCGGTTTGCTTCATTATCGGCAATACGGCATGCAGGCAATTGTAAACACCCTTTACATTAACAGAAAGCACGCGGTCAAAATCCTCTTCGCTGGTATTATCAGCCTTGCCAATGTGGGCTATCCCGGCGTTGTTGATGAGTATATCAATCTTACCATATTTGGCTGCTATCCTGCCCGCCACTTCTGCTACCCCTGCTTGTTGCGCTACATCGCAATTAAAATATTCGGCGCTTTGGCCGGCTGCCGTAATTTCATTCACTACGGCGTGCCCGCCCTTATCATCAAAGTCTATAATACATACAGTTGCACCTTGCCCGGCAAATAAGATGGATGCTGCACGGCCAATACCGCTGCCCCCGCCGGTTATTACCGCTATTTTCCCTTTTAAACTAAACATGCTGCTACTGGTTAGATGTTGACTGGATAAAAATACAGCATCCGGCTAAGTTTTTACAACAATAACCGCAACTATCGGTTTTATAGACAACCAATGGGCGCCAAGAATGGAAAGATTTGATATCAGGATCAAAAAAGGAAAAGAAGAGCTGGAATTTGAAGTAAAAGAATACCTGCACCATGACGGTGAAAAATGCAAATTTGAAGTATTTAAAGATCATGAACTTGTAGTTAGCTTTAACCCCGACCCGCATGAAAACCTTTCGGTATGCCAAAACCCGGGTAACCTGGATAAACAATTGGTGCACTTGATTGCCGATAAGTTAGAACCATACGTTTAATCGTACATTAAAAATCCATTTTAGCATCCTTCATTCCGGCAATGGCGCCGGGCGGCATATGGTCAAAAGCATGCCTGTTTTTAGGCAGGCTGTCCGGATAATTATCAGCTAAAAATTTGATAAGGTTTTCGCGGATATAACAGCGCAGGTCAAACGCCTGCGATGAGTTGCGGGCGCTTACGAGGCAACGCAATTCTACCGTGCGTTCTTTTACATCTGTCACCTGTAAAATGCCTACCCGTTTATCCCAAAGTTTAGATCCCTCCAAAAGCCTGGTGAGCTCTTCGCGCAAAGCTTCGGCGGGCACATTGTAATCGACATATAAAAAAACGGTGCCCAATATTTCAGATGTAGTGCGGGTCCAGTTTTGAAATGGCTTTTCAATGAAATAGTTAATGGGCAATATTAGCCGGCGCTGGTCCCAAATATTGAGCACAACATAAGTAAGGTTAATGTCTTCTACCCTGCCCCACTCACCTTCAACCACCAGCACATCATCTATCCGGATAGGCTGTGTAAATGCTATCTGGAATCCGGCAAGCAAATTGCCCAGCGATTTTTGCGCAGCAAAACCCACAATGATACCGCCGATACCCACCCCCGTTAATAACCCTGCACCCAGCTTACGCACGTTATCAAAACTTAACAGGATAAGCGATACTGTGATAAGGATGATCAATACCGAGGCCACCCTTCGAATAAATTGCAATTGGGTGCGGATCTTCCGTTCTTTTAAATTATCCTCTTTATTGAAATCGTACCGGTGATAAACATAATCTTCCAATATCTTAATGGCGTTCATCAACAGGTTGGCAAACGATATTAACAGCATTATGCCTATCCAATTGCGTAGGGTACCCTCAAGCACATCCTTAAGCGTTAGATAAGGCATTGCTATGATCAGGATCAGTAAAGGCACAAAGTGATTTAAAGGCCCGCTTAAATGCGTTACCAGCGACCGGAAAAAAGAATAATCTTCGGCCTTTTTATTTTTATAGTAATTAAGCAGCAGGGTTATCAGGCCTTTAACCAGCAAACCTATCAGCAGTACAAAGGCAATCACCACCAGGTTCCACACCCAGGGCGCCATATTTTTTGACCACGAATTAATTTGCGCGTTCATACCCTGTTATAAAAATATGGGTTTATCCAGCTTCATGGCTATGCGGTAGGCGGCGTTCATCAGCCCTACGTGGCTGTATGCCTGCGGGAAATTGCCCCATTGGCTGCCCGATTCCTCATCCACATCCTCGCTGAAAAGCATTAGATGGTTACAATATTTCATCAGCTTTTCAAACTCGCGGATAGCATCGTCCATACGGCCTACACAAGCCAGCGCTTCTACATACCAAAATGCACAGATCAGGAAAGTTGTTTTAGGCTTACCAAAGTCGTCGGTATGAATGTACCTGTAAAACAATCCGCCTTCGGTTTTCAGTTCACCTTCCAAAGCTATCAAATGATCTTTAGCTTTTTGTGATGCCGGGTCGATGTAATTCATCATAATAAGCTGTAGCGTACTGGCATCCAGGTGCGGGCTGCCGGCAGCATGCGTGTAAACCTTTCGCTCGGCGTCGTAACAGCTTTCAATATGTTCGGCAGCGCGGGCTTTCAATTCCTGCGCCCTGGTCACCAATTCCTGGTTACCAATGGTTAGCGCTATTTTTTCGGCAGCGCAGCAGCCCGCCCATTGAAACAGGTTGCTGTAGCAGTGTATATGCGCAATGTTCCGAAATTCCCAAATGCCTGCATCCTTTTCATCAATAGTCCGTTCTATTTTACTCAGCAAAGATTTTATCCATTTATCAGAATCCTTACGTTCGCTAAAAACAAAGCGATGATCAGTATAAAGTGGCAACAGCGATATAAGCACCTGCCCGTAAATATCGTTCTGGATATGTTCTGACGCCTGGTTACCAATACGCACCGGCTTATTACCCATATAGCCGTCCAGGTGTTCCATGATCATTTCGGTAAGGTCTTTTTTACCGGTTATACCATATAAAGGCTGGTACCTGAAACTGTCCCCGTCAGAAAAGGAGATATCGGTTACATAATTAAAGTAACGCTCCATCTCTTCAAAATGGCCTATGTGGTTAAGCGAGGTGAGTACGTAATACGTATCGCGCAGCCAGCAGTAACGGTAGTCCCAGTTACGCTCACTACCCGGAAATTCGGGCAGGCTGCTGGTACTTGCGGCAATAAAAGCGCCGGTATCCTCATACTGATGGATCTTTAAAACCAATGCCGACCGCACCACGTATTGCTGGTAAAATGTAGCTATAGATGAATGCTTTATCCAAATGCGCCAGTAGTTGACTGTTTCGCGCAGGTATTCTTCACAAGTGCTGGTGAGCGAGCTGTTCAGCTCGGCACCGTAATTAAGCAACAGGTACTTGGTCTCGTTCAATGAAAAATATTCCTCATCTATCAGGTAAGTAAGCGGGATGTTTGATGTAAGGGTCATTTTCTCGCCGCAGCCACTATACTCTATCGAGTCGCTGCCCTGTAAAACATCTTGCCTGGAGCGGCCGTAATCGCAAACGGGGTTGCACTTTACCCTGATGCGCGGGGTGCCCTCAAGCGCCTCTATCTTGCGGATAAATATCAGCGGTTTAAAGTAACGGCCGTTCTGGTAAAACCTCGGGGCGAAATCAGTTACACGGTATTTACCACCATCGGTTGTAATTTCGGTACGCAGTACGTTGGTGTTCTCTAAATAATACTGTTTGGTAGTGTAATCGCCCTTTGGCAGGATAGAAAACTCGCCGCCTTTATTTTTATCCAGCATACCTCCAAAAACAAAGGGGCTATCAAACCTGGGCCAGCACATCCATTCTACATTGGTGTTTTTATTGATATGGGCCAAAAAAGCGCAGTTGCCTATAAGTCCTGTTTGATAGATATGTTTTTCCATTTAGTAGCTGCTATTAAAATTACCTATGCAACAACGCTTTTAAATATTTGTTAGTCTAAATTGAAATTGCACTATTGGGTAAAATATTATCTAAATAAGAAACATCGTTCCAAAAATTAAAACAATTAATTATACCGCTGTTTTATTGGAGTATGATAAAGAACATTTATCCGGGTAAACCTTATCCCCTGGGTGCTTCGTGGGACAACAAGGGCGTTAACTTTGCCCTTTTTGCAGATAATGCCACAGGCGTTGAACTTTGCCTTTTTGACGAGCAGGAAAATGAAGAGAAAATTGTTCTTCATGAACGCACGCATCAGATCTGGCACTGCTACATTCCGGGAATGGCACCGGGCCAATTATATGGCTACCGTGTTTACGGGCCTTACGAGCCGGAGAACGGCCACCGATTTAATCCCAACAAGTTACTAATAGACCCTTATGCCAAAGCTATTAATGGTGTTATAGACTGGCATGATTCGTTGTTTGGCTATGAACTGGGCCATGAAGATAAAGACTTGAGCTTTAGCAGCAGTGACAGTGCGCCCTTTGTACCTAAGTGTGTGGTTATTGACCCACACTTTGCCTGGGAGGATGACCAGCCGCCTCGAACGCCCTATCACCAATCAGTCATATATGAAGCGCATGTAAAAGGCTTTACCCAGCAACACCCGGACATCCCGGACGAGATCAGGGGTACATATGAAGCATTGGGCCACCCGGTAACTATTGAATATTTGTTAGACCTGGGCGTTACGGCATTGGAGTTGATGCCGGTACACCAGTTTGTTGCCGACAGGCATTTGATAGAAAAAGGCCTTACCAACTACTGGGGCTATAACACCATTGCGTTTTTTGCTCCTGATATACGGTATGCAGGCAAGGTTAATGCAGGTAAACAGGTGCAGGAATTTAAACAAATGGTTAAAAACCTGCATAAAGCAGGTATAGAGGTAATACTTGATGTGGTTTACAACCACACCGGCGAGGGCAATTACCTTGGCCCAACTTTATCACTCAAGGGAATCGATAACGCGTCTTACTACCGTTTGGTTGACGAAAACCCGCGTTATTATAACGATTATACCGGTACCGGAAATACGTTGAATGCCATGCTACCAAACGTGCTGCGGTACATTATGGATAGCTTACGGTACTGGATCCTGGAGATGCACGTAGATGGTTTCCGGTTCGATCTGGCATCAACCCTGGCACGCGAGCTGCACGAGGTAAACCGGCTAAGTGCGTTTTTTGATATCATTCATCAGGACCCTACCATATCTCAGGTTAAGCTGATAGCCGAACCCTGGGATGTTGGCGAAGGCGGTTACCAGGTAGGTAAATTCCCGTCGGGATGGGCCGAGTGGAATGGCAAGTACCGGGATTGCATCCGCGATTACTGGATAGGCGCCGATAGTATGCTGGGCGAATTTGGACAGCGTTTTACCGGCAGCCCGGATCTTTACCAGGACGATTACCGCAAGCCTACGGCAAGCATAAATTTTATTACCGCGCATGACGGGTTTACGCTTAACGACCTGGTATCGTACAATCAAAAGCATAACGAGGCCAATGGGGAAGACAACAACGATGGCGAAAGCCATAACCGATCCTGGAATTGCGGAGAAGAAGGCCCGACAGATGATCCGGATATAATTAAGCTGCGCGATAAACAAAAACGCAACCTGCTGGCCACACTTTTTCTATCGCAGGGTGTGCCGATGCTGGTTGCCGGCGATGAGTTTGGCCGCACACAAGGAGGAAACAATAATGCCTATTGCCAGGACAATGAAATATCATGGCTTAACTGGGCAGGCCGAGATGATGAACTTTTAGCTTATACCCGTAAGCTGATCAAAATACGCAAGGAGCACCCCATTTTCAGACGGCGGCGCTGGTTTCAGGGGCAGCCGGTTAAAGCAAAGGGGTTGGAAGATATCGCCTGGTTTTTACCGGAAGGCACCGAAATGGAGGAAGAGAACTGGAACCACGATTTTGCCCGGTCGCTCGGTGTATTTTTAAATGGCCGCGGCTTGCATGCGGTCGGCCCGCAGGGCGAGCAGATCTACGATGACACGTTTTATGTGATTTTTAACGCGCACCATGAGCCATTGGAATACCATCTACCGGAAAAGATCTATAGCGACAGCTGGCGTATTGTGCTGGATACCAGTAACGACGAGGTAACTGAGCAGCCGCTAAGCAAACAGGAAAGCATTATGGTAGATGGCCGCTCGATTGTATTACTTCATCATCCGCTTACATAACATGGCCAACAACAACTTGCATATACAACCGGGTATCAGCTTTATAGAAGATGGTAAAGCCCGTGTTCACATCTGGGCGCCAAACACCGAAACGGTGTCTGTTCTATTGCCCGAACAAAATCTAACGTTACCGTTAGAAAAAAATGAGCGCGGATACTTCGGGTTAGTAACTGACAAAATACTTCCCGGGCAGCTTTACCGGTTTGTGCTGAATGGAAACAAAGAACTGCCCGACCCGGCTTCACTTTCGCAACCACAGGGGGTGCACGGCCCATCGCAAGCGGTTGATGTAAAATCAATGGCGTGGACCGACCATGCCTGGCAAAATCCGCCACTGGCCGACTATCTGATGTATGAACTGCACACCGGCACTTTTACCCCGCAAGGCACATTTGCATCAGTTGCCGGTAAATTGGCCTACCTTAAAGACCTTGGCATTACGGCAATAGAGATTATGCCGGTAGCACAGTTCCCCGGCGAACGTAACTGGGGGTATGACGGGGTTTTTCCATACGCAGTACAAAATTCCTACGGGGGTGCTACAGAGCTAATGCAACTGGTTGATGCCTGCCATAACGTAGGCCTTGCGGTAATTTTAGATGTAGTGTATAATCATATTGGCCCCGAAGGGAATTACTTTAACGAGTTCGGGCCTTATTTTACCGAAAAATATCATACGCCCTGGGGCAACGCCATCAATTTTGATGATGCTCAATGCGATGAGGTGCGCAACTATTTTAAGCAAAACGTGCTGATGTGGTTCCGAGATTTTCACATCGATGCCCTACGGTTAGATGCAGTACATGCCCTTAAGGATTTAGGCCCTAAGCACATCCTGCAGGAAATTAAAGAAGCGGTAGATGAATTGATGGCCCAAACCGGTCGCAAGCATTACCTCATTATTGAGTTTGACCTTAATGACAGTAAATTCATCAACCCTGTTGCCCGTCATGGTTTTGGGATGGATGCGCAATGGATAGACGAATTTCACCACGCGCTGCGGGTAACAGCAGGCGAAAAGCCGCTTGGCTATTACAGCGATTTTAGCGGCATTGCCCATCTGGCCAAATCTTACCAGGATGCTTACGTTTACGACGGGCAATATTCTGAAGAACGACAAAAAACATTTGGCACCAAAACCGACAACCCGGGCGATCAGTTTGTGGTGTTTTCACAAAATCATGACCATGTGGGCAACCGGATGCTGGGTGAGCGCAGCAGTACTTTGTTCAGTTTCGAAATGCAAAAATTAATGGCCGGTGCCGTAATGGTTGCGCCATACTTGCCAATGCTTTTTATGGGCGAGGAGTATGCCGAAGAAAATCCTTTCCTATACTTTGTCAGCCATAGCGATCCGGAGCTGATAGATGCCGTACGCAAAGGCCGCAAAGCAGAATTCGCCTCTTTCTATGCCGACGGCGAAGCCCCAGATCCACAGGCTGTAACAACTTTTGAGCAATCAAAACTCAATTGGGATACCGTAAACGCCGGCAACCACAAAATTATGCGCAATTACTATAAGGCACTGATCGGCCTGCGGAAACAATTGCCAGCCTTACACACACTCAATCGCAATCAATTATCCGTAACATTTGATGCAGACCAACAAACCCTGCAATTACACCGCTGGGCAGGGTCGCAACATGTTTACGCTTTCATGAATTTTTCGAAAGAGGCCCGGATGATAACTATGCCTGCAGACGCTGGGGATGTTAAGCTTTTGTTCAATTCATCCGACGTGCAGTACAGCGAAAATGGGTCCGGGCAACGGGATGCTCAGCCCTCCGTTATTCAACCCGAATCTTTACAATTATATATTAGCCATGTTTAACCCGGTATCTACCTATCGTATCCAGTTCCATAAAGATTTTACGTTCGGCCATCTCGAGCAGATCATCCCCTACCTGGTTGAACTGGGAATCAAAACCCTGTACGCTTCGCCTATATTCAAAGCGGTACCGGGCAGCAACCACGGTTATGATAATGTTGATCCGCTGACCATCAACCCGGAAATCGGCACGGTTGATCAATTAAAAAAGATCAGCCAAAAGCTTAAAGCCAATAAAATTGCCTGGCTGCAGGATATTGTTCCAAACCATATGGCTTTTCATCAGGATAATTTATGGCTGATGGATTTGCTGGAGAAAGGCCCGGATTCGGATTATAAAAACTATTTTGATCAAAGCCTTGCCGATAACAGCCTTTTTGAAGGACCTATTATGGTGCCTTTTTTAGGTGATGACATAGAAACGGTGATTGCGTCCGGCGACTTAAAACTAGACTTTCGCAATGGTAAATTGGTATTTGCATACGCCGATCAGATTTGGCCGGTGAACACCTCCGGCTATTCAATGCTTTTTGAAACACTTAAAGCCAACGGATCACCGGAAAATATTACGGATGTAGCTGCATTATGGGAAGCTGATCAGGATAAAATAAACGGCGACACTTCCCTGCTATTGAAGGTATTACAATGCCAATATTACCGGCTCTGTAGCTGGAAGGAAACCGACCAGCAGATCAATTACCGCCGTTTTTTTACAGTTAACGGCCTTATTTGCCTTAACATTCAGCGGGAGGAAGTATTTGAGCATGTACACCAGCTAATTGGTGACCTAGTAAAAGATGGCACCTTTCAGGGCTTGCGTATCGATCACATTGACGGACTTTATGACCCTGCCCAATATCTGCAGCGGCTGCGGGCAATGGCCGGGCCAGACGCCTACATCGTAGTTGAAAAAATATTAGAAGCCAACGAAGAACTGCCGCCGCTATGGCCAATACAGGGTAGCACCGGTTATTACTTCCTATCGATCGTGAATAACTTATTTACTAACCGCCAAAGCGAAAAAGCTTTTACAGAATTTTATAGTGAGCTTACAGGCAAGGAAAAACCGGTACAGCGGCAGGTACACAGCAAAAAATCACTTATCCTTTCGGAGCACATGGGCGGTGAACTGGATAACCTTACCCGGCTGTTTAATAATTTGGACCTGGCTGATGTTCCTGTCGACAACGACCTGCTGAAAGAAGCTATCGGCGCTTTTTTAATTGAATTCCCTGTTTATCGTTTTTATGGCAATTCATTCCCTCTAAATAATGAAGAGGTTGCAGGATTGGAAACGATTTTCAATAGCATAACCAAACGCCGCCCCGACCTTTCAGAAGCGATTAAAACCCTTGCGGGGGTATTAATTGAAAAACCGGCGATGGAGGATTTAGCTTATAACGAACGTGCTTTAAAATTTTATCAGCGGTGCATGCAGTTTACCGGCCCATTAATGGCCAAGGGTGTGGAGGATACGTTAATGTACACGTATAACCGCTTTATCGACCATAACGAAGTTGGCGATTCGCCGGATGCATTCGGCTTGTCGGTAGATGAATTCCACCAGGCCATGCAGCTACGCCAGCAAAAATGGCCGCTGGCGCTAAATGCTACAGCAACCCACGATACCAAGCGAGGCGAAGGTGTGCGTGCAAGGCTGAATGTATTAAGTTGTATCCCCGACGAATGGATAGCAACTGTGCGCAAATGGCAGGCATTAAATAACGGTGTTAAACATGATCACGCGCCTGACGCAAACGATGAATATTTTATCTACCAAACCCTTACCGGCGCCTATCCAATGCCCGGGCAGGAGGATGACGACTTTGCAGCCCGACTGGATGAGTACATGGAAAAAGTGCTTCGCGAAGCGAAACGGCACTCTAACTGGGCCGAACCTAATGAAGCCTATGAAAACGGCGTAAAGAGTTTTGCAGCAAAATTGCAGGATAAAACAAGGCCTTTTTGGAGCGAATTCACGGCTTTTCATCAAAAAATAAGCGATTTAGGGATAGTAAATTCCCTGGCGCAGGTAACGTTAAAACTAACTTGCCCCGGCGTGCCAGATGTTTACCAGGGTACCGAACTTTGGGACCTGAGCCTGGTTGATCCTGATAACCGCCGCGCTGTTGACTATCAACTGCGCGACAGCTTACTATCGTCAGATCACAGTATCCAACAATTATGGAACGACAGGTTTAACGGACAAATTAAGGCATGGACAGTACAGCGCCTTTTGTTGCTGCGCAAAAAACATCCCAACCTTTTTGCAAAAGGCGATTATTTACCCTTACCTGTTAAAGGAGATTTTAAAGCCCGGGTAATGGCCTTTGCGCGTATATACAAGGGCACCTGGATAGTAGTGATCATCCCTTTGAACGTCGCGTCATATTATGACGGTTTGCCGGCTATCGATTGGCTCAATAACCGGATCCCGCTGCCCGGCCATGCTCCCGCAGAATGGGAAAACATGCTTACCGGCGAAACCGGCAAACATCAAAAATCCTTATTACTTACCGATGCACTGCAACAACTGCCTTATGCCGTATTAAAATTAGCGCACCCAAAAAGCACCCGCAGTTCGGGCGTGTTGATGCACATCACTTCATTACCGTCAAATTTTGGTATTGGCGATCTGGGCCCGCAGGCCAGGGCCTTTGCCGATCTGTTACATAAAGGCAGCCAGCAATACTGGCAGATATTGCCGCTAAATGTAACATCCGCAGCCGACGGGCATTCGCCGTACAGCTCCAATTCCAGTCATGCTGGCAACGTGCTGCTGATAAGCCCTGAGCTATTGGCAGATGAAGGGCTGTTAACAGCAGATGAACTTGAAAGCGCTTTTATAACCGATAGTAACCGGGTAAATTTTAAGGATGTTGAGAAAATCAAAACCCACTTGCTGAACACCGCCTGGAATAATTTTAAGGGCCGGACAGATAATATCCTCCGGGCACCCTTTGATGAGTTTTGTGCAGCGCAGGCTTTCTGGCTTGATGATTACGCGCTGTACGCAGTTATCAAACAAAAACATGATAACACACCATGGGCCGAATGGCCGCGGGAGTTAAAGTTCAGGGATCAACAGGCACTTGACGCTTTTTCGGTGAAACATTCGGATGAGATTCAAAAGGCCAAATGGCTGCAGTATCTTTTTGCTAGTCAATGGCGTTCTTTCAAAACTTATTGCAACCAATTAAACATACGCCTGTTTGGCGATTTGCCTTTTTACATCAGTTATGATTCGGTAGACGTTTGGGCAAACCCGCAACTATTTAGCCTTGACGAACACCTGGAGCCGGAAAGCGTTTGTGGTGTACCGCCCGATTATTTTAATGCCGACGGCCAGCGCTGGGGGATGCCTGTATTTAAATGGGGTACATTAAAAGCAAGTGGATATGATTGGTGGCTAAAGCGTATCCGTAAAAATCTGGAGTGGTATGACCTGCTTCGTTTAGATCATTTCCGAGCATTTGCTGCCTATTGGGAAATACCCGCCAGCGAACTAACTGCCGTAAACGGTAAGTGGGTTACCGGACCCGGCAACGATTTTTTCAACGCGCTGGTAAAAGAATTTGGAAAGCTTCCCTTCGTGGCCGAGGATTTGGGTGATATCGACGAAGACGTTTATAAACTTCGGGACGATTTTAAACTACCGGGAATGAAAGTGCTGCAATTTGCCTTTGGCGATGATTTGCCGCAATCTGCCTACGCACCGCACCATCACGGCAAAAATTATTTTGTTTATACCGGCACGCATGATAACAATACAACACTGGGCTGGTACAATGAAGATGCAGGTAAAACGGAAAAACATAACCTGAAGGTTTACACCGGTGTTGACGTGAGCAGCAAAAACATTAACAAGGTGCTCATTAAAGCCGCGTTTGCATCTGTATGTAAAACGGCCATTGTTCCGGCGCAAGATTGGCTTGATCTTGATGAAACGGCCCGCATGAACACTCCGGCAGGCGAAGGTGAAAACTGGACCTGGCGGTTAACGCGCGAACAAATGGCCGATATCCCGGTAAAAAAAATGCGTAAGTGGACTTTATTGTACGATCGTGGTTGAGCCCTGCAGTGTATCCGGCTAATAAAAACGCAATTCTTTTTATATTGCAGGCATGAAAGTAGCCGGGTTTACATTTATCAGGAACGCTGTTAAGAACGATTACCCGGTAGTACAGTCTATCACATCTATACTTCCGCTTTGCGATGAATTTGTAGTAGTGGTGGGTAATTCAGACGATGGTACCCGGCAATTGATAGCCGCTATCGAATCGCCCAAGATCAGGATCATTGACTCTGTTTGGGATGAATCGATTAAGGATGGCGGCCGGGTTTTCGCTGTAGAAACCGATAAGGCTTTTGTGGCCATCTCACCAGATGCTGACTGGGCATTTTACATCCAGGGCGATGAATTGGTACATGAGCGTTATCATACCACTATCAAAAAAGAGATGGAAGAAACGCTCATCGATCCGTCTATTGAAGGCCTGCTGTTCAAATACATGCACTTTTACGGCTCTTATGACTATTTTGGACAGTCGCGCAGATGGTACCGGCGGGAAATCAGACTTCTAAAAAACATTAAGGGTGTACACGCCTATCGCGATGCGCAGGGTTTCCGGCTTAATGATCGCAAGATGAGGGTGAAACTCATAGACGCCTATATTTACCATTACGGTTGGGCTAAGCCACTAAAAGGCCTTAACAATAAGATCAGGAATTTTAATCGCTATTACCATGACGAGCAGTGGGTGCAGCAACATATACCCGATACTTATGAGTTTGATTACGGCAACGCCGACAAGCTGGTTAAGTTTACCGGTACACATCCTGCGGTTATGCAAAAGCGCATAGCTGCGACTAACTGGAACATTGACTTTGGCGATAAAAGCCTTCAGAAAAATATGGACCTGAGGCGCAAGGTGCTGCAAAAGATAGAAGACTGGACAGGCTGGCGAATTGGCGAATACAAAAATTACATCATCGTAAAGCGCTACAAATAAACTGTTACAAAAGCCTGACCCAACAAATTTTGGCAATTGCCATTAAAACTTATTTTTGTAATACTGTTTAATTAACAGTTATAACTCCGCTGCATGGCTGAAACTTCTCTGGTACGACGACTTGGCCTTGCACATGCCACCGCAATAAACATGACCGATATGGTTGGCATTGGCCCGTTCATTACCCTGCCTATGGTTATCGGTATGATGAACGGCCCTTACTTTTTATATGCCTGGCTGGCAGGTGCCGTACTTTCCCTTATTGACGCGATGGTTTGGAGCGAGTTGGGTGCAGCTTTCCCAATGGCAGGTGGTTCGTACAATTTCCTTAAAGAAACCTATGGCAAAACCGGTCCGGGACGGCTCATGAGCTTTTTGTTTGTTTGGCAAACCATGATACAGGCACCTTTGGTGATTGCATCAGCTGCTATAGGTTTCGCATCTTATTTTTCATACCTGTTGCCGTTAAGTACTATCGAGGCAAAAATAATGAGCGGAGGCGTAGTAATTGCCATCGTTATTTTATTATATCGTAAGATCGAAGCCATCGGCAAAATAAGCATCGTTATGTGGGTGGGCGTTTTGGCTACCATGCTTTGGATAATTGGTGGCGGCATTTTTCACGGCAACTTCCTGGAACCTATTAAACATATTAACGATGGAATTAACGTAAACTATGCGTTTGTAACTGCTATCGGGTTTGCAAGCGTAAAAAGCGTGTACAGCTATTTGGGTTATTATAACGTATGCCATTTAGGCGGGGAGATCATCAATCCATCGCGCAACATCCCGCGGAGCATGTTCTTATCCATTGTAGGTATTGCCATCCTTTACATGCTGATGAATGTGAGCGTTGTAAGCGTTATTCCCTGGCACGTAGCTAAGGATAGCCAGTTTGTGATAAGTGAGTTTATGCAACAGCTTGCCGGCAGTACAGCTGCTAAAATTGTTACCTGCTTAATTTTATTGGTCGCTTTTTCATCGGTATTCTCTGCTACACTTGGGTACAGCCGCATCCCCTATGCCGCCGCTGCCGACGGTGCTTTCTTTAAGATCTTTGCGCGCTTACACCCTACAGGCAATTTTCCGCATATTTCGCTGCTGTTTTTAGGAGCAATAGCATTCGTATTTAGTTTACTATTTAAATTGAGTGACGTAATCAGCGCTATACTGGCAATGCGGATCCTCATTCAGTTTATATCGCAGGCGGTGGGCCTGCTTATCCTGCGTAAAGCAAAGAGCGATACCAAGTTTCCTTATAAAATGCTGCTGTTCCCTATTCCGGTTTATCTGGCTATACTGATGTGGTTTGGCATCCTGATCTCTACCGGTTTCCATATGGTAGTAGGCGGCCTAAGCGCGATAGTGCTCGGCACAATCGTCTATTTTGTCAAAGCGAAGGTTAATAAAGAGTGGCCGTTTATGCCCGCTCAACCGGCAGTCCATAAAAGTTGATCGCATTTTGCGACCAGAATTGTTGTTGTTCTGTAATACTCAATTTGCTTACATACTGATCCGCAACAAATAACGCGGCATCATAACCTCCGGCCAGGTTGCACACCGGCCAGTCGGAGCCAAACATCACCCGGCTTGCACCAAAAGCACTAAATACAATATCAAGGTAAGCCGCAAAATGTTCTGGCTGATGATGACTCCAGTCTGCCTCTGTGATCATCCCTGAGATCTTACAAAACACGTTTGGATGGGTAGCCAGCGACCGGATCTGTTTGTCCCAGCCGCTAATATGCTGATCTTTAATTTGTGGCTTAGCAATATGGTCAACCACAAAACGCTGATCGGGGAACCGGGCTACCAACTCCGCAGCAGATGTTAAGTGTTGCGGTTTAATAAGCAGATCATAAGTAAATTTGTATTGATTCAATAAAGAGATGCCATGTATAAATTGCCTGCCGAGCATAAACCGGTGATCGGCTTCGCCCTGCACAATATGCCGGAAACCTTTAACAACGGGCATTTCGCTGTAACAGGCCAAACGTTCTTTAACGTTATCTGCCTGCAGATCAACCCAGCCCACAACACCCTTTATAAAAGTGTGCTGCTCCGCAAGTGCTATTAAAAAGTCAGTTTCTCGTTCGGACTGATCCGCCTGTATAGCTACACAAGCGGCGATATCATTTTGCTGCATTAATGGCCAAACATCGGCCGGCATAAAATCCCGTTGGATTACCTGCAGATCATCGGTGATCCAGGCATCCTTTACCGGGTGATAATGCCAAAAGTGCTGATGGCTATCAATTTTTAGCATAGGCCTTTAACACCTGCCGTGACGAGCCCAATCCATCAATACCTAACTCTACTACATCGCCGGGGTTTAAATAAACAGGTGGCTTCATACCCAGCCCTACACCCGCGGGGGTACCGGTAGAGATGATATCTCCCGGCAATAGCGTCATGAACTGACTGGTGTAGGCAATCAGGAAAGGGATATTGAATATCAGGTTAGCCGTGTTGCCGTCCTGCATGGTTTTACCGTTTACGGTAAGCCACAGGCGCAGGTTATGCACATCGCCTAATTCGTCAGGCGTAGCCAGATACGGCCCTACCGGTGCAAATGTATCGCAGCCTTTACCCTTATCCCAGGTTCCGTTTCGCTCTATCTGAAACTCGCGCTCGGATACATCGTTATGCAGGCAGTAACCAGCCACGTAATTTAAAGCATCAGCTTCTTCAATATAGGATGTTCTCTTGCCTATCACTATTGCAAGTTCTACTTCCCAATCCGTTTTAACAGAGTTTTTGGGAATGGTGATATCATCATTGGGGCCAACCAATGCCGTGGTCGATTTCAAGAAGATCACCGGCTCGGGTGGTATAGGCGCCCCCATTTCTTCGGCATGATCGCGGTAGTTCAAACCGATACATACAATCTTTGATGGGCGAGCAACAGGGCTACCCAAACGTTCGCTATCAGCTATCGGGTTAAGTTTACCTTCGTTCTCCTTTAAAAATTGCTGCAGGCGGGTTAAGCCATCGCTTTCAAAAAATTGCTCGTTATAATCTTCGCCAAACGCTGATGTATCAAACTTAGTATCACCGATAATTACACCGGTTTTCTCTTTGCCGGCAGCGCCGTATCGTATCAATTTCATAAAGATGTTTATTATAATGAAACCCCTCTTTTCCAGGGGATAAAGTCGTCTTGCCCTAAAAGTACCGCTTTTGGCTGCTTTGTGCCGCTGGCAACTTCAATCACATAATCAAGCATGCGTATGGCCGATTGTTCTATCGTTTCATGCCCTTCAATAATCGTCCCGCAGTTGATATCCATAATATCCGGCATCTTAGTGAAAACAGCCGTGTTGGTAGCTACCTTAATTACCGGTGCAATTGGATTACCCGTTGGCGTGCCCAGGCCGGTTGTAAACAAAACCACGTTAGCGCCCGATGCTACTTCTGCTGTTGTACTTTCTACATCGCTGCCGGGCGTGCACAGTAAATTTAACCCCGGTTGTGTTACTTTCTCCGGATAATCTAAAACAGCAGTTACCGGCGATGTGCCACCCTTTTTAGCTGCCCCGGCAGATTTGATGGCATCGGTTATTAATCCGTCGCGGATGTTGCCGGGCGATGGGTTGGCGTAAAAGCCCGACCCGTCTGCTTCCGCTCTGGCGTTGTAGGTACGCATTAGTTCCATAAACTTTAACGCTTGTGTTTCTGTAGCGCAGCGGTCGCTCAGTTCCTGCTCTACCCCGCAAAGCTCCGGAAATTCCGCCAGGATCACGCTTCCGCCCAGGCTTACCAGTATATCAGATACAAAACCCGGCGCCGGATTAGCTGAAATGCCGGAGAATCCGTCGGAACCGCCGCACTCCAAACCAATACAAAGTTTCGATAGCGGGGCCGGCCGGCGTTGCTGCTTATTCATTTCAATTAACCCGGCAAAAGTCTGCTTTAATGCTTCATGCATCAATTTGTTTTCGGTCCCGATTTTTTGCTGCTCCAGTATGACCAAAGGTTTGCTAAAGTTAAGGTCGCGCTTGGTGATCTCGGCTTGCAAGATACCGGCCTGGGCGTGCTGGCAGCCCAGGCTTAACACTGTGGCTCCGGCCACGTTAGGATGTGTAATGTAACCCGCAAGCAGTCCGCACAACGCGTCAGAATCGGTACGCGTGCCACCACAACCCATGTCGTGATTAAGAAATTTTATTCCGTCGATGTTTTCGAATAGTTTTTTTACCGCATGCCCATCGGGTGCTGATTGAAGGTCGGCCTGTAATATATCCTCTGCAGACTGGCCCGACCGGTACATTGCTATCAGGTTATCTACCTCGGTTTCATAACCCTTCGGTTTGGCAAAGCCCAATCTGGCAGACAGTGCATCCTTCAGCACGTTGATGTTACGGTTCTCGCAAAACACCAGCGGTATCACCAGCCAGTAGTTGGCGGTACCTACCGAGCCATCCGCGCGGTGATAACCCATAAATGTTTTGTTCTGAAAAGCAGCGGCAATTTGCGGTATAGTCCAATCTGTTTTGCGGCTGCCAAGCTTAAAGCCGTCTGCGGCATGCCTTATGTTTTCTGTCGTAATGGCCTCGCCTTTACCGATAGCAGCACTTGCCTTGCCCACCAAAACGCCGTACATAAAAATGGGATTTCCGCTTTGCATCGAACTAACGGTAAATTTATGTTTGGCTGCAACCGGTGTGGTAAGGCAAAACGCATCACCATTGAAGTTGATGAGAAAACCTATAGCCAAATCCTTCAGCGCAACCAATACGTTATCTGCCGGGTGGATCTGAATATAAGTATGCTTGGTTTCCTGCGGCATGTGGCAGATAGATTTATTAGACTTTACTAAGATAGAAAGTAATTTGAATACGATAAAGTTTATGCGCAAGCGGTCAAGCCTGTATTTATCAATTTAAATGAAAAGATCGGCTCTTACGAAGCAAAACCCCTATAACGAAAAAAAGGGCCAACCCGACCCTTCTTTTAACACTGTTGAATACCGCTAAATGGAGTGTGAAAGTCTTATTTATTGATCAGGTTGTATAATTCATCCAGCTTAGGAGTAAGTACAATTTCGATACGGCGGTTTTTGGCGAGCGCCTCGGGCGTCTGGGCCGGGTCTATCGGTTGAAATTCACCTTTACCCGTTGCAGTTACACGTTTCGGGTCTACATTTTCCGTTTCGGTTAAATAACGTGATACAGAGGTAGCACGCAATACACTTAAATCCCAGTTGTCTTTAATCTGGCCAAGGTTACGGATCTTTTTATCGTCGGTATGCCCCTCAACGGCAATGTTAATATCCTGCTCTTTGTTCAGCACGACGGCCAGCTGCTTTAGCGCCTGCTTGCCCTTATCGTCTATCACAATGCTGCCCGACGGGAACAGCAGCTTATCTGTAAGCGACACATAAACTTTCCCGTTACGGATATCAACCGACAGGCCGCTTTGCTGGAAACCTAATAATGCCTTAGACAGTTTATCGCGCAGCGCGTTAGTAGCGGCGTCACGTTTCTTCAGTATGTCTTCTACTTCCTTTAACCTTGCTTCGCGCTTTTCCAGATCGCCGGCCAACTGGCTGGCCTTTGTTGAACTTTTATCGTAATCAGTATTCAGCGCGTTATACTTTTGTGTTAGCGCCCCATAATTGCCGTTAAGCTGGGCAATTTGTTGATGCAGTTTTGCAGTATCAGCACGCAATACAGCAACTTCATCCTCCAAACTGGTCGACCTGGTGGCAAGGAAGTCTCGCTGTGCAATAAGTCCTTTGTACTTTTTAGGCGACATGATAACGCACGATTGCAATGTGGCAATCAAAATAATAGCAAACAATGGATACTTTATTTTCATAAAAGATAGCATTAAGAAATTGCATTCCGCAGAAACACGGTGAGTGGATAGAGCTGCCTGCAAACTTCAGCAATTTCGTCCGCAGCTTTTGCACTCATGATCTCTTTATCCTTTAACGGATGCGATACAATAAAACTTTTTAATATTAGCAGGTCGATATTTTCGTTCCCGGCACTGTAATCCCGCGGTATGGTTTTCAGCCTGTCCTGCTCGCGGAAATCGCCGAACAACTTAATAAAATGAGGTGCATCGATGATCTTTTTAAGGTCATCGGCATTATAATCTATTTCCTGGCGAATCGCTTTAAGGTGCTCGGCTTCGGGCATCCAATAACCGCCCGCGATAAATGATTTTCCCGGCTGAATTTGCAGGTAATACTCAACTCCTCCAAGTTTACTCCCTATCGTAGGCAAACTCACGCCGAAATTGTTTTTATAAGGAATTTTGTTTTTGCTGAACCGGATATCCCGATAAATCCGCATCACACACTTTTTGGCATCCAGATCGGCACTTACATTCGGGTCGATTCTATGAAGTTTGGCAATAAGGTCGGCAGTAAAGGTGATCATATTCTCCCTCGACTGCTCGTAACGATCCTTGTTCACCTGAAACCATTCCCGGTTATTATTACCAACCAGTTCCTTTAAAAATTCAAGGGTGTGCGATTGTATCATCCGTTAAATACAATTTTGCACCTTAAAAGGTGCAAAAAGATGAAAAGAAATAGGCTTAGTTAAGGTTAAGCTTCTCGTTACGCATATCAAGGGTAACGTTTTTACGGCGGTACTTTTTATACCAGATGTACCCAACAACTGCAACCGCAAGATAGGGTGCAGCCAGTAAATACATGATACCGCTGTTTAAACCATTGGTTGTACCGGCTCCACTTTTTGAATTGGTTTCAACAGTGGCTGTACACATGGCACATTGCGCCTTAACCGGTACAGCGCTGCAAACCAGTAAACCGAAAACTAAAAACAGGTTTAAAAACTTTAACTTTTTCATGTTGATTCGGGATCAAAAATGGTAATAGGGAGATATCATCAAATATACAACAACTCCCGATACTGTAACAAATAACCATATAGGAAACGCCCATCTTACCAATTTCTTATGTTTTTCTACCTGCATTTGTAAGCCGCGGTAAAAACTTAATAATATCAACGGCAACACTCCCGCAGCCAGTACTATATGAGGTACAAGGATTGCCAGGTAAAGCGTGCGTAAACCGCCGGCAGCAGAGCGTTCATTTGCCGATAGGAGGCCGTCGCCATCTACATCACCATACACGGTATCTTTGCGCATCAGGTAGTGAAACAAAATGTAGGACACTAAAAATAACGATGACAGGCAAAAAGTTACAATATTGATGCGCTTGTGTGCAGTGATATTGCGTTGTTTGATCTGGTATAGCGATATCAACAATAACGCGCTGCAGGTGCCATTTAAAAACGCGTTAAGCAGGGGGAGGTAAGGAGTAAAAGAAGGTGGTGTTGCAGGCCCCGGGATAAGGTGGCGGTTCAACACGATCACTACGATTATAACAAAAATTGTTACCGCAGCTACAAATCTGAATATGAATTTATCGGTCATTGTTTTGGGATATGAATTGCAGACAGCATAAAGGGCTCCAAACGAGCCACAAATTTGCGTGTTTATGCTCTTATTTATTTAATAAAGCGCCTTATCAACTTTTCGCAGTTCTTCGGCAATCAATACCTTAATTTCGTCATTAAGGCGGGTAAGATCAGCCATTGAAGTGCCCGAATAATACCCGCGGATGTGTTTTTCAGCGTCTATCAGCACTAACTTATCGCTATATATAAAATCGTCTTTACCGGCTTGCAATGCATCTACCAAAAAGCCTTTGCGTGCCAGCGTATAAATGGTAGTGGTGTCGCCTGTTGCAAATAGCCATTTACTGTTAGCCTCTAACCTTGTGGCGTACTGCTTTAAAACAGGAGGGGTGTCTCTTGTAGGGTCTACGGTGATGGATAGGAAGTTCACCATTTTGTTTTTACGGTACACATCAGCCAGGGCGGTAAGATTATTATTTACGGTGCTGCAAACGCTGGGGCAATGCGTGTAAAAAAAGCTGGCTACAAAGATCTTCTTATCATAATTCTTAAATGAAACCGGTTGGCCGTTCTGGTCGGTCAGGGTAAAATCTTCGAGCTTATGATAGATAGTATCAGGTATATAGTTGCCGTGAAACTTATGGCCTGTTTTGGCAACAACTTTAGGGCCATAGAATGGCAACGGCTTATAGCGGTTTTTGCCTTTTGCGGTTAGTAAATAATATAAAAATCCCGGTAATGCTAAGATCATCACCAGGATTATTATTTTTTTTGCAAGACTGGTTTTAGCCATTACAAGCGTAAATCTATCCAGTAGTGGCTCTCGTTTGTAAGTACCAATATTAAACCAATAATAAATAAGATAGGCACTATGATAGCCAGCGCAAGGCCGATCTTCTCGAACTTAAGGTGCATAAAATACGCAACAATATAAAACGCTTTAGCTAGTGTTAAAACGATATATATAGGGTTAGCAACGTGTAAAGGTATGATACCCTTTGGCACCAATAACAATGCTATAATGAATTCAACCACGGTAATACCCAATAGTACACCAAAGATCTGCAGGATCTTCTTTTTGGTCATTCCTTCACCGTGATCTTCGTGGTGAACTTCTGTTGGTTCTGATGACATATATAATCAGTTAAAAATTATCAAACTAAATAAAAGAATGTAAATACGAATACCCATACCAAATCTACAAAGTGCCAGTAAAGGCCAACTTTTTCGATCATCAGGTAGCTGCCGCGTTTTTCGTACGTACCCAGTAACACATTTACGGTAATAATGATGTTGATGATCACACCGCTAAATACGTGGAAACCATGGAAACCGGTGATAGTGAAGAACAGGTTAGCAAATTGCTGGGCATAAACGCCGTAGGTCTCTTCTGTACCGCCGGTGAACAAATGCTTTAGCTCTTCCATGTCCGGGATGTGGCCCCACCAAAAACCTTCGTGGTGCAAGTGTGTCCACTCTAATGCCTGGCAACCTAAAAAGGTAAAGCCACCAATAATGGTAGCAACCATCCACCAAAGCACTTCTTTTTTAGCCATACGGTGACCGGCCTCTACAGCCAATACCATTGTCACAGAGCTTAAGATCAGGATAAACGTCATCAAACCCACAAATACAAGTGGCTGGCCGCTGTCGGCTATACCGGGAATCGACTGGAAAACTTTATCAGGTGCCGGCCAGCTGCTTGAGCTGAAACGTAACGCTCCGTAAGAGATCAATAAAGACGAAAATGTGAACGCATCTGATAGAAGGAAAAACCACATCATCATTTTGCCATACTCTACGTTGAAGGGTGATTTCCCCCCAGACCATGGCGTTGATTTTACTTCATCAATTTGTGATACCTGTGTACTCATGTGTTTGTTAATATTGGTTCAAAAGTAAAAAAACATACAGATAAATCCATATAATATCGACAAAATGCCAAAAAATAGAAGACAACTGCATGTTGAACAAATTTTTAACCTGCGGGGTGTTACGGTAGCTGCGGTAAAGCGTGTTGCCCAGTAAACCTATGCCGGCTAAAATGTGAATTAAATGCATTCCGGTGAATACATATATGAAAGATTGTGAGGCGTTAGGGTTGCTGAAATAGATACCCATTTTAGTAACCAGTACATACCACGCATAAACCTGTATTACAAAGAACACCACGCCTAAAGCAATGGTTGCCCAAAGGTACATACGTTGTTTGGCAAACTGCAGCCCCCTGGCCGCCGCCGATGCCATGTACATGGTTATGCTGCTTAATAAGATCGCGGCCGTGCTGTAAATAAAAGCATCGGGCATTTTGGCATGGATGCCGTGCCCTGTACCGCCGCTGTATACAATAAAACCACTGGTTAGCGCCGCAAAAAACATAAACGATGTGAAAATGAATATCCACATGTTGAATTTTTTGGGTGCAAGGTTCAATTTATCTTCTTGTTGTGCCTGAGCCATCATTTTGCTATAAAATCAAATAAAAACATTAGTTGCACTATGGGCAAATAATAAAACGAGCCAAACATAAGCGTACGCGCCGATTTAATTTCGAGCGTACGCAACAGGTTAAACGCCTGGTATAAAAACAGCAGGCTCATGGCTAATGATACCCCGCCTACATAGTAACCGCCATAACCGTAAAAAGTTGGCAGTAAGCTTACCGGCACGAGTATTATGGCAAATATAAATGTGATAACCGCGCTTGCCCTATCGCGCCTACCGGTAGGCAGTAACCGAAACCCTGCCAGTTTATAATCATCATCCAGCACCCAGGCAATTGCCCAGAAATGCACAAACTGCCAAACAAACTGTATGGCAAACAATATCAATGCTATTATGTCGATACGGCCATGTGGCTGACCGGCAACGTAGCCTATCAGTGCAGGCAGCGCCCCGGGTATTGCACCCACAAACACCGCTATTGCCGATTTACGCTTTAAAGGCGTGTAAGCAAATGCATAAAGAATGATAGAGAACACCGATAACAGCCCTGTAAGCAGGTTTAAAGAGCCTAAAAGATAGGTGCCCACGATACCCATTCCTAAACCTAGAACCAGCCCCTGTCCTGTCGTCATGCGGCCGGCCGGCATTGGCCTGTCCATAGTGCGTTTCATCAATCGGTCAAGGTCAACTTCGATTACTTCGTTAAAACAGTTGGCTGCCGATGTCACCAGGAACCCACCGATAACCAGTTTTACCCAATTAAGCCACATCGTGGTGCTGTATAATGATCCCCAGGTATTACCACCATTAGCCTTTACCGCGATGATGAAGGATATAGATGCCGAAAAAGTAACCAAAAAGGTTAACCGCAATTTAATCAGCTTTGAAAAATCACTTCCTTTCATTTGCGGGCCTCCTGCACATTAACCGTAGTGAACAAATTCAACAACAAATAAAACTGGGCCCCAAATACTAAACTGGCCAACACAATATGCGTTGCCTGAGCGTATGGCGGCAGCGCCATATATGATAACAATATACCCGTAACTATCTGCAGCATCAGCATTAAAAAAGTAAAACTCATCAATTGCTGCTGCATCGAATGCCTGCTAAAACTGCGGCGGATAAGAACGTACAATACAATGTTAAAAACCAATACTACTATCGCCATATCGCGATGCTGTGCAAATATCTCTCCGGCCCGGCTTATCCAGCTATCGCGGTAGCCGCCTTCCAGGTGACTTGCAACGGCGTCTATCCGTTCCCTAACTTCAGTACCGAAGGTAATCTGCAGGATGCTCAACGCTAAAACCAGTAACGTTACCACTGCTATAACAGGTTTTACCTGTAAATTATACCGGCCGGTAACTTTGGCCATATGATAAGTTGCAATGCTAATAGCTAAAATAGCTAAAGCTATCAACATGTGTACGGTTACTATCCAGGCTACCAGGTTTGTTGAAACCACTATCGATCCTAACCAACCCTGGAAACCAACCAGTAACACATTAAACACGCTCAGCAATACAATGCTTTTATTAGTTTTCCAGTATTTAAAAGAGTAAGCGGCAACTAATAACAAAAACAATCCCGATACTGCACCTATAAGCCGGTTAACATATTCTGTCCAGGTGCGGGCGCTGTTAAATTCTTCGGGCACCAATATTGATCGGTCGTTACGGATGCGTGTTGCCATTTGATCGTAACCAAAAGCATCCAGCATTTTAGCAAACCTTTTATTTTTAGACAGGCGCTTATCGGCGTAGGTTTGCTTGTAATCGGCCGGTAACTCTGACGCGTTGGTTGGCGGGATGTACCTGCCGAAACATTTAGGCCAATCCGGGCACCCCATACCTGATCCGGTGCTACGCACCACACCTCCTGCCAGTATCAATACAAAAAGCAGGATGATGGTTATGAGGTTTAATTTTAGAAACGTGCTCCCGGATGCGTTTATGCTCATTTAAATATTTTCTAACAAATTAGGGTACCCGACTATCAGTTGTGAGTGATGAGTTGTAAGTTGTGAGATGTAACTCATCACTCAAAACTCAATACTACAAACTTAAACCAGGTACCCTAAAAGATCAGATCAGTATAAAAAATTATTTTACTTCTTCATTGCTCTTTTGAGCACTTGACCATTTTGCATGCTCTTCTAAACCGTTAGGGTTATCTTCAAAATCATGCGGAAGATTAGAGCTCATTGTTTGTGAAAAAGGAACTGTTTGTGGTATATAATCTTCTTCTGCGCCTGGCTTGCTGTAATCATAAGACCAACGGTAAACAGTTGGAATTTCGCCCGGCCAGTTACCGTGTAAGTGCTCAACAGGTGTAGTCCACTCCAGTGTATTTGCCTGCCAAGGATTTTGTGTTGCTTTCTTACCCCAGAAAATAGAAGTAACAAAGTTGTAAAGGAAAGCTACTTGTGCCAGTGCCGACATGATTGCCGCCCAGGTGATAAATGTATTTACAGATAACCACTGTTTCATCGATTCAAACTCAGTAAAGGCATAGTAACGGCGTGGTACGCCATCCAGGCCCATGAAGTGCATCGGGAAGAATACCAGGTAAGCGCCGATAAATGTTAACCAAAAGTGCAGATAACCTAAACGCTCGTTCATTAAACGGCCGAACATTTTAGGGAACCAGTGGTAAACACCGGCAAGCATACCAAATATTGCTGCCGAACCCATCACCAGGTGGAAGTGGGCAACAACAAAGTAAGTATCATGCAGGTTAATATCTAGAGCAGCGTTACCCAGGAAAATACCTGTTAAACCACCAGAGATAAAGAATGACACCATACCAATAGCGAACAGCATAGCCGCCGTAAAACGTATATTTCCGCGCCATAAGGTAGCCAGCCAGTTAAATGTTTTTACAGCCGATGGTACGGCGATGATAAGCGTAGTGATCATGAACACACCGCCCAGGAACGGATTCATACCCGTAACAAACATGTGGTGACCCCATACGATGAACGATAATACGGTAATACCAATTAATGAGTAAACCATTGCATGGTATCCAAAGATTGGTTTACGCGAGTTCACCGACATTACCTCTGAGGAAATACCCATTGCAGGCATAATTACGATATATACCTCCGGGTGGCCCAGGAACCAGAACAAGTGCTGGAACAGGATAGGGCTACCACCTTCAAACGGTTGCACCTGGCTGCCGTTCAATACGATGTCTGACAGATAAAAACTGGTACCAAAGCTACGGTCGAACACTAAAAGAACAACACCTGCAACCAATACCGGGAAGGCCAATACGCCTAAAATAGCGGTAAGGAACAAAGCCCAGATAGTTAACGGCATTTTCCAAAGGTCCATACCTTTTGTACGCATGTTCAATACAGTACTTACATAGTTAATACCGCCCATTAATGATGATGCGATGAAAAACACCATGCTGGTAAGCCACAACGTCATACCCATTTCTGAACCTGGCATTGCCTTAGGCAAAGCTGACAAAGGCGGATAGATGGTCCAGCCACCGCTCGCAGGGCCTTTTTGAACCATGAACGATGATAGCATGATGATACTTGCTATTAAAAAGAACCAGTACGACAGCATGTTCATGAAAGGCGAAGCCATATCACGCGCACCTATCTGCAATGGAATTAAAAGGTTAGCGAAAGTACCGCTCAAACCGGCTGTTAATACAAAGAATACCATGATGGTACCGTGAATGGTAACCAGTGATAAGTAAAAGTTTGAATCTAAACGGCCACCCGGTGCAAAACGTCCCAATAAAGTTTCCATTAAAGGAAATGCCTGATCCGGATAGGCTAACTGGATCCTGAAAAGGATAGATAATATCATCGCGATAACAGCCATAGTAATACCTGTGATCAAGAATTGCTTGGCGATCATCTTGTGATCCTGGCTAAATACGTAGGTATTTAAGAAAGTTGCTTTATGATGTCCGTGATCATCATCGTGGTGATGTGCTACTCCGTGATCGTGAACTGCTAATGTTGACATACTCGCTAATCTTTTTGTATTAATTGTTTAACGCTAACCTGTTGTTTTGTTGTACAGTTGATTTTTGCTCTGCAAATTTCAAATCCTGTTTTAATTTATCTGTCAGGTAAGGTTTCTGTTGTGCTAACCAAGCCTGGTATTCAGCTTCTGAAACCACACGCACAACTTTTTTCATGTTATAGTGGGCCCCTCCGCAAATTTTGTTGCAATAAAGCAAGTATTCAAATGTCGGGTTATCCAGTTTGGTCCTCATTTCTGAGGTAGTAATAGTCGGTGTAAATTTAAAGTAGGTAGGCAAGCCCGGTACAGCATTAAGTTGCACGCGGAAGTGCGGCATGTAAACGCTATGGATCACATCCTGCGCGTGAATATTTAATCTGATAGATTTACGTACAGGGATCACCATTGTATCCGCCTGTAAATCATCATAGCTAAATTTATCCTTAAAGTTGATACCTAATTTGTTGCTGCCGTTAACCAGCTTATAATTAGTGTTACCCAATTTACCGTCTTTACCTTCGTAACGCAACTCCCAGGCAAACTGGTGGCCGGTAACATCGATATTGATAGAAGCAGGCTCGCCTTTGGCATCAACCGAATTGGTGATTTGCTGCCAGGTAAAGAAACCGAAAATAACCAGTATGGTAAGTACAATTGCCGGGGCAATGGTCCAAACTTTCTCAATGGTGTTATTATGCGGCAAAAAGTGCCCTCTGCGTTTTGCAGAGTAACGGTATCTGAAAAGGAAGGTGAACAGCAATATTTGTGTAACCACAAATACAATCGTGGTTAATACCGTAGTTGTCCAGAACATGTTATCTATCTTAACACCATGCACCGAAGCAGCTGCCGGCAATATCATGCTACCCTGTACTGTATATTCCCAGTAAGCGCCGTACATACCCGCAACTAAAAATACCAGGCAGATGACACCCATAACATTGTTCCAGTTAATCGGCTTTTTACCTTGTATTTGCTGGGTTAAATCGAACACCTGCAATATTTTACCAACTATGCCCACAACAAAGCATACTATCAAAAATAATAATGTATAATATGCAGCGGTGCCAAGGCCGTTATCTTTAACTGCATCAGCAGCAGTTGCCCCACCCTCTGCGGTAGCTTGTGCCATTACCATGCTGCTGCCCAAAAGCAAAAACACGGTTAAAAGCGAAAGCATTTTTTTAGAACGTATTAGAAATTTGAATCCCATTTTATTGGTTATTTGAATGCTGTATTCCGTTGCAAATTTAACAATTATTATATGTGATGATGCAGGCTCTCGTCCAGGAACGGGTGTTTTTTGGGCACTAAAGAGTTCACTTTGCTTAACCTGCTCAACATCAGGAAGGTAAATAAACCTGCAAATCCTAAAAATATGCCTATCTCTTCTACACCAAAACCTCTGTGCTCTTCAACAGTACCTGGCATAATCATCAGGTAATAATCTAACCAGTGGCCTAAGATCAGGATGATACAAGTCCACATCATGCGGTTCATCATACGTTTGGCATCACGAGACATTAACAATAACAGCGGTGCTACAAAGTTAATCACGATGTTGAACCAAAACAGCCACTTGTACTCAGGCTCCCACCTTCTGTAGAAATAAACCGATTCCTCCGGCATGTTAGCATACCAGGTAAGGAAGAATTGAGCAAACCAAACGTATGTCCAGAAGATAGAGAAACCGAAGATCAGTTTACCCAGGTCATGCAGGTGATTTTCTGATACCCAAGTAAAATAACCTTTCTTGATCAGCAATATCAGCGTAAGTGCTATAATAGCTAAACCGCTCACGTGCATGGCTGCTAAATTATACCAGCCAAACATGGTAGAGAACCAGTGTGCCTCTAAAGACATGATGGTACCAAACGCAAAGATGGGGAAGGTAAAACCAAAGATGGTTAAAAATATAGCTGATAGTTTAAAGCTTTTGTTGTAGTTGCTCATGCCGCCAACTTCATCTTCATTTTCTGAAGCTTTAGCCAATGCCCAGCCAAAGTAGCTGTAAGCTGCCAGTAACACTACTAAAAATCCGTAAAAGAAAGGCACATTTAAGAAAGCCGATTTACCCGCGATGATCGCGTCGTAATTTTCACTTTTCGGGTCGGTTAACCCATGTGCTGCCCAGTGTGCATATAAATATGGCACAACTTCTTTTTTACCGCCTTCTTCAATTTCGTGATGCTGCAGCAAACCGGCAGTAACAACAAGTAATAATATAATGCTGGCTATAGGTAACACCTTGGCAAAGGCCTGCGGGATACGGATAAATGATGCTGACCATGCTGCCTGGGCAACATACTGGTAAGCGCAGAAGAATACGCCGGCAATACAAGCACACACAAAATAGTATGACATAAGCAACAAGTTGCTATAAGTACGCTGCACGTGTTCGCCGCCAAATAAAAAGCCTGCTATAATGGCTACTACACCAATTACAATAGCAATCAAACTCCACGTTTTGGCGGTACCGGAGAATTCAAATCGTTCTTCAAAACTATTATGAGTCTTCATTAAAAATAATCTTATAAATTTTGTAAATGGTGTACATACATAACTATCTTCCAACGCTCCTCAGGCGATACCTGTGATGCGTAAGAACCCATGGCATTCACACCATAAGTGATAGTATGGTAAATTTTCCCGTCTGTAAGATCTTTCATCGCACCGCCGCGAGATGATTGCCCTTTAGAGTATGATGGCGGTGGCGGATAACCGTGCTGTACTACCAAGCCATCACCCTGGCCGGTTAAACCGTGGCAAGGCGAACAAAACGTGGTAAACAGCGCTTTACCATCGGCAAAGTTTTTTTGGTTATTCACAAGCATGTTTTTAACTTCTAAACCCGCCTGCTCGTAACCATCTTTATTGTTTGGATAATCAAAACGTTTAAAGCCTACCGGTATAGTACCGGCCGGTGGTACCTGGGCTGTTTTGCCATCTTTAAAATTCGGATTAGGCTGATCCGGATCGTATGCGGTATGTTCGTACATATTGGGAGCATATTCCCAACCGGTGCTGCGTTTATCCTTGCATGAGGTAATTACAACCGATGCAGCGATAACGATAACCGTTGTGCCCAATATTCTAAATTTATTCATAGCTAACATATTTTCTATCGTTATGCTTAACTTCTACAGCTCCTGCTTCTTTTAATAAATTGGTGATATCATCATGTGGTATGTTGCCCTTAGCGTTTACAGCTATAACAAACCTGTCATCTGTCGCGCGCAGGTCCATTACACGCGGCGCACGGCCCGGAAACAGGTGCGTGGCTGCAAAAAAGGTAAGCGTCATACCAAACGCGGTAAATAAGATAGTCCACTCAAATGTAAACGGTACAAAGTTGGGTATCGCAAAGTTTGGTTTACCACCAATGTTCATCGGCCAATCGTGCACCAGGGTATAATATACAATGCTGAATATAACACACATGCCCAGGCAGCCAAAGCAAAATGCTGCATAACCTAACCTCGATTCTTTAACGCCCAGTTTATCCTCAATGCCGTGAATAGGCATCGGGCTGTATACATCATAAATAGGGATACTATTCTTCTGTAGTTTTTCGATCCCGTGCATCATATCATCCGGATCGTCAAAAAGGCCTAATATAAATTTTGTGTTGCTCATTTTACTTTTTCATAATCAGCCATGTCAACGCTGTCGTACTTAACTAATGATTCTTTGTAATACTCAACTTCTGCCTCTTTCAGGTGGCCACCGTCGATAAGTTTCTTTTTAGCCTGCTCACTTGATGTTTTCAGTAACAGTTTCACCTCGGCAATTGCCACTGATGGTAATACCCTTATGAATAACAGGAACATGGTAAAGAACAAACCGATAGATCCGATAAACACGCTCACATCAACCCAGGTTGGGTAGAACATAGCCCAGCTTGACGGGATATAATCGCGGTGTAATGAAGTTACGATGATCACAAAACGCTCGAACCACATACCAATGTTCACGATAATTGACAGGAACCATGAGAATTTGATGTTGGTACGCAGGTACTTTGACCAGAATAACTGCGGAGAGATCACGTTACAGCTCATCATGCTCCAGTAAGCCCACCAGTACGGACCTGTTGCCCGGTTGATGAATGCGTATTGCTCATACTCAACGCCCGAGTACCATGCGATGAAGAACTCGGTGATGTATGCCACACCCACGATAGAACCGGTTAACAAGATGATCTTGTTCATTGATTCGATGTGGAACATGGTGATATAATTTTCCAGGCCTAATACTTTACGTGTTACCAGTAACAGGGTTTGCACCATGGCAAAACCCGAGAAGATAGCACCCGCAACGAAATAGGGAGGGAAGATGGTAGTGTGCCATCCCGGCTCTAATGACGTAGCAAAGTCAAATGATACAATGGTGTGTACAGAAAGTACCAGTGGTGTTGAGATACCCGCAAGAATCAAGGATACGGTCTCGAAACGCTGCCATGTTTTTACAGATCCTGTCCATCCGAAAGAAAGGATAGAGTAGATGCGGCGGCGAAGGCCTACAGCGCGGTCACGGATAGATGCGATATCCGGCAATAAACCGGTGTACCAGAATAATAATGATACCGAGAAGTAAGTAGAGATCGCAAACACGTCCATCATCAATGCCGAGTTCCAGTTAACCCATAATACATACTGGTTTGGAAGCGGTAAAGTAAAATAAGCTAACCATGGGCGGCCCATGTGCGCTACAATGTAGGTAGCGGCGCAAATAACGGCAAAGATGGTCATCGCCTCTGCCGAACGGTTAATGGAGTTACGCCAGTTTTGACGGAAGATGAGGAGTACGGCAGAGATCAGTGTACCGGCGTGACCAATACCTACCCACCATACGAAACCGGTGATATCCCAGGCCCATCCTACTGTTTTATTTAATCCCCAGGCACCTAAGCCAAACCAAAAGGTATAGCTGATAGACACCACCCATAACAAAGCACCTAATGATGATACGGTAAAACCTATCCACCATGCTTTGTTGGGTTTATTTTCAACAGGCAACAAAATATCGTTAGTAATTTTAGCATAGGTTATATCCTTGCCGGTTATTAACGGTTCCCTGATTATCGATTCACTGTGAGATGCCATATATATTTAAATCTCTTTGTAATAATTAAGCCTGTAATTCAGATGATGTATTCCTAACCTTAACCTGGTATCCGATACCCGGCTGTACGTTTAACTCTTCTAACACGTAGTAAGTCCTTTCGCTCTTCAAAGCTTTTGATACTTCAGAGTTAGGATCGTTTGCGTTACCGAAAACAATAGCGTTAGCCGAGCAGGTTTGCTGACAAGCAACTTTAACCTCGCCATCCTTAAGCGGGCGTTTTTCGATCTTCGCTTTTAATTTACCGGCCTGGATACGTTGTACACACATCGAGCATTTTTCCATCACACCACGGAAACGTGTGGTAACATCAGGGTTTAATACTAATTGCGTATGCTCGTTGTTCAGGTAGTTATCAAAACGTGAATCGTTCCAGTAGTTGAACCAGTTAAAGCGGCGTACTTTATAAGGGCAGTTGTTTGCGCAGTAACGTGTACCAACGCAACGGTTGTATGCCATTTGGTTTAAGCCTTCGCTCGAGTGTACGGTTGCCAATACCGGGCAAACTGTTTCGCAAGGTGCGTGGTCACAGTGCTGGCAAAGCATAGGCTGGTGTACTACCGATACATTATCAAAGTTCTCCAGTTTATCAATTTCTTTTTCCTGGGTAACTTTTCCTGAACGCCCGTCTACCTTAGCTTCGCCGTTTTGGTTAAAGCTGTAGTAACGGTCAATACGGATCCAGTGCATTTCGCGGCGGCGGCCAACCTCATCTTTACCAACAACAGGTATGTTGTTTTCTGCACTACATGCAACAACGCAAGCGCCGCAACCTGTACATGCATTAAGGTCAATTGCCATTACCCAGTTGTAAGCAGGGCGCTCGTACTCGTCCCAAAGGCTGTATTTCTGGTGTTCGCCTTCTTTACCGCTATTAACCGATGGATTTTTAACGTATTCTGTAAATGAAGCTTCGCGGATAACGCTGCGGCCTTCATAAGAGTGGTGCGTTTGTGTTTGCGACAGCGGGAAGATATCGCCGGTTGCCGTAACAGTTGCGGTTGCGGTAGTTTGGAAAGTACCGTTGCGGAAACTGTGGAATGGGAAAGCATTTTTACCTACGTTGTTACCAACAAGGCCTGCAGCGGTGCGGCCGTAACCAACAGCTATAGATACTGTGCCTGGTGCCTGGCCCGGTTGTGATAATACCGGTAATGAAATTTTGTAGCCGTTAGCCTCAACGGTAACAACTTCAAACTCATCAAGGCCCATCTTTTTAACATCAGCCGGAGACATGGCTGCAAAGTTGTCCCATGTAACTTTGGATACCGGGTCTGGCAACTCCTGTAACCATGGGTTGTTAGCCTTTTTACCATCGCGCATGGCAACAGATTGGTATAGCTGCAATTCTACTTTATTACCATCGGCAAGTTTTGCGCTGTTGTTCAGTATGGTTTGAGCAACTGCGTTAAGGTCGCGGTTAAAGGTGTAGGTACCGGCGGCAACAGGTGCTGTTTTAACAAACCCTGTTTGCAGTAAAGACTCCCAGCCCGGCTGACCGGCTAAACCGCCTTTGGCTAACAGGTTGGTAGTCCAGTTATTTTTAACGTAAGTGTAGTAATCCTTAACAGCACCACCGGTCCATATCAGCAGGCTTGTTTCGGCCTGGCGGGTATTGTAAACAGGGTTAATGGTTGGCTGCATTACAGTGAAGTAACCTTCAACAGCGCTGTCATCACCCCATGACTCTAAATAGTGGTGGTTTGGTGCAATAATATTACAAAGCGCAGCAGTTTCATCAGCATGGTCTGCAAATGAAATCCTCAGGCTGATCTTTTTAAGTGCATCCTTAATATCGTTGGTGTTGTAATAATCGTAAGCAGGGTTTGCATCTAAAAATAAAACAGCACCAACTTCACCGCGTTTTGCTTCGTTGATAAATTCAACCAACTCGGCATCGTTACCGGCGTACTGGCGCGACGGGTTATCCAGATCAATAGTAGTACCGTAGCTGCCCAGCAATGAGTTGATAGCGTTTACCAGTATCTGTGTAGCCACATCGTTTGAGCCGGCTACAACTAAAGCTTTACCTTTTGCAGCAACTAATTCTTTCGCTACTAAAGTAATGGCCTTATCAACGTTGGCATTGGCTAACTTTCTTGAACCGGGTAATGTTGTGCCTGATATGGCATTGTAAAGGTTAACCAGTGCCACACCTTCTTCAGATGGTTTAATCGGCATACGCACGTCGGCATTGGTACCGGTCAGGCTCATTCCGCTTTCAAACTGAATGTGGCGCGACATCTTCTTAGCTTCCAGCGATTTGTTATTCCTGTTTGAAACGTACTGGCGTGTAAATTCCTCGCCAGAGATCCATGTTCCCAGGAAATCTGCACCAAAGCTTACAATAACGTCGGCTTTATCAAAATTGTAATGCGGCAATACGGCTTTACCAAAACTGTTTTGGTTAGCCTGTATAATACCTGTATAAGATACTGCATCATAATTGGTATGTTTTGCAGTAGGGTACTTAGTAACAAAATCGGCAATAACAGCTTGTGTAGACGGGCTGTGTACTGTAGATGTAATGATGCGGATCTTTTTACCGGCCGCTGCAATAGCAGTTAACTGGTCGGTAACAAATTTATCAACCTGTGCCCAGCCGGTTTCGCTACCGTTTTGCATAGGTTCTTTAGTGCGGTTATTATCATACAGGTCAAGCACTGATGCTTGTGCCGATGCGCTTAAACCACCCTGTGATAAAAGATCGCCGGGATTGCCTTCTACTTTGATAGGGCGGCCTTCACGGGTTTTAACCAATATGGCGCTACCTTCATAAGTAGATGTATAGTAGTTAGCTACACCAATAGTAACCTCTTCCGGCTTAATTAAGTAAGGGATAGATTTGTGTACAGGTACCTTTTGGCAAGCTGCTAAAGTAACTGCACCCACACCAAATCCAAGGGCCTTTAAAAAGTCGCGGCGGGGGGTTTTTGACGATAAGCCGCCTCCGCTCAAGATTTCCTCGATTGGGATCGGCTCCGCAAACTCGTGTTTATTTTTCTCAACAAATTCTGGCGTTTTGTTCAGTTCTTCTAAACCTTTCCAGTATTTTTTATTGCTATCCATTTAAGTTATATAAACTGTAATGCTACTGTTCTTAAAAATCTATTAATAATGGCACTTAGCGCACTCAATACCGCCTAACAAGGCTGCGGTAACTTTTTCACCTTTTTTAAGGCGCTCGTGAACCTGTATCATGTTATCGTAATAAGCGTTGCCTTTGTAGTTAACCTCGGTACGTTTGTGGCACTGTATACACCATTTCATGGTTAGTGGCGAGTATTGGTAAACCTCTTGCATGGTTTGTACCTGACCGTGGCAGGTTTGGCATTTAATGTTACCAACCTTAACGTGCTGCGAGTGGTTAAAGTAAGCCAGATCTGGCAGGTTGTGTATACGCACCCACTGAATAGGTTTGGCTTTTGTACTATCGTATTTAGCCGTGTTTGGATCATAACCCAATGCATCGTAGATCTTGTGGATCTCAGGCGACTCGGTTTTAACCGATCTGTGGCAATTCATACAAACGTTTGCAGACGGGATGCCGGCGTGTTTAGATTTAAATGCGCTGGTGTGGCAATACTGACACTCCATTTTCATTACACCGGCGTGCAGTTTGTGCGAGTATTTAATTGGTTGCACCGGCTGATATCCCTGGTGAACGTTAGTGTTCCACATG
>NZ_CAXVWK010000030.1:0-15601 GCF_964263795.1 Mucilaginibacter sp.
CAGATCGGCCACATACAGGATCTGTTTGCCTTTATAGCTGATCTGCGGCAGCATCATTGCATCGGTATGGCCAAACACGTAGCGGATGTTGATGTGGTCTGTAAAAGCGATACCATCATCAACCCCTACAAATTTTAACTGACCGCTTTCCCGTATAGGCAAAATATTTTCTTTCAAAAACGACGCCTTTTCGCGATCATTGGGATTAACTGCCCATTCCCAATGCTGCTGGTTGCTCCAATAATTGGCATTCTTAAACGCGGGCTTAAACACCTCGCCATCCCGTAAAACGGCGCCGCCAACATGGTCAAAGTGCAGGTGGGTTAAAAATACATCGGTAATCTCATCGCGGGTAAAACCCAAATTTTTTAAAGAGTTGTCCAGGGTGGCATCGCCATGCAGATAGTAATGGCTAAAGAATTTTTCGTTTTGCTTGTTTCCTATGCCTGTATCAATCAGCATTAGTTTGTCGCCGTCTTCAACCAGTAGGCAGCGCATCGCCCAGGTACAAAGGTTATTTTCATCGGCCGGGTTGGTTTTATGCCATATGGATTTAGGCACTACACCAAACATCGCACCACCATCTAATTTAAAAAAACCGGTATCGATAGTATGAAGTTTCATAATCCCAAATGTTTGCTGGGTCAAGTAACAGATTTTCGTTCTCAAAAACAAGGCAGCAATTGCCCGGTAATCACGTAACCTAAATTAATGGCAATATTTATAATGACTAATTTAAATAAATTTCTTAAAACTATAATTTAGTTAAAGCTGTTGTCTAATAAATAAAACTAAACAAACTTATGAAAGCAGCAGTATTTCACAAACCAGGCGACATTCGCTACGATACAGTAGCCGATCCGCGCATAGAACACCCGAGAGATGTGATCCTTAAAGTTACATCAACCGCAATATGTGGTTCCGATCTGCATATCCTGAGCGGCGGTGTTCCGCAGACCGAAGAAATGGTCATGGGACATGAATTTATGGGTATAGTGGAAGAGGTTGGTGCCGAAATTACCACCCTCAAAAAAGGCGACCGGGTAGTGGTTCCGTTTCCGATAGCTTGCGGGCATTGTTTCTTTTGCAACCACGGCGCATCGCCAAGCTGCGAAAATTCCAACTACAAACATTATGGCCCTAACGGCGACATGCTTGATCAGAAAGGTGCTGCGCTTTTCGGTTATACCGATCTGTATGGCGGTTATTCAGGCGGACAGGCAGAGTATGTACGCGTACCTTACGCCGACATTAGCCCCCGTATAGTCCCTGATAATATGACTGATGAGCAGGTGCTTTTCCTTACAGATATTTTCCCTACCGGCTGGTCGGCAATTGACTGGGCGCAGCTTAAAGGCGGCGAGGTTGTAGCCATATTTGGTTCGGGGCCTGTTGGTTTAATGGCGCAAAAGGCAGCCTGGATAAACGGTGCAAGTCGCGTAATTGCTATTGACCCCTTAGATTACCGTTTGGATAAAGCCAGGTTGGTAAATAAGGTAGAAACACTTAACCCTAACGACGTAGATGTTGTTGAGGCAATACGTGAAATGACCGGCGGCCGTGGTGCCGATGTTTGTGTAGACGCCGTTGGTTTTGAGCCTGAGCGTACCTTCCTTGATAAAGCGAAAGCTGCTGTAAACTTTGAGGTGGGCAGCATGAAGGTACTGGATATGGCGTTCAAGGCAGTACGCCGCAGCGGTACGGTTACTATAGTAGGCGTTTACGGCTCTACTTATGATAACTTCCCGATGCACAGAATCTTCGATAAAGGGTTAACTATTCGTCAGGGCCAGGCACCGGTGATAAATTATATCGATCACCTGATAGACCTGGTTAAAGAAGAAAAGGTTGTACTGGATGATATCATATCACATACACTGCCGTTGAGCGATGTAACCCGCGGATATGAAATATTTGACAAAAAACAGGAAGACTGCGTAAAAGTAGTGCTGAAACCATAAAGATTGTTGTGTGTTTTTAACCGGCCGGAAGTTGATAGAGCCGGCCGGTAATTTTATTTAACTATGGAAAATAAAGAAGGGGAAGAAATACCCGAAAAGCAAGACCATCAGCCGGGAGTGGAAAGCGAAATGCAGCCAAGGCCGGAGTATATAAAGCCCGGTTATCGCGCCGCAGGAAAGCTTGACGGCAAGGTAGCTTTGATAACCGGTGGCGACAGTGGTATAGGCAGGTCTGTTGCTGTGCATTACGCCAAAGAAGGAGCGGATGTAGCCATTGTTTACCTTGAAGAAGATGGCGATGCAGAACGTACCAAAGATTTGGTGGAGGCCGCAGGCAAACAATGCCTTTTAATTAAAGGCGATGTTAAAGACCGGGATTTTTGCCGTAGCGCTGTGCAGCAAACTGCCGCTAAACTGGGCGGGCTTAACATCCTTGTAAACAATGCCGGTGTGCAAATTCCGCAGAAAGAATTCAGGGATATTACAGAAGAGCAACTGGAGATTACTTTCAAAACCAATATTTTCGCTTATTTCCATTTTGCAACTGCAGCCCTTGACTATTTAAAAGCAGGTGATGTAATTATCAATACCACATCGGTAACAGCGTACAGGTCGTCGCCAAATCTGATAGATTACTCATCAACTAAAGGTGCGATCACCACATTTACACGGTCGCTTGCCACTAATCTGGTTAAAAATAATATCAGGGTTAACGCGGTAGCGCCAGGCCCGGTTTGGACACCGCTGGTAGTATCTACCTTTGATGAAGAAAAGCTTAAAGATTTCGGCAGCGAAACTGCTATGAAACGTGCCGGTCAACCATCAGAAATCGGTCCGGCGTATGTATTCCTGGCATCAGATGATTCATCATTTATCACCGGGCAGGTCATACACATAAACGGTGGTGAAGTGGTAAACGGATAAAATGAACAGTAACCATAAATGGCAAGGTTTATGTACTAACCCTAACTGTATACACAGGCCGATCTGATAACAAGCTTTGTGAGGTACAATCTTCGCAAGCGCCGGTTTATTAATTCGGCTTCATCATATAAACGATTAAAAACTAAAACTATGAGCAACGAAAGCAAATACGCGCTGATAACCGGCGCAACAAGCGGAATAGGCAAAGAGCTGGCAAAACTTTTTGCGCAGGATAAATACAATTTGATCATTGTATCCAGGGATCAGCAGGAATTGGATAAAACCGCCGTTGAACTAAAGCAAAACGGCATAGATGTGATCACCATAGCCAAAGACCTTTTTAACCGTGAAGAAGCTTATGCGCTTTGCGATGAAGTTAAACAAGCAGGTATACAGGTTGATGTTTTGGTGAATGATGCAGGGCAGGGTTTTTATGGAAAGTTCCAGGATAACGATCTGGAGCGTGAATTAAAGATCATTGATCTTAACATTGTATCATTAACAATCTTGACCAAACATTTCCTGAAAGAAATGGTGAGCCGCAATGAGGGTAAGATACTTAACCTTGCTTCAATTGCCAGTACCACTCCGGGGCCTTGGCAGGCGGTTTATCATGCAACAAAAGCGTACGTTTTATCTTTAACGGAAGCTATCCGTGAAGAGGTAAGGGACACAGAAATAACTATTACCGCTTTGCTGCCGGGTGCCACCGATACCGATTTCTTTAACAAGGCAGAAATGCAGAGCAGCAAAATTTTGCAGGATAAATCGGCATTGTCCAACTCTGCTGATGTAGCAAAAGATGGTTACGATGCCTTGATGGCAGGTACGGATAAAGTTGTATCCGGATTTAAAAACAAAGTGCAGGTAGCGATTGGCAATATCACGCCGGAATCAACACTTGCTCATATGATGAATGAGCAGCAAAAACCTGTAGATCAGGGTCAATAAAATTCGCCAGATGTTATATAAAAAAGGGCCGCTTAGTAGCGGCCCTTTTTTATTAATCTTCTTTTGGCGCCTGGCCGCGGAAGGCGTCCGTTTTAGTGATCCGCTCCAACTTGACCACCTTACCGGTGCGGGCCGATTCATAGATCGCTTCCATGATGATCTGGTCTTGCAGTCCTTCTTCCCCCGGTGTATAAGGCTCTTTATTTTCCATTATGCATTGCGCCATATGGTCGAGCTCTATAGCAAACTGATTTTTTTCACCCATATCCGGCGACATACGTGTTTCTAATTTGCCCTGTGCCTGCGATGCTTCCATGCGTAAACGGTGATAATCAAACGCCGAGTCGAGGCCGAACCAGCCGCCATTGTCGCCATAACAGCGGTACCTGCGTGATTTGTGTACGCCATAAGATGTAGATGCACTTACCATTGCCCCAGCAGGAAAGTTCATTTGCCATTGTACCGTTTCCTCAACTTCCTTAAACCTAACATCGCCGGGCGTGCTGTAGATGCTGGCCATAACACTTTCCGGCTCTTCGCCCAAGATAAAACGGGCCGTGTTAAGACAGTACAAACCAATATCAGGTAAAGAACCGCCACCGGCCAGTTTTTTATTCAATCGCCACTGGCCCGGCTCACCGATGTTTTGGGTGTTAACCAGATCAATCATTTTGATTTTGCCAAAGTGTTTGTCGCGCGCCCACTGCATGGCAAGGCGATTATGCGGCTCGTACTGGATGCGATAAGCGATCATCAGCTTTTTGCCTGCATCCTTACACGCTTTAATCATTCGCCTTGCTTCGGCGGATGTGTTGGCCATAGGTTTTTCACAAAGCACGTGCTTACCGGCTTTTGCAGCGCGTATGACAAATTCTTCGTGCATTCCGTTTGGTAACACAATATATACCGCGTCTATTTCGGGGTTGTTTTTTATCTGGTCAAAATTTTGATAGTTGTAGATATTCTTTTCCGCGATACCGTATTGCTTAGCCACTTTACCGGCCTTATCCGGGCTGCCGCTTACCAGGGCAACAGGCTTAGCAAATTTACACGCGCCAAAGGCCGGCATAATTTCGCCTAACGCAAGGCTCCCAAGGCCAACTATTGCAAAGCCAATACGTTTTTGCGGTTCAACAATCGCAGGTAAGGGCGCTTCCTTTTGCTCTGTCTCAGCGTCCCTGGGCGGTAGTTTAATGCGGATGGTGTCGGCCATTGTTTTAGGATACTGCGACGGCAGGTTCTGCGCACTGGAGGTGCAGCTTGCCAACTCACCAATAGCAGTTACCGCCAGGATGCCCAAACCCGCGCTCTCTATAAATTTACGGCGGTTTAATCCGCCTGTACCATCCGTTAGGCTATTTGATTGGTTATTGTTGTCCATGGTTTGTTAGTTTTATAGTTGTTATAACCACAGCATTTAAAGAGCTTTGTTTGATAAAATTTTATTTATCAGAAAGAAAATGTGCTTTAAAGAAATGTTATCAGATAGAGTAATCCTTTACCCGATAAATTCGGCGAAATTTTAAATTACATTGCTTTTATTTGATCAATAAACTAACAGGTATTGGAAGATATATTCGGGCAGGCACTACATGATCATTACAAAGGCACAAAGCGCAACAAGCTTTGGATCAATAATCGTTACGGCGCAAAAGAAGAAATGCCGCTGGATGTTTACTTTCGCACGGAAGAAGAGATGCCCGATCTGGAACTGATCGCCCTGCAGCATTGCTATGGTAAGGTGCTTGATGTTGGTGCAGGAGCCGGCAGTCACGCACTCATATTGCAGCAACAGGGGTTGGATGTTACCGCTATGGATATATCCGGCCTGGCAGTAAGCATCATGCAGGAGCGAGGGGTAAGCAACGCTATTAGTGCCGATATTTTTGACTTTAATTTAACCAGGTATGACACCCTGCTATTAATGATGAACGGTATCGGCTTAACCGGCACAATCCAGCGTTTTAACCAGTTCTTAAAGCATGCTGAAGAATTGTTAAACATCGGCGGCCAGCTTATTTTCGATTCATCCGACGTGGCTTACCTTTACGATAATCCGCTGCCTCACAGTGAACGTTATTATGGTGAAATAGCTTACCAATACGCTTACAAAGGCAAGAAGACCGATTGGTTCAATTGGCTTTACATTGATAAAAACCAGTTAATAGCTACATCCGCGGCAGCAGGTTGGAAGGCCGAAATAATTTATGAGGATGATATGGATCAATACCTCGCACGGCTAACACGTGCATGAGTATTATTAACATATTATTGTACATAATCCTTATAATTGATCTTATACATAAATAGAGCTATAGGTTACAAACTCATTCTCTAATTGTTTCGAAATTTTTCAATTTTTTGCATTTGATATTATATTTAATATATTTACCAGAGTATTAAACCAATTGATACCCCCTAAATAGTAGTGAAAAGGTTATTTGCAATGTTTTTGTTGTGTGTGCATCTGTTTAATACAGGTGGATATAACCTTATCTTTCAATATTTCATCCACCGGTCCGAAGTGCAGATGGTTAAAAACATCTATGAAAATAAGGTGGATGCAACCCAACTCATTCAGATAAAAATACCAATGCAATCGCCCGGCTTAAAAGACTGGGCCGATTACGAGCACATACAGGGCCAGGTACAATTAAAAGATGCCTTTTACAATTATGTGGGTGTTAAAATGACCCACGATACCATGTACCTGGTATGCGTTGCAAATGACGCCAAGACAAAATTAGTTAACGCCAACATTATTGTGGCTAAGCATGTAAGCGACGTTCCCGTAAGCAAAAGGGGGCAGGAGACACCTGTAAAAAAATCGGCCACCGGTTTTGAGTGCAGCATTCCGCTGGCGCAATACAAATTCCTGGCGTTTGCTAACCTTATTGAAGTTAAGAAAAATCCTATATCTGCCTTATTACCGAATCCCTACATCGAATCTCCGGGCAAACCGCCCAATTTCAGCGCTTAAAATATATTTGATTTTAAGAATTATCCCTTACATTTTTTACTGTGCCCTCACTACCGGGGAATAGTTTTTCATCTTGCGTTTTTCCGGTTGCTGGTACCCGGTAAAAAATGTAAAGGATATATTAACACGCTATAAAAAATATGCGTGTGTTAGCTGATTACCTTAATTAAACTATATGAAATTTTTTATACAAAATGCTTACCGGTATTTTGTGTCTCTTGTTGCTTTGATAGCATTAACGCAAACTGTTAATGCCCAAACCGAAAGCGACGCATTAATGATACCTAAAAACTATGTTTGCATTGCAGGGATGTATGCCCACAACAATTGGGATCATTATTGGGAAGGCACCTTTAACCGAAATAACCTTAACCTTGGCACTGTCAGCAGTAATTTTTACAACCTTGGCGTTGTTTACGGCTTAAGTAACCGCATCAATGTATCGGCATTTGTGCCTTATGTACAAACCAATGTAACTGCCGGTACCTTACGGGCACAACGTGGTGTGCAGGATATTTACCTGGCCTTTAAATGGATGGCTGTAAGAGAACAACTTGGTACAGGCCTGCTTAGCTTCCATGCAATTGCAACCGGATCTATCCCTTTGGGCAATTACCAGCCGGATTATTTACCCCTTGCATTAGGTAGCCGTAGCCGGGGCGTTGCTTTGCGCGGACTTTTAAATTACCAGGTAGGCCGCTTTTTTGTTGCCGGCGCCGGCCAATACGTACGCAGGGATAACATCAGTATCGATCGTGATGCGTATTATACTACAGAGATGCACTATACTAACCAGGTAGCTATACCAAATGCCACCAACTTTTTAGTAAGCGCTGGTTTCCGCAGTCTTCAGTTAAACGTAGAAGCAATCGCTACCAAGTACACTACATTAGGCGGGTTTGACATCACCCGTAACAACATGCCGTTTCCAAGTAACCGCATGAATGCCACCGCAGTTGGTGGTTTGGCTAAATACATGTTTCAGTCAATTCCCGGACTTGAGCTAACCGCCGGATCAAACTATGTGGTAGCAGCCCGTAACGTAGGTCAAAATCTGCAGGTATTCGGTGGATTAGATTACATTTTTGCGGTTAAGAAAGAAAAGACCGATAAATAAATCATATGAAAAAATTTATACTCTATATAGTTCCCGTGTTTGTAGCCGTGATAGTAACTTCTTGCAAAAAGGATATTACGGAACGTAATGAAACCTATCCGGCACTGGCACCTGCCAATATCGACATTAACGCCGACACCTGGGCGCCGATATTAACAGCCACTACAACGTTCACTATACCTGCGCCGGATGCTGTTACATCGCCCAACTATCTGGCAGATCTGAACGAGATCAAAAGCTACCAAAAGAATATCACTGATGAACAACGCCAAATTGTAAAATACTGGAGCGCGGGCTCCGTATTGCGTTGGAACGAGATTTTACGCGAATTAGTGGCCAAGCATAACCTGCCGCCTTACCAAAAGGAAGATGGTACATACCCATTTCCAAGCGCGGCAAATCCGTTAGCTTATCCTTTATTTCCGTTCTCTAATCCACCGTACGCGGCACGTGCCTATGCTTATATTAGCGCTGCACAGTACGATGCGTTAGTGCAGTCCTGGAAATTTAAAAAGCAATTCAATCGCGCGGCACCTTATACTAATGATGCATCGGTACAGGCTTTGATTCCAAAATCAAGCTTACCTGCTTATCCGAGTGAGGATGCTGTTGTAGCAGGCGTAACTGCTAAAATGATGGAACTGCTTTTCCCAGGCGATCTCGATTATATTCAGCAGAAAGTAGCCGAAGAGAAATTGTACCGTTTAATTGCCGGGGCTAATACCCGCTCTGATATGGATGCAGGCGAAAACCTGGGCAAACAGGTTGCTAATGTGTTTTTAGCACGCGCCCGTGGCGACAAAGCAGGTGCAGCAATTGGTACCCAGGCAGATTGGACAGCTTTAGAGACGACTACAGCAGCCACTGGCCAAACACCATGGATAAGTCTGGAGCTACCTAAACGCCCGCCGATGCTACCGCTGTTTACTAAAGTAACACCATTCTTGTTCTCATCTTCCGATGTGGTGGCACTTCGCCCGGCACCACCACATTCAACCTCATCGCCTGAATTTAAAAAGGAGGCTGATGAAGTTTTGGCAATGAGTAATGATCATAGCCGCGAACATGAGCGCATTGTAGCATTCTGGGCAGACGGTGTAGGTACAGCAACCCCTCCGGGTCATTGGAACTCAATAGCCGCCGAAGAATTTGTGAAACAAAACTACAGTGAAGTACGCTGGGCCCGCAATTTTGCATTGCTAAACATGGCCGAGATGGATGCGGCAATTGTTTGCTGGGATGCTAAGTATTACTATTTTAATCCGCGCCCAACGCAAATGTTCGCCAATATTAAAACGCTTACCGGTATTCCTAACTTCCCTTCGTATACATCTGGTCACTCTAACTTTAGTGGCGCTGCTGCTACTGTTTTAAGTTACCTTTTGCCAGACAGGGGTACTAAGTTTGTAGATATGGCGCATGAGGCAGCAATGTCAAGGCTATACGGCGCTATTCACTATCGCAGCGATTGTGAAGTTGGTTTACAAACAGGTGTTAAAGTTGGCCAATACGCTGTTGCCAGGGGTAAGGCTGATGGTGCAGGCATCCAATAAGCTGATGAACATGAAAGCCCTGACAAACGAACAAAAGATCCATTATACTCTGCGCTTTGCGGTAGCTATGTGCTTTATTGGCCATGGCGTATTTGGAATTATTACTAAAGAAATTTGGTGTAATTACTTCGCGGTTTTTGGGATTGGCAAATCAACGGCTTACTCTTTAATGCCCTGGGTCGGAGTAGTCGATATATCAATGGGACTGATTATGCTGGTTTACCCGGTTAGAGCCATTGCACTTTGGCTTATTATCTGGGGTTTGTTAACCGCATTTATGCGCCCAGCATCCGGCGAACCGTTTGCAGAGCTTATAGAGCGCGCGGGGAATTATGGTGCACCGTTTGCTTTGCTGATCTTGTCTGGTGGTATCAAAAACTTCAAACACCTTTTTGTTCATATCAATCCCGAAGCGACAGTATCCGCAAAAACGATAGCAAATTTAACGCACTGCCTTAAAGTGGTTGTTTTTTTACTGCTCATGGGCCATGGTTGGCTAAACATTATCGAAAAGAAAGGCCTGCTTAATCAATATGCTGCACTTGGTTTTTCACATCCGGGTAAAGTAGCCACGTTTGCAGGGGTATTTGAAATTGCTGCCGCCTGTATGGTGCTGATCAAACCTGTTCGGTCTTTGATTATTGCGCTGTTCGTCTGGAAAGTTGCTACTGAATTATTATACCCGCACTATGAGGTTTTTGAATGGATAGAGCGGGGCGGCAGTTACGGCGCTGTCCTCGCATTATGGTTCGCGCTAAGGCAAACGTCTCCATCTGCATCAACACTATTCAACAGAAAAATTATCAGCCAAAAAGCAATTTAATTTTTTAAAGCCTGTCGTAACAGGTTGCCGCCGTGCTTGCTGCATGGTGGTATATTTTTTAACCAAATCTAAACACATACAAATGAAATTTTCAATAAAATTCCTTTTAGAGATTGCTATATACTTGCTTATCAACACAAATAATGTAAATGCACAGGTTGTGTAGCTATCCGCGGCAATGGCTCGTTCCAAACTATGGATCATCCAATGCTCGACTCAAGCATCACATCAAGTAAAAGCTGGTACTTTACCGCGTCTTACCGCTACTTTAAATCATTTCGTCACTTCTCTGGCATTGCCGAGCAGAAGCAGCGCCAGACATTAGGAAACGCCGTTATTAATCATCAAAGCACTATAGACCTGGGCATTACCCGCAACTTTAACCAGTTTTGGTCGGTAACTGTTGGTATGCCTTATTTGATCAAAAGCCGTTCGTCGTTGTACGAACATGGCGGTAAAGAAAGGCATTCGTCATCTTCCAACGGCATCGGCGATATGCGTATTGTAGCCAATCGCTGGTTGTTTAACAGTCAGAAAACGCATAAGGGCAATATTCAGGTAGGCTTGGGTGTAAAATTGCCAACCGGCGATTACAACGCCATGTCGACTTTTTATAACGTAACTCCGGTCGAGCGCCCGGTAGACCAGTCTATCCAACTAGGCGATGGCGGCGTTGGCATCATTGCAGAGGTTAACGGTTTCCTCAATTTTGGTAAGTCGTTTAGCGGATATACCAACTTGTATTACATGGCAAATCCGCGTAACACTAACGGTACACGTACCTATCGCGAAACCTTGCGTGCAACACTGGCCAATGAAGCCAATACAAGCGTTCCTGATCAGTTTCTTGCCCGTTTAGGTGCTAATTACACTATACAAGGCAGGTCAAGCGCATTAACCGTTTCGGCTGGCGCCAGGTTAGAGGGTATCCCGGTTTATGATCTGATAGGCAAAAGCGATGCTTTCCGCCGCCCGGGTTATATTTTATCCGTTGAGCCTTCTTTAAATTACAGTCTTAAAAAAATCAACTTTTTTGCCAATGTGCCTATTGCCGTTAAACGCGACCGTACACAAAGCGTTACAGATAAAGAGAACAGCGCAAAAACCGGCACCTTTGTAATTGGTGATGCGGCTTTTGCAGATTATTCCATCAATTTTGGTGTAGCTTTTAAATTGTAATATATAGTTTCTTAATAATTATCAAATTGGTTAAAGCCGGGGTGGTTCCCGGCTTTTTTATTGCCTTGTTGTTTCATTTTTGCCAACTCTTTATAGATTTACAGAATGAATACTGCCGAACAAAACTTTGCAGCGCTGGGATTAAGTTTACCGCCTGCACCAAAGCCTTTAGGTGTTTATAAACCATGTTTGATAGATGGAAAATACCTGTACTTATCCGGCCATGGAACGGTGCAGGACGATGGCAGCCTGATCATTGGACGCATCGGCGCCGATATGACCCTGGAAGATGGTAAGCTTGCTGCGCGGCAGGTAGGGCTGGCCATGCTTGCCACTATAAAAGCAAACATTGGCAGCCTGGATAAGGTAAAACGGGTGATCAAGGTGTTAGGCATGGTTAATTGTACACCCGATTTTGAAAAACATCCATTCATCATAAATGGCTGCAGCGAACTTTTTGCAAGCGTTTGGGGCGAAGAGAATGGTATTGGAGTACGCAGCGCGGTGGGCTTTGGCTCGTTGCCTGATAACATCCCGGTGGAGATTGAAGCACTTTTTGAGTTGGTTTAGCTATGGGGCAGAAAGAATGGTACATTATTGATAATATAAATGAGATAGATACACCTGCGTTAGTTGTTTATCCGGATAGGGTGCTGCAAAACATCGATCTGCTAAAAACGATGGTTGATGATGCCGGCCGGTTACGCCCGCATGTAAAATCTCATAAAAGCATTGACGTTATCAAATTGATGCTGCAAAACGGAATTGAAAAATTTAAGTGCGCGACAATTGCCGAGGCCGAGATGTTGGGCATGGCAAGCGCGCCTGATGCGCTGGTAGCGTATCAACCTAACGGGCCAAAACTGGAGCGATTTATTGCGTTAATAAAAGCTTATCCCGACACGGCATATTCCTGTTTGGTTGATAACAGGCAAACTGCTTTAGCTATTTCAAATAAAGCTATTGAACATAGCATTTCAATATCAGTATATATTGATTTGAATGTTGGCATGAACAGAACCGGGATCATTCCCGATAACAGCGCGTTAACGCTGTATAAAGAGTGCCTAACACTGCCCGGTGTAACGCTGAGGGGCCTACATGCCTACGACGGCCATATACATGACAGCGACTTTGAAATTCGGGAACAGCGGTCGGAAACCAGCATGGTACCCGTGTGGAAATTAATAGACCAGATCACAGCCGCCGGTTTAGGCAAGCCAGATCTGATTGCCGGAAGTTCGCCTACTTTACCGGTAATTGCCAGGTTAAAAGAAATTGATATTAGCCCCGGCACCTTTATTTATTGGGACAAAGGTTACCAGTCGGCTTATCCGGAACAACCTTTTTTGCCTGCTGCGTTACTTATTGCACGGGTTATTTCGTTACCTGAAAACGGCAAAGTTTGTATCGATCTTGGGCATAAATCTGTTTCTTCCGAAAGTGAATTAAGCAAAAGGATTTTTTTCCTGAACGCAACCGATTTGAAATTTATAGGTCATAGCGAAGAGCATCTAGTGGCGGAGGCAGGGTTAGATCATAATTATAAAATTGGTGATATACTTTATGGCCTGCCTTACCACGTTTGCCCGTCGGTTGCCTTGTATGAACGTGCGTTAACCGTTGTGAACAACGCTGTTAAAGGTGAATGGTTAACTACCGCCCGTGATCGGAAGATCAATATTTAACTAGTAAATATGTTTATAGTAGATGCCCATCTGGACCTGAGTATGAATGCGCTGGAGTGGAACCGCGATTTGCAGTTGCCTGTCGCAGCCATTAACCAGCGAGAAGAGGGCCTGACGGACAAGCCGGACCGGGCAAGATCTGTGGTATCCTTGCCTGAGTTGCGAAAGGGTAATGTTGGTTTGGTGGTTGCTACGCAGATAGGCCGCTATGTTGCACCAGGTAATAATTTGCCCGGCTGGCACTCTCCCCAACAGGCATGGGCCCAAACCCAAGGGCAACTCGCTTGGTACAAGGCAATGGAAGATGTTGGTGAAATGGTACAGATAAACGATCTGACCAGCCTTGAGCAGCATCTGCAATTATGGGCCGTTACAAATTTGCCAACTCAAAAGCCCATTGGCTACATTTTGAGCTTAGAGGGTGCGGATTCGCTTATAGATATTAGTTACCTGGCAAAAGCGTATGAAAACGGATTGCGGGCGGTTGGCCCTGCACACTATGGCCTCGGGCGCTATGCTAACGGCACCGATGCAACAGGCAAAATGGGAGCAGATGGCCTGCAGCTGCTTAAAGAGATGGAGCGTTTAAATATTATTTTAGATGCCACTCACTTATGCGATGATGCCTTTTGGCAGGCTTTAGATAATTTTAACGGGCACGTTTGGGCAAGCCACAATAATTGCCGGGCACTGGTTAACCATAACCGCCAGTACAGCGACGATATGATCAGAGCGTTGATAGATCGCGGGGCGGTGATAGGTGTTGCCCTTGATGCGTGGATGATGGTGCCCAACTGGGTGAGGGGACAGTCAACCCCGCGTCAAATGAATTGCAACCTGCAGGTAATGGCAGATCATATTGACCATATTTGTCAATTGGCAGGCAATACCCTGCACGTAGGCATGGGAACAGATCTGGACGGCGCTTTTGGAAAAGAGCAATGCCCGTATGATTTAGAAACCATTGCCGATCTGCAAAAAGTACCTTACCTGCTAAAAGAGCGTGGTTACAGCGATACCGACATCGAAAATATGATGCATGGTAACTGGCTACGGTTTTTACGAAACGCATGGAAATAACAACCGCAAATGGGTGCTGAAAGCGAAAGATTAAAACAAACGGGCTGGAAAAAATGGGGGCCGTACGTAAGCGACCGGCAATGGGGCACCGTAAGGGAAGATTATAGCGCAAATGGCAACGCGTGGGATTACCTGCCGCATGATGTGGCCCGCAGTAAAGCTTATCGCTGGGGCGAAGATGGTATTGCAGGTATTTGCGATAATGATCAGTTTTTATGCTTTGCAATTGCCCTGTGGAACAAGAAAGATCCTATCATAAAAGAACGCTACTTCGGCCTTAGCAATGCAGAGGGGAATCATGGCGAGGATGTAAAAGAGCTATATTATTATCTGGATAATACGCCCACCCATTCTTACATGAAGATGCTGTACAAATACCCGCAGCATGCTTACCCTTACAATCAACTTTTAACGGAAAATAAACAGCGGGGACTTAACCAGCCGGAATTTGAACTTACAGATACCGGTATTTTTGATAATGACGAATACTTTGATGTATTTGTAAAATATGCCAAAAACAAAACGGACGAGATCCTTATTAAAGTAACGGTGCATAACCGTTCCGCCGTTACTGCATTATTAAACTTATTGCCCACCATATGGTTCCGAAATACCTGGAGTTGGGGTTACGACAGTCAAAAACCGCAATTAACGGCTTTAAACAATGGCCAAATCAAGATTGATCATAACGGATTAGGCGAGATGTGGCTTTCGGCAGAAGGCGACTGCAAGCCCTTGTTTTGTGACAACGAAACTAATCCGAACCGTTTTAACGGCATCGTACAAACAGGCCAATTTTATAAAGACGGCATAAATGATCATCTGGTTAATGGTGCTGATACTGTCAACCCGAAACTGAATGGCACTAAAGCAGCCTTGAATTACGATCTCGAAATTGCTGCAGGGCAAAGTATCACTGTCCGGCTTAAGTTAGCTGCTAAGCCTGATAGCGGTTTTACCGATTTCGATGCCATATTCGGGCAGCGAGTAACAGAGGCCGACGAGTTTTACCAGGAGTTACAACCTTCGGGTGATTTGGATAAAGCCAACATCCAGCGCCAGGCATTTGCGGGGATGCTGTGGAACAAGCAATTTTATTACTTCAATATCCACCAATGGTTAAACGGCGACCCTGACGGGCTCACCCCACCTGATAACCGTAAAGACGGCCGGAACAGTAAATGGCAGCATTTTAATGCCTGCGATATCATCTCCATGCCCGACAAGTGGGAGTATCCCTGGTTTGCCGCGTGGGACCTTGCATTCCATTGCATTCCGCTGGCAAGTGTCGATATGGCTTTCGCTAAGCGCCAGCTTAATCTTCTGGTACGCGATTGGTATATGC
>NZ_CAXVWK010000031.1:0-27813 GCF_964263795.1 Mucilaginibacter sp.
TCCTGGTATCTATTATGTACGGCAATAACGAAATTGGTGTAGTACAGCCAGTTAGAGAAATTGCTGCAATTGCGCATAAGTACGGTGCTTTATTTATGACCGATGCTACCCAGGCAGTTGGTAAAATACCTGTTGATGTAAATGCAGATGGTATTGACCTGCTGGCGTTATCAGCACATAAAATGTACGGCCCTAAAGGTGTTGGTGCATTATATGTTCGCCGTAAAGGCCCAAGGGTTAAAGTTACCGCACAAATGGACGGTGGCGGCCACGAGCGCGGCATGCGTTCTGGCACTTTGAACGTACCTGGTATTGTTGGTTTGGGTAAAGCTTGTGAAATAGCCGGTGCAGAAATGGCAGGCGAAGCTATCCGCTTATCTGCCCTGCGCGATAGATTAGAGAGCGCTTTAACCGTTTTGGAAGAAAGCTACGTAAACGGTAATGTTCAACACCGCTTACCGCATGTTGCCAATATATCATTCAAATATGTTGAAGGTGAAGGTTTGATGATGGCCATGAAAGATCTGGCTGTATCATCAGGATCTGCTTGTACATCAGCATCATTAGAGCCATCTTATGTTTTAAAAAGCTTAGGATTATCTGATGACCTGGCACACTCGTCTATCCGTTTTGGTTTAGGCCGCTTTACTACTCAGGAAGAAGTTGATTACGCAGTAGAAGTAACCAAAACAGCGGTTACCAACCTCCGCAACATGTCGCCGCTTTGGGAAATGTTTAAAGAAGGCATTGATCTTGACTCGATTGAATGGGCAGAACACTAAGTTAATTTGAAGATGTGGTGATTTGAATATTAGAAATTATCGGCATCTTCAGCAAAATATTAATATGATTTGATTCATTTTCAAATCATCAAATTTTCAAATTCATAAAAAACAAAGCTATGGCTTATTCAGATAAAGTAATTGACCATTATACTAACCCCCGCAATGTGGGCACGTTAGATAAAAGCAGCCACAAAGTTGGTACTGGCCTTGTAGGTGCACCGGAGTGCGGCGATGTAATGCGTTTGCAAATCCAGGTGGATGAAAACAACATCATCACTGATGCTAAATTTAAAACCTTTGGTTGCGGTTCGGCAATCGCTTCATCATCTTTAGCTACAGAGTGGTTGAAAGGTAAAAGCGTTGACGATGCAATGAAGATTGACAACATGGATATCGTGGAAGAGCTTGCCCTTCCACCGGTTAAGATCCACTGTTCGGTTTTAGCAGAAGATGCGATCAAAGCAGCCATTAACGATTTCCGTGTAAAGAACGGCATGGAGCCAATCGAACTGGAAAAATCACATCACTAATTTTTTGGTGAGTAGAGAATGGTTAATTGGTGAGTAGTTTTAAATTGTCGCCAATGATAAGCTTAATTGTTTAACAACCACTCACTGCTCAATTAATTAACCATTAACCAACTATGGTAACTGTAACTGATAAGGCTAAAGCCAAGATAGATGACCTGATGCGCGATAGCGATTTAGACGCTTCGTATTTTTTGAGGGTATCTGTGCAAGGCGGCGGCTGCTCAGGGTTGTCATACAACCTTGATTTTGATAACGAAGAGAAAAAAGGCGATCAGTTTTTTGAAGATCGCGGAGTACGTTTCGCGCTGGATATGAAATCGTTTTTATACCTGGCCGGCACCGAGCTTGATTTTAGCGACGGATTGAACGGTAAGGGTTTCAATTTTCATAACCCTAATGCAACCCGCACCTGCGGCTGCGGCGAAAGTTTTTCGGTATAATTCACTCGTCATCTCATAATATTATTAAAGGCTCCGTTTTACGGGGCTTTTTTTTATGAATAAGGATTTTGGGTTTGACAATGCGATTGAGCTTTTTGATGGCAATTCTAGCGACTGTTAATTAACCGTTAGTGGTTTCAGTTGCGGTTAATCGGCATCATTTATGTAGTTTTTAATTAAATGAAATTAATTAGCTTTGTTCAATTATAACCTGATTTAATCTTAATGAATATCGCTGCTCAGCAATCAACCGTACCCGGACTGATCCGTAATATCGTTGCCAACATACATCCCGATACCCACACTTTTTTAAAGCATAAAGTGAAAGAGACGTGGGTAGAGATCTCTTATAAAGAAGCACTAGAAAAGATAGATGCCATATCGGCCTGGTTCCTGGAAATTGGAATACAAAAAGGCGACCGCCTTGCACTCTTGATAGAGAACGGTCCGGATTATATATACTACGACCAGGCGGTACAGCAAATCGGCGCGGTGAATGCATCCATTTACCCTACCCTAACCGAAGCAGAAGTTGAATATATCCTGAATGATTCAGGAGCTAAAACGATACTAGTTGGTAACCCCTTCCTGCTCAAAAAAGTATTGAAAGTAGCTAACAGCTGCAAATCGTTGATGCGCATTATCCCCGCTTTTGAAGATCATGAAAAGTTCAGCGAAAAGCTAAACCTTAACGCAGGGGTGGTTGGGTTAGACAGAGTCATTCAAGAGGGCAGGTCGTTACATGGCAAATACGCCGGCGCCATTAATATTGCACGTGAGGCTATATTGCCGTCAGACCTGTCCAGCCTGATCTATACTTCCGGAACTACCGGTATCCCTAAAGGGGTGATGCTGACCCACAGCAACTTTGTAGAAACCGTACGGGAAGGTTTAAATCAGATCCCTAATGTTGAAAAAACAGACGTTTTCCTTTCTTTCCTGCCGCTATCGCACGTGTTTGAGCGCACTGCTACCTACTATATTTGTTTAGGCGCAGGCTGTACCATTGCCTTTTCGCAAAGTCTGGAGCTGCTGGCTAAAAACATGGTGGAGGTTAAACCTACCATTATGAATTGCGTACCCCGACTGTTAGAGCGGATACACGACCGCGCCATGAAAACCGGTACATCTGCCGGGGGTATGAAAACCAAAATATTTTTATGGGCGTTTGAAACCGGCCAGGAAAACTTAAAACTGATTGAAGACGGCAAAAAGCCCGGCTTGTTGTTAAGCAGTAAACTGAAAATTGCCGATAAGCTGGTTTTTAGCAAGATCCGTGAAAAAACTGGCGGTAATATCAAATTCCTGATCTCGGGCGGTGGTGCGCTGCCTAAAAACGTTGGGTTATTTTTAGGTGCTGTCGGCATCAAAGTATTGGAAGGTTTCGGCCTTACCGAAACTACGGGCCCTATGGCTGTAACGGAGTTCGACAGGCAGGTTTATGGTACCGCCGGCCGTATTATGTCGGGCACGAAGGTGGCTATTCAAAATGTAGAGACCAAACAGATCTACACCGTGCAAACACACGAAACCTTTAAGCCGGATTATCAATCTGAAGAGGGCGAGATCCTGATAAGGGGGATCAGCGTGATGAAGGGATACTGGAATAAACCGGAAGAAACTGCCGCAGCTATAGACAGCGACGGCTGGTTCCATAGCGGCGATATCGGGCGCTTTTATAAGGGTAACATCCAGATAACCGACAGGCTTAAAAACATGCTGGTGAATGCCTATGGTAAAAACGTTTACCCTACACCGGTAGAGAATACTTATCTGAAAAGCCCTAAAATTGAACAGATATTCTTAGTGGGCGATAAACGCGAATATATTACAGCCATCATCGTGCCGCCGAAGGAATTGCTGCAGGAAACCTTTAAAATAGGTAACGACTTTTTTGAGGATGCCAACCCGTTTATAGATAACAAAGAGATCAACGACTGGCTAAACCAGGATATCCGCAAATTATCTAACGAGCTGGCCAAATTCGAGCGTATTAAAAACTTTAAAATAAAACGTTTACCATTTAGTATGGAGGATGGTGAGATAACCCCTACCCTTAAAGCTAAACGTAAAGTGATAGAGAAGAAGTACGCGGAAGCAATCGACGAGATGTACCTGCAGGAAGCGGATGTAGATTAATCTAAAAAGTCTTTGGGGCTTTTGGCAGATGCGTTTTATCTATCCGGTTGACCTACATCGCGGGATAAGAATCGGCTATATCCTGATGCCGTTTATGCCAAAAACATGTTAACCCACTTTTTTTTTAAGTAATTGATTGTCAGCAAACTACACGAAATTATCGAAAAAAGTGTAAACCTTTGTTAACAGTTGTACACCTTTTTGCCCCAGCATACAAACGGTAATTTGATTACTTTTTTACCGGTGTATATTTCCAAAAGTCATCCAGCTGGCCCGGGTTGCCGGTGCCCACATAGCCAATGCCATCTATCACGAAAGTGATCAAATCGTAACGGTTAGCACCGGGGAAGTTGGTGATCTTAATCCAGCTGTCTTTTTCGGCATCATACCTGTACCAATCGTCCAGATTTTCGCTTATCGAAGTACCGAAACCAACGTAGCCACTGTTACCAATAGCAAACTGACCGCTAAACACACGCCCCTTGCCGGTAAAAGCCGCTTTTTTTGTCCACTGGTTAGCAACAGGGTCATACTGCCAAAAATCCTTTTCTATAGTGCTTGGCGATGCACCGCCCAACCCCGCATAACCTTTTCCATTAACAGAAAAAGCAGCAACGCCAAAGCTGCCGGTGCCGGGGTAATCGGCTACACGTAGCCACTTATCCGCAGCAGCATCGTACTTATAAAAATCCTTGAAGTTTTTGTCGTAAGAGTCGTTTGTACCCAGGCCCATATAGCCGCTGCCATTCAATTCAAAAGCGATAACGTTCTCACGCGGCTCGGCAGGGAAATCCGCTTTGCGGGTCCACTTATCGGTGGCAGGGTCGTATTCATAGAAGTCGTTGTTCTGCGGCACGGTGTTACCCGGCACAGCAACACGCTGGCCAAAACCTGTGCCCAGGTACATTTTGTTATTAATAGCAAAGCCACGCAGATATTCGGCAGCCTGGCCGGGGTAATCGGCCTTTTTAGTCCAATGGTCTGTTGCCGGGTCATATTCCCACAAATCGTTCAGCAAAAATGAATTGAACCCTCCGGCGGCGTTACCACCCAAAATATAACCCTTTTTGCCAATGCTAAACCCGAATGCCCGCACACGCCCTGCACCCGGGAAAGTTTTTAACTGCTGCCAATAGCCCGGCAGAGCATTTTCTGAATTGGGTACAAATGGCTCCTTTTTGCATGAAAGCAAGCAACACAGCAATATTAGCAGGAAAGCGTTTTTTTTGAAAAGCATATTGGTTAGCAGGCGGGGCTTATAAATATATAAATATTTACTGCTCAAACCAAGATGCCCCACTACTACCTGTTAAGCAACTGTTGATAATGATCTATGAAGCGGCCTACATGCAGGCCATCTGTTAATCCGTGATGTACGGTAATAGATAATGGCATCATCTTTTTGCCGTTCACTTCGGTAAGCTTACCAACAGAAAGTTTGGTTGAGCTATCCTTAAACCCGAAGCTGCGGGCGTGGGTTAAACCGGTAAACTTAATACCCGGCAGTGCAGAGAAGTGGATGATGTTATCTCCCGGCAAATCAAGGCTTAAACCTTTGGTTGCCAGGATCCGGTCTTTTTCGATATTAGCCGCTGCAACAAACTCATTCAAATCGGTTTGATACTCAATAAAACCTATCCCAAAAGTTTCGTCGGGGCGCAGCACAATGTGAGTAACGTTTATTTTGTCGTAGACAAAAACCTCATCAGAGATGGCACGATACCTGAAAATTTCAATATCATTTATAGCCGTGATGGCACAATGCAGGTAGTAAAGGTAGAAGGATACCCCTAATTCTTTTGCCCGCCTATAGGCTGTAGTGCAGTCGACATCTACATTGATGCTGTAGTAGGGCTCGTCGAAACTATTGAAGATTTTAAAATGCTCTTTGCGTACCCAGGTCTCCAGGTCAACTTTTGTCCTCATGTTACAAATGGTTCAGAATTTCCTTTATGCTTTGCACACTCTTAAATCGCTCATTGTCAACACTGCCTTCTATCTGCTCGTGCGCCCAGGTTATATGGTAGGGCACGTGTACCGCATGCCCGCCAATATTTAGTACAGGCATTACGTCGCTTTTTAGCGAATTGCCGACCATGAGCAATTCTTCCGGCCGGATATCAAGGTGTTTAATGAGTTTTAGATAATTGGCATCATCCTTTTCGCTCATGATCTCGATATGGTGAAAGTAATGGTTCAGTTCTGATTTTTTCAGCTTGCGCTCCTGGTCCAGCAGGTCACCTTTCGTGGCCACCACCAGGCGGTATTTGCCTTTAAGCTTTTCAAGCACATCTTCAACACCGTCCAATAACTCGATAGGCTGGTTAAGCATTTGCTTACCCAGGTCCATTATCTGGGCCACTACATCAATACTTAATGTATTTTGGGTGATGTTCATAGCGGCCTCTATCATGGATAGGATAAACCCTTTAATGCCGTAACCATAAAGCACCAGGTTAGCTATCTCTATCTTTAGCAGTTCGCGCTCTAACTCGTGCTGTGATGCATAGCTGGACAGCAATTTACAGAACTCTTCTTCTGTTTGTCTGAAGTACGGCTCGTTCACCCAAAGGGTATCATCGGCGTCGAAGGCAATTACCTTAATGTTCATGGGTGTAAAGATATCAAACTGTTGAATAATTCTAATCGGATGTCAGCATTAGCTCTGTTTGTAATGACATACTTTACAAATGTCAGGTCGCTTTACGCAGTTAAACATTTTTACTTTATAAAACTGTACTTAACTCTTTACAAAAACCCTATTTTTGCACCCTTAATAAAGTACCTTATACCATATGAGTATTGCACTGTCCGAACAGGAAATTATTCGCCGCGAATCATTACAGAAACTCCGCGAATTAGGCATCAACCCTTACCCTGCCGAAGCTTATGACGTTAACGCATGGGCACAGGATATCAATGATAATTTTAAAGCTAACCCTGATAAATATAAACAGGTAACCATAGCGGGCCGTATAATGACACGCCGTATAATGGGCAGCGCATCATTTGCCGAACTGCAGGACAGCACCGGCCGCGTGCAGATCTATATCAAACGTGACGACATTTGTCCTGACGAGGATAAAACACTTTACAACACCGTATTTAAGAAGCTTCTGGATATCGGCGACTATATAGGCGTTAAAGGCTACGTATTTTTGACCCAAACCGGAGAGATCTCTTTACACGTACAGCATCTGGATATATTGGCAAAATCATTAAAGCCACTGCCGGTTGTAAAACGCGAAGATGACGGAACTATCCATGATGGTTTTACCGACCCTGAGATGCGTTACCGCCAGCGTTATGTAGATTTAACCGTTAACCCGGAATTCAAAAACATATTCATTGCCCGCTCAAAAGTGATCAGTACTATGCGTGATTACTTTAATTTACAAGGCTGGATGGAGGTGGAAACACCTATCCTGCAGGCTGTACACGGCGGAGCAGCGGCACGCCCGTTTGCTACGCACCATAACACGTTGGACATGGGCCTGTTTTTGCGTATTGCTAATGAGCTTTACCTGAAACGCCTTATTGTGGCCGGCTTTGATGGCGTATATGAATTCGGTAAAATGTTCCGTAATGAAGGTATGGACCGCACGCACAACCCGGAATTTACCGCGATGGAAATTTACGTAGCCTACAAAGACTACATCTGGATGATGGCAATGGTTGAAGAATGCCTCGAAACCGTTGCCAAAGCCGTGCACGGCGTACCGGTTGTACAGGTTGGCCAAAACGAGATCAATTTTGCAGGCCCATACGAGAAATTGACAATGTATGAGTCAATCCAAAAGTACACTCAAATTGATGTATCTGCAATGGATGAAACCGGTTTGCGCCAGGTGTGTGACGATTTGGGTATAGAAGTAGACGCCAGCATGGGTAAAGGCAAACTGATCGACGAAATATTTAGCGCTAAGGTTGAACATAACCTGATCCAGCCGACTTACATAACCGACTACCCCATCGAAATGACCCCGCTTGCCAAAAAGCACCGTACTAAAGATGGTTTGGTAGAGCGTTTTGAGCTGTTTGTAAACGGTAAAGAGATCGCTAATGCTTACTCGGAGCTAAATGACCCGATAGATCAGCGGGAGCGTTTGGAAGAACAACTTATATTAGCCGGCCGCGGTGATGACGAGGCAATGGCAATGGACGATGACTTTTTACGTGCACTTGAATACGGCATGCCGCCAACCTCTGGCCTGGGTATAGGTATAGATCGTTTGGTGATGCTGATGACTAATCAAAGCACTATCCAGGAAGTGCTGTTCTTCCCACAGATGCGCCCCGAGAAAAAAGTTAAGGCACCAAGTGTTGAGGACTTTGTAAATATCGGTGTTCCAATAGAGTGGGTGCCAGTGCTGAATAAAATGGGCTTTAATTCTGTAGAGGACTTAAAAGCAGGCAACCCTAACAAAGTATTTAATGACCTTGGGGGAATGCGCAAGAAGATGAAACTCGAAATTGCCATGCCCGCCAAAGAAACGGTAATGGCGTGGTTTGATAATCACTAATCCGTACAGACAAATTAAAATACGAAGAGACGCAAAATATTGTGTCTCTTTTTTTGTTCTAACTCTCGATATCGATAACAATAGTTATTTTTCCACCGTTTGTTAACAAAAACATAAAGAGGATAAAACCTTCAATTAATACAGGACGTTTAGTTTTATAATCGGACACCTATAATTGAATGTTATGACAAATTCTATTCTCGAGATAACCGAAAACGAATACCTGATCAAGCTTAACAGAAGCAGCTTTAACCTGTCGTTTATTCGCAGCCTGTTAAAGATAGTTGAAGTGTCTGAACCTGTAAAGGCGCAAAACCAACCTCAGGAGCATGATGACCTGGAAGATTGTATTGATGTGGAGATCCCGGACAGGCATCTTAGCGCGCAACAGGGCCATTCTTCAGAGCCGGATTACTACAGCAACCTGGACGAGAAATAATCACTGGCAAATCTTAGTAATTAAAACCTTTGCTGGCGGAATCCTCCGCGTACAACTTGCTGTTTATCCATTTGGGCCATTTGGCCTTTCATCATCTTTATCTGGTCGGCAAGTAATTTATTTTTGTCATCTTTTGCGGCCTCCTTCAGGTACATTTCGGCTTCGCGCTTGTTGCGTTTTGCCATTGAGATACCTGCCAGGCTCAGCTTAGCCAGCGCCAGATTGTGCGACATCGTTAAGCCTAACTGAAGTGCTTTCTTAAAGTATTTTTCGGATTTTAAAGGCGCTTTGCGCGATTCTACCAAGCCAATAAGCAGGTTATAATACCCCCATTGGCCTTTGTGTAATTGCTTTTCGTAATCGGTAATTTTGCTTAACCAAGCTTCAGCCTGGTCAGAGTTTTCTTTACGCAAGTAAAATTGCGCAACAAGCATATTTTCGTTAAAGAAGAAGGTAAGCAGCACCAAACCGCCTATTAAAAACAAAGGGACTCCCCATCCCCAAAAACCAAAAGCGCAAAGGGTAACAGCCCCTCCCATTATTATACAGGCAATAACTAACCTAACTATATTCGACATAATTTGTAGTAGTATTAAAACAATGCGCAAATATCGTTATTTGTAACCTAAATAAAACACCAGTATAAATATTTATGGCAGGAGAATTAGAGCCCGGATGGAACACAGAATTAGGCGACGAATTTAGCAAACCCTACATGGCCGAACTTAAAAAGTTTTTAGTGCAGGAAAAAGCCGCCGGAAATGTTACCTATCCCAAAAACAAGGAAATTTTTAACGCTTTTAATATTACCCCCTTTGATAAGGTAAAGGTGGTAATCATTGGGCAGGATCCTTATCACGGGCCCGACCAGGCGCATGGCTTGTCGTTTTCGGTACGGGCGGGGGTTACACCGCCTCCATCCTTAAAAAACATCTATAAAGAACTATCAACAGATATCGCCGGGTTTAAAATTCCCCAAACCGGCGACCTGACTAAATGGGCAGAGCAAGGTGTACTGCTGCTAAATGCAACCTTAACAGTACGTGCTGCGACAGCAGGTTCGCATCAAAAAAAAGGATGGGAAAAATTTACAGATGCAGCTATCAAAAAATTATCAGATGATAGAAAAGGGCTGGTGTTTATCCTGTGGGGGGCGTATGCACAATCAAAAAGCGCACTGATCAATCCTGATAATAATCATCTCATCATTAAATCGACGCACCCATCGCCATTAGCGGTAAGTCACGGCGGATTTTTTGGATCAAAACCATTCTCAAAAACTAATGATTTTCTGATCGAGCAAGGTAAAGAGCCAATCGACTGGCAGGTTTAAAATAGGTGACGATTCAAATATTCCTTCCATATGAAGAACATGGCTGTAAATAAAAAATGTGCCGCTGAATCCTCTTGGAGTCATCTGCACATCTTAAATTCATCTTCGTAAACCGACTAATATTCCAGCGGAATGATCGGTTCTTTTTTGCTGGTGCTCATGATCATCATGGTTTGGAATGTTTTAACCACTGTAATGCGGCTGATCTTCTCCATGATCAATTGCTCATACGATTTAATATCCCGCACGTAAACCTTCAGCAGAAAATCGCACTGGCCGGTAACGTGGTGGCACTCGGTAACTTCTTTTATACTCTGAATTTCGTCCAAAAAAGTTTGGATGGTATTCTTCTGATGAAAATCCAACGAGATCTGAATAAAAGTTTTAATTCCTAAACCCAGTTTCTCTTCATCCACCAAAGCATGATAACTTTTAATGTACGCCGCATTCTCGAGTTTGCGTACGCGCTCTAGTGTCGGTGCGGGTGAAAGCCCAATTTCATTGGAAAGCTGCAGGTTGGTTATCCTGCCGTTTTCCTGTAAAATCTTAAGTATCTGTAGGTCTATCTTGTCTAATTCGGCTGCCATGGTATATGCAAATATATATTATTCTGCCGCTCACAAAATAAAATTCCAAATAATTATCCGATAGCCAAACATATTGCCAAAAATTACGTATTTTTAGACAAGACTAAAAAAATAATTAGCTTAGTTTAAATGTACACTTTAGCCGAAGAAAACTATTTAAAAGCCATTTACAAATTACAATTGCAGCGCGATAGTGTAAGCACCAATCAAATTGCATCAGAATTGGTAACCAAGGCATCATCGGTTACAGATATGGTACGCAAACTGGCTGATAAACAACTTATTAATTACACACCTTACCAAGGAGTTAGCCTCACGAAAACCGGCGAAAAGGTGGCGGTAAACATTATTAGGAAACATCGCCTCTGGGAATATTTTTTAGTTGAAAAATTAAACTTTAAATGGGATGAGGTGCATGATATGGCTGAGGAGATGGAACATATTTCATCAACCGAACTAATTGACCGGCTGGACGAATTTATGGGCTTTCCATCCCGTGACCCGCATGGCGATCCAATACCCGACAGCAGCGGAAACTTTAAGATCAATGATCTTAAACCAATCTCGGCAGTGGCTGTTAAAGTTGGCGGAGTTATTTCCGGGGTGAGAGATCATTCGAGTGTGTTTTTACAATACCTGGAAAAACAACAGCTTACCATCGGTAAGCAAATTTTAGTTAAAGAAATAATCACTTACGATAATACTGTAATACTGCATATGGATAATAAAGATATACACATTAGCCGCGAGGTGGCTAATAATTTGCTCATCGCCTTATGACTCAAGAACACGACAGCCATTCGTTAGGCAATGTGCATAATACTGTAAGCACCGAGGGTAAAACAGGGTGGCGCAAACTACTATCCTTTTTAGGCCCGGCATACCTGGTTAGCGTAGGCTATATGGACCCCGGCAACTGGGCTACCGACCTGGCCGCAGGCAGCCAGTTTGGCTACCGGTTGATATGGGTACTATTGCTATCTAACATGATCGCGCTGCTGTTGCAAAATCTTGCCGTCAGGCTGGGCATTGTTAGGGGATTGGATCTGGCGCAGGCATCCAAACATACCTATCCGCGTTTTATTAACTTTTGCCTTTATGTATTGGCACAGATAGCGATAATTGCATGCGACCTTGCAGAGATCATCGGGATGGCCATTGGTTTAAACCTGCTTTTTGGCTTGCCGCTGATTTGGGGTGTATCCATTACCTTGCTGGATACATTGTTACTCCTGTTTTTGCTGAACAAGGGTATGCGCAAGTTAGAGGGCTTTATCATTTCGCTTATCTTTGTTGTTGGCGTGGCTTTCCTGGCACAGATGTTTATTGTAAAGCCCGATGTGCTGGATATTGCCAAAGGGTTTATACCTACTAAACTCAATAACGAATCGCTTTACATTGCCATTGGTATTATTGGTGCTACGGTGATGCCGCACAACCTTTATCTTCATTCGTCGTTAGTGCAAACGCGTAAGATTGACCGTAGTGAAGCCGGTATTAAAAACGCCATCCGCTTTAACTTTTGGGATACTACAATTGCGCTCAACCTCGCCTTTTTTGTCAACGCCGCTATTTTAATATTGGCAGCCAGCGCGTTTTTCGGTCGTGGCTACCACCAGGTAGCCGAGATACAGGATGCACACCATTTGCTCACCAATATCTTTGGCAAATTGGCCCCTGCGCTTTTTGCCATCGCGCTTATTGCTGCCGGCCAAAGTTCGACAGTTACGGGTACACTGGCCGGGCAGATCATAATGGAAGGCCACCTTAACTTAAGGATTGCACCATGGTTGCGCCGTTTGCTTACCCGCATCCTGGCCATTGTACCGGCATTCTTTACCATATTGCATGCCGGCGAAGCGGGTCTTGGCAAACTATTAATACTAAGCCAGGTTGTGCTAAGCTTGCAATTAGGTTTCGCTATCATCCCGCTTATACACTTTACATCAGACAAAAAGCGAATGGGCAAATTTGCTACCAGTATCTGGTTAAAGATACTCGCATGGTTGTTTGCCTTTTTGATAGTTGGCTTAAATGCGCGATTAGTAATCCAGGAAATAAATACCTGGGCTGCGTCTAATCCCGATTCGGTAGGATTGGTTCACTATGTAATATCGCCTATTGCTGTAGCTATCGGCGCTTTACTGCTATACGTGTTTTTAAGGCCGCTGCTTTACAAACATGCCGACCAGCCTGTTTATGTACCACACGGAATTGCCGCAGCCTTAGATAACCTGGAGGCAATACACTACGACAATATCGGGGTTACTATTGATTTTTCGAAAAATGACCAGGACTGCATTCGCCATGCATTAATGCAGGGCGGTAAATCGGCGCAATACACACTGATACATGTTGTAGAAACTGCGGGCGCACGCTATTACGGTAAGCAGGTAATGGATAACGAAACACAAAGCGACGTAGACAACCTTGATAAGTATGTATCGGCGTTGGTAAAACTGGGCTACAATGCCGAAGCTAAGATTGGCTACGGCGGCCCGGCAACCTCTATCGCGGAGATCATAAACCAGGCAAAAATAGATTTTGTGGTGATGGGCTCGCACGGGCACAAAGCATTAAAGGATTTGATATTTGGCACAACGGTTAATTCTGTACGCCACAAAGTGAGCGTGCCGGTATTGGTGGTTAAACCTCAAAAAAAATAATCGCATATTTGCAGCAAAGGAAAGCGAAGGATGGAGCAGAATTTATATATCAAGAACAAGAAAGTATACTTTGAGTACATTATACTGGATAAATATACGGCAGGCATAAAACTGCTGGGTACCGAGATCAAATCCATCCGTGAGGGCAAAGCTAACGTGAACGATGCGTTTTGTACTTTTATTGATAACCAGCTTTATGTGCGCAACCTGCACATTGCAGAGTACTCAATGGGGTCGTTTTACAACCACGAGGCCAAGCGCGACCGTGTTTTACTACTCAACAAAAAAGAGCTAAAGAAACTGCAAACCCGCGGCGAAGAAAAAGGACTAACTATTGTTCCGCTTGCACTGTTCATCAGCGAACGCGGCTTTGCCAAATTAGAGATTGGCCTTGCCCAGGGTAAAAAGACTTTCGATAAGCGTGAAACGCTAAAGGAGCGCGACACCAAGCTGGAAATGGACCGGGCGATGAAGCGATAAGTGCCGTTATGGGCTGAAAGTGTTCACGTTCACGCGGCAGGCAGGGTGCAAAAGAGTGCAGATATCTGATAATCAACACAGTCAATAAAACACCACTGACAAAACAGTGCCACCATCAGTATTAAAAATTTAATTAGCGTTTTAAAGGGATCTTAAACTAATACTTACCAGGCCCTGTCTCCTACCAGCGGTACAAACCTAAAGGTGTCCAATACATGGCGCTCGTAATTATGCTCACCGGTTTTTAATACCGTAACCATTTTTTGTGATTGCTCATCACCAACGGGGATAACCAGTATCCCACCAATAGCTAATTGTTTAAGCAATATTTCAGGTACCGTGGGTGCCCCTGCTGTTACAATAATCTTATCATAAGGTGCATGTTCGGCCCGGCCAATAGAGCCATCGCCTAGAAAGAAAGTGGGCTTGTATCCCATATACGGCAACACCTGTATAGTACGGTCGTAAAGCTTTTCCTGCCGTTCAATAGTGACCACCCTTGCACCCACTTCCATTAAAACGCAAGTTTGGTAACCGCAACCCGTACCTATCTCCAGCACCTTATCCCCTTTGCGGATATGCAGTAGTTCCGTTTGATAAGCAACAGTATAAGGCTGCGAAATGGTTTGACCGGCCCCTATCGGGAAAGCGATATCTTTGTATGCCTGGTTCCAAAAGGTTTCATCAAAAAAGTAATGTCGCGGTACTTTACCAATCGCAGTAAGCACATTCTCGTCTTCAATACCTTTCTTCCTTAATACCTCAACAAGTCTTTTACGCGCGCCCTGTTCCCTGTAATTATCAATAAACTTGTATGCCATTTAAACACAAAGCTAACACGATTAAGGAATTTAATGATCAACACCATAAAATAGAAACGATATCGAATTTATTTGATTGATTTTGAGTAAGGTTATTTTCTCACATTAAAATCATTCGTCGGCACAACCAGTTTTTTATTGTAAACTCTTTTAAATTCTAAGCTATTGCCTCCAAAATTAATAAGCAAGCCATCTGCTATATCATACATTTCGAGGTAATTGATCGCTTGGTTTTTGTGGATATCTTCTATCATAGCAACCGCTTTAATCTCTACCATCACCAAATTCTCGACAAAAAAGTCTACTCTTCGAGTGCCAATATGCTCATCGCGATAAAAAAGATGCATTTCTTTTTCCCTTTCAAATACTAATCCGGCAAAAGAAAACTCAATTGCCAAAGCCCGCTGATAAATAATTTCCTGGAACCCGTTGCCGATAGTTTTATGTACCTGCATAGCGCAGCCAATAATTTTGTGTGTTATATCATTAATATCCATTATCTATTATATTTTTAATCTTTCAATCCCATTCAATCGATCACAGCAAGTCAAATCCTGGAATCTTAAATCGTACAATTGCGTTAAAATTATTTAATAACATTCAATCGATCACAGTAAGTCAAAATTCTGGTAATCCTTAAATCGTACAATCGTGTTAATAGGGATCTACGTCGGGCTGTATAATGCTGCCTTTGGCCAGTTTAGTTGTTTGAAACTGCGTAATAACATCTCTGATAAGCGCTTTAGCTTTTACGATAGAGATTGTGTCACGCTCGAATTTGAGCATGATCGACATGATGTAATAGTTGCGGATGCGGTTGATGAGTGGAGGCTCCGGGCCGATCACGCGCTCGCCAAAATGTTTGCGTAATTCGTTTGCAAGATATTCGGCCTGGTTATATAAAATTTCGGGGTTTTTATGTTTGATATCGAGGTTAATGATGCGATAATATGGTGGATATTTAAAGCTTTTACGCTCTTCCATCTCCGTAAAGTACAGGTCGGCATAGTCATTAGCGATCACTTGTTTAATCACCCGGTGGTTTGGATCATAAGTTTGGATCACAACCTTTCCCTGTTTGCCCCTGCGGCCTGCCCTGCCGCTTACCTGGGCCAGCATCTGGTAACTGCGCTCGTTGGCCCGATAGTCGGGATATTTCAGCAGGCTATCGGCGTTAATAATACCTATCACGGTAACATCGGCAAAATCCAGTCCTTTGGCAACCATCTGTGTACCAACTAATACATCAATCTTTTTCTCCTCCAGGTTATTCAGGATAGTTTGCAGCGAATTGCGCGATCTTGTAGTGTCAAGGTCCATCCTTGCCAGCCGGGCGTCAGGCATTAGAATAGATAGCTCATCTTCCACCTTTTCGGTACCAAACCCTTTGTATTCCAAATGTGTCGACCCACATGCGGGGCAAACTGAAGGTGTATCTTCCTTGTATCCACAGTAGTGACAATGAAGTTTACCGCTGTGTTTATGGTAAGTGAGGCTTACATCACAATTGATGCATTTTGGTGTGTAAGCACAAACCCTGCACATCAAAATCGGGGCGTAGCCGCGCCGGTTTTGGAATAATATTACCTGTTCTTTATTAGCAATTGCCTGGGCCATGTCCGCCATCAAAACGCTGCTAAAATGTGATTGCATGGTTTTCTTCTTGGTTTCTTCGGAGATACTGATCACCTCTACCAACGGCAATTGTACGCCACCATAACGCTCTGTCAGCTCAACCAAGCCAAACTTACCGGTACGGGCATTAAAATATGTCTCCAAAGCCGGCGTAGCCGAGCCTAAGACCACCTTACCCTGATGCATATTAGCTAGGTAAATGGCTGCGTCGCGGGCGTTATAGCGGGGGGCCGGATCGTACTGTTTATAGGATGTCTCGTGTTCTTCGTCTACAATAATTAGCCCCAGGTCGGCAAATGGTAGAAATACGGAGGAGCGGGCACCAAGCACTACTTTATATTCATTGTTCAGCACTTTTTGCCAAACCTCCACACGTTCATTGTCATTAAAACGGGAGTGATAAACGCCTATGTGCGCGCCGAAGTAAACACGCAGTCTTTCGATGATATGCGTTGTGAGCGCAATTTCCGGCAGCAGGTAAAGCACCTGACGGCCGGTTGCCATCATCTCTTCAATCAGCCGGATATAGATCTGCGTTTTGCCGGACGAGGTTACGCCGTGTAAAAGCACCACATCTTTTTGTTGCAGTTGTTCCTGCACATCCTCCAGGGCTTGCTGCTGCGTTTGGCTCAAGGTAAAATTGGCAATATCATCGTATTCATCGTAGCCGAGGCGGCTTACCGTTCGCTCATCTGCAATAAACACTTCCTTTTCGATCAAAGATTTAATGCTCGAATCGCCCGAACCGCTCTCTTCAATCAACTCATTCTTCGTAATATTTTTTTGCGAGCGGGATAGTTTGATGTAGGCTAATACGGCATCAGCTTGTTTGGGGGCACGCTTTTCCAGAATACCAAATAACTCCTTCAAACTTTCCTGATGATTATATTCCGGGTTTAAAGTAAGATAGGTACGCCGGCGAGGTTTATACCGTTCGCTCACCTCCTCAGAAATATTGACAATATTCTTCTCAAACAGCGATTTCAGGATGGGCATCACGGTTTTTTGTCCGAGTAGTTTTACAATGTCGCTCACCGTCAGTTCCGGCTGAATATCAAGCGCTTCGGTAATTAAAAATTCCTTGTCGTTTAACTGGGTGCGGTCAAACTCGTAATCGCGGTTAAGCATTACTTTGGTTTCGCTGGCTAGTTTCAACGCAGATGGCAAGGCGGCGTTCATCACCTCGCCTTCATTACACATATAATATTCGGCAAGCCAATGCCAGAATCTGAGCTGATGTGGCGTAACCACCGGCTTGTCATCCAGTATCTCTATCAGGTATTTTGCCTCATATTTTTCGGGCGCATGCTCGGTTATAGCTGCTACAATTGCCGTGTAAAGTTTGCTTTTGCCAAATTGCACAACTACCCGCATCCCGGTTTCTATCAGGTCGTTCATTTCAAAAGGCACACGGTACGTGTAATTCCTGCTGATGGCCAGCGGCAATATCACTTCAACAAAAAGTGTTTTACGTTGCGCGTATATCCCTTCCGAAAACTCTAACATTATTTGTTTCTGATAGCGGACAAAGCAAGTAGTATCCAACCGATAATAAATAGTAAACCGCCAATCGGTGTTACCGGCCCTAAAGCAGCTAAACCAGGCATGCCAAACAACCCGCGGCACGAGATTAGATAAAGCGACCCTGAAAAGAGCACGATACCAAACGTGAACAAGTAATAGATGCTTATTATCGTATTATTTTTAAAACGGCTGAATGTAGACAGGAACAGCAGCGCGAAAACGTGGTAAAATTGATATTGAACAGCGGTTTGCCAAACTTCTAATTGTTTGGGCGGCAGGGACGAGCGTAACGCATGGGCTCCAAAAGCACCTGCAATTACTGCCAATGCCCCTAAAACCGATGCCGTAACAATAATTTGTTTGTTCATGCGGTTATAAAAGGCTAAGTTAACCAAATGAAAGTATTACTTTATTGTGGTACAGTAAAATTCTAACTTGCACACGTTATAGCAATGAAGAGAATTATAGTAACCGCATTAATTTTAATTGCCGCCACCGCTTACATCACCGTTAAGTACTTTAGAAATTTAGATACATCGGGCACACATGCGGGGAACATAACGCGTACTATTCCCGACAATGCCGCTCTGGTACTGGAGTTTGCTAACGAGAAAAGCTTTTACGATATCTTTGCCGATAACAAACTCATCGGCAGCCTGATAGGCGAAGAAAAACTGAGCGACCTGGATACCGCCCGAAAGGTTTTGTTTGGTAATGCAATGCTCGATCAGCTGTTTAACGGCAGCAATGTATTTGTCTCTGCCCACCCCCTGCACGCCGACGATGTGGAGCTGCTGCTAACATCATCCGCGTCTAAAGATTTTGATATCACTCAGTTCGACCGGCTTGCCAAGCTGCAAAAAACAGGATTTGTGATTACGCCGCTAAAAATTGCCGATCGTAAAGGTTACACGGTTTATTTTAATTCGTTAAAAAAACGCTTTTACATCATCAACCGGGAAGAAAATATCTACTCGGCAAGTTTTTCAAAAGAACTGCTTGATCAGAGTGTGGCTTTTAGAGGCGATAAAGAAAAGCAGCCCTTTTTGCTATTACCTGATAAGCAGAATTCCAACTCGCTCGCCAACCTTTATATTAACTACGAACAACTGAACCCGCTGTTTGATCAGTTATTCAAAAACAAAAATTCCGATTTATTTAAAAGCTTCAGGCTTTTGCCTGCGCTGGCCACATTAAACCTCAATTACAAAACAGATGCATTGATGTTTAACGGCTACACCAACCTGTTAACTAATAAGCCAACCAGCTACCTTAATATATTCGTATCACAGCAACCGATAGTGAACGATCTAAAGGAGATCTTTCCATCAACAACGGCTTATGCCATGACGATGGCCGTATCTGATGCCAAAAAATTTAAAAGCGGGCTGGCAGACTTCCACGACAAGGCGGGACTAAAAAGTGAGCGGGAACAGCTTTTTAGTAAGGTAAAGGCAGAAACCGGCTTATTTTTAGATAGCGAATTCAATAGTTTGCTGGGCCAGGAGTTTGCGGTGATAACGACACGTTTCCAGGAAAAATTCGCCATAATTGCTGTTAAAGACGGATCGAAGCTAAGGCCGTTTATGACCAACATAAGCGGGATGATCACTGATGATGTGGGGCAGTTTAATTACGCCAAAATTCCGTTCTTCTTATTGGGTGATGCCTTTAATAGTTTCTGGAGGCCCTACTTCAGGATAATTGATAACTACCTGGTACTGGCCAATAGCGCCAAAGAATTAGAGAGCTATAACGATATTTATTTTAACCGGAAATTTTTAAATAAAACCGAGCAATACCTGCGGTTTGACAACCTGCTTGCCGAGCGCAGCAACGTATCCTTTTTTGTGAATTTCAAGAATATTCAGCCGATACTTAAAGAACAACTGAAGGATAAGTTTTACCAGGCTTATAAAAATGAGCGCCTATCGTGGAGCGGTTTTTACGGCGCCTCATACCAGTTCGCTGCAGCCGATAAAAACTTTTATACCAACTTTTGTATGTTACAAAACGCCCCGGATACAAGCAATGTTACTAAATTGATAAAAATCGATAATTAGACAACCCTAACGCGGTTTTTTCGTTTAAAAGGTATAGCAGACCAATTGTGCCCGGTCGGTTTAATTATATCACAAAGCGGCTGTTTACAGCGCAGGCAACTTATATGAGACTATTTTTATTAGCTATCTGTTTAATATTATCCGCTTCGAAAGTTTACAGTCAGCAGTTTTCTCAATACAACACCGGAACCTTATACGAGTCGTTCGAAAACCCTGCTGTTCGTTCTTTCATCCCCGATTCCAGCCGTACACAATCTTTCAACCTTTTAGTGCCGAATTTTAGTGGCACGTTCTACATCAAAGGCAATTCGCAAGGGGCATTAAAAAGCCGTGCATTTAACGGCAATTATCAGGATTCGCGGTTGTTGGTGGGCGCAAACGCAATTAACCGCGTTAGAGAAAATGCCAACATTTACTTTTTTATGTACAAGTCCTTTGTCGATCTGCAATCGAATGTTGAACTGGGAGTTTCGTGGCAAAGCCGTCAAGATAGCCACGGCCGTTACTCGGACGAGTCGTTGGCCCTATTTAACGGTGCAAGCAATTTCCCGAACGACAGCTACGTAAATATCTTTAATAATTACCTGGAGTACCAATCATACCACCAGATAAGTTTTACTTACCGCGAACAGTTCACAAAACGCTTTGCTTTGGGCGTTAAGCTAAGCGGGTTATTAGGTATACAATATCAAAAGTTAGATGTTAAGCAGTCGGCTATTGATTTCGACCGGCTGAACGATCAGGCTTATTTGACAATGGCCGGCAGGTACATGATCAATTATACGCCCGGGCAATTCACCCTGCATGATAATTTACCTACGTACCGTAACCCCGGCGCGTCTATAACAATCGGTACTACCTACAAAACACGTGGTAACTTTAACCTGCAAGGCAACCTTAAAGATCTGGGGTTTATCAGTTGGAGCAGCCGATCGGCTACCTATGATTTTGACGCTACCAATATTATCCCTGAACTATCATCCGTGAGGCGGGAAGATAACATCTATGGCGCGGCTTATGACGTCTTACACAACGGCGGCCGGCGCGGCAGTTTTGTAACGCCGACAAATGCACGTGTTGAATTAAGCGCCAACCGCGAGTACTGGCTTGGTTACGATAAAAAATTCAAATACTCGCCCACCATCATCGCTTCTAAAGAACTTTTTTACGACGGATTAACTATAGCAATGGTAAACCCTGTATCCTACAGGAATTTGACAGTGAGCGTAACCAGCTCATTAGACAGGTACAGGGTATTTAGCGGAGGCGGGCAGATTATGATCAAATCGCCAAATGCAGAATTTTATATAGGCAGCGAAAAACTGATCCAATCTGGTAGTTTATTAGCCGCCGCCCTCGGTAGCCAGTCACAAATAGCAAAAAACAGCGCTTATACCGGCGCGGATTTTTTCCTGGGTTTTTCGATCAAATTTGGATCAGTGATCGAGCACCCGATGAATGCGAGCCATATCCCTATGGACGAGAAAAAAACCTTTATAGAGCGGGTTTGGGGCCGCTTATTTAAACACGGCGATTACTAAGCGCCTGCTTTTTTACCGGCAATAAAATCTTTAAGGTAGTAAGGCTCAAAATAAGCCACATCTGCAAATTCTCCGGCGTCAAACTTTTCTGCAGCAAGTTGGGTAAGATGCACTGCAGAGTTTATAAAGCCCGATAGAAATTCCGCGTTAGGGTTACTGCCCAAAATCTCGCGGCATTTGTCGGCACCGTCACCAAAAAATAAAATGCGGTTAGTTGCTAGCAGGTCACTAAAACTATTCTGATCAATAATTTCGGCACTTGTTGATTTGATGACTTGTCCTTTATTGTCAAAAACGGCTGTGTACACCTCCATGCGCCGGGCATCTATCATAGGGCATAAAAGTGTTGATTCATTTGTTTTACCGACCGCCCCACTTGCCATAGCCGGCAATGTTTCGACAGCTATTAACGGTTTATCCAAGGCAAAACACAAACCCTTAGCGGTTGACACACCTATCCTTAAGCCGGTGTAAGATCCCGGTCCGCAGCTTACGGCTACAGCATCCAGATCAGCATAACTTCTATCAACCTGCTTCAAAATCTTATCAATGTAAACGGTGATCACTTCGGCGTGAATGTTTCGCTGGTCGATTTCTTGATAAGCCATAACGGTGCGGTCATCAGCCAGTGCAACTGAGCAGGAAGTGGTAGCGGTTTCTATCTGAAGGATTAATGCCATTATGTAAGTCAAAAATAAAGTAAAATTAAAAAAGTAAGCAACAATAACGTGGACGCATTGCCTTACAATTTTCAGATTGACCCGGTCAGGGAACCGGGTCATGCCCGTGGCCGCCCCAGGGATTACAGCTGGCTATCCGCTTGATAGTAAGCCAGCCACCTTTGAATGCGCCATGCTTACTTATAGCCTCTAATCCATATTGCGAACAGGTAGGCGTATAACGGCACGATGCACCGGTCAACGGCGAAATAGTGTATTGGTAGATCTTGATGATCAGAATAAAGAACCAGCCAATGATAGACCTGATCGCATTCCAAAGCGCCATTACTTAAGCACCTCCCCTGCAAGTTGGGTAAGCACCTTCAACATTTTTTTTTCAAAAACATCATAAGGTAATATCTCTTTGCCAATATAGCCCACAGAAAGCACAATGCGCTTATCAGCACAGGCAAGGGCATCATACAAGGTGGATTGTTTTTGCAGGCGATAGGCTTCGCGCATGCGGCGTTTTATCAAATTACGGTCTACAGCGTGCTTATAACGCTTCTTAGCAACCGAAAATAATATCAGCACGGGGAATGGCTGCACGGCATCAGTGAGTTGCCATGAGGCCCTGAAAGGGTAACATAAAAAAGAAGAACCGTTATGAAAAAGACCATCAATAAGCCTTTTATTACATAACCGTTCTTCTTTTTTAAAGGTATACATAGTTGTTAGTGCTGAACCGAAAATAAGCTTGTACAACCGGTTCCGCTCCTTTCACAAGGAGTAAACAACCAGATTAAGCTTTGTGGCTGCGCTCGTCAGATACAGTTAATCTTTTTCTTCCTTTAGCTCTTCTTGCAGCAAGGATTCTTCTGCCGTTAGCAGTTGACATGCGCTCACGGAAACCGTGTTTATTTCTTCTTTTCCTTTGTGAGGGCTGAAACGTTCTTTTCATGGCTATATTTTATTCTATTATTCTAACTCTTCCGTTTTAAAAACAAGAGTGCAAATGTAGGTTTTTTTTTAGTTTTTTCAAATACTAATGTGGTAATTTGATAATGCGTTTTTATCAACATATTAACATCTATTATTTTGCTATGAAGTTTGCCGCTACCTTGTCTGTACTTTTACTACCCCTATTTGCTTTATCCCAGGAACCCCTGGCGCAGCATTATAAAGTTTATAATAACGCAAAAAAAAGCATGGCCACACTTGATGAGGTGGTAAACGATATGAGCAAAGCCGATGTTTTGTTTTTTGGTGAAGAACATAACGATAGCACAGGCCACTATCTGGAACAGGTGCTCTTCAAAAAACTGGTTGATAAATATCCGGGTAAAATGGCGTTATCGATGGAGATGTTCCAGACAGATTGCCAAACGGTACTGAATGAATATCTTGCCGGCTTTATTCGTGAGAAAAACCTGATCACCGAAGGCCGCGCCTGGAATAACTACAAAGACTATCGCCCAATGGTGGAGATAGCGAAAGCCGCCCGCCTGCCGGTTATAGCAGCAAACGCCCCTACCCGCTACACCAACATGACCACCCGCGCAGGCTTAGCTGATCTACAAAAGCTGGATGCCACCGCTAAAGGCTGGTTGCCACCACTACCTATAGATACTGCCACTGGCCGTTATTATGATAAGTTTGGTGAAATAATGGGCGGTCATGGCGGCCCGATGCACATCTTTCAGTCGCAAAACCTGTGGGATGCTACCATGGGCTATTCCATCGCAAAATTCTATAAAGCCAATAAGGGGTTTAAGATCTTTCAGGTTAACGGCGGCTTTCACAGCGAAGAGAAACTAGGGGCGGTTGCACAATTAAAAAAGTATGTGCCTGAAGTGAAAGTGATTAATATCCAGGCATATGCCGATGATCATTTCGACAACCCTGACTGGACAAAATATGCAACCTTTGGCGATTATACCATAATCACTGATCCAAAATTACCAAGGACATTTTAGTAGTAAGTGGTGAGTGGTGAGTGGTGAGTGGTGAAAAATAGTAACCGATCTTTATGTTTTAAATTCTGAAAATTCCTTAATTCTGAAAATTCTGATTCAGACAAACTTCACCAAGGTACCTAACCTTTTAGGCGCAACTTTCCTGTAAGCGGCTTTCAATATCTCACGCAGCATTTCTACCTGAATCAGCGCAAGATTGATATGAGTCGCACCGCCCTGCCCCCACTTATTGGGCACAGGATAAATGGTTTGCTTATCAAATGTGCAAAACACATCCTGATCGGCAGGTGTAAGCATCACCGTACCAATATTGCTGCCCTCAAGCATAGTAGCGAAAATTTTTTTATTCACTCTAAAAGATGTTTTCTCAAAATGCGGCTCTTCGGTAACCTCGGGTAACGAAGCCGCAATTTGTCTGAACTGGTCTGCCGGCGACATTGTCACTATTGTTTAGCTGCAAGTATATCCCGTATCTCCGTCAGCAACACCTCCTCTTTGGACGGAGCAGGTATAACCGTTGGTGCGGCTGCCTCTTTTTTCTTAAACCTATTGATGGCCGTTATAATAATAAACATGGACAAGGCGATAATGATAAAAGAAATTACCTGCGATAGAAAGTTGCCGTATTTGATAGCCGTACCCGGCACTACTAACTGGCTTAGGTTAGATAAATTAGCGGCTTTTAAAGCAGGTGTTAAAACAGCAGGCGTAATAATATCCTCAACCAGCGAACTTACGATCTTACCGAAGGCTCCGCCAATAACCACCGCAACTGCTAAATCTAACACATTGCCTTTTACGGCAAACTCTTTAAACTCCTTTATAAATCCCATGTCTATAATTAATGTTGTATTTAAAGTTATCAATAATTTATGGGGATGTCCAAACAAATTTTATTCAAAAGCATTTTAACAACACCCACCAGCCAGTTTATAAGTAATTTTAATTAACAAGGTAATTGGTGTATTTTTGGCCACGTCTTTATATATGTTAAAACAGAACCTTCAGCAAAAACTTTTACAAAAACTTTCTCCGCAGCAAATCCAATTTATAAAGTTGTTGCAGGTGCCTACCGTATCGTTAGATACCCGTATCAAAGAAGAGTTAGAAGAAAACCCGGCGCTTGAAGATATCAGCTTAACTAACCTTAACGAACCCGAAGAACAATACCCCGACCGTGACCCGGACGAAGACACCTACAATGGTGACGAAGAAAAGGGCGAAATGGACGAGTTTAACATTGACGATTACCTGCAAGACGATACTGTTAATGACTATGGCTCGCGCTACGATCAGAATGGCGAGGATGAAGACGAACGTAAGGAGATACCTATTGCTGTTCAGAGCTCTTTTTTTGAGAGCCTCCAAGCGCAGTTGGATTTGCTGCCCGTTTCTGATAAAGATTTCGCTATCGGCAAGCAGATCATCGGCAGTTTGGACGACGATGGTTACCTGCGCCGGCCTATTATGAATATAACCGACGACCTGGCGTTTTCACAAAACGTAATGGCCGATGATGAGGAAGTTGAGGACATGCTTAAAGTGATCCAAAGCTTTGACCCTGCGGGTGTCGGTGCACGCAGCTTGCAGGAATGCCTGCTGATCCAGCTTCGCAAAAAAGATGCTAATGACCCTATTATCAAAAAGGCGATAATGGTGGTTGAAAATTACCTGGAGGAATTTACACGCAAGCATTACGATAAGCTGGAACGCTCATTAAACATGAACTCAATAGAGTTACGCGGCGTAGTGAACGAAATTTTAAAGCTTAACCCTAAACCGGGCGACAGCAACGAGGTAAGTACCAAGCAAATGCAGGTGATACCCGATTTTCACATCACCAACAATGATGGCTTTTTGATGCTTACCCTTAACTCCAAAAACGCGCCCGAGCTAAAGGTGAGCCGCTCGTACCAGGAGATGTTTCAGCATTATGATAAGGCATCGCAAAAAGATAAAAAGCTAAAAGAGGCTGTACAGTTTGTAAAGCAAAAGCTGGATTCGGCAAAATGGTTTATTGATGCGATTAAGCAGCGCCAGCAAACCCTGCTTAAGACCATGAATGCCATAATGCAGTATCAATATGATTTCTTCCTGACCGGCGACGACAAAAACCTGAAGCCGATGATCCTGAAAGATATTGCCGACCGTATAGGTATGGATATCTCAACCGTATCTCGTGTGGCCAACTCTAAATATGTACAAACAGAACACGGCACTTTCCTGCTAAAATCATTCTTTAGTGAGGCCATCCAAACAGAAAGTGGCGAGGAGGTATCTAACAAAGAGGTGAAGAAGATTTTGGAAGAGCACATTGGTAAAGAAGATAAACGCCATCCCCTGGCCGACGAAAAGCTTACCGATATTTTAAAAGATGCGGGTTATAACATTGCCCGCCGAACCGTTGCCAAATACCGGGAACAAATGAATATCCCGGTTGCAAGGTTACGTAAAGAATTGTAGTGAGTGACCAGTTAAGCAGCAGTGGTTTTTAGCGGATTTCCTATCTGATCAATTGATCTTGTCCAGTTGTTCCTGTAACGCTTTGGCCATAAATTTATCATTTGGTGCCATAAACATCTCTTTATGGTCGCCGGGCACTACGTGTATATCTACGCCTTTTTTAGCATATGCTTTCCAGCCGAAGTATTTCGAATCATCAACAAAATACATTTTTATTGCAGCTTTAAACAGGTCGATCTTTACATCCTGCGGTTTAAATACATAAGCTTCAAACGCGCGTTTCATCATAGCCATAATATCCTGCATATATTGAGGCACCCCGTCCGGGTTGTAGTTAACTTTTATGCCAACCATTCTTTGCAGTGTATGATAATAATCCGGCATCTGCAGCAGCATATAGTCCAGCGTTTTAAGCGGACAGGTCACAATGGTTTTGAGCCTGAAAAAAAGCTTATTAAACTGCCTGATGCCTTTTACCCAAAGCTTTTGCCCCAACGGCATCTGATAAGTTGGGATCTGTAAATTGGTGTCGAACAAGGCCAGCATTTTTACCTCCTTACCTGCAGCGCGTAACTGCCTTACCATTTCAAAAGCAATATAACCGCCAAATGAATAGCCCGATATGGCGTAGGGACCAACCGGATCATGCTGCAATATCTCACTGTTGTAAAATGCAGCGATCTCTTCAATCGTATTCATTTGCTCTACGCTCCCATCAAGCCCGACCGCCTGCAAACCGTAAACAGGCTGTTCGATATCCAGCATTGATACCATATGATACATATTTAGCAGGTTAAGGCCGATGCCGTGTACAATATAAAGCGGCACTTTGCTGCCTTTAGGCCTGATAGGAATGAGCGATTTGTATTGCGATTCGGCACCGTTACTATCGATTAGCCCTGCAAGCTGCATCAACGTTGGGTATTTGATCAGGATAGACAGCGGGTAGCGCTTGCCGAACTCTTTTTCGACCTGCACCATTACCTTTACCATTACCAATGAATCCACCCCAAGATTGAAAAAGTTATCATCTATCCCGATACGATCTATTGCGATATTTCGTAAGAAAATAGCGGCCAGGGCAACCTCCGTATTTGTTTTAGGTGCCACATACCGGCCTTTTGCCTCTTTGTTGATGACAGGTTTAGGCAACGCTGTACGGTCGGTTTTGCCATTAGCCATTACGGGTATAGTGGCTATCGGCATAAA
>NZ_CAXVWK010000032.1:0-86190 GCF_964263795.1 Mucilaginibacter sp.
ACGCCCTGGTGGGAAGCCATTGTGAAAAGTAAAGACCCATCAAATTTTTTGGTGTTGTTTGAAGATGGAGCCGCTGTTGCCGGCCTATTTATTGTGTTGATCTGTACGTTTTTAAACCATCATTATCATATGCCGGTGCTGGATGGTGTAGCCTCTATATTAGTAGGGTTGATATTAGTGGCTGTATCAGCTATCCTGGCACGTGAAAGCCGCAGCTTATTGATGGGCGAAGGTATTTCGCCCGAAACGAAAACCAGGATCTGTCAATTGGTTGAAAAAGACAAGGCCGTTACCAAGGTGATGCATATCCTGTCTACTTATCAATCGCCGGACGAGATCTTATTAATGCTGATCCTGAATTTTAATAATGATTTGGACACTGCCGAAATCAATAAAGCTATCGACCGGATTCGTGCAGATGTAAAGGCGCAATGGAATCTAGTTCGGTTTGTTATTATTCAACCGGAAACTATCGCGCATCAGGACACCTATATGGAATAAATTATTTTTAAAATTCTGTAAATATATCCATTATATACGACGTAATTGCTAATATTATTAGTAATTTTGATGGATATGGATGCAGAGAGGATTACGGAAAAGTTAAATATTTTAGCAGATGCGGCTAAATATGATGTTTCATGTTCATCAAGCGGCAGCAAGCGTAAAAATGAAAATAAAGGATTAGGTAATGTCAGTAATGGTATTTGCCATTCCTATACGGAAGACGGACGCTGTGTTTCGTTGCTTAAAATTTTGCTCACCAATCATTGCATTTTTGATTGCGCCTACTGTGTATCCCGAAAAACCAACGATATTAAAAGGGCTGCCTTCACTGTACAGGAAGTAGTTGATCTCACAATTAACTTTTATCGCCGCAATTATATCGAAGGGTTGTTTTTAAGCTCGGGTATTTTTAAAGACGCTGACTTTACAATGGAGCGGTTGGTACGGGTGGCAAAAAAACTCCGTACCGAGCACAACTTTAATGGCTATATTCATTTGAAATCTATCCCCGGTGCGAGTGATGAATTAATGAATGAAGCCGGGTTGTATGCCGACCGATTGAGCGTTAATTTAGAAATGCCTACAGAGGTTGGCTTAAAATTGCTGGCCCCGGATAAAAATCAGGCGGATATGATCAAGCCGATGGGTTACCTCAAAAATGCGATCCTTCAACGTACTGAAGAAAAAAAGCTCTTTAAAAAGGCGCCGATATTCGCGCCCGCCGGGCAAAGCACCCAGGTGATAATTGGTGCCACTCCTGAAAATGATAGTCAGGTATTGCAAGCCGCCAATTATTTCTATAAAAATTTTAATCTTAAAAGGGTTTATTACTCGGGTTATGTTCCTGTGTTGGCAGATAGCCGGCTGCCCGCGCTAAATACCGCAGTACCAATGGTGCGCGAGAACCGACTTTACCAGGCTGATTGGCTGATGCGTTTTTACGGTTTTAAAGTGAATGAAATTGTGAATAATCAGCAACCTTATCTGGATTTGGATATTGACCCTAAATTGGGTTGGGCCATCAGGAATATGCACGCCTTTCCGGTTGATATCAATAAAGCAGACTTGCAGATGATATTGCGTGTGCCGGGCGTGGGGTTACTATCTGCCCAAAAAATAGTAAGTGCCCGCAAATTTGGCAAACTTAATTGGGAGCAACTAAAAAAGATAGGAGTGAGCCTTAACCGTGCCAGATATTTTATAACCTGTAGCAGTAAAGAATTTGAACGCCGCGACCTCACCGGCAACAATATCAAACAATTTATACTGGCTACATCACAAAGCAAATATTTAAAAAACACCCAAACGCAGCTCAATTTATTTTAAATGATAACTACGCTGATTTATGATGGCACGTTCGAGGGGCTCCTGACGGCAGTGTTTGAGGTTTATGAGCATAAACTGGGGCTGGTGAACCTGGTCAAAACCGGCCATCACAATGCTGCGATGTTTGAGCAGGTTATTACAGTTGTTACCGAAGAAACACGTGCTGCCAGGGTTTTAAAAGGCTTAAAATTGAAATTATCTCCAATGGGGATACAGCGATTATATGCCGCGCATCTTTCGGAAATAGATGGAGAGGACAATAATTTGGTAGGGTATATTAGATACGCTTTTGATACAAATGAAAATATAGAAGAAGATTATGGAAACCGGTTGGTAATGCGCGTTTCTGAACTGGTGCGAATGATGAGACGTGAAAAGCACAGGATGGAAGCGTTTGTTAGGTTCCAGAAATTAAGTGACGGCAGCTTTTACGCGGCTGTTGAACCCGACTTTAATGTTCTGCCCTTACTTGTCAAGCATTTTAGAAGCCGTTATGCCGATCAACGCTGGATAATTTATGATCTTAAACGGAATTACGGAATTTACTACGATTTGCATAACACAGAATATATTACCCTGGATTTTGCAGAAAATAATAAACCGGGGCAGGCAATGGCTGCTTTTTGTGAAGACGAAGGCATTTATCAGCACCTTTGGAAAAATTATTTTAACAGTGTTAATATTAAATCGCGTAAAAATACTAAGCTGCACATACGTCACATTCCCAAAAGATATTGGCGGCATTTGACAGAAAAAATTTAATTTTTACAAATTGCGCGCTTTCAGGATTGCTGTTTGAGTTTTCTTAGTTTATAAATTGTTAATATCTCAATTGTTTATAAAGTGATTAAAGATTACTTTTTTATATCTGCATAAATGTAATTGGTGTGTTTATAACTATTAAATTGCTGTTAATAACGTGTTAAAAAGAAAACTCAAAAAGTACTTGACAGAAATGCATTTATGTTCCTATATTGTAATCAACAAGAACGACGTACTTTGACAGCCTTACAGGATAACAGAAACTTAATCGGGTGGACTTTCGGGCGAACTAAAGATAAGGGAAGTGCCTGAATTACATAAACAGAAACAAAATACGAAAGTAATTTACGAAGATGTTGTAATTAAAGAGGTATTATAAACGCTGCAAAATTCTATGGAAGAAGGCAGGTTTTATAATGACCTTGAAGCAATCGGCGTTAGCAAACAATGAGCAATCAGCATTCAATTGAATTTGATCAATCAGCGTTGCAAGGATAACGACAGAGTCGACTTCCCCTCGGGAGATCAACAATATCAGGTTCCGCAGATAACAATACTTAGTCAGTGTCCCGCAAGGGTAAGGATTAAGCAGCGTTGAACGGAATTGATGGAGTTACCTCCGCAAGGAGACAGGCAAAGTACGCAATTCATGTCAACATTTGGTTTCATCATTATTTAAATGAGTAAAGATCATCAGCGTTAGCAATTAACAAAGAAGAGATCAGGTCGGTTAATTTACACAAAACTTGTTAGCCTTTGAGTGGCTATGGTCAGTCAACAGGTCAGGAAACGGAAGTCAATTCGCAAGAGTAGGCTTCCGTTTTCCTATTTTAAGCCAATTTATAAAGATTTGTAAAGTACCACTTTACTGACTGACGGATAAATTACCCATCAACCTTTCCACACTCACCATTTTCCCAACATTTTTTATTACTCCCAATCAAAAAGCCTACTTTGTGTGCATGACTAAGGATACTGCAGATAAATTGGACCGGAAGAAAAAAATATTTGTACTGGATACCTCTGTTATCCTTTATGATCATAACGCTTTTGAAAACTTCCAGGAGCACGATGTGGCCATACCTATACAGGTATTGGAAGAATTGGATAACATGAAGAGCGGTAACGATACCCGTAACTTTGAGGCCCGCAGTTTTATCCGGTTGATGGATGATATGTCCAAAAACCGCCTTATCAATCAATGGATTCCGCTGAATGGGAAAAGTAAGGGAAGTTTCAAGGTGATTTTAGATGTCAAAAATAGCAGTGCCGATGCTGAACTGGTGTTCGGATCGGAGAAGTTAGATCACCGCATACTGAATGCTGCACTTGGGGTTCAGTTTGAAAATCCTGATAAAAAGGTGATTCTGGTATCTAAAGATATCTGTCTGCGCTTAAAAGCCAAGTCGTTAAACCTCAATGCCGAGGATTATGAAACGGGCAAAGTAAAAAACCTGGATGAACTTTACAGCGGCAAAACCGTGTTGAATAAAGTTACCGAAAAGCTGCTTGGCAAACTCAACAAAAACGATGTATTGCCGGGCAATGATTTTGAAATAGAACCCGGTGCAGGTAATCAATTTTACATATTAAACAGCAAGAGCGGCACCGCCGCTTCGGGGTTTTATAACTCGCAAAGCGGCCAGGTTGAAAAAGTTACCGATCAACCCGCACTAAATATTTACCCGCGCAACCCCGAGCAGGCTTTTGCTATCCACGCACTGCTGCATCCGGATATTAAGCTGGTTACCATACAGGGCAACGCCGGCACAGGTAAAACGTTACTGGCACTCGCAAGTGCATTGGAGCAGCGCAAGCATTACCGTCAAATATTTGTTACCCGGCCCATTGTGCCGTTAAGCAATAAAGATATTGGCTTTTTGCCGGGCGATGTAAAATCAAAAATAGATCCTTACATGGCGCCCATCTGGGATAACCTTAAGTTTATAAAAGACCAGTTTGCCGAAGACGAAAAAATGCAGGCCAAGATAGATGAGTTGGTAGCAAATGATAAAATATCGATCACGCCGCTTGCCTTTATTCGTGGCCGCACACTTAGTAAGATCTTTTTTATTGTAGATGAAGCACAAAATTTAACGCCACACGAAGTAAAGACGATCATTTCCCGAGCCGGGGAAAATAGCAAGTTTGTATTTACAGGCGATATTTATCAAATTGATACGCCATATTTGGATGCAGAGAGTAATGGCTTATCGTACCTGATAGATAAAGCCAAAGGGCACCCGCTTTATGCCCACATTACATTGCAAAAAGGCGAGCGAAGCGAACTGGCGAACCTCGCTAACGATTTGTTATAATACCGGTTATCTCATAGCATATTCTGTAACCTTGGCAATATCAATGCTGATCTTGTTGATAAAGCCAAGTTGCTCTTCCATCAGTATATCGTCTGCAGTCAACGGTATTTTTTCCGGTTCGGGTTTGATCGAATCCGTTTTTAAGTGCCCGGTTTGTGGAGGTTCCGGTAGGATTGATTCCCCTTTAAGTTTCTTGTTTGTATCACTTAAAACTGCAATGCTCCGTTTAACCAGTTTCAGTGTATCCATGTGTGGTTTTTGAGGGCCTGAGCGGATCAGTGCTGTAGCGATATTTGCAGTATAGGAAGACAGTATATGATTTAGCACAACAAATTTATGGATATCCTTAATATTTCGTTGTTTACTTTTCGGTTCAGATGTCATTCGCTCAAATGTGGCCGATAGGTTGGCCGAGTTTACGTACACATCTTTACGTGCAAGCTTGTAATCTGTTACGGTAACCTCTTTGCCGGCAATGCTTGCGGCTATCTTTTTTAAATAATTGATGTTGGCTGTTATAACTGACGACAATGTTTCTTTGATCTGCTCAAACTCCCAGGTTGGAAAGATGAGATAACTGGCAATAAACGCAATTGTCGACCCTATAAGCGTGTCAAGGATCCGCTCCTGAAAAATGTTGATCTGGCCCAAACCCAGGAATTTAAAGAGTATAAGCACGTAGGGCGTCATAAATATAACGCTCACGATATAATTAAGCCGCAAAAAGCTGTAAGTGCCGATCATCAATACAACCAGCAATACAAATTGTACCGTTTTATCTGGTATGAACGATAAGATAAAAATACCGATCACTCCGCCGCCAATTGTACCTATAAGCCGTTGATAGTTACGTTGTTTTGAAAGGCTAAAACCGGGTTTCAGAATTACAATTATAGTTAACAATACCCAATAGCTATGGCCGCCAAAGGATATGTATTTAGAAGTGATATAGCCCACCAAACATACCAACGAAACTCTGAACGCATGCTTAAATGTAGCAGACGCAAACGCCAGGTTGTCAAAAAAAATGTGAGGGGCATAATCCTGGTGGGTTACAAATTTTGAATACTCAACGTCGGCGCTATTGGTGTTCAATAAACTGTCGGATGCCTTAGAATGGTAGTATTTAAATAAATTGCTGATGCTTTTTGTCAAGTCTCGAAGGTTGATCAGGATCTTCTTTAACACAAGGTTGCTGGTCTCTTTGTCATCCAGCCCTATGGCATCTATTTTTAATTTTAATTGCTCAAGCCTAAATTCGAGATTACTCGTTTTTTCGGGACGTGAGTTGGCCAGTATTGCATAGCCGATGTTGTCCAATTCTGAAGCAACATGGTGCAGGTATTCAGCAATTTCTTCGAGTATACCTGTTTTTTCAAACCTTTCCCTTATCTGCGAATAATCGTAGTGAGTTGCCATGATCTGCTCAAACATATCAACCAGATCTATAAAGGTGAGCACTAAAATCCTGCTGGCTCCGGTAGATTCCTTTACCATCAAACGGCTTTTAAATAGCATCTCGCGTACGGCATCCTGATGGTTACTCACCTGAATTTGCTTCAATACAAGCTTGCGGTAGTTTTCGTCGATATCTACTTCATGCCGATAAAAATCAGCTTTTATCCGCAAAAATTTAGCTATATCCGCTACATTTTCACCAAGGGTTTGCTGCGCCGCCCTGTATGGCCGGATGCCAAAAAATATCAGGCTAAAGATCATGTACCAGATACCGCCAGCTAATATGGTTAAGCTATACTCCAATAACTCGGGTGGTGGTACTTCCTTGTCCATCATAAAGATCATCACCAAAACAGAACTTGTTCCAACAGAAGCTGCCCGGTTGCCATAGACATTGAACATGGAAAAGAGAAAGCTGAACAAAACGATCTCGAGACCCATTGTGTAAACATTAAGCCTGGCAAAACCGGTTATAACGGCAACCATAAACAATCCAAGATTACCAATAGCCATTGCATTGCGCTTATGCGACACCGGGCCCGGGCTGTCAATTGTACAGATACATAGCGCGCCAAGTGAAAGTGTTAAACCCAGGTTAAAATTACCCAATTGCAACATTACCAGCGAGGGGAGCAGAATGCCTGTAGAAATGCGTAAACCATCCGAAAAATATTGGCTGTAAAAAAAGCTTTTTATCTCTCGTTTATAGTTATTCATGCAGAAAGTAAGGTGGTGATTTGTAAGTGCAAATTTAAACAAATAAAGTTTGAAAGGGTTGTTATAACCAATATTGCATCAATATGGTTTAACTGTTATTAAATTTCCAGTTAAAAGCCTGATTTAAAATTTAGATAACTAAATTCACCGACTGAAGCCTGGTAAACGGGCCTTAAAATTGCTAAACCTGTATTTATTATGCCATCAACTCAAAGGCTTACTCAAAAAGAAACAACTTTTAACTATGAGGTTGTAAAACGTTTTGAATTATACAACAGCTTATTTCAAACTTTGCCCTTTTACCAGGTAAAGGATACCGGCATTCTGTTGCCATTTTTTAGTTCGCATTGCGAAAAAGAAGTGGCCGGTAACAACTCGCCGTCAGCTATAATCGAATCTTTTTTTAAGAAATACGCACCTGATATTGATCACCGTGAGCAATTAAATCGTTTATTTAGGTTCATCCAATACATTGAACGTCAGGTAGTTTTGTTTGACGCGATTGAAGATTCCTCATTTGGGAAAGTTGGCAGGTCGGATGATTCCGGCACACTCCAAAATCTTATCCAGCAGGCATCCGTAAGTGAACAGGCAAGGGCTAAAATTAGCGAGCAGTTAAAAGAGTTTTCCCTTAGGCTGGTGCTTACCGCACACCCAACCCAGTTTTATCCGGGCACGGTGTTAGGAATAATGACAGACCTTATTGAGGCGCTAAAAACTAACGACATTACCAGTATCGATGTTTTACTTCAACAGTTAGGTAAAACCCCGTTCTTTAATAAAACATCGCCAACACCTGTTGATGAGGCGGTAAGCCTTGTTTGGTTCCTGGAGAATATTTTTTACCATGCGCTATCGGGCATCCAGTCAAAATTGGAAGAAGAGTTTGAACTTGATGGCAGCCACCAGGTACTGGAATTAGGTTTTTGGCCGGGCGGCGACCGCGATGGCAACCCAAATGTTACAACCGAAACTACAAAAGAGATTGCAACATTGCTGAGGCAGACAATTTTCCGTTGCTACTACCGCGATTTCAGGGTGCTTAAAAGGCGCATTACTTTCAGAGGATTTGACGACGACCTGGCGACACTGGAGAAATTACTTTACGATAATGCATTCAATCCGCAAGAAAAGCCTAAAGACCTGCAGCCCGAATTGCTGAAATCGCTGCGATCAATGCGCGATACTTTACTTACCAGCCACGATGGCCTTTTTGTAAATATTGTAGATAACCTGATTCAAAAAGTACAACTATTCGGCTCATACTTTGCCACGTTAGATATCCGCCAGGACAGCCGCATCCTGCGTGATGTGTTTAAATATTGCACCACCAAGATCTACACAGGTGTACCTAAAGACTACCAAAATCAAACTGAAGAAGCCAAAATAAAAAGCCTTCCGTTTAATCAGGCGGATTATAAATGCCCGGAAACCGAAGACGATATGACCCGCGATACGCTGGACACCATCAGGCTGATGAAACAAATTCAGCATAACAACGGTGAAAAAGGAAGCCAGCGTTTTATAATTAGCAACTGCCAGCAAGCGACTGATATTTTGCAGCTTATTGATCTGTTTTTATGGAGCGGATGGGAAAAAGATAAGCTGAGCGTAGATTTTATGCCGCTTTTTGAAACCGTTAACGATCTTAAGCATGCAGGCGATGTGATGGAAAAGCTTTACACCCATTCGTTCTACAAATCACATTTAAAACGCCGTGGCAATAAACAAACCATTATGTTAGGCTTTAGTGACAGCACCAAAGATGGTGGCTACCTGATGGCTAATTGGAGTATTTATAAGGCCAAGGTTGAACTTACTGCCATGGCCCGCAAGTACGGAATTGCCCTTGCATTTTTCGATGGGAGGGGCGGACCGCCTGCCCGTGGCGGTGGTAAAACACACCGGTTCTATGCATCTATGGGTAAGGAGATTGCGAATGATAATATCCAGCTCACCATCCAGGGGCAAACCGTAAGTTCGCAGTATGGTTCCGTTGAAACAGCACGTTTCAATACAGAGCAGCTGATTAATGCGGGTATAACTTCAGCGCTGCACCCTAATCATCAGGATTTGTTAGACGACAGGCACAAGTCACTTATCTCTGAAATGGCTGAGGAAAGTCACCGTTTATTCCTGGCGTTAAGGGAAGATCCGCTATTTGTAGAGTATCTTGAAAAATTTAGTCCGCTTAAATTACTCTCACAGATCAATATCAGTAGCCGGCCAACCAAGCGAAACCCCGGCGCCAAGCTCAAACTGGAAGATCTGAGGGCTATTAGCTTTGTTACCTCATGGAGCCAGTTAAAACAGAGCATCCCGGGATTTTATGGCATGGGAACCGCCTTGAAAAAAATGAAAGACGGCGGGCACTGGCAGGAGGTAAAAGACCTGTATTACTCGTCGGGTTTTTTTAAAACCATGGTGGATAATTGTATGATGTCGATGTCTAAATCAGATTTTAGGGTAACGGGTTACCTGGAAGACGATGAACAGTTTGGAGAATTTTGGAAAGGCCTGCGTGATGAGTTTGAGCTTACCAAAAATTTATTATTAGAACTTACTGATACCGACTTGATAATGGAGGAATTCCCGGTTGAAAGAAGGTCTATAGCTATCCGTGAAAAAATAGTGCTGCCGCTGGTGATCATCCAGCATTACGCATTACAGCTTTTAAGTAAAACCGATGATGAAGAAATGACCGGCATTTACAATAAGCTGGTGATCCGTACGGTATATGGCATTATAAATGCTGGCCGCAACCTGGTCTGATAGTCAATCAATTTATAAAAAGCCGGACTGTTTATACAATCCGGCTTTTTGTGTTTAATAAGCGTTTGTTAACAATATCATTACATTGTAAAAATATAGTAAACCGTATGGTGTTAACTTTGTTGTAACACTATTATAAGCTTACTAATTACAAATGAAAAGATCATTCTGCATTGCTATAACATTGGTAGTATTGTTTGCGGCACAAGCCTGCAACGATACCCGTAAGGCTAAAAATTATAACGACAGGACACTGGTAGATGATACCGGCATCTCCCTGATAAAAGATGGCATAGAATCGGGCAACGCCGAAGTACAATTATCACAACTTGCTGAAAAGCAATCGCAAAACCCCAAGGTGCTGGAGTTTGCCAAAATGATGGTGAGCGATCATACTCAGGTAGGTAACGAGCTTAAAAAGTTAGCTACGGATAAAAGGGTAAACATAAGCGATTCATTAAATAACGATCACAAAACAATATTGGCCAGCCTTGCTTTAAAAACAGGAGTGGAGTTTGACAGGGCATATATGCAGGTGATGGTAGATGATCATCATAAGGCTATAGAAGTTTTCAAATCTGCTGCCAACAATACTGATAAGGCTGTGAATGACCTTGCAGGCAAAACAGTGCCGAAGTTGGAAGGTCACCTGGAAGAAGCGAATAAAATCTGCGCTGGTTTAAAATAATTTAAGCTGATGTTGTACAGGCGGTTTAGCTTTTCCAAAAACAGTCCGGCCGCCGTACATCCAAGATTCTGACCTTTCTTTTTCAACTACTTGATCAAAGTTGTCGTTTGATGTAAAACCCTGTTCGGCGGCCTGTGCAATATTGGTTAAGCGTTTAATGGCTTCCATTTTTTCAGCATTACCTAATTTCGCTTTATGAATAGCAGTTTGCAGTGTGCCAATTGTTTCATCATATACTTTAAGGGGAACAGGAAAGGGATGGCCATCCTTACCACCATGTGCAAAGGAAAACCTTGCCGGGTCCTTAAAACGTGATGGTGTGCCATGTATCACTTCACTTACCAGCGCCAAAGATTGTAAGGTTCGCGGCCCTAAACCTTGTAATAATATTAGTTCTTCAAAGTCTTTCGGTTGGGTTTCATGCGCCAGCCACAATACCGATCCTAACCGTTTTAAATCAATATCCTTAGCACGTACATCATGGTGATCGGGCATCACCAATTTTCTGATCTCTTTAAGCATTTTGTCCGGTTGTTCGGCAGCTATAGTCATTATTCCAGCACGGCTGTTTGAAGCCAGCTTATCAGCCATGTTTAAAATATATCCATTATTTTTACCGTAAATGCTGGTATGCGGGTCGTCTACAAAAGAGGTTAGCTGGTCGGAGTGCCAGTGGTAGCGTCTTGCCGTACTGCTCAGGTCGCTCATGCCTTGCTGAACTACCGCCCATTTACCGTTATCATTTACGATAAAGTTGTGCATGTACAACTGAAACCCGTCCTGTATTGCTGTATTATCTATTTTGGCGCTTAGCTTACTGCACTTTATCAGGTAGTTTCCGTTAAGTCCGGTTGCGTTGCATACGTTCATTAATTCTTCAGGTGTCCGTTTTGATGCCTTACCTTTACCGCCGCAAATGTAAATGCCTAATTCTCGGCTGCGTGGATTTACAGTTCGTTTCAACGCACCCATTACAGAGGTGGTGATGCCTGACGAATGCCAATCCATCCCCATCACAGCGCCCAAGCTTTGAAACCAAAAAGGGTCACTCAACCGGCGCAGCACTTCGTCCTGTCCATAATCCATTATGATGTTCTCAATTACAGCATTACCCAGCTTACCCATCCGTTCAGCAAGCCAAAGCGGTACATAGCCATGATGTAAAGGAAGATCGGCGCTGCCGGAACGTTTCATGCTAACAAATTTAGCAAATCTATTTCAAGAACAAAATCCGTATATCGGATGTTGACTAACCAACGTTATAGCCCTGATAAAGACGTTCATTAATTTATTTATGAAAAAAATACTTATCTCATTATTTGTAGCCGGTTTATTATTCGGCGCAACAACTACACAAGCGCAGTACCGCAAACAAAGCATGGAAGACCGCTTTTTTAACAAAGATATTTCCGGTGCAGCTTTATTGCAGGTTGGATACCGGCAAACGGATCTTAGCCAGTTAAACGGTTTTTTGGCTAATAACGGTATCCCCGCTATTTCTGACAATAATTACTGGATAAATGCAGCAATGCAAAAAACCTATAAAAAATGGGTAAACGAGCATGGCATCGGATTTAGCTTGCCAAATTCATCAGAAGCCAACGGCATAAAAGCGCGTTACTCTCAGGCGGCTTTGTTTGCCAGGACCGGTTACAACCTTTCTAACAGATCGGACATCCAGCTGTACCCGTTTGCAGGCATCAACCTTAACCTTGCCATGTTCAACATCAAGGATAAAACCGGTATTGAAAGCGTGTCGAACTTTTCGCAAGAGATTTTGAATAAAACGTCAAGTAAAACGTTTTATCAAACCAAATTTGGTATTGATCTGGGTATGGGTTTCGATTACCTGATTAAAGTAAAGTCTAAAGAACTTGAGCACGCTACTATCGAGCGCAGCATCCCGTTAGGTTTACGGCTGGGCTATCATATTGGCGTTGCACAAAGCGATTTTAAGGTTGATGGCCATGAGTTGGCTAATGGCCCAAGCGATAAAAACAGCGCTTTTTTTGCAACCGCAAGCTTTGGTTTGGGTTACCATATCGTAAAGAAATAATCTGTTAAGCGCCAAAAGCGAATTTAACATCGTTCCAAAATTCGTCCAGCAATATAATGCGGGGTTTAAAAAAGGAGATTAGCTGCGGCCAGTCTCCTTTTTGGTATATACTAACCGGCTGCAATTTGATGTAAATGCGGCTAATAGTTTTGCCATAATCATCACTATCATGTAATTGCCACTCCCATTGCTCATTAAGGGCGCTATTAAGTATGTTCTTATAAGCCTCGAATTGTTCAAAAAAAAGTTGCTGCAAGTCTAGATCGGGGTGGGCTATCTCTATGCCTATTGTGGCCTGCTTAGTATCTGCCTGCATCCGAAAGTACACGTGTTTTACACCAGTTTTATAGTTTACCCAATTGGTACGCATGCCTTCTGACGATAACACAGGTGCCATATACTGCCCGAATGCTGTCCAGAATTCTTGTTTTAATTGTGTTGCCTGGTCTTTACTATACATTAAGATACTGGTTGAAATTTACAGAGTAAGGTTAAAAGGCATAACAAGCTTTTCATCCTGTGAATTGCTGCCTAATACTAACCGATAGCTACCCGGGTAAGTTTTCCATTTGTGGGTCGCAAGGTCCCACTTTTGCAATTCGTTTACCGGTATTTTTATCGTGATGATTTGTTTACCACCCTTGACTACGTTAACACGTTTAAAAGCTTTCAATTCTGTTAAAGGCATGCGATCGCTTTGCGGATATTTGACGTAGGCTTGTACCACTTCATCGCCGTCCATGTTGCCGGTATTGTTAATATTTACGTTAACAGTGATGGTGTCACCAAGGTGGTAATCTGCTTTAAAACTTCCATCTGTACTGTACTTGAATGATGTGTAGCTGAGCCCGAATCCGAATGGGTATTGCACCGGACCGTTATAGTAGCGATAGGTACGGCCTTTCATATTATAGTCTTTATAGTCTGGCAGATTGTCGAGCGACTTGTAAAAAGTTAACGGCAAATGTCCCGATGGGGATACATCACCGAAGATCAGGTCTGCAAGTGCGTTACCGCCCTGCTCGCCCGGATACCACGCTAAAATTATGGCGTCGGCATATGGTGCTATGGCTTCTACATCTATATCGCTGCCTGCAGTTAATACCGCTATAATCGGTTTGTGTACCTCTTTTCTTAATTTTTTAAGATACTTGATATGGCTTTCAGGTAAGCTTAAATTCAGCCTGTCGCCGCCGCCTGCAGCAAGAAACGCATCACCTTCTTCACCTTCATTAACCGGCGACAGTCCCAAAACCGCCACGGTGACATCACTATTTTGCGCTGCCCATATCCCGCCAAAATGAGTAGTATCGCGGCTATCTGCACCCAGATCGTATTCTACCCGGGTGCCCGGGCCTACAGCCGCCGTAATTCCTTCTACAAAATTGATCACTTTGCTAACGCCGTGGTAATTGCCTAACATTGCATCGTACGATGTAGCGTTTGGCCCAACTACCATTATGCTGCTATACTTGTTTTTGTTTAAAGGGAGGATGCTGCCGTCGTTCTTCAGCATTACCATGCTTTGCTGCGCAACTTTACGCGCTAAGGCGATGTGACTAACGTTATTAACGCTATCAGCACCATACACATAGTAGGGTGTAGCAGTACGTTCGTCATAAAAACCTAATTTAAATTCGGTGCGAAGGATGGCAGATAATGCTTTATCTACCTCGGCCACCGTAAGCAACTTCATTTTAACGGCTTTCATCACTTCGGATTGCAACATTGTTGAGCAATCCAGATCTACGCCGGCTTTGATAGCGGCAGCTGCAACATGTACGGCATCAGGCATCACTTTGTGCCTTAAAAAAATATCGTCCAGTGCCCAGCAATCGGTTACCACATGGCCTTTAAACTGCCATTCTTTTAACAGGATGTTGCTGAGTAAGGTATTACTTGTACAGCATGGCTCTCCATTAACGCGGTTGTATGCGCACATTACACTTTCTACACCGCCATCAACAAGGTACTTAAAAGCGTAGAGGTATGTTTCGCGAAGGTCTTTTTCATCGATAATCGCATTGAACTCGTGCCGCCCTGCTTCCGGGCCGCTGTGGACGGCGTAGTGTTTTGCGGTGGCACTGGCTTTTAAATATTTTGGATCATCGCCTTGTAAACCCTTTACAAACGCTGCGCCCATGCGCGATGTCAGAAACGGATCTTCGCCATATGTTTCCTGCCCGCGGCCCCAACGTGGGTCGCGGAAAATGTTGATATTAGGTGTCCAGAAGGTAAGGCCCATATATTGCAGGTGCCTGTCTTGAGCTATAGCCAGGTTATATTTTGCCCTTGCTTCGGTTGATATAACCGTAGATACCTGCTTTATCAGCTCATCATTAAACGTTGCCGCCATACCGATTGCCTGCGGAAAGATGGTAGCTTCGCCGGCGCGCGCAACGCCGTGAAGGCCTTCGTTCCACCAGTTATAGGCGGGAATGCCAAGGCGGGGTACTGCCTTGCTGTTATAACCCAGCAGCGAGATTTTCTCTTCTAAAGTTAAGCGTGATACCAGGTCTTTAACACGTGTATTTAACGGCAACTTGTTGTTTTTATAAGCCGGAGCCTGTGCACACAGCAGGCCGGGCATTAATATCATTAACAGTGCGCAACGGATAATTTTCATAAGATGCTGATGGATGGTTAAACATAAAAAGAAAATTGCATTGTTGGTTTAAATAACGCGCCAATAAACTCAACCCGAATAATTACTTTAGCAAACCAATAGAACCGATTATGAAATATCTGCTGCTGTTTTTATTGCCGTTTATAGCTTTGTGTACCACTGCGCAACAAGCGCCCAAACCTTATGGGCCTGTACCTACAAAGGCACAGCTTGGCTGGCACGAAACAGAAATGTATTGCCTCATACACTGGGGGCCGGATACTTATACCGACAAAGAATGGGGGTATGGCGATGAAGATCCTCAACTGGTTAACCCAACCAGATTTAGTGCTCTGCAAATTGTTGGTGCAGCCAAGGCCGGCGGGTTCAAAGGAGTTATCGTTGTAGCCAAACACCACGATGGTTTTTGCCTGTGGCCTACAAAAACTACTGAACACAACATTTCAAAAAGCCCGTATAAAAAGGGCAAAGGGGATATTTTGAAAGTATACCGCGATGCCTGCAACAAGTTAGGTATGAAGATGGGCGTTTATTGCTCACCCTGGGACCGTAATAGCACGTTATACGGCAAACCTGAATATGTAACCAAAGTTTACAGGGAACAGTTAAAAGAACTTTACACTAATTACGGCCCGCTATTTATTTCATGGCACGATGGTGCCAACGGCGGCGATGGCTATTATGGCGGTGCCCGCGAGGTGCGTAAGATTGACCGGTCGAATTATTATGGATGGGATGAAACCTGGGGCATAACACGCAAAATGCAACCGGTAGCTGTGCTGTTTGGAGATGTTGGACCGGATGTTAGATGGGTAGGCAACGAACGTGGCATTGCCGGCGAAACCAGCTGGGCCACCTATACGCCACATGCTCCTGAACCGGGTAAAAGGCCTGGTAACGGTTATGTAAAAGATTATGAAGGCACGGAAGGACACCGCAATGGACAGTTTTGGATGCCTGCTGAATGTGATGTAGCATTGCGCCCCGGTTGGTTCTACCACAAAAGGCAGAATGATTCCGTTAAAACACCTGATCAGTTAATGGATCTTTATTTTAAAAGCGTTGGCCGCGGTGCAGACCTGGACCTGGGCTTAGCACCTAACAGGGATGGAGTGGTAAGCAAACAAGATGTAGCAACACTTGAAACATTTGGGCAGAGGTTAGCAGAAACATTTAAGGTAAACCGCGCTAACGGGGCTACATTAACGGCAAGCAATACACGGGGCAACAATAAATTAAAATTTGGGGCTGCCAATTTGCTTGGTAATGACAGATATAGCTATTGGGCGACGGATGACAAGGTTACCACCGCGAATTTAGTTTTTGATATGCATAAGCCTCAAAGCTTCGACGTTATCAGATTACGCGAAAATATCAAGCTGGGACAGCGTATTGAAGAGATAGCAGTAGACGCATGGCTGAAAGGAAAATGGAATCAAATTGCCGCCGCCACAAGTATCGGCCCTAACCGATTGATCAAACTGCCAGAAGTTGTACGAGCACAAAAAGTGAGATTAAGGATCACTAAATCGCCTGTTTGTATTGCGTTAAGTGATTTTGGTTTATATCAATTAAGTCGATAATGCCTGTAAACATCACCAAAGAAAACATCAGATAACAAATGAGGATTTGCAAAAGATTACCGGTACTTGCCTTGTTATGCTTTTTTATACCCAAGGTATATAGCCAAACGGCGTTATATGACACGTTAAATAAACCGCAACTTGTTTCCAGGCAATTTAAATTTACCGAAGGCCCGGCTGTTGACAGAAAAGGCAATGTATTTTTTACAGATCAGCCCGATAATAAGATATGGGAATATAGCGTTGATGGCAGGCTTTCCGTTTTTATGGACAATGCGGGGCGCGCTAACGGAATGTATTTTGATAAGAGGGGCAACCTGATCGTTTGTGCCGATGAACATGACCAATTATGGTCAGTTAGTCCGGATAAAAAGGTGAAAGTTTTAGTGAAAGATTTTAAAGGATTGTTATTGAACGGGCCAAATGATCTTTGGGTTCACCCTAACGGCAGCATTTATATGACTGACCCATATTACCAGCGCCCCTGGTGGTCGCGCACCAAACCAGACCTGCCCAATCAAAAGATATTTTTTCTTCCAAAGGGTGCCACCCAGCCGGTGGATCTGGACAGCACTTTGAAACGCCCAAATGGAATTGTAGGTACCCCTGATGGTAAAACCTTGTACGTTGCCGATATTGGAGATGGTAAGATTTACAAATACGCCATATTAGCAAACGGACGGTTAGCAGATAAAAAGCTGCATATTAACCAGGGGGCAGACGGAATAACGCTTGATGAAAGGGGTAATCTTTACCTGGCCGGCAAAGGTATTACCATATTTAATCCATCAGGAACACAGATAGGCCATATTGATATTCCGGAACCGTGGACTGCAAATCTTTGCTTTGGCGGTAAAAACCGGGATGTATTGTTTATTACAGCATCAACCGCTATTTACACCTTAAAAATGAATGTTAAAGGGATAGAATAGTTAAACTTTTCGCTGCGATTTTTCCCAGGCAACGCTTTGTGTCTTTTTAAAATACCGGATGATGCCCATTAAAACAGCATAATTCATCACGCAAAAATAGTAAGGTATAAATAGCGCCTTTACACGAAGCTGCCTTTTCTCTAATACGAAACCTAAAATGGCCGCAAGGTAAAACACCACCTGCCCGGCAAATAACACGCTGTAAAACCAGCCGTCGCCGGCAAACGCCAGGGCCAGGTTAGTAATAAAGGCAATGATCATAAAAAATGGTGTAACTGTCCACCTGAGCACCCGATGGCTTACGTATTGAAAAGACAGTACCGGATATTTGAAAGAAAAAAGCAGTGGCTTTAACCGCAATATCGACTGTATGCCGCCCGCGGCTATCCTAATCTTGCGTTTAAGTTCTTCGGTTACATTTTCAGACGCGTTTTCTAACGCGTAGGCATCTGGCTCGTAAATGATCCGGTATCCCTTCGCGGCAATTAGCATAGATATCATAAAATCATCAAGAATGGTATCAGGTTCCACGTCCTGATAAAGATTACGGCGAACGCTGAAAAGTTCGCCGGCGGCGCCTACAACCGAGTATAGTTCCGAATCCCATTTTTTCAATGCCGATTCATACTTCCAGTAAAAACCTTCGCCAGCCGCGCTTGCATCCGCATTTTCGTCTATCTGCACGCGCTTTTCGCCTGCAACGGCACCTACAGTAATGTCGCTGTAATGCCGGCAAATGCGCTCAATCGCTTCCGGGTTTAGAAAGGTGTTCGCGTCGGTAAACACGGCAACTTCGGTGGTTACAAATTCCATGGCGCGGTGTATTGCCGCAATTTTACCGGCACGCTCCGGCCTGTGCAACAGCTGGACTTCCGGATACTGACTAATTATTTCGGCCGTCCGGTCGTCAGACCCATCCGTAACAAATAAGAATTTAAGTTTACCGGTCGGATATTTCAACTGGAGGCAATTGGCTATTTTATTCACCATGTAATCCTGCTCATTATAAGCTGCTACTACCAATGTACAGGTTGGCAGCTCATCATCAGTAACCACCGGCAAAACCGGCTTCCCCCTAAAAGAGCGTTTGATTTTAATGATTATATATAGCAGGATTCCGTAGCCGACAAATGTGTAAAATGCTACGAAAAGACTTATCCAAAAGATAATTTTCATGAAGTTTTATTGAGATTGTATCCTAAATCTGTACTGGTTTTACTGTGTGTCACGTTCCACCAAATGCCACGCAACAGTAGTGAAATAAAGTTGTACCGTTTACCTTTAATGTAATTTATAATATTACGTGGTGACACAACCAGTGTGAAATAAATATAAAATATTAAGGCCTTAAGTGCAGGCGCATTCTTGCGTATGAACAATATACGATTGCGGTTCATAAAATATTCTTTCACAGGGCTGTTTTTACCCACACTAACGGACTCTTTATGATAAATAACGGCATCGCCGCGCACCCAGGCCTGGTAGCCTGCACGGTTAAAACGCTCACCCCAGTCAACCTCTTCAAAATATAAAAAGAAGTTTTCGGCCATTAAACCGGCTTTTTTCGTCGCCTCTCGCTTTACCATCATTGCCGCCCCATGGCAATATCCTGTTTGCCCTTTTAAATTATTAAATTGGCCATTATCCATCTGTCCTTTTCCTATGGCATTGTTACGGCCTGTGTAGTAATTTACAAGTGTAAAGCCTGCATATTGTATCAGATCGGGTTTAGTAAAATATTTGATCAGGGGCGATATCGCACCTACCTTAGGTTGGCTTTCCATCACTTCAGCCAACTTTTCGACCAGGCCGGGTGTAAATTCGGTATCGTTATTAACAAGGAAAAAATAATCACCTGTAGCGTTATTAATACCTAAATTATTGCCACCTGCGAAACCAAGGTTAACTTCTGAACGTATAAACTTAATATCCGGATATTTGGTTAACCAACCCGGTACAGGGTTGATTCTACTTGCGTTATCAACAACAATTATTTCCAGGTCATGATAAGTGTTGGTGGCCGCAATGGATTGCAGCAACTCTTCTGTTATTTGGGGATGATTAAAATTAACGGTTATAACAGAAACGCGGGCCATATTAATATCTGGTATATTTAAACGGTATAATTATAACAAAAGTTGGGCATTTAATTGCCATTTGCACATTGGAGAATAAACAAATTACCGAAGAAGCCGCCTTAATAGAGTTAAAAGCTGATGAGTTGGTGGCATTACTCCAAAAGGGTGTAATAGATAAGACCAAATCCCGCGCTATACAAGAGCGGATTTATCATGCGCTTGATAAAGAAAGCATTCCGCAAAGCATCGAGGCGTTTAAAGGATTAGATACCGTTGATGACCGGCTCGAACTGCTTAATGAGTTTGAATTTCTATTGTCTAACCATCAACTGGATAGCAAAACCACCAAAAGTTATTTATCGCAGGAGCGGCTTAAAAAAGCGGTTATCATTATTATAGGCGTCATAATGATCACACTGGGTATGGCCATGATCATAATGCCTGCGCCACCATACTTTGAAATGTTCACTATCTTTTACTTTAACCCTAATGACGGTGTTACATTAATGGACCTGATAGCCTTGCTTATTGTATTTACGGGTGTATATTTGTTTTTAAGCGCTGTTTTGAAAAAGCAGGCTGCATAACCGATGCCTGTATCAAAAAAAATTTTATTGGTTGATGATAACCGGCTGGTTTTAGAAATGATGGGCCGGGCGCTTAACAAGGAGGGCTTTTACTGCATGAAGGCCATCTCGGCTACTGAGGCCATGACCATGTTAAACCAGGAGCGACCGGATATCATCCTATCCGACTATCATATGCCCGATATAGACGGCTTTCAATTCCGGCAACAGCTAATAGATTCTATAACGTTTAAAGACATCCCTTTTATGTTTTTGACATCGGAGGTAGATAACGATCTGATGCTAAAGGGTATTAACCTGGATGCTGTTGATTACATCTTAAAAGATACCCCGGTGCCGGTTGTAGTATCAAAAATCAATAACTTTTTAAGCACCGTGCGCGAACAACATGAGCGCACATTACGGGAACTAAGTAAAGCTGCGGTATCACTTAATCTAAGTTCAGTGCCAAAGCGCGTCCCGATCATTAAAGGTTTCGAAATTGATTTTTGGCATAAGCCTTTTCAAAACTACCCTGGGGGAGATTTTATAGATTTCATAAGGATAGATGACCGCTACACATTTGTTGTTTTGGGCGATGTAATGGGCAAAAAATGGGGTGCCTGGTATTTTTCATTTGGGTTTTTAAGCTACATCAGGGCAGCGGTGCGCATCTGCATTTCTGAGGGGAATTTTTCTACCAAAAACATCTTGCAAAAAATAAATAGCGTGGTATACCATGACCCGGTTGTGAGCGATGTGCTTTCGAGTTTATCATTATTGATGATCGATAGCCAGGAATCTGTTGTGAAATATTCCGGTGCCGGAGATCTGCCTATATTGTATTATAACAGAGATATCAATCATACAGAACAGGTCACGTCATCAGGCATGTTGTTAGGACTGATGGCTGATGGCGATTTCGACGAAATCGTATTGAAGCTTACGGAAGGCGACCGCCTGTATATCCTTACAGACGGAATGATTGATTTTGAAGGAGATGATGGCAAAAGAACTGACTATAATACTTTTACTACGGCTGTAAAACCTTATCTGAACTTGCCTTTTGCAGCGTTTAAACAAAGTGAATTCCTTGCCGAAAAAATTGCTGCCCATATTGACGATTGCAGCTTAATTTATGTACAAAAAACCAACCCATGATACTATCTGCACACATCAACAATAATGCATTGATTGCTAATATTGAGATTAAAGAAGCAAACCTGACTGTTTCTGAAGAATTAAAGACCGAATTATTCAAACTGATAGACGCCGGTAACAAATTCATAGTGGTAAACTTTGCCGGCGTTGTTTATGTAGATAGTTCGTTTCTAGGGGCATTGGTATCTGGTTTAAAGTATGCTATTGCTAATCAGGCTGATATTGCAGTAGCAGGCCTCAATAAAGATATAGCCGGTTTATTCCAGCTGATCCGTTTAGACAAGGCATTCAAGATTTTCACTACTGCCGAAGAGGCCGCCGTAAGTAAATAATGAAACAAGGCACTGTGACTAAAAGGTTTGTGTTTAATAACCGGGCCGAAGATCTTTATAATGTTCATGTTGAAGTGATTGATTACCTGACAACAGAAGCGGGATTAGACGATAGTGCTAACTTTAAACTAAAGGTGGTTTTAACAGAACTGCTTACCAACGGCATCAAACATTCCGGTTGCGATAAGTCGATCATCGAAACCTGCATTCAACCGGATAGTATCCGCATAAAAAAAACTGACGCGGGTAATAGTTTTAGCGCATCTTTCAACGGCTGTAGCTACCGGTGGCCATTACCCGGCAGGCATTTTAACGACACAATTATCCACCTGTATGGAGACGATAATTACCTGCTTAAAGCTAAAAATCAAAACAATTACCGGCTAGTTTTTTTTATTGAGGAGCAACCCCAGTTGTCTGCAGGTAATGAGATCAATAATCTGTCGGAGCATTTCGGCCTGATGATCATTGCCCGGGCTTGTGATGGTTTTAGTTATGAGTTTGATATAGATACATGTAGCAACAATTTTACGGCAACTTTTAAGCGTTGAACTTAAGTTGTTGTACTATTACCGGCAAATAGTATGGATACTAAAGAAGCTGTTTTACCCCAAAAAAAACAGGTGTTTTTTGAAAATCTGGACGGGGTGCGTGCAATAGCCGTTCTACTTGTAGTTATTACCCATATCGAACTTCATAAAAAAACATTTGGTTTAAAAGCTGCCTTACCTTTTTCTCCTCATAACATAGGTAAAACAGGTGTAAGTACATTTTTTGCGTTGAGTGGCTTTTTGATCAGCTATCTTTTGTTAGAGGAGCGCGATAATTTCAAGAAAATTGATTTTACCGATTTTTATATCCGCCGCATTTTGCGCATTTGGCCGTTGTACTTCCTGGTAGTGATAGTTGGTTTTTTTATTTATCCGGCCGAAGGTTCCACCAATGCATTGCTGATGAGCGTTTTTTTGATGCCCAACGTAGCCTTTAGTTTGCTGTTGCTGCCCGCATTATTTGATCCCATCTGGTCTATCGGTACCGAAGAGCAATTTTATATATTTCATCCGCACATATTCCGTATTAAAAAGCTGGAGAACATTCTATATACTTTAATTGGCATTTTTGCAGGGTTACTTGTGGTCATCTTCATCATTCACCGATTTGAAGATAAGTCACCGTTCATGAGTGCGCTAAGCCAATTCTTCTACTTTGCTCGTTTTACCAATATGATGCTCGGGCAATCATGGCGGTACTTTATTACAATACCCGCCACGATGTTTTTAATTTTAAATATCAGCGTTTGTTTAACCTGTTGTTTAATCGCTACATGCAGGTGTTGATCTTACTATCGTTTTTAGGGTTCTTTACTATCTTCCAATTTATTGACGTCCCACAGGGCGATGTAGTGATCGCATTTTTTGCATCACTCGTCATCGTTAACCTTTGCGAACCTAAAACAAGTATAATCGGCTTAAAAAATAAGACTTTAAAGTACTGTGGTAAAATATCTTACAGTATTTATCTGCTTCATAAATTTCCATTGTATTTGGTTTTGTTTATTGCCGGCAAGTATTTGGCACATGCAGGACTTTTGTGGCAAAATGTTTTCATTTTCACGGCAACTATTGTGCTTGTCATAGCGTTAGGCACACTATCTTACTACGGGTATGAGCGCTATTTTCTAAAACTTAAAAACAGGTTCCAAAAGATCACAAGAATCAAAGCGCCTAAAACTATTGTAAATAATTAGCCGCGGTAAACAGTTTTTTATAAATTTAACTGATGACTGCAAGTAATTGGATAAGATACCGGTCTATAATTATCTATAGCGTTTCGCTGGCTGCGTTGCTGTTTCTTTTGAAGTGGCTTGAATGGCAATTTATTATTGTTAATTACGCAGTCGAGATCTACGCGGGTACAATCGCGGTATTATTTACCGCTCTTGGCATCTGGCTGGCGCTCAAGTTAAGCAAACCAAAGATTAACACGATATACGTGGACAGGGAAATACCCGTACCAGTCGATGCATCCTTTACGATGGACATTCAAGAAGCCGCCCGCAGAAATATCAGTAACCGCGAATTGGAAGTTTTGCAGCTTATGGCACAAGGCTTAAGCAATCAGCAAATTGCCGAGCAGTTATTTGTTTCGCTGAATACCATTAAAACCCATGCTGCGAAACTATTTGAAAAACTTGAAGTACAACGCCGTACACAAGCGGTAGAAGTAGGCAAACGGCTAAAACTTATAGCCTAAACCTAACAACCACGCTGGATCATTGGTGGATATTTTCAAAATCACCCTAAAGTATTACGATGATCTGAAGCTTAAAATTCAACTTTGCCTGGGTAAATTTTAAACACATGAAAAGAAATGTATTAGTATTTGGATTGATTAGCGGCCTGTTAATATCCGTGTTCCTGGTTTGCAGCATGTCGTGGTGTTATCGTACAGGCAGTTTTGAGGGTAACATGATTATGGGGTTCTCGGCCATGTTCCTGGCATTTTCCTTCATTTTCGTCGCCGTCAAAAATTATCGTTACAAGTACAACGGCGGGGTAATCACTTTTGGCAAAGCATTCACTACCGGGCTATTGATTACCCTTATCACTTCTACAATGTATGTGTTATCATGGGCCATTGAGTACCATTTTTTTATGCCCGACTGGCTGGAGATGTATAACGCTCATCAACTATCTACCTTAAAAGCAAGCGGCGCAAACGCGGCACAAATAGCAGCCAAGACAAAGGAAATTCAAACCATGACCGAATCTTATAGGAATCCGGTTTTGTTTGTGCTTTTTAGTTACATGGAAATTTTGCCGGTAGGCTTATTGGTTTCAATAGTTACCGCATTGATTTTGAAAAAGAAAATCCGCAAAATATAGCAACCGTTTAATTATGAAAATTACAGTTACAAGCGTGCTTGTCGACGACCAGGACAAAGCATTGCAATTTTACACCGATGTATTAGGGTTCGTAAAAAAACACGATATTCCTATGGGTAAATTCAGATGGCTCACGGTTACATCGCCGGACTCACCAGACGGGGTGGAATTAATTTTAGAGCCTGACGAAAACCCCGCCTCGAAAGCGTTCAAACAATCGTTATTTGAACAGGGGATACCTTTAACAATGTTTTATGTAGATGATATAGACACAGAACATGCAAGGCTCGCCGCTTTAGGTGTAGATTTTAAGATGGCGCCTACCGCCACGGGTAATGTGAAATTAGCCATTCTGAACGATACTTGCGGCAATTGGATCCAGATCTACCAGATGCAATAATCCGTTCAAATAAAAAGGCCGCTTGATTAAGCGGCCTTTCTATATTTGGTGTAACCAGCTTTAGTGTTTGCTGATCTGTTTGATAATATCGTTACCAAAGGCAAACACCATCAGCGATATCAGCAGTACAAAACCTACAATTTGCGCACGCTCCAAAAATTTGTCGCTTAACGGTTTTCCTTTAATCATTTCGATAAGCAGGAAAACGGTATGTCCGCCGTCAAGGCCGGGGATGGGTAGCAGGTTGGTTAGGGCTAACACCATTGAAAGGAAGCCTACAAGGCTCCAGAAACGAATCCAGTCTACATGGCTGCCAAACATAACCGCGATGCCTATCGGGCTTGAAATAGCCTTGCGTGCCTTAACCTGTCCTGTAAATATCTTACTGATGCCTTTAGCATTATCGGTAAACATACCCCAGGCTTTAGTGGCTCCTACAGGTAACGATCCGAAGAAACCATATTTTACGGTCGTATCTTTCGGCAGGTCTGTTTTTACAGAGATTCCGTAAGCACCTTTGCTCACATCCGCAAAGCCCAGCATTCCCTCTTTATTAACCTGCGCGGTTAACGGCACAGTATTACCGCTACGTTTTACGGTTAGGTTTACCGATTTATTTTTAAACTTTTTAAGCTCCTTCTGGAATTCATCATAGTAATGAACAGGGGCTGTGTTAACCGCAACTACGCTATCTCCCTTTTGCAGGCCGGCTTTAGCGGCATAACTGTTAGGAACAACCGTCGCTACCATAAAGGTGGTACGCGGTAACCGGCCAATAAATTCTTCAATCCCGTAATCAGACAGATCGTTAAGAATGGTAGGGGGTACCTTGATATCCAATTTTTGTTCGCCGCGTTGTACATTAAGCACCGTTTTATCCAACAACACTTTCGAGCTGATCAGGTCCTCAAACCTTTCAACAGGTTTATCATTAACGCCAACTATTTTATCACCGGCACGCAAGCCCATTTTTTGGCCTATAGTGCCCGGTACAATACCGTTTTTGATGTTAGCGTTGGGGATATAAGTTTCGCCGTAGCGAATGGTCATCACCCAGAAAATGAAGATACCAACTATAATATTTACAATGATACCGCCCAGCATTACAATTAACCGTTGCCATGCCGGTTTTGATCTGAATTCCCATGGCTGGGGCGGGCCGGCCAATTGATCGGTATCCATCGATTCATCTATCATACCGGCAATTTTAACATAGCCACCTAAGGGTAACCAGCCGATGCCGTACTCAACGCCTTTATAGTTAAATTTAAACAGACTGAAATTCCAGGCATCAAAAAACAGGTAAAACTTCTCTACTTTTATTCCGAAAGCGCGGGCCGCTAAAAAATGCCCGAACTCGTGCAGTATCACTAAAATTGAAAGACCAAGTATTAATTGGCCGGCCATTATCAAAACGCTCATTCCGTATTTATATATATTAAAATTGTAATGCCTTTAACGGCATTTGCTGTATTAAATTTTGCGCAAATATGCGTGTTTCTTTATCAGTATTCAAATAGTCGGTAAGGGAGGGCCTTTCTATAAAAACTATTTGCTGCATGCAGGTTTCAATTATATCGCTCATGGCTAAAAAGCCGGTTGTATTGCTTAAAAACGCAGCAACTGCAACCTCATTGGCCGCATTGATGATGCAGGGCATGTTACCGCCTTTGTCTAAAGCTTCATACGCGAGCTTTAAATTACGAAACGTTGCGGTATCCGGTTTCTCAAAGCTTAGGTTCGGGTACTCAACAAAGTTAAAACGTTTAAAATTGGTTTTTACACGACCAGGGTAGGTAAGCGCATACTGGATGGGTAATTTCATATCCGGCAGGCCCATTTGTGCTTTTATCGATCCATCCTCAAACTGTACCATCGAGTGGATAATAGATTGCGGATGCACGATCACATCTATCTGATCAGTCCGCAGATCGAACAGCCATTTTGCTTCGATTACCTCCAGGCCTTTGTTCATCAGGGATGCTGAGTCGATTGTGATCTTGGCACCCATTACCCAATTTGGGTGTTTTAGCGCCTGCTCACGGGTAACGTTGGTCAAAAAATCAGTTGTTTTACCACGAAAGGGGCCACCCGATGCGGTGATGATGATCTTCTCTATCCGGTTATCCTCTTCGCCGGCAAGGCATTGAAAAATGGCAGAATGTTCACTGTCTACCGGTAAAATCTTAACGTTATGTTTTTTTGCCAGGCCGGTAACTAACTCACCTGCAACTACCAATGTCTCTTTATTTGCTAACGCTATATCCTTACCGGCCTTAATTGCATTAATTGTAGGCTCTAATCCGGCAAACCCAACCATAGCGGTAAGTACAATGTCAATATCCGGATGGCTTACCATGTCCTTGATCTCATGATAGCCGGCAAGTACTTTTATGGGTAAATGCGCAAGCGCTTTTTTAATCTCCTGATGTTTGGTTTCATCACAAATGATCACATACTCCGGCAAAAATGCGATAGCCTGGCTAATGAGCAGGTATGCGTTAGAATGGGCCGTAAGCATAAATGCCCTGAACAGTGAGGGGTTATCTTTGATAACCTCTAATGTTTGTGTACCTATGCTACCTGTAGAGCCAAGGATGGCTACTTTTTTAATATTACTGTTGTTCAATTTATCGGTTTACTAATTGGCTTGCTTTGAACACGTTTGTCCATTTAAATACCTGAACGGTAGGGAACGTGCTCGATTTTAGCGCCACAAAATTAACGTATAGGGTCCTGTCGCCTTGCAGGGCAAAATAAAGCTGCGATTCGGGCTTAGGGCTGTTTTTAAACGTTGGGGATTCTACTTTGTAAATTATCCACTGGTGACCTGCTTTAACACCTTGCTCAAACACTGTTAATTTAGCCAACGGAGCATTCTTTTTAGCCGTTGCAAATAACATTTCCGGTACTTTGCTTATTACGGGCACCTTCATTTTTTTGTACGACATCATTGTTGCAATAATCGACCAATTGCTGAGCGTTTCATTACCAGGGATCAGTTCAATCATGTTAGCCGCGGCAGTTTTTTGGTTTGATCCTATCTTCCATTTGTATTCTGCAGGCCAGGCTATCTGCAGGTTTTCTGTTTTTTGTGCAAACAGAGCTGATGTGAAGCAGGTAATTAGTACCAGTAAAAATAATTTTTTCATGGTTGATGTGCTTTATATGATATAACCGGCTAACTCGTCGGCAATTTTACGGTCGTTAGCTAATCGCGGCACTTTATTTTGCCCGCCCAGTTTACCCTGGCTGCGCATATAGTTAATAAAGGTATCCTTTTTTAAACTTCTGACTATCAAAGGTTGCAATATGTTACCTTCTATAAGGTCAAAATAGTAAATATTTTTTTGCTGCAAGGCGTTATCTACCTTGGCTGCAAATGCAGCTAAGTCTGCCGGTTGCCTACTAAACTCTACAAACCACTCATGGTAAGGTAGTTGGCCCGGTGCGGGTGTTACCTGCGGTGCTACTGTAAATTCAATTACCTCAACATCTTCTTGTTTGGCTACACTCATGAGGGCATGTTCCACTTCTTCGCCTATAACATGTTCGCCAAAGGCCGATATGTAATGTTTGATACGACCGCTTACTACAATGCGATAAGGGTTTTTAGATACAAATCTAATTGTATCGCCCAGGCTGTAACCCCATAAACCGGCGCTGGTGTTTAAAATCAGCGCGTAATTTTTATTTAATTCAATATCCTTTAAATTTATACGGGTAGGGCGTTCGTTATAATACTCATCGGACGGAATGAACTCGTAGAAGATACCCGAGTCGACCATCAACAACAATCCTTTTTCTTTCTGCGAATCCTGGAACGCAATGAACCCTTCAGAAGCAGGGTAGGTTTCTATTGAATCGATTTTTGTCCCGATACTTTCTTCCATTCGGGCGCGGTAAGGCTCGTAATTTACGCCCCCATGCACAAACAACTTAAAATTGGGGAAAATTTCCCTGATCTTTTTACCCCCAGAAACTGCAGACAGCCTGTCGAAATACATTTGGCACCAGGGCGGTATGCCCGATATAAGGCGCATGTCTTCTTTTACCGTTTCTTTTACAATGGCGTCAACTTTCTCTTCCCAATCCTCAATGCAGTTGGTTTGGTAAGATGGCAGCCTGTTTTTTTGCAGATAGCCTGGTACATGGTGCGCCACAATGCCGGAGAGCCTGCCGGTAGAAATGCCATTTTTAATATCCAGGATAGGGCTGCCTTGCAGAAAAATCATTTTACCGTCTACAAAATCGGCCCTGCCCGTGTCATGTATATAACTTAACAAAGCATTACGCGCGGCTTTGATATGCTCGGGCATACTTTCTTTTGAAATGGGGATATATTTCACTCCGGATGTAGTGCCCGATGTTTTAGCGAGGTAGGCAGGCTTGCCGGGCCACATCACGTCAGCTTCGCCCTTTACAACGCGATCAATGTAAGGTCGCAGTTCTTCATAATCCCGAATGGGCACGTTGTTCTTAAAATCCTGATAGTTATTGATAGACCCGAAGTGGTGATCGACGCCGAAAGCCGTTCCTTTAGCGCGGTGTACCAGATCGCTGAAGGTTTTTTGCTGCAGCGCAACCGCGTTCCGGCGAACGACATTTAACTGCCGGTTTACAAACACAGCAAATATTTTACTTAGTGCAGCTTTTAAACCCATTGTTTAATTGGTCTCTGCAATATCATCATCCACATCCTGATGGCTGTAAATAAGCTTACGGTAGGTTACCGCCAGTATAATATTTACAAACGGGTAGGTAAATAATATTGTTAGAGATATAACCGGGTAATACTGCGCGAGTTTTGCAGGCAATGCAATTAATAAAATAATTATGCCAAGTATCAGCACAACTTTAAGCAAGTAACCGCGGGTAAGTTCAAAACTTTGCTTAAGTGATTCTATCGGGCCGGATGCGTCATCAACTATAAATGTATTAAAGAACATTATCCGCAATGCCAGGAACAACCCAAGGAGGCCTGCAACCACTTCCACAGCAAACTGCAGGTCTTCATTGTTGTCTAGGTAGTCTATCAGGATGGTTAAATTGGTAATTAAAAATGCAAATATGAACACCACAGCCAGGTAGCTCCAAACCATCTTAGCTTTTGGGATCACCTGTATAAACTCAAAGTCGTAATACTCACTATCAATTACCGTAAATATCAGCTTATAAAGGCCCAGGGTTGTGTAAGCCTGTAGCCAGATCAAGATAAATGTAACGATCATCGATCCCCAAAAATCTTTAGGGGAATAAATAAAGCCAATGATCAAGCCAAGTACACCCAGTAAAAAAAATGCGATAACCGAATAAACTATGATCGTTACAAAGTTCTTTTTAAAGATGTCCCACGATGATTTGATGGTCTCAGCTACAGAAAAAGGGTGGTACATGTTACGTATTTAAGATCTTTTTAAAATAACGCGTTTCCAGTAATCCTGCATAAAGCCTAACCCGTAGGCAACCAGTTGTGTGAAGGCAGCTATTATGCTCAAAAATGCAATTTTTGTTGATTTGTTTATCCACCATGAATGGAAAAATATTAACATAATGTAAATAGTTAACATTACATTACATAACAGGGCAATGCGCCAGTTAAACAGATTTGCCATAACAGTAAAAAGCATTGCTAAAGTTGCAAATGCAGGGAAAAAATGCACCAGTTTTAACTGCGAAGGGAAAAACTTGTAAATGTTAATGCGCGCCCTGCCAAAAAAGTGGATCTGCTTGTAAAACTTCAAAAAGTCGGTACGGCGCTTATGGTAAACAATGGCATCTGCTATCAGCCCGATCTTATAGCCTAAGGAATGGATCCGAATGCTGTATTCTATGTCTTCGCCAAGGCGGGTGATAATAAATCCGCCTGCTTTTTCCCATACCTGGCGCGAAATTCCCATGTTGAAGCTGCGGGGATGAAACTGGCCTATCCCTTTTTTACTTCCGCGGATACCGCCGGTAGTGAAAGGGGAGGTCATGGAGTAGCTGATAGCTTTTTGTAGTGGCGTAAAAGATTCATGCGCCCCGTCCGGGCCGCCATAAGCATCCAGCCAGTTTGCGCTGAGCGAATCATGAACTATTTGAAGATAATTTGAAGGGATAAGGCAATCTGAATCGAATATAATAAAGTAATCGCCCTTAGCGCGTTCAAAACCAAAGTTGCGGGTAAAGCCCTGACCTTCATTGGCTTTTTCGAAATACCGCAGATCAAGCTTATCCTGATATTTTTTTACTATATGATCGGCTTTGTTAACAGATCCATCTTCAATAACCAAAACCTCAAACGCCCGGTATGTTTGCAGCGTTAGAGTATGCAGCAACTCATCTATTTCTTGCGGGCGGTTATATAAAGGTATGATGATGGAAAAAAACATTCGAAATAGTGAGTGGTTGATTGAGTTGACTGCGTGAGTGGTTAAAATGGAACCCATAAACTACTCACATAGTCAACCAATAACTAAATTTTATCTTCAATTTGGTAATTATTGCGTTCTGATGCGCTGCGGGATACCAGCTCGGCTACAAAGCCGGTTAAAAACAATTGCGAGCCTAATATAATGGCCACCAGCGCAAAGTAAAACAATGGGTTATCCGTTGGTTGCCTGGCCACAATATGGTGTGACAGGTTATACAGCTTTTCGGCAATTAGCCAGATTGCCAGCACCGTCCCTGTAAAAAAGCTCAGCGTACCCATCATTCCGAAAAAGTGCATTGGGCGCTTACCAAATTTGCCCACAAAAAATATCGAAAGCAGATCTAAAAATCCGTTGATGAACCTGCTCCACCCGAATTTAGTTTTACCATATTTGCGCGGCCGGTGCTCAACCACCTGTTCGCCAATTTTTGTAAAACCCGCCCATTTGGCCAGCACCGGTATGTACCTGTGCATCTCGCCATAAACCTCAATATTTTTAACCACCGCTTTACGGTACGATTTAAGCCCGCAATTAAAATCATGCAGGTTAGATATACCGCTCATTTTACGTGTTGCCGCGTTAAAAAGCTTGGTAGGTAATGTTTTAGTTAAAGGGTCATAACGCTTTGCTTTCCAGCCGGATATCAAATCATAACCATCGTCGGTAATACGGCGGTAAAGGGCCGGGATCTCGTCAGGGCTATCCTGCAGGTCGGCATCCATAGTGATAATGACTTCGCCTTTAGCCGCCTCGAAACCGGTATTTAACGCGGCAGATTTACCGTAGTTGCGCCTGAACTTAATGCCCTTAATAAATGGATTGCCGGCTTTTAGTTTCACGATCATATCCCATGATCCATCCTTGCTGCCATCGTCAATCAGGATGATCTCGTACGTGTAATTATTATCGGCCATCACCCGGCTAATCCATGTGGTTAATTCGGGCAACGATTCTACTTCATCATAAAGCGGTACTACAACTGATATATCCATTTATCGGAGAACATGCCGGCGGGGTTAAACAAGCCACTGCATTATCTGCAAAAATATAAAAAATAGGGTATGGTTTAACTGTTAGTTTTGATTAGCCATAACAGAAGCCGTTTATATTGCAATTGTTAAAATATCATACTACCGTATCCACCATCTACTTTTCGGTTCTATTTTTTTACCTTTAGTTTATGCAACTGCAAGTAACAGCAAATACGTCGATACGCCAACAGGATATTACTGCAAAGTTTATTGCAGAACTGGATAAACACCTTGCCGACCTGAAAGCCGGGTTGCTTGATAAATCGATGGAGATAAACGACTTTGCCGATCTGCTTTTTATCACACCGGCGCACCTTAGCGACACCATTAAAGATGTGTTAGGCAAATCGCCCTGCGATGTTTATGAAGAAGGTATGGTAAGGATATCAAAAGAACTATTGTTGGATACTGCCAAATCAATAGGAGAGATAGCCGTTACCTTAACCTACGACCCATCCAACTTCACAAAGTTTTTTAAGCGCTATGCCGGGATGAAGCCCAAGGAATACAGAAACCAGCATGCCGGCAAATTAAAGCCGGAGCAATCGCTTGTTGCTTAAATCAAATCAGCCCTAAAACTTTACTTGTCCGTTCTCTTGTAGCATCAGCCAAAGCTTCGTCTTTAATCAGCGATTGCCCGTAAGAAGGGATCATCGTTTTTAACTTCTCCTGCCATGCGGTTGAATTTGCCTGCGCCCTAAAACAACGGCCTATCAGTTCAACCATGATAGGTACAGAGGTAGATGCGCCCGGAGATGCCCCCAACAACGCCGAAATAGAGCCATCTGCAGAGGTAACTACCTCCGTGCCGAACTCTAATACACCGGTATGTTTAGCGTCTTTTTTGATCACCTGAACGCGCTGGCCCGCATACTCCAGTTCCCAGTCATTTTCCTGCGCGCCCGGGAAATATTCCTGTAGGGCCTTTAACCGGTCAGCAGGCGACTGGATAACCTGGCTGATAAGGTATTTGGTTAATGCCCAGTTATCGCGGCCTACTGCAAGCAGGGGTAATATATTGTTAGCTTTTATAGAGCCGAAAAGGTCAAGTAATGAGCCCTTTTTAAGGAACCGGGTAGAAAAACCTGCGTATGGGCCAAATAACAAAGCTTTTTTACCCTCTATCATCCGGGTATCCAGGTGGGGTACAGACATTGGCGGCGAACCTACCGATGCTTTACCATAAACTTTAGCGTAATGTTTATTGATCACTTCCGGATTGTTGCAAACCAGCCACTGTCCGCTCACCGGGAAACCGCCAAATCCTTTGCTTTCTGCAATGCCCGATTTTTGAAGCAAAGGCAACGCACCGCCGCCTGCACCAACAAAAATAAATTTAGTGGTAATTTTACGCGATTGCCCTGTAAGCTTATCGCTTACTTTAACAGACCAAGAATTATCTTTATTTCGTTTAATGTCATTTACCTCGTGGTTCAGGTTCAGGTTAACACCCGGCTTTTGTTTAAGCTGATCGAGAAGGGTGCGGGTCAACGTGCCAAAATTTACATCGGTACCAATATCCATAAACGTTGCCGATACTTTATCAGCAGCGTTTCGGCCTTCCATAACCAACGGCGTCCATTTACGGATCTGGTCATGGTCTTCTGAATATTGCATATCCTTAAAAAAGTGGTGCTGCGTTAAGGCAGTACAACGCTTTTTTAGGTACTCAACATTGTCTGCGCCCCATACAAAACTCATGTGGGGTATTTTGCTGATGAAAGTTTGCGGTTTGCCTACGTAATTCTGCTCAACCAAAAACGACCAGAATTCTTTAGTGATCTCAAACTGCTCGGCAATTTTAATGGCTTTTGTAATTTCTATGCTGCCATCTTTTCGCTGTGGGGTGTAGTTTAACTCGCAAAAAGCCGAGTGGCCTGTACCCGCGTTATTCATCGCGTCCGAACTTTCGGCGGCAACGCTATCCAATCGTTCAAATATTTCGATGGTTAAGTCGGGTTGCAATTCCTTCAACATAACACCCAGTGTAGCGCTCATAATGCCTGCGCCTACTAAAACCACATCAACCGTTGTATTCGAAATTCTGTTGCCGTTATTCATGATAAAATTGAATGCTAAAGATACATTCAAATAACTATTTGAGGGATTAAACCTTACTGTTTACCCATTAAATGATAAAGATTTTACATTTTCCAGAATGCCAATGCAGCATTCGTTTATAAAACCCTTAGCGGATAAATCGGGCAATTTTAATAAATTTTAGCTGAAAATTTACTATCAGTAATGCGTAAATCTGCCAGTGATTGAATTATTTGTTGCTTAGTTAATAAAAGATAAGGCTAATTGTTTAAATCGACACAAAATATTTACATAGCTGTATATATAATGATAACCAATCGTAAAATATGAACAAGTCAGTATTATTTTTAGCTTCAGCAATTTTGATGGCAGTTGCAGCCTGCAACAACAATAAACCCAAGCCAACTTCAAATGATATTGTGAAGCAAACGGTAACGATTAACGGTAAAAAGGACAGCGTATTAAATAATGCCAGAAAAAATTACGGCAATGCCACAGTTTCCGAGCCGTGTGTAAGGTGCCTTATCCAGGCGGTACAGGCAACAGCCGAATACAAAAACGCCATTGTTAACGTTACTCCTGAAAAAATCTCCTACAATATCAACTGGGTAACCGGCGAAGGCAATGCTGATACAGTTAATACCAAAGGCGCGACAAACGCTTTGAAGGTAATTGTGTTAACCAAAGGAAGCGAAACGCATAAATTCCCATACTTTATTTACGATAATACCGCGGCAAAGCTTTTTGTCGCCGGTAATGGCACATCTGAGAAGAAAGAAGTGAAGATTGATGACCTTTTACTTAAAAAAATCAGAAATGCTTGCTATTGGGGTGTAGCCTCCGGTAAATAAAGCTATTCTGCACTAATAAAAAGCTATTCTGCACTAATAATAGGTGCTACAGTGTTTCCTGATCAAACTTATTTTCAAGTTATTATTGTAAATTCTATGCTTGCATAATGAATTGCAGCTTTTCAATCGATTTTCGAATCGATGTGTACCTTTTTTTATCAATTTTTTTAAATTTTATTAACATTACTATGAATTTTATAAAAATAAATTAAATTCGCAGTGTAGATGTTAGAAACCGACACATTAAACAACTATAGTTTAAACTAAATTACAAATCATTAAGAAAATGGCAACAAAACTCGAGTACATCTGGCTTGATGGCTACAAACCAACTCAAAGCTTGCGTAGTAAAACAAAAATTGTTAAATCTTTCAGCGGTAATGTAGAAGATTTGGATAACTGGAGCTTCGATGGTTCATCTACAGAACAGGCACCGGGTGGTTCATCTGACTGTGTACTGAAACCTGTTTTTGTTTGCCCTGATCCGCAACGCAGAGATGCTTACCTGGTTATGTGCGAAGTTTTAGATTCAAAAGGCGAAGCCCACGAGTCAAACGGCCGTGCGCTTATCCAGGATGATGATAACGATTTTTGGTTTGGTTTTGAGCAGGAATACTTTTTATGGGATCCTGAAACCAATAAACCGCTTGGTTTCCCTGCTGGTGGCTATCCCGGCCCGCAAGGCCCTTACTACTGCTCGGTAGGTGCTAATAACGCATTTGGCCGCGATATAGTTGAAGAGCACCTTGATGCTTGTTTAGACGCAGGCTTAAATGTTGAAGGTATTAATGCCGAAGTTGCTGCCGGCCAGTGGGAGTTCCAGATATTTGCTAAAGGCGCAAAAGAAGCTGGTGATCAGATCTGGGTTGCCCGTTACCTGTTAGAAAGAATTGGCGAGGCGCATGGCGTATCAATTAACTGGCATTGCAAACCGTTAGGTACTTTAGACTGGAACGGTTCTGGCATGCACGCAAACTTTTCAAACTCAACCCTGCGTAATGCAAACAGCAAAGAAACTTTCACTGCAATTTGCGAGGCATTCCGCCCGGCAGTTGATGAGTGTGTAGCTGTTTATGGTGCGCATAACGAATTGCGTTTAACCGGCAAACACGAAACCGCTTCTATAACCGACTTTAGCTACGGCGTGTCAGATCGTGGTGCATCTATCCGTATCCCGCTTTATACTGTAGACCATGATTGGAGCGGTTATCTGGAAGACCGTCGACCTAACTCTGCTGCCGATCCTTATAAAGTTGCAGCGGTGATTATCAAAACTGTAAAATCAGCAAAAGTTTAATACCCTATACCTCATTTCTCTGATCCTCCGGTTTCATAGTCCGGAGGATTTTTTTTGCGCCAGATATTTTAAATAATCGCCATCTGTAATAGTGGGAAAGCCGGCAGCCGGGCGGTTATAAACGTAAACCCAGGCTTGGATAGTTTCAACAGAAGCCTCTATCAAAAATAATTTTCTAAGATATAAATTAGGTTGTTCCTGCTCTGCGCCGAAGCCTTCGTAGTCGTCTATCAACGTCAGCGTTTCAGTGTCAATCTCGTATAGGTGCCCATAAACAAAGGTTGATACGTTACTTATTATCAGTCCCGGATAATCGCCGATATCATACAATGTGCCTTTCAACTTTCCGGGCTGCAGGGACGTGCAGTGCGTTTTTAAATAATAGGCCAACTTGTTATCGGCTTGTAAAAGTGTGCCGTAAACAAACAACGGGTGGTTCATCTTGTAAAGGTACTTGCGTTTTTAACCAGGTAATACACCGTCTTAAAATAAAATTTAATTTAAATTGGCATTTTATATCTCACAACCATGAACCAGCAGCAGGTAATTGAATACATTAAAAACAATAATATACAGAAGGTAAAATTTGCCTTCGCAGATATCGACGGTATTTTGCGGGGCAAGGTGATCAGCCAGAAAAAATTGTTAGATGGTATGCAGGCCGGTTACGGGTTTTGTGATGTGGTTTTCGGGTGGGACAGTACCGATGCAACATACGATAATGTACAGCTTACGGGCTGGCATAGTGGTTACCCGGACAAATTGTGTTTTATTGATCTGTCAACATTTCGTACAGTGTCCTGGCAAAACGATATCCCGTTTTTCCTGGCTGATTTCAGCGGGCCGGAGGGTAAAGAACTGCCCGCTTGTCCGCGCAGCCTGCTAAAACGTATTGCCAAACAAAGCGAAGATATGGGCTACCATGCCGAATTTGCACAAGAGTTTGAGTGGTTTAATTTTAAGGAGATACCGGAAACCTTACAGGCCAAAGGCTTTGCCAATATGCAGCCACTCTCCCAGGGCATGTTTGGCTATTCTATATTACGGACGTCGCAAAATAGCGAATTTTATTATGACCTGTTTGATTTGCTAACCAGTTTTGATATCCCGATTGAAGGCTTGCATACCGAAACCGGGCCTGGCGTTTACGAGGCCGCAATTATGCATGACGAAGTTTTAAAAGCCGCCGATAAAGCGGTTTTGTTTAAAACCGCAGTGAAGGAAATTGCCTCAAAACACGGCCTTACTGCTACCTTTATGGCTAAATGGAACGCCGACCTTCCCGGTTGCAGCGGCCACATTCATCAAAGCCTCTGGTCGAAAGATATGGCCCGCAACCTGTTTTTCGATGCGGCCGACCCGGATAAAATGAGCGAATTGCACAAGCAGTATCTTGCGGGACAATTGTATTGCATGCCGCATTTACTGCCCATGTACGCACCAACAATTAATAGCTACAAACGCCTGGTAGAAGGAGCATGGGCGCCTACAACCATTACCTGGGGAATAGATAACCGTACCACCGCGCTAAGGGTAATTAATACGAACGAAGGTTATACGCGTTTGGAAACACGTATCCCCGGGTCTGATACTAATCCGTACCTGGCAATCGCGGCCGCTTTGGCATCAGGGTTATACGGTATTAAAAATAAGCTTAAACTTAATATAGCAGCCACTGTTGGTAACGGTTATCAAAATAAAGCCAACGGCAGCCTGCATGCCAATCTGTTTGACGCTGCCACAGCCATGCAAAATTCTGATATCGCAAAAGAACTCTTCGGCGAGGGCTTTGTACAGCACTTTACCCAAACCCGGCTTTGGGAGCACCGCCAATATGCCAAAAGCGTAAGCGACTGGGAATTGAAAAGGTATTTTGAAATTATATAGCTGGATTAAATGGACTTTCACTTAATTATAAAATCGGCTTGGGAGGGGTATGACGCTTCAAAAACCATTAAGGATATTGAAGATATCAGTGCGATGGTTTCTACCAATCATGTGTACAGGATCACGTTTGATGATGAAGATATTATCATCGCCAAGCTTTCATTCTTTGGTAAGTATGAGCATTTTAAGGAAGATCACCGGATCATACAATCATTATCTAACAACCTTTTGTACCCGTTCGAAAACCTGTTGTCCAAGTCATTATTAAAAAACAACCGCGTTTATGTTTATCGTTATAAACAGGGTAAAACAGATGCTTGGGTAGTATTTTACAACCCAACCCGTATCATGAACAGGCTGCCGCGACGGTTAGATGAAGACATGATCAAAACTTTAGGTTCGCAGTTAGGCAAATTTCATAAGGCCTGCTCACGCATTAAAAATGTGCTGCCAAAATCGTCCAAGACTTTACGTACCGATATTTATGATCTGCAGCGGCAGCTGGATAAGAACGAACGCAAGTTCGGTACGGCGATGCAGGTTGACTTTTTAAAATACCATTGCGAGCAATTCCTCAAAAACCGTTCGAAATATAATATGAGCTCGTTTGAGATCATCCCCGTTTTTATTGATTGGAATATTGGTAATTTTTCGGTAACGCCTGATTTGGAGCTTTACTCACGGTGGGATTATGACTGGTTTAGAATGAGTTATCGCTTGCTTGATTTTTACTTTTTTAGCCGGGTAGTATCAGATGCAGGCGACAGGACGGTTTTTAGCTACGTGATAGGCCCGATGATGGAAGACCGCTTTATCATCTTCCTGAAAGAATACCATAAGGTAAACCCGGTTACGGCAGACGAGATCCGCTTTCTGAAGGAAGCTTACCGCTTTTTTATCCTTAATTATGTAATTAAAGATGGTAAATTTTTCTTCAACGAGCAGTATGCTAAAAAGCTGCAGGCCGAAGCGATGGAGATTTACCTGCCGTCGGTCGACCGGGATTTTGATGCTGAAGTTATTATTAAGGCACTGGGCCTCGAGTAAATTTAGGCTGAATAAATGCATGTGTATTCCTAAAAGGAGTGTTAACCCATGCTTTTTGTAAATAACTAATAATCAATATAATAGCCTCTATTTATCAAAAAAGTGTAAACCTTTGTTAACCTTTGTATCACTTTTTATCAACTTTATCACCTGTTAAAAATATGAAACGCATCGAAGATTTTAAATCTATAATTGACCGCTACGAGATCATATTTTTTGATGCATTTGGTGTGTTAAAAACCCATAGCGGTTTGCTGCCCGGCATTGAGCGGACATTTGCTTATTTGCAGGAGCAAAACAAGGAATATTACATCGTCACTAATGATGCGTCGCGCAGCCCTGTGCAATTAGCGGAATCGTATCATAAATTTGGCTTGCATGCGGTAACCGCCGACAGGATCATCTCATCCGGCATGCTTACCAAAGAATACCTGGATTTAAAGGTGAATGATGGCATTGTAGCCTACCTTGGCACCGATGATTCGGCCCATTACCTGGAAAGCGCCGGTTTGCATACCCTGCCTATCCGCGATATCGACAGCTCCAATATAGATAAAGTAAACGTGCTGGTATTTATGGATGACGAAGGGTTCGACTGGTGTAGCGATATTAATAAAACCGTTAACCTGCTGCGCAAGCGTACCATCCCATCCATAGTAGCCAATACAGACAAGGTATACCCGGTATCGCAAACCGACGTAGGTATAGCCATTGGCAGCCTTGCCGGCATGGTTGAAGATATTGTTGGGAAACAGTTTATCCGTTTTGGCAAGCCCGATTCGCAAATGTTTATGTTTGCTTATGATATGATTCGAGAATACCGTAACATCAGCAAAAAGGATATTGTGATGGTTGGCGATACCCTGCAAACAGATATCATAGGTGGTAATAAATTTGGCCTTGATACAGTGCTGGTACTATCAGGCAACACGCTCCCGGCAGATGCCGAAAACAGGATTACTGCAACGGGCATTGTGCCAACCTATATTTGCGACAGTGCCGTTCTGGGACCCGAGGCTTTAGGATTTTAACATGTATCATGAAAAAGATAACCATTAATATACTCTTGTTTTTTCTGCTTACCGCGGCGGCATTTGGCCAAAAGAAAACATTCACTAACCCGTTACTGCCCTCCGGGGCAGACCCCTGGGTGATCTATCAAAACGGGTATTACTACTACACGAACTCCATGCAGAACAGCCTGGTGATCTGGAAAACGAAAAGCCTGGCCGATCTAAGCACCGCTCAAAAGAAAACCGTCTGGACGCCGCCCGCCAATACCATGTACTCAAAGGAGCTGTGGGCACCCGAGTTGCACTATATCAATAAAAAGTGGTATTTGTATTTCGCTGCGGATGACGGCGACAATAATCACCACCGTTTATACGTATTGGAAAATTCTGCCGCCAACCCGCTTACCGGCGAGTGGACCTTTAAAGGTAAGATTGGCGACGCAACCGATAAATGGGCAATTGACGGTTCGGTTTATAAACACAAAGGCCAGCTCTACATGATATGGGCCGGGTGGGAAGGTGACGAAAATGGCCAGCAGGATATTTACATTGCCAAAATGAGTAACCCCTGGACAATTAGCGGTAACCGCGTTAAAATTTCGAGCCCGCTTTACGACTGGGAAAAATACGGCGACCTGCACAACGAGGGTAATCCGCCGCATGTTAATGTAAACGAAGGTCCGGAGATTTTAGCCCACGGCAACAAGCTGTTCCTGATCTATTCTGCAAGCGGCTGCTGGACGGATTTTTATGCTTTAGGCATGCTCACCGCGTCAGCTAACAGCAACTTGATGGATCCAGTGTCATGGAAAAAATCACCGCAACCGGTATTTAAAAGATCCGAAGAAAATGGTGTTTACGCTCCGGGCCACAATTCATTTTTTAAATCGCCGGACGGCCGCGAAGACTGGATCATTTATCATGCTAATTCAAAGCCGGGGCAGGAATGTGGTGGTTTCCGTTCGCCAAGGATGCAGAAATTTACCTGGAACAAAAACGGAACGCCGAATTTTGGGTTACCTGTAAAGGAAAACACGCCATTAGCCATACCATCACAAGCCCAATAACAAACCTCTAAAATATTATGCAAAGCTCTTTTAAAAAACCATCTTTAGCCATTGCAATTGCCTGCGGCGTATTTTTTGCAGCATGTAATCAATCGGCTAATAAAAGCACAACTACCATGACAGACAGCACAGCATCGAATACAACGGCGCCAAAATTGCCGCCCGCGTCTGCTTTTGAGAAAACTATCGACGGTAAACAAACACACTTGTACGTGCTTAAGAACAAGCATGGCATGGAGGCTGCTGTTACCAATTATGGAGGCCGCATTGTAAGCCTGTTAGTGCCTGATAAAAATGGCAAATTAACTGATGTTGTTTTAGGGTTTGAAAGTGTTGAAGGGTTCGAAAACTCAAAGGAGCCATACTACGGCGCAACCATCGGTAGGTTTGGTAACCGTATAGCAAAGGGCAAATTTAAGCTCGAGGGTAAAGAGTATTCATTATTTAAAAATAACGGGCCTAACACCCTGCACGCAGGCAAGCCGGGTTTCCAGGCGGTGGTTTGGGATGCAAAACAGGTAGACAGCGCTACGTTAGAATTAAGCTACGTGTCTAAAGACATGGAAGGCGGTTTCCCGGGCAATCTTAAGGTTAAGGTTACCTATACTATTACAGATGATAATGCTATGAAAGTTAGTTACGAGGCAACCACCGATAAAACTACGGTGGTGAACCTCACAAATCATGCTTTTTTTAATTTGAACGGCGAAGGAAGCGGTACCATCTTAGATCATTTGGTACAGATCCACGCGGATAATTACACCCCGGTTGACAGTACACTGATCCCTACAGGTAAGATCGAAGCTGTTGCAGGTACGCCATTTGATTTTAGTAAGCCAACAACTATCGGCGCAAGGATCAATACCGACAACCAGCAATTGAAGGATGGTAAAGGGTATGATCATAATTTTGTATTGAACAAGCATGATATAAGCACATCTGTAGCCACGGTTATTGGTGACAAAAGCGGCATCAAAATGGATGTTTATACTGAAGAACCGGCGTTGCAATTTTACAGCGGTAATTTTATGCAATCTCAAAACGTGATGAAGGGTGGCAAAAAAGATGAATTCCGTACATCATTTGCAATGGAAACCCAGCATTACCCGGATTCGCCAAATCAAATGTCGTTCCCGACCACGGTTTTAAATCCTGGTCAAACCTACCGCACTCAATCTATCTATAAATTTTCTGTAGCAAAATAAGGGTATTGAATTAAACAGTATTTAAACTCCTCATGGCGAATCAACCAAGAGGAGTTTATTTTTTACATTGTTAAGCCCAAAGCACTTACTTATTATCAGCCGTAAATTGTTTCCAGTCGGTTGGTGTATCAATGTCTATTGCACCTAAAGGGAATTCAATAGAAACCATATCGTCAGCATGCTGGTCTAGAAGTTTTTTTGCACCTTCGGTACCGTTCAACGCAAGTAAATAGGGAAAGTATTTGCGTTTGAAAAGGGCAGGGGCACCAACCGTGTTTTTGTATGCCGAAGCAACAATGCCTTTGTCAACCTTTAATGCGGAGTCTGCAAGCTGTTTAAGTAAAATGCTGTCGGCATGCGGCTGATCGCAAAGCATGATAGTGGCCGATGATACCTGTAGATAATCGTTACTGATTTTTTCGATAGCCAATCGAATGGATGATGCCATACCTTCCGGCCATTGAGGGTTGTAAAGGACTTCAATACTTTGGTCTTTAACCGAAAACTCGATATTTTCACGATTGGCTCCCAGAACCACCAAAACAGTTTTCGATACGCGTTTAGCCTGCGTTATAGCTGTTTGTAAGAGCGTTTCACCATTATAATTCAAGTTCTGCTTTGGCGTGCCCAACCGGCTGGATGCCCCGGCCGCTAAGATGATAATGGCGTTCATTGTATGGTTGGTTCTGTAGCAATAACTTGCTGGGCAATCTGGTCATCTGTCCGGTTATGAATGATTGCTTTATGCCTTAACGAAGCGCCATTGCGTTTGCGCAACACGGCCTGGATCTCTGAAACGATCGATAGCGCAATTTCTTCCGAATTCTCAGACCCGATATCCAAACCGGCAGGTCCGTAAATAGATTGCAACTGTTCTGTTGTGATGGTTAAACCCTCATCTTTTAATTCATCAAGCATCCTTACTAAACGCTTCTTAGGCCCTAAAGCACCGATATATACAGGCAACCGCTCTAGTAACTGTTTTAATATGGCCATATCGTAATTGTAGTTATGCGTCATCAGCACAAATACGGTGCGATTATCTATGAGGATATCAGCGAATGCCAAATCCGGTTTGGCATCAATCAATTTTTGAGCCTCTGGGAAACGTTCGCGCGACAAGTAGTTTGCGCGGCCATCAATTACGGTTACCTGCCAACCCAATACCGAAGCCAGGTTAGTCAATGGGATAGCATCATTACCCGCACCAACAACTACCAGTGAAACTGCCGGTTGCAGCAATTCTATGAAACAGGTAAATTTATCCTGATAAATGTATGTCTTGGTAACGGAGTTGCCGTATTTAAGTACATAACGTGCATCCACTAAAACGGCATCCTGTATCGTTCCGTCAGGAAAAACCCCGGCAACTTGCTCCTGATGATCCATCAAAGCACATGTGCCAGGTTGCGGTGCCTGTTTGTCATTTAACGAAAAAACGGTGATCAGCACCGCCGGTTGGCGACTGCTCAAAAAACGTTTAAAAAGGTCGATAGGGTTATTTATAGCCCCCGGAGTAATCGGCTCTATCAAAATATGGATAATGCCATTACAGCCTAAGCCAACGCCCAGCTTGGCGTCTTCGTCATCCGTAGTATCATAAGTTACCAGCATTGGCTTTTGCTGGGCCATAACCAGCCGGGCTTTGCGCAGCGCGTCGCCTTCTAAACAACCGCCGCTAATGGCACCGGTTAATTGTCCGTCGTCGGTAACCAGCATGCGGGCACCCGCCCGACGGTACGATGATCCTTCTACATGTACAACAGTAGCTAAAGCCGTTTGCTTACCGCCATTCTGGGCGTGTTCAAACGCCGCTATTATATCTTTTAACTCTTTCAATTAATTACCCAAATTTTGTAAATCAACAATTGCAGTTACTTTAGGTTCTGTTCGCTTTATAAATATATTGCTTTTGCATGTATAAAGCCACTTTATATCAGCTTTGTAATTCCTAACTTTACATTCAACTGCAAAACTTTGATTTGCGGATATTGTTATCAACACATACTTTAACGCACTTGCTTTTAGATAATCACGGAAGAAAAATTAATTACCTGCGCCTGGCCGTTACCGACCGGTGTAACCTACGCTGTTTTTACTGCATGCCCGAAGAGGGCCTTGATTGGTTATCCCGTAAGGAATTGATGACCTACGAAGAGATGTTGCAGGCTTGCGCTTTGTTGGTGAAAATGGGAATTGAAAAGATCCGGATTACTGGTGGCGAACCTTTTGTGCGTAAGGACATTATGAAGCTGCTTACTGCGCTATCTGAACTTGATGGTTTAAAGGAGTTAAGTATCACTACCAATGGTGTAATAACCGCGCCCCATGTTGCCCAATTGAAGAGCATTGGCGTTAAAGCCATAAATTTAAGCCTGGACACGCTTGACGCCAACCGTTTTTTTGCAATTACCCGTCGGGATGAATTTGCCAACGTAATGCAAACGATGGAACAATTGCTGCTGCATGATATTGAAGTAAAAATCAATACGGTAGTCATGACAGGCAAAAACACGCAGGATATTATCCCGCTGGTAGAACTCACCAAGGATTTACCAGTTAGTGTGCGTTTTATTGAAGAAATGCCTTTCAATGGCGAAGGCCACAGCTACAGTGGCATTGTTTGGGATTATGTAAGGATCTTTGATGAGATCCGACGGGTTTTCCCCACTATTCAAAAAGTTCCCGATCCTTTGTATTCCACATCCTACAACTATGAAATACCGGGCCACAAAGGCGGTATAGGTATTATTGCAGCTTACTCGCGTACGTTTTGCGGCACCTGTAACCGTATCCGAATTACACCGCAAGGCACTTTAAAAAATTGCCTGTATGATGATGGTGTGTTGAATATCAAAGATCTGATGCGTGCCGGCACCGATGATGTTTCACTTGAGGGGATATTGAGGAATGCGTTTAATAACCGCGAGAAAGACGGTTGGCAGGCCGAACGCAAACGCCTTGAAAATCCGGATTTCCATGAGTCGATGGCTACCATTGGCGGTTAACAATTTATAGTATGATTACCGTAGAACAAGCCGAGCAAATCATACTCGCCCAGATAGAAGATTACGGGACTGAAGAGGTCCCGTTTGAACAAGCCCTTGGCCGTGTATTAGCGAAAGACTTTCTTGCCGACCGCGATCTGCCGCCTTTTAACCGGGTGACAATGGACGGTATAGCGATCAAATATTCGGATATTGTAGATGGGGTAAATACGTTTAGAATTGCAGCAACCCAAGCCGCAGGAGATGAACCGATTGCGATTGAAACCAACAACGAATGCATCGAGATCATGACGGGAGCTGCGCTGTCAGGTGATTTGGATACTGTAATCCGTTACGAAGATGTAGAGATAACTAACGGCAATGCCCGGTTGCTGACTAATGATATTAAACAAGGACAAAATATTCACCTAAAGGGTAAGGATAAGGAATTAGGCAATGTAGTAGCAAGTTCAGGCCAACTGGTTACACCTGCTATCATTAGCCTGGCAGCATCGGTTGGCGCGGTGTTATTGACCGTCAAAAAACTACCCAGGGTGATGATCATATCATCGGGCGATGAGTTGGTAGATGTTAACGATACACCGTCTGATTACCAGATAAGGCGTTCGAATAGCTACACGATCAAAGCAGCGCTTAAAAATCATGGCCTGGATGCCGATACCATTCATATCCCCGATGATCCCGAGGTTACTAAAACTCAGATACAAAATTGCCTTCAAAATTATGATGTGTTGCTGCTCAGCGGCGGCATCTCTATGGGTAAATTCGATTATATACCGCAAGCCCTTGAAGATTTGCAGGTAAATAAGCTTTTTCATAAAGTTCAGCAGCGGCCGGGCAAGCCGTTTTGGTTTGGCAAACACGCAAAAGGAGCTGTGGTATTCGCATTTCCGGGTAACCCGGTAGCCACGTTTATGTGCCTGCACCGCTATTTTTTATCATGGTTACATGCAACTTTAGGTTTGCCAAAGCAAACTGCAATTTATGCGCAGTTAATTACTGACTTTAATTTTGCACCGCCGTTAACCTACTTTTTGCAGGTTAAGCTAAGTTACTCACAGCAGGCCGTATTGCAGGCGCAGCCCATTGAAGGCAATGGTTCTGGTGATTTTGCTAATTTAGCTGATACAGATGCATTTATAGAACTGCCTGCCAATCGAAATGAGTTTAAAAAAGGTGAAGTTTTCCCCGTGATCAAATTTTAAATATGCTTAGTCACTTAGACAATCAGAATAACCCGGCAATGGTCGATGTATCAGCAAAGGCGGTAACGTGGCGTACGGCAACAGCGCAAAGCATTGTGGTGCTACCTGCTGAAATTATGGAATTATTAAGCGGGGGGGAACTACAGACTAAAAAAGGAGCGGTTTTTCAAACGGCGATCATAGCCGGTATTATGGCAGCCAAAAAAACCGGTGATCTTATCCCGCTTTGTCATCCATTAGGGATGGAGAACTGCGTAGTAACCATTCGCGTTTCATCAGCTTACGAAGTGGTGATCCAATGCACGGCCAGCATTACGGCAAAAACGGGAATCGAGATGGAGGCCTTGGTCGGTGCATCAATGGCGGCGCTTACGGTTTATGATATGTGCAAAGCCATGAGCCATGATATTGTTATCAAGGAAACAAAGTTGATCGAGAAAACAGGAGGTAAGCGTGATTTCAAAAGAGCATAGCAAGCACGCAAACATTACCAGACCCTTAACAGGTAACTTTGGGCGCAATGAATGGGCTATTTTAGGCGGACACTGCACGGTGATAAAATTTTTGGCCGATCAGGTGATAACCGCGCTGTCTACCCGGTACAAATGCGCTTATGCGGACACCTCGCATCCAAACGACATTGTACAAGTGCCGGGCAAATTAGCTAACGGCGCTGTTTTAGAATATACAGATCAGATCAACTACAGCCAACTCAATTATAACGAACCATTAGACGCTTTTAAACAAAGGGAGTTGTTCTCGCAGATGGACTTGATTTTGGTAAATGGTAATCACCAGCAGGCCAAAGCTCAGGTTGTAATTATCGATCCTAATAAATATGCCTCACTGCAAAAACGGCTTGATCAATTAACAAATGTCGAATTGTTTTTACTTGCCGATAATACTGATGTGATCCCTGATTATATCCAAATCACTTTTCCTGAATGGCGAAAAGTGCCTGTGCTGCGTTTAAATGAAGATATTCAACAAATCATCAACTTCTTTGCAGAGCGTTTACAGCGGGCCACACCCGTTTTACATGGGCTGGTACTCGCAGGTGGTAAAAGTACCCGCATGGGATCGGACAAAGGGGCAATGAATTGGTTTGGTAAAGAACAGCGCTATTATATGGCCGACTTGCTAAAAAAACATTGCTCCAACGTGTTTATATCCTGCCGGGACGTAGACCAGCAACAGGAGATAGACCCTGATTATTCAAGCATCCCAGATAGCTTCACCGGCCTTGGGCCGTATGGTGCTATCTTATCGGCTTTCCGCCAGCAGCCTGATTGTGCATGGCTGGTTATTGCCTGTGATTTACCGCTGGTCGACGACGTAGTATTACAAACGCTGGTAGTTAACCGTAACCCGGCGAGCATCGCTACGGCATTTAAAAGTCAGCATAATGACTTTCCGGAACCGCTGATAACTATTTATGAACCAAAAGGTTATCCAAAGTTACTTCAATTTTTATCACAAGGATATTCCTGTCCTCGTAAGGTACTTATCAACAGTGACGTTACGCTACTTTCGCAATCGGATGAGAACGCACTGGCCAATGTTAACACACCGGAAGAAATGGAGCGCATAAAACTCATCCTTCATCAAAAAACAGCAACTAAAGATGCAAAATGATTGGGCAAGATATAGCTGCCAGATGGCGTTGCCCGGTTTTAACCAATCGGCGCAAGGCCTGTTGCAGCAGGCCAAAGTACTGATTGTCGGTGCAGGCGGTTTGGGTTGCCCTGCTGCGCAATACTTAACATCCAGTGGGGTAGGCACATTAGGCATAGCCGACTATGATAGGGTATCAGAAAGCAATTTGCACCGCCAGATCCTTTATACTCCGGATGACATTGGCTTGCTAAAGGCCGAAGTTGCACACGCACGGTTATCCGCACAAAATCCGGGCATACAAATAAACTTGCATACTACAAAGATCACATCTTATAATGTATTGCAAGTATTTGAGGATTACAATCTTGTACTTGATGGTACGGATAATTTCGAGACGCGATATCTGCTAAACGATGCCGCAGTTTTACAAAATAAGCCGTTGGTGTACGGGGCCATATACCAATACGAAGGCCAGGTGGCCGTTTGGAACCTGCCTAATGCCGATGGTACCCGCGGTCCTAACTACCGCGACTTATATCCGCAGGTAAATGCCGCACAGATCCCCAATTGTTCAGTAGGTGGGGTAATACCTACTCTGGCAGGTATGATCGGGTGTATGCAGGCAAACGAAGTTATTAAAATCATCACAGGCACCGGCGAGGTGCTTGCTGGTAAGGTGCTGCTTTTTGATGCGCAAAGCATGCAAAGCAGGATAATAGGATTGGGCAAAACCTCCAAAACAAACATTAGAACATTACAACCTACTGCTGAAATCCCAATCTTAACTGCTGCGGAAACCCGGCAGATGATAGCTGATGGTAAAGCAACACTGGTTGATGTGCGCACCGACCAGGAACGGGATGAATTTGATATCGGCGGGCTCCACTTTGAGCTTGATGAGGTGGCAGATAACCTTGATCTGTTTGAGGCGGGTAATATGTATATTTTTTACTGTTCATCGGGCAAGAGGAGCGGCGAAGCAGTAAAGTTGCTACAGCAGGAATTACCCCGTGTAAACGCCTTCTCTTTATCAGGTGGGTTAGGCGACTGGCTTAAAACCGATTAAAGCTAAACACTATGGGTGAGCGGCCACCCAAACCTCGCCATCTTCAAAAAACTCTTTTTTCCAGATAGGTACAGTTTGCTTTAGCGTATCTATAATATACCGGCAGGCCTCAAATGCGGCATCCCGGTGAGCTGCCGATACCGCTATCACAACAGGAACCTCGCCAATTTGTAATGAACCGGTGCGGTGATGTACCAGCACTTTCTTTAAAGGCCACATTTCGAACGCTTGTTCGGCAATTTTATTCATCTCTTTAATAGCCATCGGCTCGTAAGCCTCAAAATCGAGCTTTATTACCGTTTTACCTTTGGTAGCGTTGCGTACTGTGCCTATAAAAACGTCTATCCCACCAGAATCAGGCGACATGACCCAGTTGATGCAGGCCTGTATATCTAATGCCTCCGAATGAATTTCTATCTGTGTTTCCAACCGTGTAGTATATTGTTATCCGCCGCTCACGGGGGGTATAATGGCTATTTCGTCGCTTTCGTTTATTGTCAGGCCATCTGCCGCATATTCGTTATTTACAGCCACCATGTAACTGGCTAACTGTTTCAATTTTGGGTATCGGTTCTCGAGCGCGGTCTTAAGCAGCGCAGTATCTGCATTATCTGGTAAAGGTAGGTTTACAAACGCTGCCCCAAAAATATCTTTGGCAATCCCAAACGCAAGTATTTTGATCTCCATAAATTATTAATGCCACAAATATGCAACAATCTTGTTCATAACATCGAATACGCAATTAGGTTGTTGCAAAACAGCAACAATCGGTTTAGCGAATTGTATATTTGAGTATGCCCCCACAAGCCGTTCAAAACATACCAATAACCCGCGTAGCGGATGGTATAAGCACCACCGTTAATGATGCGATTGCCATTGAAGAGCCGCTGGAAATCAGGCTGGAACATGGCCCTGCTGACAGTCGCACGGTTCAAAATATTTCGGTTACCATGCGTACACCGGGCAACGACAGTGAACTTGCCATCGGATTTCTGTTTACCGAAGGCGTCATTACCTCAGCAAATGAAGTAGGGGAATCGAGTCACCAGTTTATTGCCTGTGCGGAAAATAAGGAGAACGTTATTGTTGTAAGCCTTGCCGAAGGTGCCGTTCCGCGATTGCAAAACACCGAACGGAACTTTTATACTACGTCCAGCTGCGGCGTGTGCGGAAAGGGGTCTATAAACGCCATACGCACGGTGAGTAATTATAGTAACGGGGATGATAGCGGTGTTACGATCAATACTGAAACGCTTATCAAGCTGCCCGATACGCTGCGCCGTATGCAACAGGTTTTTGAGGCCACCGGCGGGCTGCATGGTTGCGCTTTATTTACTACAGATGGTAAGCTGCTGCTGCTGCGTGAAGACGTTGGCCGCCACAATGCCCTCGACAAACTGATCGGTGCAGCCCTTAATCAAAACATTTTACCGCTTAACAACCATGTTTTGCTGCTTAGCGGCAGGGCCAGTTTTGAACTGGTGCAAAAAGCTGCTATGGCCGGTATATCAATAATTGCCGCGGTAGGTGCGCCATCGAGTTTGGCAGTGCAGCTGGCCCGGGAATTCAATATTACCCTAGTAGGTTTTTTGCGGGGTGAAAGGTTCAATATTTATAACGCGCCACAGCGCATCCAAATACCGGTTTATGAAGATTCGTATCAAAAGTAATTCATTAAGATACAGGCTTACCCGCAGCGAAGTTGAACGCTTTGCACATGATGGCCTGATAAAGGAAAAGATCCAGATAGGTGATGACGCACTTACGTATATTTTGCAAACAACCGCTCAGGATAAAGTTTCCGCATCGTTTCACAACAATATTATAACCCTGTTAGTACCACAAAAAATAGCAGCGCAGTGGACCGGAACAGAACTAGTTGGGTTTGACCATACCGAAAACGAACTGCATCTACTGGTAGAAAAAGATTTTACTTGTTTAGATACCGTTGACGAAGACCAGAGCGATAATTACCCAAACCCGTTAGCAGAGAAAAGCCATGAGCAAAGAAATTGATGAGCAGCCGGCTGCACAAAACCCGGAGAAGTTAGTGCACTTAAAAGTAACCAAGCCCGAAACATGGGCTGCCGGTATCCCTGCAGTAGCCGCTGCCTTTGCCGATATATTGGAGCAAACGGGTGCGGTACGTGGTCCTGGCGCACTCTTTAAAATGAACCAAAAGGACGGCTTTGATTGCAGCAGCTGTGCCTGGCCTGATCCGGATGATGACCGCTCGCCCATAGCAGAGTATTGTGAAAACGGAGCGAAGGCGTTGGCCGAAGAGGCGACGACCAAAAAACTTACAGCCGATTTTTTCGCTCAAAATTCTGTTGCAGGTCTGGCTTTATTAAGCGATATGGAGATCGGTAAAAAAGGCCGCATTGCACAGCCGGTTTACCTGCCCAAAGGTGGTACGCATTATCAGCCCATAAGCTGGCATGATGCTTTTCATAAAATTGGCGCTAAATTGAACAGTCTGGCATCACCAAACGAGGCGGTGTTTTATACATCAGGCCGTACAAGTAATGAGGCATCGTTTGTTTACCAGCTTTTTGTAAGAGAATACGGTACTAACAACATGCCCGATTGCTCAAATATGTGCCATGAATCAACCAGTGTAGCGCTGGCAGAATGTATAGGTATAGGTAAGGGCACCGTTACCCTTAATGACTTTTACGATACGGACGTGATCATTATAATGGGCCAAAATCCCGGTACCAATCACCCCAGGATGCTCACCGCGTTGGAAAAGGCTAAGAAAAAAGGATCCAAGATCATTGCAATAAACCCTTTGCATGAAGCAGGTTTAATGGCATTCAAAAATCCGCAATCGGCTAAGGGTATTATGGGTATCAGTACCCAACTGGCCGATTTGTACCTGCAGGTGCAGATAAACGGCGATATGGCACTTTTTAAGGCGATAGAAAAGCTGCTTTACGATGCCGAATTGCAGGAGCCCGGAAAGGTGTTCGATCAGGAATTTATTAACCAGAAAACTGTTGGTTACAACGAATTTATCGACAAGGTTAAACACTTTGATGTAGATGCCCTTTGTGCTGCAGCAGGCGTACCGGTAGCACAGGCGCAGCAAGCAGCGGACATGCTGAAGCACAAAAGCAGGATTATTATTTGCTGGGCAATGGGCATAACACAGCATAAGAACGGGGTTGATACTGTAAAGGAAATTGTGAACCTTACCCTATTAAAAGGCAGCATAGGCAAAGCCGGCGCCGGTTTATGCCCTGTACGCGGGCACAGTAATGTACAGGGTAACCGTACGATGCTGATATATGATAAGCCGCAGAAAAAGCAGCTGGAAAAGATTCAGGAGCTTTACGGTTTTAACCCGCCGCAAGAGCACGGGTTTGACGTAGTTGATTCGATAAAGGCAATGAATGAGGGCAAGCTCAAAGTGTTTTTTGCGATGGGTGGCAATTTCCTTTCGGCAACCCCCGACACTAATTTCACCGCCGCCGCAATGCGCAAATTGGAACTATCGGTACATGTATCTACCAAACTTAACCGCAGCCACCTGATACACGGTGAGGAAGCGATAATTTTGCCGACACTTGCCCGCAGCGATAACGACATAGTGGGCGGTGTAGAGCAGTTTATCAGCTGCGAAAACTCGATGGGGGTGGTGCAAATGTCTAAAGGGATACTCGAGCCGGTATCCACAGAGCTACTAAACGAAACACAAATAATATGTGAGCTGGCTAAAGCAACCCTGGCGAGACGCACTGTAGTTGATTGGGACAGGCTTGGCAACAGTTACGATGCGGTACGTGATGATATTGGCAAAGTGATCCCCGGCTTTGAAAACTACAATCAACGGGTAAGGTTGCCCGGAGGCTTTTACCTGCCTAATGCAGCGCGCGAGGGCAAGTTTGAAACGGAAGCATTTAAGGATAAAGCACCGTTTACAATTACGGAGATCCCGGATCATTCAATGGCGGATGATGAATACATTTTGACCACCATCCGCAGTCATGACCAGTTCAATACCACTATTTACGGTTTGGAAGATCGGTATCGCGGCATACATAATGAGCGCAGGGTGATTTTTATGAACCCGAAGGATATTGCTAAAGCAGGGTTTTTACAGGGTGATAAGGTTGATATTTTTAATTACTATGATGGAATTGAACGCGTAGCCCGGCTATTTGTGATTGTACCCTATGACATACCGGAACGCAACACTGCGGTATACTATCCTGAAGGTAATGTATTGGTTCCGATTAATAGTGTAGCAATAAAAAGCAATTGCCCTACCACCAAACTTATATTTGTAAAGATTAAAAAACACCAGCCACACGTATAATATAACATTACAAAAGACCCAAAATCATGTTAACCCACGTTTTTTGTAAATAGTTGATTGACAACTATTTATAAAATAAAATTGCAAAAAGTGTAAACCTTTGTTAATAGTTGTGTCGTTTTTTACCCCTTATAAGCTTTTAAAAGTTCATCTACTGCTATCCCGTTTACGGTCATGCCTGCGGTGTTACAATCCGTTATGGCAACACCCGACAGATCGCAGTTATGGATGCTACTGTTATTAAGGTCACAGTCCTCAAACCGTAAAGGGCGTTGCTTTTTATTGGGGTCATAAGCCGGGTGGCCCTCAGGCGGCATACCAATTTTGTGGATGTAGGCGCCGCCTAATTGCGCGCCTTCAATCTCCAGGTCGCTTAGGTTGGCATCGGCGATCTTTACATTCGTTGCCGAAATGTCGTTGAACGATGTACCATTAAGGCACACCATGTTGAAACTGCTGTTCAGCAGCATTGCTTCGGATGCAATGATCTGCTTTTCGGACTGTTTAATTTCTATCGTTTCCATCTTATTGAATTACACCCAAATTTAGCTGCAGGGCGGCAAACTACCATGGTGCTAATACGACAAATATCAGGGTAGATAACGACACTATTCGCCCCACGCAGTTATTACAAGCTTGCGGCTGCCGCCATGGTCACGGTGCTCACACAGATAAACGCCTTGCCAGGTACCCAAAGCAAGCCTTCCGTTAGTCACCGGTATGGTTACCGATGAGCCCAGCATCGCTGCTTTAAGGTGTGCAGGCATATCGTCAGAACCTTCATAATCGTGCTGGTAATCGGGGTCATTTTCGGGCACTGCCTTGTTAAAATACATCTCAAAATCCTGTCTAACGGTCGGATCGGCATTTTCATTGATCGTAAGCGATGCAGAAGTATGTTGGATGAACACCTGGCAAATGCCCGCCTTCAGTTCCCTGATTTGGGGCAGCGCACGCTCAATTTCTGATGTTATGATATGGAAGCCACGGCGTCTTTGGCCGAGACTTATTGTTTGCTGAAATATTTTCATGGGCGATGTAAATTATTCAACACGTATTGATGTAGCCTTGTTTTGCCCAGCAACGTAATTGGGCCAGTATCTCCTTCGACTTTACTTTATAACAGCATCTGTAGTGCCTTCGGGCGCAAGTGCTGTCTATCTATTTACAGGATGAGGTTACCACAAGGGTCATTTTTGAACGATCGCCGCTTGCTTCATCTGTTTAACGTGCCGGGGTTTATTGTAGTATTACCTGTATCTCAATTGGATACAAAAGGCTACATCTTGTTTCCCTGGAATTAGCCGGTAGATTATAACGAAGATTTTACAGAGTTTAATCAATAAGGCCTAATAGGAACATGATAGCGAAGCTATCAACCACCTACTAATCGCTGGAGGAACTAAAGATCTGTTTAATTCCAAAGTCCAAACGGGCCACAAGCATTTTTTTATACACGATATCGTGAAAATAATTGAGTGAATCACGTGCAGTTAAACTGCTAGATTTAGATAGGCGCAACAATCATAGATAGAACAGGCCGGTGATAATTGTCATGACTGCCGTATTGTATGAAAATAGATAATCAGGACTTGCATTGACACAGGATGGACGATTATATTATTAAACCTTTAGATTTTTACAATTTGTATTACAAATCTAGTTTCCGGAAAGGCAAATTATTAAAATGACAAAAATCATGGTTCATTATTTTTTTAAACACCTAATGATAAATATTTACAGTAAAGTACAGACCCCTATCTAAATGCAATACATTTGTTATGTAAGTGCTGCCACCGCCCCCTTAAGCGGTGAGGAGCTCAACAAAATTGTGAATACCAGCCGTACTAATAATAAACGAGATGGTATCACAGGTATAATGTTATACAGCGAAGGGACGTTTATGCAGGTTTTGGAAGGGGAGAAGAAAGATATAAACGCCGCATTCGAAAGAATTAACAAAGATAACCGCCATACCGGCGTTGTAAAGCTGGCTCAAGGCGAAATTTCCGAGCGCCATTTTGGCCAATGGCCTATGGCGTTTAAAAAAACCACTGCGAAAGAATTTTCTAAATTTAGTGATTTCTCCGAGACCGCTGATCCGGAGATTGCTGAAAGCGGGCTTCACCCATCGGTATTATTGCTAAAAGATTTTTTTGAAAAAACGGGAATGTACCTCGCTATGGGCCTGTTACTTAGTTTTGTCAAATAATGCTGTAATATTTCGTCAGTCAGGTTGTCTAAAGTTCAAAACTAAACTGTCATGACAACAAAAGAAACCTTTAGCCTGCACGGCGAAAACCTACTTAAAACAATCAAAGAGTTAATTGCCGAAGGTAACGTTACACGAATTACTATCAATGATAAATCATGCAGGGAGCTACTTTCGTTTCCGCTTACCATTGGTGTGGTGGCTGCAATATTCGCCCCGGTATTTGCTGCTGTTGGCGCATTGGCCGCCTTCGTTAGTGAATGCACAATTACAGTTGAGCGAGAGATTATTGAAGTTGCCGACAACGAAATCAAGTCAGATCACGTTTGAAAATGAAACAAGTTTAACACTTACTTGTCTGTTATTTAAAGGCTAAAATTTATGGTTGTTTTAAAAGTAAATCAAGGTACAACTAACGAGCGGGAAGTGGAAATAGTAACCGCAAGGGGACTATGGGAAACGGGAATTTATAAATTATTCAACGCCGATTTTTTAACCGATGACCACCGCGAGTTTATTGAACATGTGGACGAAAACGATCCGAATTTTTTGGGGGAGATGAATGTTAATAAAGAAAATGCCGACTGGGAATACCGTGGTAAACAATTATCTGCTGACGAACAAAAAGAAATAGCCGACTTTATCCTGGACTACCAACCACCCGATGGCGTTTATTAAATTGCTAACAATTCCTACACCTGGCTGGACTAACCCGTTTGTTTGAGTTGGCCTATTGGCTTTCTGGTTGATTTTATCACATTTGGCCTATTAGCTTACTTAAACCGGTTTATATGGCTTTGCAGAATATTGATTTTCAGCGCGAGTACTCACTGCCCACCGAAGAATTCATCGATGTGCTAAACCGTAGCACACTTGGCGAACGCCGCCCGGTAAACGATGTGGCCCGCATAGAATCAATGCTTAAAAATGCCAGCCTTATTATTACCGCCCGTAACAATGGCAAACTTCTCGGTGTGGCCCGATCGCTAACCGACTTTGCGTTTTGCACCTATCTGTCAGATCTGGCCGTTGATGTTCAATTTCAAAAATCAGGCATCGGTGTCCGCCTCATCCGCGAAACAAAATTACATACGCCGACTGCTAAACTGATACTGCTGGCTGCACCTGCCGCTATAGATTACTACCCAAAGACCGGCATGACTAAATTTTCGCATTGTTTTTTACTTGATGATGTAAATGCACTGGTGGTAAAGGGCTAGCCATATACAAAACGATTGCAAACAAGCTTACTAAATTAAATTGTAGCTTAGTACTATGGCTACAGTAGCGCTAAACAGTAAGGCTGGCAAATGGATTATGGTATCGTCCATAATGGCGTCGGCTATGGCGTTTATAGATGGTACTGCTTTAAATGTTGTTTTGCCGTCATTGCAAAAAAATCTTAATGCCAGTGGTACAGACCTTTTCTGGATATTAAATGCCTACTTATTGATACTTGCCGCGATAATCTTAGTTGGCGGTTCATTGGGCGACAAGCTTGGCCGTAAAAAGGTTTTTATGGCGGGGATCTTCGTTTTTATCTGCGGCTCTGCAGCCTGCGGTTTTTCCCCAAATGTGCCGTTTCTTATTGCCTTCCGCGTGTTGCAGGGGTTTGGAGGTGCACTCATGATACCTGGTAGTTTGTCGCTGATATCATCAGCTATTACTCAAAAGGAACGGGGTAAAGCGATCGGCACATGGTCGGCCTTTACCACCATTGTTACGATGGGCGGCCCAATTCTTGGTGGTGCCTTTGCCGATGCCGGACTGTGGCGGTACATTTTTTTCATTAACATCCCTATTGGTATAACAGCATTAATTTTCCTGTGGCGCTTTGTTGCAGAAAGCCGCGACGAAAGTGTTGATCAATCGATTGATGTTTGGGGAGCAGTAGCCATCGCATTGGGTCTGGCGTGTTTAACGTTCGGTTTTTTGCGCGCTCCGGAAGTTGGTTTTGTAAATTGGCAGGTGTATGCACCATTATTAGGAGGTGTTATGCTCCTGATCTGTTTTGTTGTTATAGAAAAACGGAGCAGGTACCCAATGATGCCGCTCCAACTTTTCAAAAATGCCACCTTTAGCGGTGCTAACCTGCTCACCTTTTTTTTATATGCCGGCTTAGGTGCAGGGATGCTTTTTATGGGCCTCAACCTGGTACAAGTGCAAGGGTATACACAGTTGCAATCAGGACTTACTTTTTTGCCGTTCACTATTCTTATGATGAGTGTGGCTCGCTTTGCCGGTGCTATTGCTGACAAGCATGGGCCTAAATTACTGCTTGTTACCGGCCCTGCGGTGACTGGTGCCGGGCTACTGATCTTATCGTTCATCAAACAAACCCCCGGGCCATCAGCTTATTGGGTTACTTTTTTTCCGGGCATCATAGTTTTTGGTTTGGGCATGTCGTTCACAGTAGCTCCGCTCACTGCTGCAGTTATGGGTTCGGTGGATGAGCACCTTTCGGGTGCCGCTTCAGGCGTAAACAATGCATTAACGCGAATAGCTAACGTATTTGCTAATGCAGTGATAGGTGCGCTGGCTGTACTCTTCTTTTCGGGGCAGCTGCAAAACCAAGTAACCCCAATGAAACTTGATCCCCAGGCTCAACAGTCTGTATTAAATCAGGCCGTAAATCTTGGCGATGCAAAAGTTCCGCTAATAGTTAAATCTTCCGATAAAGAGAAAGTTGGGGAGGCGTTTCATACGAGTTTTATCTCGGCTTATGGCAAGGTAATGAAAATCGCCAGCGGGCTGGCTTTCATCGCATCGCTTATGGCATTGATTTTTATAAAGAACCCGCCAAAGTCAGACAGCAGTTAAACGGGCCGCTATCATGCGACCCGTTGTAATCATACTAAAAATTTTTACGCATGGTAACACCGTATACACGCGGATTACCTAAATGCGATGCGCCAAAATCATACGCATAATCGATGTAGTGTTTATTGCTGAGGTTGCTGCCCCAAACAAATATTTCGTAGCGGGTTGTGCTTATGCCTATACGGGCATTAAACGAATTGTAAGCTTTCTGCTCTATCTGGTTGGCCAAATCGAAATATTGGTTGCCTAAATAGCGCCATTCGCCGCGGGCTATTAACTTTGTTTGCAGGTTACCACCCAACGCGTAGCCGTACTGTAGCGCCAGCGATGATGTCACATTTGGCGTATAGACCTGCTTGTTGCCGTTTAAATTAACGACTGCGCCGTTGCTTGCCACCTGCAGATCGGTGTAACGAGCGTGGGTATAACCAAAGTTATAAGCCAGTTCTAAACCCTTCAGCAGTGTTGCAGCAAATTCTGCTTCGGCACCCTTACTATTTAATCTGCCTGCATTACGGGTAAGGGTTATTGCTGCCGGCAAAATAAGAGTGGGTACCTGCGCATTATCCACAGCTATATAAAACAGTGATAAATTGATGCGTAAACGGTTGTTTAAAAACGAGTTCTTTGACCCGATCTCGTAGTTATTACTAAATTCCGGCTTAAAGGAAAACAAAGGCGGTTGTGATGGATCAGATCCTAACTGGCTGATACCGCCGGCCCTGAAACCCCGGCTGTAAGCCGCGTATAGATTATTATTATCGGTAACATGGTATGCAATGCTCACTTTAGGCGTAAATGCTTTAAAGTGTGCGGTTGATGAGGTATCGTTTTGGGTCGTGATCGGGTCGGCTCCATCCGGCTGGAATTCGCCTTTAACGTGCTCTTTCTTGTGCTCATAATCATATCGTAACCCGGCGGTGATATCCAGCTGTGGGTTAATGGTATAAGTTATCTGCCCAAAAATTGCTGCGCCGTAATTACGTTCTATGTTGGTGTTTATTGCAGTTGCATCCGTCACAGGCGAGCCTATTAACGCTGCATCGGTACCAAAGTGGGTGCCTGTTTTACTTGGGCTGTAACGGTAAAAACCATAAAGCCCGGTTGTCCATTTCCAATTAGTTGCCGATGCCGGTGAGGAGAATCTGAATTCCTGCGTAGCGACTTTTACCTTGTTGAATGACGGGCCATAATTGTTTACAACAGACACTGCATCTGCCGGCGAAAAATCACCATCGATCGGCACAGTGTAGTAACGGTAATTTTGCTGATAAGTGCTATTTGATGTAAAGTTGAATCCCTTACCGGCGTAATTCGCAGATAGTGAAGCGTTAAAAATGTTATCTATCATTCTAGTTGTTGCATCCTGGCTCACCTGAAAAGGCTGAGCCAAGGCATCTGCAGGTGATCCACTTAAAGCAAACGGTCCGTTGTTACGATTGGCGTAATTTTTTATATTAAGTGTCAGATTAAACGACTGCGAAGCCAGGTATTTAATATAATAATTGCCTGTAAAAGAGTGCTGCTTATCTAGTTTAGTGTTATTGAACTGATTAGTGTAAAACCCATTAAAACCATCATACAAACCGGCTACGCCTAAAAAAAGTTTATCCTTGATCAAAGGCGTACGTAAACCCAGACTATACCGCCGCTGCCCGTAACTGCCAAAGTTAACTTCGGCAAAGCCGGTTGTAAAGTTTTCCGGTTGTTTAGTAATCACGTTGATTACACCGCCCATGGCGTTACGGCCAAATAAAGTACCCTGCGGGCCGCGTAAAACTTCAACACGTTCTACATCAAATAATTGAGGTATATAGGTATCCAGGCCAAATTGATTAACACCATCTATATAAGTTGCAATCGCAGGATCGTACGATGTGGTTGCAATACCCCGGACACCGGTAACGTTACGCCCATCACCCGGATTGGCGGAATAAAGGTTAGGTATTATAGATGTGAGGTCGCGCAGGTTCCAAACGCGGTAATCTTGCACCTGCTTTGCCGAAAGAGTAGATATACTTACAGGGACCTGTTGTGCTGCTTCCTCTCGCTTTTGCGCGGTTACAACAACCTCTTCTAACCTGTTGCTGCTTTCTGTCAAATGGACATTTGTTGTTTGGTTACCGTCCACAACTATAAATTGATTGATAGCTGCATAACCCACACTGCTAATGCGTAAAGTGTACCGTCCGTTAGGAATGCCCACGAATCCAAATACACCTTTGGTGTTTGTACCGGTTACAAAATTGGTGTTTAGTAAACTTACCGTAGCCCCAACCACCGGCTGTTGGTTGGCATTGGTAACAGTACCATTAAAATTTGATCGGTTTTGTGCAAACGCTGAACTGATTATGCTCAGGAATAATAAAAAGGAGAGTAGTTGTTTCATAAAAAATAAAAAGCGGATATGATGTTTTCACCATATCCGCCGTAAAGAAATGCATTTCTTATTTAAGTGAGTAGATCCAATTTACAATTGCCTTGGTTTCTGCCGGCTTAATGCTTGGGTGTGCTGGCATATCAACATCGCCCCAAACGCCGTGGCCACCTGTAACTATCTTCCTGCTCAAATGAGCAGTAGACGCTGCGTTAGCCGGATATTTTTTGGCAACATCGGTAAATGACGGGCCTACAGATTTTTCGGATACTTTATGGCAAGCCTTGCAATCCATCGACATTACCAGTGCTTTGCCAACTGCATTTGCCTTCATTTTAGCCATTTTAGCTTTCATGTCCGGCGAATCCTGCCCTGCTAAAACCGCAGTGGTTTTGCTGGTTCCTGTTGCACCCATATCGTCCTTCACGTCAACAGAAACATTATAGTTTCCTTTTTTAGTGTATGTATATATAAGCTTAGGAAGAGTGGTGGTTTTCTTAACACCGTTGCCTAAATTCCAAATGTAGGTCATATTATTTTTTTCAGGATCGGTAGCTTTAACCGTAAATGTTACCGGCAAAGGCAAAGCCCCGTAACTTTTGTCTGATGTAATGCTTGCCACTTCAGGAGCACGGTTGCCAGTGTTGTAATCTAAACGGGCAATACCAGCATCCTTGTTTTTTGCAAACCAGCCGGATCCGTATTCCAATACGTAGATCTTACCATCAGGCCCGGTTTCCATATCAATAGGGTTATTGAATTTTGTACCCGCCATAAATGGTTCCATTTTATCCAGGTCGCCGTTAGGTTGCAAAGTTAACAGCTTGATCCACCCACGAATCCAATCGTAAAAGATTACTTTTTTATTGAAATAATCAGGCATGCGCGTTGCCTTAGGATACATATCTGTATAATAAACAGGCCCTGCCATTGCGTTACGGCCGCCTGTACCTACTTGCGGAAACTCTTTAGAAGCTGCGTAAGGATAATAGATCATTGCCGGCTGTGCCGGCGGCAGATCAACCAAACCTGTATTATTACGGGAATTATTAACAGGGTGCATAGGATCAAATTTGATACCTACCTTGCCTGTAGCATAATCATATTCGCGATAGGGAATATTATTAGCAATGAAATATGGCCAGCCGAAAAAGCCTGCTGTTTTAGCCTGGTTAAATTCATCGTAGCCACGTGGGCCGCGTGTTTCCAAACTATCTGCCTGTGCATCCGGGCCAACTTCGCCCCAGTACAGATAGCTGTTCTTAGGGTCAACCTGGATACGGTAAGGGTTCCTGTCGCCCATTACATAAATCTCGGGGCGGGTTTTTGCTTGTCCTTTTTTGAACAAGTTACCATCAGGTATAGCATAAGTACCATCCTCATTCATTTTGATACGCAGGATCTTTCCGCGCAGATCATTCGTGTTACCTGCCGAACGCCTTGCGTCGTGGTTCAAAAATTCAGGGCGATCATCTAAAGGTGCGAAAGCATGAGTATTGATGGTACGTTTACCCGGCTCATCAAAAGGGGTAGAGTTGTCACCTGTTGAAAGGAACAACATCCTATCCGGGCCGAAAGCTATCGATCCGCCTGTATGGCAGCAGATCTCGCGCTGGGAATAAAGTTGTAAGACAATCTTTTCACTTTTTATATTGATGGAATCGCCGGTCAGGGTAAATCGTGACAGACGGTTAACCGATGTATCTACAGGGCTGTAATAAACGTACACAAAATGATTGTTTTTAAAATCAGGGTCAGCTTTTAAACCTAGGATGCCTTCTTCAGCGTTAACTCCTTTGGTATGGGTCTTCCAGTAAACGTCAAGCTTAAGCGCCTGTTTCATAGTTTTGGTGCTGTTCTTATAGATCATCACTTCACCACGTCTTTGTGCCACCAGGATATCCAGGTTAGGCAACACGGTCATTTCGGTCGGCTCAAATAAGGTGCCCTCGTTCAGTTGTGTTTTTGCAAAACGATTTTCTTCAGGTACGCATTGAGTTGTAGCCCTCGAGTAATCCAGTTTTTTATTGTCGCCAATGGCATATTGGATGCCACCTAATAAGTGTTTTAAAAAGGCAGGGTCGCTGTATGATTCGTCCGTATGTCCCAATCCAGTATAAAAAGAACGGCCGTTCTCAAAATTTTGATACCAGGCAATAGGATGGTTAACGCCATTGTTGCCGCCTTTGTAGCTTGTTTCGTCCAGATTGATCAATACATGTATTTTTTTGCTCAGGTTTTTGTAGTTATACCACTCATCCTTACGCGTCCAAACATCGGGGAGCGAGCGGGTTGATGCATGGTTTTTATCAACTACATTTAACTTTGCCTCTTGCTGCTCGGGATGGCTGTCAAAAAAACCGCCAACCAAACGGCCGTAATAAGCCCAATCATATTCGGCATCTGCAGCGGCATGCACCCCTACAAAATTACCGCCCGCCTGCATATAGCGCTCCAGGTCGGCCTGCTGGTAATTATTGAGCATGTAACCGGTAGTACTTAAAAATACTACTGCTGAGTATTTGCCTAGGTTACTCTCTGTGATTTTAGCAGCGTCGGACGTAGTATCTACCGCAAAATTGTTCTCTTGCCCTAATTTGATAATGGCGGCACTACCCAAAGGGATTGAGGCATGGTGATAACCTGATGTTTTGGTGAACACCAGTATTCGCGGCTTTACCGGAATTTTACTGTAAATAAATATCACCGCGCATAGTGCGGCAAATGATAAGGTAAATTTTAATCTCATATAAATATTTATCGGTTTAACGCTGTTGAAATAGCAGCACAAAATACTCATTGTGTGTTTAATACGCAATAGGTATTAATTATTATCGTGATTTTGTTACGCAGTTAAAAAAGTAAAGTAATCAAATAAAATCGCAGCTTATTTAACGTTAACAAAAACTTTTGTAACTATAGGTGCTTTTGTATGTACAATCAAATATAATGGAAAATTCAAACAATAAAGCTATTCTATCTGCAGCAGGAGATGGTCAGGTCTACTCGGTTATGGGCGGTAATTACCGCGTGCTGATCAGCGGAAAGCAAACCAATGGTGCTTTCGCCGTGATCGAGATGCTGGTTCCGGCAAACGGCGGGCCGGGGCCACATGCGCACAAAGATGTTAACGAGTCGTTTTACGTTGTTGAGGGTGAGATAGAGGTGAAAGCCGGCGATGCAACGCACACTGCTAAAAAGGGCGATTATGTAGATATCCCTTTAGGCGGGATAGTGCATCAGTTCAAAAACAAATCGGATAACCTGGCCCATTTAATTTGCACAGTTACACCGGCAGGTATGGATGATATGTTTATTGAATTTGGCCAGCCTACGGTGCAGGGAACATTTCTACCGCCGCCGGTAATGACGGAAGAATTCGCCGCGAAAATTAAAGAATTGGGAATCAAATATCACCAGGAGTTTTTCCCGCCGAATTATTTTGAAAACTTGTAACAATGAGATTAAAGGGGGATGAGTTATTACAATAAACCCAATTGACCCTTGCGTTGGTCAAAGACGATCAACAAAAAAGCCCAATGCGGACATGCATGGGCTTTTGTACTCCCAAAAGTACGAATTTCGGAACATTTCACAAGTGATTTGCAATTATTAATCAAAACAATATCAAAAACTCACTGATAGACAAGGTGAAAGGATTTTTATGACATCGTTTTTTGTACTCTATTAGAGCGGATGGTGGCTTGTTTAAATGACAACTTACCAATCGCGGTTGGCTGGGCGAAGATAAGTGTCGGAAGATTAAAGAAACTATTTAATTAGAAGGTCTTTAAAATTAAGATATATCTTATCTTTAGTATCTTGATAAGACATTTTCCAAAGCCCTGCAAGACCATCAATTGTCAAATCCAAGGATTTTTGCCTGGTCATAACCCTCTCATCGAAGGTAAATGGAGCATCTGTCTCAGTCAGTATTCTTTCTTTGGGTATATTATTTAAAATATCAATTGCTCTCTTAGAATACAGCATTTTGTGGTTTACTGAAAAAAAGAAGCCTTCCTTTAAAGCTAAATTGAGTTCGTTAATAGATCCAGTAAACCAGTGCAATATTACCTTGTGCTCTGTATTCTTAAGCGTTGTACTAAGTTCAGCTATTGTCCGTTCGGCAGCATTCCTACTGTGTATGGTTAATATTTTTTTGTCTAAGGGTTTAAGGAAACTTAAAATCGTTTGAAAGACTTTTAACTGTTCAACTTTTGTTTCTTTATGTATAATAGATCCATCTAAACCAATCTCGCCTATATATTTTATGTCTTTACTCAATGTTTTGAAAAGATCCAGTTCATTGATACGCTTTGCAGCTAATTCAGGGTGAAAACCAAGTGCCGGTCTAATGTTGCGGCAATCTTTAAATAATAAGTTATTGTGCTTCCATAAAAAAGGAGCATTGGTAACCGTGATCGTTTTAATCGATGTCTCATCCTCGACACTAACAGAGTTTCTAATATCTGCAAAGAGATCAAGATGGCAGTGCGTATCAACATAAGACACCATGCACTAACTTGTAACTTTAATTGGGTCAATCAAGCTCCTGACCTCTTTAATACTTTCTTTATACATATCTAGGTACTCCTTAACATTCTCTAAAGGTCCGGTCACGCGGATCATAGAGTCCACATAACTCTTGTGCTTATCCGATTGATTAATGAAATATTTAAAAGCCATTATGTTTTCGCCCTTGATGTTCGAAGCACTTACGGGTTCAGTAAGTATATCAAATCTATATTTTTTTTCGTTGGATAAGTCTCCTTGAGAATCAGCAACGCCCGCTCGCTTTAATGCCGCCCTTCTGATAATACAAGGAACACATCGTCCGCAATGCTTAAATCCCTTGCCTTCAAGATGTGCATTTCGCGTAGCAGGCCTACTGCAAGACATTGTATCTGCGTTTGCGATAAATGTCGCATCTTCTGTGTCAACAAGCATTTGTCCTTTGGTTTTTAACTCATAAGGATTGACAATTTGCACATCCAGCTTTAATCCATCAACAAGACTTTGAAATAAATTTAATAAATGAGGATGGGTGGTTCGTGTGCTGTATGCACCTAATCTCAATGGTGTCAAAGCAATGTTTAAACTAATCATTCCATTTTCTGGTACAATAAGCTTCCTCTTGCCTCCATCTTCTACAGTCAAGCAGGATGCACATAAAACCCCGAGAGTCAAGAATAAGAATGACCTACCTCTTTCGGTGTCTTCTCTGCTGGTGATATTTTTTTGCTTGTCAACACTTACATAAGCTTGTACCAGAGTTAGATTATTGTCCTCATATTTTTGTTTAAGTTCATTGTAAGCTGAATTTCTGAAATAAGATACATCAGCACTTTTTGAATGCCCGACCAACAGCGGTTCAGTTCCCGCTTTTAATAAATCGAAGGCTCCAATAAAACTATCCATACCTCCGGAAAACAAACATACGGTATCAGTTTTGTACGATAGCCCTTTATATCTTTTGCTTTTTGAATTCGAAAAAAGCAAGTTTTGATTAACGCGTGATCGAAAATCGAAATGCCAAATATCGCCCGTCAGAAAGCCCAATATAGAAGTCAACGTATCTGTTAAAGACTCCCACTTGCTTATATCGCTGACCGGTATAAATAACTTGATTTGTCTTGTCCAACTATCTTGAGCATGTTGATAACGGTTAATTCTAATATCAGCGGCATAAACAGCGCACGCAATTAAAAAAAGATCTTCCGCAAGATTTGACGGAAACAATTGCAGTGCCCTTAGAGCTTTATACAATTGTTCGTACCTAATCCGGTTATTTTGATTTGCTAATTTGTTTATGTGATAGGTATAGCAAGCCTTACAAGTCTCTTTTAGATTTTGGTCAGCTCCAGGATCTTCTTGTCCTAATAATACCTCTAATCCTATAATTGATGTGTTCATAGTTAAGAATTAATAATTGATTTGAAAGCAATTTGATAAATCTTGTCCATCTCCTTTTCTAAACTTTTGACATCTTTTACAGCTTCGTGTAGTTTTGGTAGAATGGTAGCATTGACAAGTCCGTTGACAATTTGATATAACGTTTCCTCAATCTGCCTTGACTCTTCTACATTGAATGTCGCTACAGTTAATGACCTGCCAATATCACTAATCAATCGATAAACAATAGTCTCTTCCAAGAAAGTAGCCATCATCTGGCAAAGCTGTGGCTCGTTTAAAGATTTAATGTCTAAACCAGGGTTTTCCTCATCTAAGCGCACGATGGTTTGTGCATAAGCTTGCTTAGTGATGGCATCATCTAGTAATGCTCCCACACCACAAACCAGGTCCATTAAGGCACCCAATATTTCGACCGCTGATTTATTTATTAATTGGTCTAATTGAATTCCTTTTAACGCCTGGTCCAGCCCATTTTTTTGGATGTCATTTAAGAAACCTCCAAAACGAGCAATAGCTGAAGATGACCTCCTCATACGCTTAGTCATATTGCCCGAACCACCGCCTGCCTTTGAAACGTAGTTCTTAACGACCCGCGTTAATGCACCTTTGCGATCTGATGTAGAATTTATCGCCCTTTTGAATGCACGTTGACTTTGGTAAAATCGATTACTTGTATCTTCAATTACAACCTGTTGTTCTTCTTGCGGGGCATCTTCATTTTCTGGACTATCAGTTTCTTCATTACCTTCCTCAGTTTCTTCATTCCCATCTTCATCGTCCGGTAAGGGTTCATCCGGTATCCAATCTGGTATTAGTGGAATATTGGGGTTTAGTCGATTTCGGTTAGTTGAAGTTCCCATATATATTATTGGTTTAATAAGGTTCCGGCCAATGTTCTCACATTTTTTTCCGCCTCTGTGCTTAATGAAACTTTTGAAAATAATGCGCTTTTTAACTTGATTGCCTCTTGGCTTTTAACTCCTGTAAGATTAGCCAACATCCAAGTTTTTAAGTTTTTTGTAGGAACATTATCAATCAAAAGAATAAGCTTTTGCTCTAATATGCTAGAATAATTTATTAGCGTCATAATCCCGACGAATGGGTTTGGCATACTTCCCCAATCACTAGTCCCTTGAGCGCTTTTGACCAAATTATCATAAAGGAAGACTAACTGTTCGGGAGATAATGCTTTTATTTCATCGGTTAATCCAGCGATTGACATTTTATTCCCAGATGCCAAAGCTTCGAAGAGTGGTTTTAGTATTGGCGGGATTTCTTCAGAAGATTCGAAACTAATCGCTCTTTCACTGGATATAAACAAATAAGGTTTTAAATCTACATCCTTTAATGAAGGACTTAATTTAGCCCAATGTGATAATTCTTTATTTTCGTCTTTGGCCTTCGTCTTGGGTGATTTGGAATCCTTCGCAGTATTTTTTTCCAGGTCAGTGATAAAATCTGACTTGCCGTCTAAAGCACTACTGATTTCATCAATCAATTGCTCGAATTCTGGTGTATGAAATCTTTCTAACAACATCAGTTTGGCTAGCACATCAAGATGAACTTTATTTGTAATCTTGTAAATTTCAGCTACCCTTAGACGGAAAAAAATCGTGTTCAAGAATCGTTTGATATTTCTCGGGTTACCTCTCAGTTCATGTGCAAGAACAGCTCCTAATTGTTCTGCGACAATCATTGCCTTTTTTAATTCTTCATTTTCTTCGCGAAGTTGTTTACTAATAAATTCATAGCTGATATCAACGTTTTCATATGGGATTGTTTTTGAAATCTCGAAAGCTTCGCTGATTTCCTTCAACTTGATTTTGTCGTTTTTTAGCTCATACTGCAATAGCAGAAACCTAACGTAATTTTTTGTTTGTAATTGATTTAAAGATGGAACGCGGATAGGAACTTGTACCAATTTCTCCAAGTAGTGTTTAGTGTATTCACTTTGAGCGACTGGCAGGTCAGGAAAATGCCTGCGAACTGCATATTCAATCATTTGTTCATCCGCAGCTAAAACAAACACTGTTCCTTCAACAAATAAAAATAATCTGATCGCTTCTAATATGTCAATGACAGCTGTAGGTAGGCATCGGTCTAATTCATCAACAAGGACGACAAGTCTGGTTATTTTCGAACTTTCGATTAATTCTCGTAACTCTTCTCGAAAAGCATGAATCTGCCCGGGCACCGTTTCCTCAGCCTCCTTGAGATATGATTCTCCTTCATCCTCTTGCTCTAATTTTACCGTAGTAGTGTCTTCTTCTTTACCACTAAATAAATCTTTTGCTTGCCTTATCATTCCAGGGACACCGAGAAGTGCACCACTAGGCAAACCCGTCATTGTTGTTAAAGCGAGGCTACCGGCAGTTTTTGCGACTTTTAACCAATTAATCCTTTTGAGTAGTGATTTTCCTAATTTAAGAAGCTTTAAATTTGTAGGTTGTAGACGCATAAGTTCCCCTACGACCGATTCCATTAGTGCGGACTTCGTATCTTCATATCCTTGAAATAGCCAGCCATTAAATATGATTGTGTGCGTTTCAGGATCATCTTTGAGTTCTTGCTTAACAAGTGACAAAACCGAAGACTTTCCTATGCCCCAATGTCCGTAAACACCAATTGTGAGAGGACGCAACTCCTGTTCATCCATTATACTGATGATAGTTTGGGCTATACGACTATGCCCTAATAGGTCAAGGTCGGTTTCTTTGTCATTCCACATGTAACAGGTTTATAAGAATACGAATATAATATAATCACATGGTATTACTCAAAATTATTGCTTCCAGAGAGGTCAGGTAATTTAGAATTCTCCGATTTACGTTATTTACTATAGCTAAACTTAAAATGTCACCTCAAATCGATATCAAAAGGGTTACAACCTTAAACGAAATTGTCTTTTACCAGATCATTTTCATCTAATTCCGTCAACTGTTATCAAATAGTTTTCTCAAATTTACATTCATCAATTCATTATACGTTACGGATTCCCGTATTGTGCTTTAGCATTTTTAAAATTGATTTTTTTCATCAATAAAACTTTTGTCAGATATGTTTCTAACTTCATCGGTAAATATCAATGAAGATGAGTCCACAATTAGCATACTTAGATAGCATAAAGCATAATCTTGATACTGTCACCTACGGTCATGTATATCATAGTATCAGGCAAGTTCCAGATAAGTATGTTCCTACTGCTTTATTGCATAAAGGTCATTACATAGATCGTGTACGGATCAATGAAGGGGAAAAGCTCTTTACCACAGAACACGACGTTAGTTATATACATGATCCAGAAGTTTTAAAAAATCATGTTGGCTTGGGCAGGTCAAACGCTGAAAAGCAAGCTGTTTTTTATGGAGCTATAGAATCTCCGGAAATTCGACAACCTCGTGTTGTAGCCTATTTTGAAACTACAAAATTATTCAAGAAGCCTGAATTGCTGCCAGATAATATAACCGAACTATTTACGATGAGCCGTTGGAGAATTATGGCTGAAATAGAGGTGGTGGAAATGATATTTAGCAAAGACGCACAAGAAAATAGCGAATATGCAAGAACATCAGTTACCAATCAAATGAGCAAACTACCAAACGATGAAATAAGAAAGTTTTGCTATGAACAGGGAGAGTTTTTTAGTGAGGAATTTGCCCGGAAAGACGTAGGAGACAACCAGTCTTACAAGTATAAAATTTCATCTGCCTATGCTAACTATATCTGGGACAGGACAGCCTTCAAAGGCATCACCTACCCAAGCGTTCAATCAATATATAGTGGTCAAAATGTAGCCCTATTGCCGGAATTAGTGGATAAATACTTAAAATTAGAAAGCGTAGCAGTCTTTAAATTTGAAAGAAAGGACGGGAAAGATTTACCTATTGACTGCATCAAAATTGCAACTGATTTAGGTAAAGGAAATATGGATTTCAAATACGCTGATTATGTTGAAGCTGATTATCTTCCAGGAGGCAAACTATACTAAAAGGCAGACAACACAACGTTTATAGTTCATTTTTTGCCTTTCGGATTCCAATCAAACATCTGAATTTATATTCCATGTTGAAATGGAAAATCGACTTAATTATCGGAAGGTAGGTTCCATATTAATCCACTCTTTGAGAGGGTAAGATTTCTTTTGTCAAATAGGTCTTTCATAATAAGCCATACTTGATCGGTCAATAACAAAGATTTTTTGGTGCTCATATCGATCTTCGCAAAAAATCCAGTGATGGCTATCTTTTCGACAGCGATTTCTTTATCCGGCAGTTTCCAGAATAGTTTGTCACTGAGAGGAAAATCTTTAGTAATGGTTTTTAACAACTCTCCACGATTATGTACTTCCTCTGCAAAAGCTTTCAGGTAGCTGTCAAAAGGAACTGATTTTCCATTAGCATGGCGCAGGTGGGTATAATACATGTACAAATAATCATTTTGATCCCGAATAGTTATTGTGCAATTTCCGAAGTCAATACCGGTGACGTTTGCACGCGAAACCATAATTGGCATATTTATATCGAGGGTACCGATCTCTACTGTTTTGTTGTAGTGTTCGTCATTCTCGTTGGCTACTCTCAATTCGGCAAGTTTTATTCCCTGGTGTTCTGCAAAGGTTACTGCGTCCCTGGTAAATCCCGCTTTACAGACGATAATACCACTAGTTATACCTGAATCCTGCATAGTTTGGGAAAGCTTCATTACGATTTCCTTATCTACTTTTTTCCTGGCGTATTTGCATTCTATTGCTGTGAGCAATTGTCTTTCACCATCGAACTGTTCGGTCAGCACGTCTATCTGATGTTGCACACCGATTTCCCTTTAATTTTACAAGTGCGTCCATAACCTTTGACCTTAATTCCATACCGGGCTCCAAGCGCGCAATAGATGTATTGGGTTATTGCTTCATATTCTTTCCAGTCAAGCTCATTTTTTTCGGACATATCATTCTATTAATCACCTAAGACTCGTCGGTACTTTTAGGATCTGTATTGTAACGTATCTCATCAATATCTAAAAGACTAAAAACGTTAGCCTCTTTTATTATTTGTTTTTTAATTAGGTTTTCGCCAATTATCTCAAAATAATATTCATCAACTGGGAACAAACTGTATGCGATAGGATTTTTGGCAAACGGATTATGCCAGACACTCCATTTTGCACCACCTAAAGTAAGTACATCAGTGTTTTTAAAGAACAAGATTGCGGAAACTGTAGTATTTATTGGACTGCGATGATAAAAAAATCCGCTGCTTTCCGGGTAAGATAAATTGATGTAAGTTCCATTATCGGTGCCAAATAAGACACTGTACATCTCATCCTCCTTAAAAAACATATCATTATTGCAGATACAGATGATGTAAGGCGCATCAGTGATGCCATATTTTGATGGCTTTTTATCATTTAGCGCTGATAATATCGCCTTTTTACTATCAATTACTTTCGCATCATTTTCGATAACGCCGAGGCTGGTTTTTATTCCGTCGTGTGATTTCCGTAATAAGCTGATCTCAATTTTCCATCCGCCATCTTCGTATAAATACCGTCTATAAAATAGTTCTTCATTGCTAAACCCTTCGCTATTATCTTTTACAAGATCAATAAACTTTCTAATCTTTCTTGCTGAAACACTGGTCTTAGCTATTGATTTAAAATCAAGGTTTATGAAGTAAGGGTAATAATGAATTTGCCTGATAATGTCTTCAACTGCACCCTTTCGCCGCTCTTCCTCAATGGTTTCAAAAGAGTTACCGGATAAAGTGCATTCCAAAAAGTAGCCTTCGGTATCAACTTTCATCGAAAAATCCGGGGTGGTTGACTTCAGAAGTTCGGGGTGCTTTGATACGCCAAACCCTTGACGTTTAAGAAAATTATAAACAACCAACTCAAAGAGAGCGGCATAGTGCTGCTTATCGTTCTTCGACTTTATTTGGCTGATAAACTCCGCATCATAATCCATTTCAGCTAACCAGGAGGAAACAAGTCCTCTTACCATTGCACATCGGTTCCAAGACGATCTCTCAAGAAATTTAAAAGAAGTTTCCTGTACCTGCTTCGCGTCCGCTGTTAAAACGACGTCAGTATCAAAGACCATTGTAAGTTATTTAATTATGATATAAACTATAATCTACCACCTTTCCGGCCTGTACATAGGGTCTGACATTGGTAAACTTAAACTTATGAGCTGTAACTCTGGCTAAATTGCTGCAAGGGTCGCTGATATAATTCTTTGTCCCTTTCACCAGAAAAAACCGTTGCATAAATACTTGTTTCAGTTCCAAAAAATAATCAACTGCCTGTGGAACCAAGACGATGTTTAACCCGTGTGTGTTAGTCATGGCACTTGGATAAACTATACCAGGTATCGCGGTATTCAACATGTTGGCATAGTAGTATCGTATTGCGTAGATATACGCATTTAGGATATAGTAGCAATTTTCGTTCTCTTTCACGGAACTGGCTAATTCTGAAAAGAACCTCATGAATTTTAAAAGAAAAGCACTTGCTACCGGTGAAAAGAATTTATCTGCTTCGGCAATAAACGAATCGGCAGCTTTGCGCAAATGTTCATTTCCAGCCAGGTGCTTGTCGTCAAAACAAAGATTGACGACAGGAAGCACGTCCTGATTTACCCAACAGCCTATCGTTAGATCCTGAACAACAGGTGGATTGATTTCATCATTCAGTTCTTTACATGCCTCAAGGCAACAGTGTAGAACCGGATCGATTTTGGGGTTCTCTACCCTAAGCGAACCATAAAAAAGCGGTTCTAAAGGTCGATTGAAACGACCTGCCGAAATTCGGTCTGCGTGAGCAATATTATAAGATATCTCTTGTTGCTCGGTGAATAGTTTGCCATAATTAGGTCGCGCCCGAAAAATTGGTGCACCTGCATCTAATCGCATAATCATCAACGGCAATTTATCAATCATGAAATAAATTGAATTTATCGCTTCGTTAAAACGCACATCGTCGACAGATTGGGTTAATAAGTTCTTTACAACATCCAATTTCTTTTCTAAAGTTCTAACGTTTTTATTGACCCAAGTAAGTGGGAAATCTTTGGACACCTCCCCAAAGTGATTTATCATAGCTGGAAATTCCATCTTACAATTACCTCCTTATCAAATAAATATATAATATAAATATCGTAGTTATTTTACTTTGCTATAAATGTTAGTTTTCCACAAGGGAGGGGTTATGCACCTCGTGAATTGTATGGCAAAACCTCATAAAATATTTATGCCCCGCAAGGGGCCGCCCGGAATTTGGGCAACTCCTTTGCAGGGCATAACAATGCAAGCAACTTAAAATTCTACTATAAACCCTTGCTGGCAATCGCCGGCTTCCGTTGCTGCGTCCTCGTATGTATCGAAAACCATATTGTTACCATCCTGATCGGTGACAATGGCGGCGTACTCCGCACCGCCTAATGTTTCAATGACTATAAAACTCATAACATTAACTTATTAAAAATCCCTGTTGCCAAATGTTAGTTAACCATTGCTCGGCAAATTCTGCCTGTTCGTGCTGCATATCATCGTCACAATTTTTCACAATGCCGTCGTTTTCATTGAAAATGATGCTTTCATCATCAATACCTATGTTAGCCTGTCGAAATGAATATGGTGTTATTTGCACTTTTTCGTAGGTTTCGGTTTCATCGCCTCTGCCATCTACAACAATAAAACAAACTTCTGGATCTTGCATCAGTTCGCCAAGCTGTACATAATAATGGCAAAGGCTGTAAAGTTTTGCTTCACTATTGTAGGCATCGCCAATATGTTCTATGGTCAACGGCATAAAAGGCTCGTTCTCAATTTTTAGGTGCTGTTTGCTGTTCATTTTTGCTAAAAGCAAACAGAATATTTTGGCACTATTTACATTTAAGGTTTTCATATTAAAAGTGCGCACTTTATACGGTTGCGCCTCCGTTTAGATTAATGTTTCAAATAATGGCGGTTTGGTCTATTGTTATTTAATACCTCGCTACCGTATTTCTCCCTTATCTCGTCCAATGACTTTTTACCGCCCTTGTTGACCTTGTATTCAGCGGTACGGAAGTACCAAGCCAGTTTTTTAGAAGCAAAGAAAAAACCCGCCTGCTTTAGCGTGTCCTTGACCGGCCGTGTCAAACCTGTTACCCAAATCCACCAGCCTACCAGTTCAATAGTGATGCCGTCCAAATGAATAATAGCCTCTATCGCCTTGCGGTAGGCTTCGGATGATAATATTTCATGCTCGGTTTCTTCTTCTGACAGGTTTGCCCCTTTAATGGCTTTGGCACTGGCAAACGCATACTCTTTATTGATTTCTTGCATGGTAACTGTGTCACCGCCCAGGTCAGGGTGATATTTTTTAGCGAGTTTTTTATAGGTCGCCTTTACCTCGTCAAGCGTTCCGCAATCAGTAAACCATTTCATAAGCGTATTTTTGAAGTACTGTAGATTTCTGAAAAATCGGCTAATTGCCTGTAGAAAGTATCGGGGTTATCCTCTTTGAACTGCTCCCCGTAGCCCTCGAAATAAATTTGATCGAGGTGTTCAATAAATGCCTGTTCCATCATTTCAAATTTTGGTAAATAAATAGCCTCCCGATGGATAATCGGGAGGCATTAAGATTAAAGCGTTAAAGAAATTTGCGCCTCTACCTCGGATAACTTACCCTCACAAAGTGCCTTAATGTTGGTAGCCACCTCATTAATGATGAAAGGGTTTTTAGTGCTGAACGTATTACCGTTATCATCAGTAATTTTCAGTTCACACCGTTGGAAGTGGTTGAGGTTGGTTTCCTCTGCATCATCCAATTGTTTCACCTCAAAAGCGTCTAAATCCTCAATGGTGGAAAGCAGTTTTTCACGCTGATTAGATAACCTGCTTAAATCCTTAATTTTCTTTAAGGTCTGCTCTAAATTCAAAGCGGGCTTTTCTTCGGCAAAAGCCGCCTTGATCTCCTTTTTTGTTGGTTCTGCCTTTGGTTGCGCTTCTGCTTTGGATGCTTCCCCTTGTGGTTTTGTTTCTTCGGGTTTTGGCTGTTCCTGTGGCTTGGCTTCGTCCGCCTTAGATACAGCATTTACAGGGTTTCCCGCAACGAATTGTGGGGTTTTGTCAGCTTTAACGGTGTTTACATTTGCTTGTCCGTTGTTTTTTGCTTTAGTTTCCATGTTACTAAAAATTAAGTGTTTAAAACCTGCGTACTACCTTTCGGCAGGAGCCATTTCTGGCTTTTTGTTAAGCACCCTCACCTGATTTAGCAGGGTTGGCAGACAAGGCTTTTGGAATAAAAATACTACCCGGAGCGTAGCGGAGGTGTGGAGATTTTTTTTCTAAAACCCGTAGGGCCTGGCCTTGGCTGACAGCACTGCGGATCAGAAATTTGTTGCGCAAACAGCCTAAAATGACCCTAATCAATATTTGCCAGAACTTGAGCAAAAGCAGCAAGTGCGGCTGTAGGTACGGAAGCCGCTCTTGCAGAGCAAGTGGCTGAGCGGAAGTATGGAGCGAAGCGGCTGATGTCTTTAGAGATGTGAGATAATATGTGTTAAAAATGCTATTTTTATAAATCACAATTTTGAAATGAAAGACCTCTTATCAAAACATTTAAAAGACATTGGAAACTTGCCCTACCTGTTCGTTGGCTCAGGGTTTTCCAAAAGGTACATCGGCATGGAAAGCTGGGAAGACTTGTTAGAAGCCGTAACAGTTTTGGCTACATTTCCCAGGCCATTCACCTATTATCTCACTGAATGTGGAAAAGATTATCCTGTATTGGGTAGTTTGCTTGCTGAGGCCTTTTATACAAAATTTTATGATAGTGACTACCGAACACTATACCCTTACATAACAGATCCTATTTTGAAAGCTGGTGATAAAGACACACCATTTAAGCATTTTATCGCAGACTATATTCAAGGGAAACAAAAGCAGGCCGGTATATCCGACGAAATCGAGATCTTAAAAAAAGCTAAGATTGCTGGGGTAATTACGACCAATTGGGACACTCTGCTTGAAGAAATGTTTCCCGATTTCAAATGTTATATAGGTCAGGAAATGATGTTTGCGGAGGCGTTAAATTTTGGTGAACTGTTTAAAATCCATGGGAGTATAACCAGACCGGACACAATGGTTTTAACCAAGCGGGACTATGACGACTACCATGTCCGTAACGCTTATTTAGCAGCTAAACTGTTGACAATTTTTGTTGAACATCCGATAATTTTTGTCGGCTATTCGCTTTCTGATCCAAATATATTGCAGATCATTAATTCAATTTTTAAAACAATCAGAGTAAGTGACTATGAAAAATTCAAAGATCGATTGATTTTTATTGAATACGATAAGTTAGCGGCAACTGCCAGTTTTATGGACGGGACATTAAGCATTGGGGATGGACGTTTTCTTCCCATAAAGCACATTAAGGCAAATGATTATTCTCCAATTTATGAGGTTTTACAAGAATTGGATCAGGCGATTCCGACAAAAGTCCTTGTTCGCTTGAAGCATATGCTTTATGATTTCGTGGTTACTAATAGGCCAAACAATAAAATTTACGTTGGTAATATCACCGATGTTGACGATAGCACACTTGACAAAATACAAGCGGTTTTCGGAGTAGGCGCTGCTGAAATGTTTGAATACGGGTACCGTAGTGTTTCACCTGAAGATATTTTTAAAGATATATTGGATGAAAATATAGCGTTTGATATAGATAAGCTGCTAACGCTCACTTATCCAACTGTATTTAAAAGTGCTCAATATATTCCAGTGTATAAGTATCTTACTGTAAAAGGCATTGGGACTATTGATCAAATAAGAACTGTTTATACCGGTTTTGACACGAGGTTGATCAGTAAGCTTAAAAGAATCACCTTCACTAAACTTCTTCCGGCGCCAAATTATGTCGCACACAAGCCAGATGTGAATAAACTACAGTCTTTCAGCGAGCTCGTCTCAAAAAAAGACGCTTGGCATGTCCTGCTCTACGTTCATTTGTTGGATCATAACAAAATTGATCTTGAAGATTTCAAAACCTTTCTACTCGAAAATCTTCAGAAATATGGAAAGACAACGGATTATCGTAAAGCCATGTGTCTGTATGATATTCTAAAGCATAAACCGAGTGCGACATGAGGAAGTCTGTTTTCGATAGCAAAGAGGAAGAGAAGCTGTTTAAGCGGCTAAAAACCTATTGGAGCAAGTATTTGGACGTGTTTCCGCAATTACCCCCAAAGAATGTTTTCGGATACGACGAAATTATGAAGTCAGAAATGAAGCCGGGTGCAAAAGAATTTCTTTTAAAAACCAGTTTTGATTTTGTAATCTGTGATATTCAAACACATGCACCATTGCTTGTGATTGAATTTGATGGTTTGTCCGGTGGTTTCTCAAGAGAAGCGGAATATTTTACACAGAGGGTGGTTCAAATTGACCCACACCGGGAGCTGAAAATGAATACTAAACTTCAGGCATGCCGCGACTTTAATATTCCAGCGATTGTTGTATCGTATCAAGAATGCTGGGTATTGGAAGAAAGCGAACAGATGATCAATATATTGGATGTAATTATTGCCGATGCGATAGAAAAAAATGATCATGCTAAAAATTACGGGAAATATGTTGATATGCTTAGCGAGGCATATAATTATGGCGGTCAGGAATCTGTAGATACTACGATGATCGAGATAGAAATGATGAGTGAACTGGCTAATCCGATTAAACGTAAAATTCTCGAGGTAACTAAAAAATTCCCCCGCTGGGGTACCCAATTTTATTTCACAAAACCTGATGATAATGGTAACCTTACCGAAACGTTTCACCTTGACTCCGGTATAAATACCGTTGATGGGGTTATGTATACTAAACGACTGTTATCAGTGAATGTTAGTATTAGACAGGCCGGTGCGTTCACACATGACCCGGTATTTCTCTTAAATACTATAGGTGAGTATTGTCTTGCAATGAAAACAAAGAAACACCTAGGTTTTGAATGGAAAAATTGGGCAGAGGCCAGCGAAAAAGCGGATTGGGTTAAACATTAACCCGCTTATCTTGAAATTTCCTTTGCAGACGGAACCGCAAATGGGCGTTATATAGCCAATTGTATTAATCCGTATCTTTAAAAATGCGATTGCTGGTAAAGAAAGATGGCTTGTATGCAGAGATATTTCGGGTCGGGTTTTACAAAAGCCAGCACTGGAGTGTCATCGGCGAATATTTGCTATTTGATATTTTAGAGTCCATGATCCCGGAGGGCACCAAATTTCATAGCCATTTTATCTATGTCGAAACAGGTGATTACCACTTTTCGATCAAATACTTTGACATAAAGGAGCAGGTGTATGTGGATAGAAAAACCTACTTCAACCATATAGCGACCCGAAAAAAAGCAGACAGCCCCAACTTTAACAAAGCCGACGAGATTGTCAGACGGGATAAAAACCTTGATGACCCACTTGATTCATTTATGATGGGAGAAAGGTTAAAGCCCTGGACAGAACGGCCTTTAGGTCATCATTTTGGAACAGTGGCTGTTAATCTGGATGTAGAGGGAGAAAAAAAACTGGCTTGGGACAATACGATCAAACCGGATACTGAAGACCTAGTTATAGACATAAACCTTGGGCAAAGCAGTATCATAAATTTTGGTGCGGGAGTTTATAGTGACGGAAATCCTGCATTTCAATTGTCAAACCTGCCGGACGATGTTATTACTTATGAAAAAGCAGTGACTAAAGATGATTTAGTACTTCGTTTGAATGTTATTATAGTAAATACTAAAACAACTAAAAGTTAAGCTTATGAAAGCAGGTGCAGAATACGAGCAATTTATATATCAAAAATTCAAAGATTTTTATGTCGATATGGACGTAAAAGTTAATGATAAGATCCTCGGAAAGCAAAGTGGGATAAAACGCGAGATAGATGTGTCAGTTTCGGGCGAGTTTGAGGGAGTTCCGCTTCTTTATCTTGTACAATGTAAGGATCATAACAAACCAGCTGATGTGAAAATTTTAGGGGAATTTTCAGCTGTTATTAAGGATGTCGGCGCCTCAAAAGGTTTTTTAATTTGTAGTTCGGGCTTTGCAAAAACAATCCACCAATATGCAAAGACATTGGGTATCGAATTGCTAACCGTAGAAGACATCAATTCTCCTAAATGGACGGTAGATATAGAAATTCCTTTTGTATACGAGAAACACGAAATCACTGCCGCGCACATGACTGGCTCTATATTGCCAAGTGAAGAATTGGTATCGAAAAATCATTCAGATATTAAAGTTACAATAAACGATTTCAAGTTCGTTTCATTCGACAATGGATGTACCGTTTTAAAGCTGACGAACTATATTAATATGCTATTCCCTGAATACAAAATGGATATTTTTAATGGCAAACCATTGATCTTAGACAACCCTGAGCTCAAGATTTACTTTTCAAAGGTCTGGACACAGGCCAATTTTCATATTGAATTTAGCATCCAAAAAACTAATTTTCTGAAATATCTAAAGCCCAATGAATTTACGCAGGTAGTGAATCATGTTAGCGGAGAAATACTACCAATAAAATTTACTTTTAATGAGGCAATTATCGGCCTAAATGATGAATATGTGGAAGTTGATGCCAACGATATGCCTGTCTTTACAAATTTAAACTTTGCTATTCAGGAACACCCGTCGGGTATCGGAGAGTTAGCGCTGTCAAATATTAAAATGGGATAATTTTTACTTAAATAACCGAAAGGCCGCCAGTTTCCTAGCGGCCTTAGTAATTAGGTTCAGTTTGCTATTAACTTTTTTTGTTCTTGATCTTGCTCACTTCATTGCGTCCGGCCTGAGCCAATGTTTTCACCTGCTGATAGGCTTTGCGTAAACGCCTTCCGGCCGATTTGTTTCCCTTTTGATAAAAGGCGTTTGCGTCTTTCTCTGTTCCGGCAATAAATGCCTTTAAATTTTCAAATGCGTTCATAATAATCGTTTTAAATGGATGTATTGGGTTAATTATCTCTAATAGTTAGACAGACAGGCCCTGCTGCTTTTGTTGGCTCATCTTCTTCTCAAAGATGTTCTGCTGTCCTTTGCCTAAGTCCTGGGAAGGTTCTTTCAGGAACTGCTCGCGTTTTTCCGGCTTGCCGTTCGCCTGGTAGAAATTCAGGTTGGTGTACCTGGGCATTGCTTCGAGGTGCAGCTTCTGTTCCTGACCATCGGCACCTGTAACGGTCACGACCGGGCGGTTACCATTTTGCAATTGCTGGATCAGCCCCTCGCGGAGCTTGTCGTTATCCAGCCCCTTGATCTTGTAGCTATCCAGTTCCTTAGCCACATCAAAACCATAGCCTTCACTGTATTGCTTTACCTTAAAGTTGCCGTACTTGTCTTTAGGTTCATCAAACTGGTTAACACTCCAGGCCTTGTATTGCTCTCCGGCACGGTTGACCAGATCATCACGATACACTGCTCGCCCTTGTAGCATATTGGCGGCCTGTTCTACCGTAAAGCCTTTCCCACGGTTAACATATTGTGAATTGGTGATCGCAGGGCTGTAGTAAGTGGTTCTGAAATCTTTGTTCACATAGTCAACTTTGCCTTTGTCCATCGTTGCCAGGGTCATTTTATCGCCGACACTTTTACCTACTGCAAGCTCACTGGTCTGTTTTTGTGCCTTGAAATAATCAATGGCCTGCAACACACTGTCAAACTTTCGGGTCAGGTTCTCGCCCTTTTTCTCGGGGTTGGGACTGATGATGATATACTTTTTATCATCCTCCAGCGGCTTGGCTTTAGAAAGTGCCAGGTCATAGCGATTGAAATAATAATAGTCGCTCTGTCCCGACTGGCGAAAGTTGAGCGTCACATCAAGTTGTCCCTTATCAGCGGGCAATTGGGTATATAACTGGAAGGCTGGCAGGCCTTTGGCCATTTCCTTTTCCATTTGTTGGATCAGCGCGGGGCTGAACTTCAGGGCTTTCATTTCTCCCTGAAGATTTTCTAAATTCATTCTATTCATACCATTATTGTTTAATAGATTAGCTTCTTTGATCTCCGCAAGCATTTGCCCGGTCGACCTGTAATACACTGGATGATCGTCACCTCCTGGCAAATAGCCATAGCCAGCTTTGGCTTCCCAGACATCTAAGGCTTCGTCCAGCGTTTCGAAAAAGTCGACCTGATGGGGTTGCAGCTGATGCTCCATTGGTCGCATTTCAAAAACTACGTATGGGAAGCCATTGCTTTGGGCTTGCTCCAGCATATGAATGATCTTCGGCGCATGCTCAGTTTCCAGATCCATTGTTTATCGGGTAGTTGGTTTTCGTGTGTTGTCACGCAGCAAAACCGGGTAACCGGATTTAAGCGGCTGTTTAATACGCTTCAATTTTTTGGAGAGTAAGGATTTAGCCGCATCGATGCCCGCCCCGGCGATCTGCGTGGTCAGGTCAAACCCCGTAATACCAATGCCGCTTGCCGCATCGACCACGCCGCCGTTGACCGCATCGGTCAATACCGCTTCCGGTGCATTGATACCCGTCATGGCATCGCGCCTGTCAAATACCGTGAGGTTAACAGGCACAATAGAATTACCCAAGCGGACGTTTTTGATCTCTAGGTTCAGCCGCTGGTTGCTGAATGCCGCCAGTCCGTACACGCTGTGACCTTTCGGGAACAGTTGCCCGTTAAGGATTACGCTGTCCAGCAGGATCAGTTTGACCACTGAGCCCTGAACGGCTTTCTGGTCACCGTCAATGGCTGCCGGGATGGTGGTAAACAAACTGTCATTCGGGGCTGGCCGCTCATCGGAACGGTATTTAAGTTTAGCCAGTTCGGGGTTTTGGATCTCCTGAATACTTTGCAGCATGGCCGATAGCTGTTTCATCTCCGGGTCTTCACCCGAACCCGATTGCATGCTTTTCATCAGCAGTTCCAGTTTGTCCACGTCCTTAGTAATGCCCGCCTCGTAACCGCCCGTTTTGACAGGGACGGTGACCTTGTTTTCTGCTGTTGGTTTGGCCATTTCTTTGTTCAGGGAGGCGAGCCGCTCTTCGATGGCTTTGGCCTGCGGATCAATGGCCGTGCTGTCAAAACCAAATTTACCCGCAAGCGACCGGATCGCTTCGCCGCTGGTGTCAGCGGATTTGCTCTTGTTATAGAGAGACATTTTATCGCTGAGGGTGTCTGTGCCAAATTTGGCAGCAGGCAGCTGGGTATTGATACCCGAACCGGTGACAACACCCGTTTTTTCAGGGGTTCTGCCGCCACCCAAAGCATAAAATGCAATAGACAGAAGCGGGATGATCAGTAAAGGCAGGAACAAAAGCATCCTGCGTGTTTCTATTTTTTGTTTCATAAATGAATGGATTTAAAGTAAACTAAACGGTTAATAAAAAGCTGCGATGAGCAGGTACAGGCAGTATGCCCCGAAACAGGAGCAGAACAGGATAAGCAGCAAGAGCCAGGTTTTAGCAGGCAGTCCTGCGGTTTTACCGTTAAGCCAGTCCGCGGCGCGGCGCTGGGTGCGGGTGATGCGTGCTGCTATGCGCCCTGCCAGGGCTTCCTGCCTGCCGGTGAGCTTTTCCGCCCTGTTTTTTGCAAATAGCTTCATTGGCCGGAGGTGTTAGTGCCGACATCCTGGTTAAGCAGGGTTTCCCATTTTTGTATGAGAAAACCGTGCGGGTTGTTGTCCGAGCGGCTGACGTTGCGAAGCCAACCCTGGGTGACCAGCTTGCGGCTGACCGCCGAACTGGAGCGGATGAGCTTTTGCGTGGCGAAGCACCTGAAATGATAGGGGTATTCGCTGATGTCCAGTTGTATGCTGTCGATCATAATCTCCTGTGAAATATTCGCCGAAATGATATTATTGTAATAGCCCTGCTCTTTCAGGTTTTCGTAATTCCTGCGTGCGGTTTCATCTGCCAGGTTCAGCGCTTTGCCCATATTCGACTGTATCACTTTTTCGTCCGGGTCAAGGGTAAAGAACCAGTGATGGAACATATTAATGTGGTCTCGCGCTTCCACTGCCACGTTATCTTTCCGTTCGGCAGAAAACGCTTCCAAAGCTTTTCCATTGGCCAGAATGTAGATCTTGCCCTGCACGGATTTCACCATATCAAAGCTCGTATAGACCGCAAAGCCGGAGATCACTACGCAGGCTAGGATCAAAAAAAGGCTGAACCTTTTGATGTGCTGGAAAGCGGTGTCAATGTTTTTAAGTTGTGTGAACATAATTATCCTTTCAATTTTTCTTTTAAATAATCATTCTGATCGCCGCCTGCCTTATCTGAATTGAGCCTGCGCCAGACATCGCCCATCGCATCGGTTACCATACCACCAGCGGCCATGCTGGTATTCATCGCAGTGGAACCACCGCCGACAACCAACGTATTGACCTTTTGCAGCATGGCATTGCCGCCACCGGCGTGCACAATATAATTGGCGACGTTCGGTACGGTGAAATAGCCGACAATACCGATCACCATAAAGACCAGGTACCCCACATCGGTCGGCGAAAAGAAAGTATCACCGGACTGACCGATCTGGCTCAGGTCTATTTTTAACATATTCTCCTGGATCTTTCCCAAAATGGCACCGAAGATATTGGCCACCGGCAGCCACATGAAAATATTGATGTAACGCGCCAGCCAGACCGTGAGGGTATGCTGAAAGCCGTCATAGACTGCAAAGCCGAATACCAGCGGGCCGAGTATGGCCAGAACGATCAGGTAAAAGGTTCGCACGGTATTGATACACAAGGCGGCAGCGGCAAACAGTACCTGCAAGACCTCGCTCATCCACTGCTTGATCGAGTTCTTGAAATTGTAAGCATTACGGTCAAGCCAGAACTTGATGTCATTCCCAACGCCCTCGAACATGCCTTCTTTTTCTCGATCAGGGTCTTTAGGATGGGTATAGCGATACCACTTGTTTTCATCGCCATTACCGGTTTCCCCGACATACATTTGCCAGTGGGTGCTTTTTTTGATGGCCTCTTCTTTCTGCTTCAATAATGCGGCAATCGCCTTATCACTCTCTCGCACCATCCCGCCGGTAGCGGAAACCACGGGCTGTAATACCCCGTTGAGTACGGATATGACCATCGGAAAAAGCATGATCGCCAGCCCCAAAGCAAAGGGGCGCAGCAAGGGATAAAAGTCTACCGGCTCGGCATTGGCCAGATGCCGCCAGACCCTGGAAGCAATATACCACAAGGCACCAAAGCCAGCCAGTCCCCGCGCTACGCCGATTAGTTTGGAACAGAGCGGTATCATTTCGTTATAGACATTGTCCAGTACCGGCTGCAGGCCTGAAATGCTCCCCGCCATTCCGTTGCCACTTTGGGCAAAGGAAAGTACGGGCAAAAGCATGGCTGCGAGTGCTGTAAAAGCACCCCATAAAATTGTTTTCTTCATAAGCCTTTAGTTTTTGTTAAAATAATCGCCGATACCTTTCAATTCCGCTTTTTCGCGCGTCCGCTGGAAGCTGAGCATACCTGTTTCCCGGTTAAAGGAGCGCAGGAAAGTAAGCTTGTCTATGGTGTCCTCATAAATGCGGTCAATGGCCTGCAAACGTTCATCATCGCTCATGCGCAGCTTATTGGCGGTAACGACCATCAGCAGCCTGTCAAGGTTCTGCACACTTTCATC
>NZ_CAXVWK010000033.1:0-3069 GCF_964263795.1 Mucilaginibacter sp.
ATTATGCCCGTTTTTTAAAAAATAGACAAGGTTACGGCCGCCGCCACAACCCACATCCAGCACAGTGTTGCAAGCATCAAACCGGCCTTTTAAAAGCTGATCGAACAGGTAAATATCAATATTGCCATATAGGTATTGCAGGTTGTTTTGCATACGGGTTTAGATTGCCTTTGCAAGATAGGCAATTTATTTTTTTGACGGTTGCTCAACGCTGGATTAAGGCTGTTAGGGCGGCAAAAGCCCTGTCTATCTGCAGAAAGCAGCATTGGATCAGTTGGTATTTTTTATTGCTTTTTAATTTAATATTTATATTATTGTGTTGCGCTAACACAATAGCGCAGGTATTATCTCACAAACCTAAGTACCATACTAAATTGCCCTCAATTAAACTGACTTTACTGCTGTTGCTATGCTGCTGCCTTCTTGGCAATTTTGCATATGCACAAAAAAAGAACGCGAACTATAAGTTACACATCAAGCGTGCTGTGTCTGCTATTAAGATAGATGGCTTAATGGATGACGCCGACTGGCAAACAGCCGATTCGGCAGCCAACTTCTTTATGGTACTGCCGATGGATACCAGCTTTGCCAAGGTGCGTACCACGGTAAAGATGAGCTACGACAATAATAATCTCTACTTGCTTGCTATTTGCTATACGGTACGCCCCGGCCCCTACATGGTCGAATCGCTCAAGCGGGATTTTAACTTTGGTAAAAACGACAACTTCCTGCTTTTTATGGATCCGTTTGACGCCCGTACCGATGGCTTTAGCTTTGGTGCCAATGCCGCCGGTGCGCAATGGGATGGTACCATGTATGAAGGTGGCAAGGTTGATCTGAGCTGGGACAACAAGTGGTACTCTGCAGTAAAAAATTATCCGGATAAATGGATATTTGAGGCGGCTATACCTTTTAAAAGTATCCGCTATAAAAAGGGCATCCGTGAATGGGGAATCAATTTCGGCCGTAATGATCTGATTACCACCGAAAAATCGAGTTGGGCACCGGTACCGAGGCAGTTTCCGACTGCATCATTAGCTTATACCGGCAGCATCGTTTGGGACGAGGAGCCACCTGTTGCCAGCAGCAATATATCTGTAATTCCGTATGTGCTGGGAGGGGTAAGTAAAGATTTTCAGGCTGGCACCAAAGCCACCTACCGTAAAGAAATTGGCGGCGACGTAAAGGTGGCCCTTACCTCATCACTTAACCTGGACTTGACCGTTAACCCCGATTTTTCGCAGGTTGATGTTGATCAGCAGGTGATCAACCTGAACCGGTATGAACTGTTTTTTCCGGAGAAAAGACAGTTTTTCCTGGAAAACGGCGATTTGTTCTCCAACTTCGGTTATGCCGATATCCGGCCGTTCTTTTCGCGCCGGATTGGCTTAAACGCCCCGATACGTTTTGGTGGGCGAATGACGGGAAAGATAGACAAGAACTGGCGTGTAGGGGTAATGGATGTGCAAACCGGACAATCTGGTGCAGCTAACTTACCAGGGCAAAACTTTGGTGTGTTTACGCTGCAAAGGCGGGTCTTCAGCCGGTCGAATATCGCGTTTATGTTTGTTAATAAAGATGCTACAAGCGGCGCACCAAACCCCGGTAACACTGCGCCTGGCTATAACCGGAATGTAGGGGTAGAGTATAACCTGGCATCCTCTAATAACCTGTGGACGGGTAAATTGCTTGGGCTAAAATCATTTACACCCGGGCTTACCGGCCACGATTATGTACAGGCTGCCAACCTGCAATATCTAAGTAAATTCTGGACGTTTTACCTGCAGCAGCAATATGTTGGTAAAAATTACAACGCCGAGATTGGTTACGTGCCGAGGGTAGGATACAATAAATTAAGCCCGCTGGTGCAGCATAATTTTTTCCCTAAATCGGGTTCAATATTGTCGCATGGCGTGCAGCTATCCAGCACATACTTTTTCGACGAAAACTTTAAACGTACAGATAACGAAACTATCCTGAGCTACCTGATCACATTCCGTAACCGCAGCACTCTTACCTTTTCGGGTTTGGATACTTATGTTAAATTGCTCCGCCCTTTCGATCCTACCAATAACGGCAATGTTTTACTGCCAACCGGTACCGAAAATCACTGGAACACCGTTGATGTACAGTATGCCTCTAAACCGCAAAGTGTTTTTACCTATTTAGTTGACGTTGCACGAGGCGGATATTATAACGATGGCAACCGGCTCAGTGTAACCGGCCAGGTGGGATACCGCTTCCAGCCATATGTAAACCTGATACTGAATACTTCTTACAATGATTTACACTTGCCGCAGCCTTATGGTCGTACCAAATTCTGGCTAATTGGCCCAAGGGCTGACGTTACTTTTACCAACACATTGTATTTTACCACTTTTGTGCAGTATAACCAGCAGGCAAAGAACATGAATATTAACAGCCGTTTGCAATGGCGGTACAAGCCTGCATCAGACTTCTTTATCGTATATGGTGACAACTCCATTCCGTCGCCTTTTACAGTTAAAAACAGGCAGCTTACAGTGAAGTGGACTTATTGGTGGAATATATAAGTAAGATTTTTACTTACCTTTTATACCTTTAACATGCATCACCACAACGCTGCTATGTGGCATGCCTAATGTTGACCCCGGCGTTACATCAAGATAGCCGGTCAAATAACCGTTTACAATCCCACGGATCGTTTTATTGGTTTCATCTTCAAATTCGGCAAAGCTAAAATTTGCGTTCTTTTTAAAATAAAGCTTTCCCTTATTATCCACCGTCATAGTAAACGAATAGCTAAAATCTTCGTAGGCTTTACGTATTACAACATTAAACTCGGGTAACAGGTAATCTTCAAGCAGCCCCGATTCTTTTTTATTTTCGGCGCTGGTACTTAGCCGGGTTATGGTAACAAGCGGACTTTTGGACTTTAAGATAACCGGGATGCGCCCGGCAAATGCTTTAGCAGTGTCGGCATTAGCCTTAGCAACCATCTGCTTAATGTAGGCGGTATCCTTCCTGCTGGGGTGTATCAACGCTTCAGGTGTGGTGTGCAATACATTTTTGATATAATCATTGCTATAC
>NZ_CAXVWK010000034.1:0-3680 GCF_964263795.1 Mucilaginibacter sp.
CAGCATTCAAAGGTTGAAATTATAAATTATAAAATTAATAATTGAAAAAAATAACTCCAAACATTCGTAACATTTTTAATATACAATGAATCGTTGAAGCAGGCTTATGCCATTTAGTTTCTGTGTTAAAGATACACAGCGTTAAAGTGCTCTACATTTACTTATACCTTAATGAATGTTTTAGCCAATTATTGATGCTTCGCCAAATTAAATCTTTGTAAAGTTTTAATCAATAAGCAGTTAAAACAAATCATTTCAAGCACAAATCAATCATTAGTCTACTATCTCTGCGGACTTCATATTTCAATACCTTATATATTGAGCAAAAGATTGTTATATATTACAAAATACATATTACTTTTGCCATCCATAATAGTCATGAGCAAAACAGCACAACTTAAAGTTTTATCAATCGATATTGGCGGTTCGCACATTAAAGCGACAGTGTTAGACAATACTGGAGCCCTTTTAGTGGACTACAGCAAGGTTGACACGCCCCAACCTGCCAATCCGGACAATATAGTTAAGGCAATAAAAAAGTTAGTTAAGCAATTTTCGGGATATACTAGGATCTCAGTTGGATTCCCGGGCTACGTGCGAGATAGCATTGTAAAAACGGCGCCCAATTTGGATAACAATGCCTGGAAAGATTTTAGCTTGGGTAAAAAACTTGAGGAGGAATTGGGCCAGCCTACGCGTGTAGTTAATGACGCTGATATGGCTGGTCTTGGTGTTGTCAATGGTAAGGGACTTGAACTGGTGATAACCCTAGGTACAGGTTTTGGCACTGCAATGTTATTGGATGGCAAATTATTGCCCCACTTGGAAATTGGCCAAAGCCCGATAACCAGGCACAATACATATGATAATTATATAGGCGATAGAGCTTTTGATGCTGAAGGTAAAAAGAAATGGAATGAGCGAATGGAAAAGGTTTTGAATAATATGCAAAGCCTTATCAATTATGACTATCTATACATAGGCGGAGGAAACGCGCGCGAGCTAACGTTTAAACTGGACAATAATGTTAAATTGGTAACTAACCAAGAAGGTATAAAAGGCGGGGCAAGGCTGTGGTCTGAAGATAAAGCGCTGACGCCGATTGTGCCTTCATCAACAATAAATAAGTAATAATAAAAAATACATAAAAAAGAGGAAATGGATTCAAACAGTAAAAACATCGAGGAATTAGCAATTGACACCGTAAGGATATTGTCGGCAGATGCTGTACAGAAAGCTAACTCTGGCCACCCGGGTACCGCTATGGCCTTAGCCCCTCTGGGCCACGTACTTTGGAAAGAATTTATCAACTTTAATCCTAAAAATCCTGATTGGGCAAACCGCGATAGATTTATCTTATCGGCGGGCCATGCTTGTATTTTACAATACAATTTTTTGCACCTTTTAGGCTATGATATTTCTCTGGATGATATAAAGAACTTTCGCCAGTTACACAGCAAAACTGCCGGGCACCCGGAGTACGGTTTGGCACCTGGTATTGATGTAACCACTGGGCCTTTGGGTCAGGGTTTTGCTAACGGCGTGGGTTTTGCAATAGCTCAAAAACACTTAGCCGGCTATTACAATAAACCAGGTTTCAACTTATTTGATTATCACATTTATGCTATTTGCAGTGATGGCGATATGATGGAAGGCGTAACTTCTGAAGCCGCTTCTTTAGCGGGCCATTTAGAGTTAGGTAACATCATTTATTTATATGATGATAACAAAATCTCTATCGAAGGCAGCACAGAAATTGCTTTTAATGAAGATGTTGATGCACGCTTCCGTGCATACGGCTGGCACGTGCAATCAGTAGCTGACGCTAACGACATTGCTGGTATACAGCAAGCGATTATTAATGCTAAAGTTGAAACACAAAAACCTTCATTAATCCGTGTACGCTCATTGATTGCTTACGGCAGCCCAAATAAATCAGGCACTGCAGGTTCACATGGTTCGCCACTTGGTGCCGATGAGATTAAATTGGTTAAGGAATTCTTCGGGTTTGATCCTGAAAAATCATTTAACATTCCCACTGAAGTTGCTACCTACTACCAAGAAATTGGTGCGCGTGGTATCAAAACGGAAGAAAAATGGAACGAGTTATTTGCAAAATATAAAGCTGAGTTCCCTGAACTTGCCGCTCAATACGAAGCAGCATCTAAGGACGAATTGCCACAAGGCTGGTTAGATAAATTGCCAGTATTTAAAGCGTCTGATCCTAAAATGGCAACTCGCCAGGCATCAGGTAAAGTATTAAATGCAATTGCTGATAGCTTCCCTCATCTTATTGGTGGTGCGGCAGATTTGGCTCCATCAACAGAAACAACCCTGAAAAAATACGACTCATTTACTTCTGAGAACCGTAACGGACGTAATTTTCACTTCGGTATCCGCGAGCATGCAATGGGTTCTGCGTTAGTAGGTATGTCATTAACTAAAGGTATCAAGCCTTTTGGTGCAACATTCCTGATGTTTTCTGAATATATGCGCCCTCCAATCCGTTTGGCTGCCATTATGAAGATAAGCCCGATTTTTGTTTATACACACGATAGTATCGGTTTAGGCGAGGATGGTACGACTCACCAGCCTATTGAGCAATTGGCTTCTTTACGATCTATCCCTAACATTACTGTTATCCGCCCTGCTGATGCTAACGAAACTGCCCATGCGTGGCGCGTAGCTATCGAGAAAAAAGACGGCCCAACTGTGTTGGTATTTACCCGCCAAGGGCTACCTATCCTTGATCAGGATAAATATGGTAAAGCTAGCCAGTTAGATCAAGGTGCCTACATCCTGTCTGACTCGGAAGGTATACCTGATGTTATCTTAATGGCGACAGGGTCAGAAGTTGCTTTGATTATGGACGCACAGGCTGCATTAAAAGCAGAAGGTATTTCTGCACGTGTAGTAAGTATGCCATCTTGGGAATTGTTTGAGAAGCAAGATGCTGCTTACAAAGAAAGCGTGTTCCCTAAAGCGGTTAAAAAACGTTTAGCTGTTGAAATGGCTTCACCAATGGGCTGGCATAAATATGTTACCGACGAAGGTGACATACTAGCTATGGAAACATTTGGCGAGTCGGCACCTGCTGAAGAGCTTTACAAATATTTTGGCTTTACGATAGATAACGTAGTAGCAAAAGCTAAAGCCTTGTTAAAATAAATTTGAGTATTAGGTAATGAGTTAAAGACTCATTATCTAATTTCATAATTTCACCTACCTGAAATGAAAAACAGCTATTTTACCTTTAGAAGTGTAATTATACTTTGTATAGTTATGTCTTTGAATGTAAAAGCGCAATCTGCTGCAAATGATAAGGCTGCTGCCAAAGAGTTTGTTCAGAAATTTTATGACTGGTATAACGTTTTGCAAGCCGACGATGATTTCACTCGTAAGCACAATCTGTCAGAATTTGCTTTTGCGATGAAAGAACGGGGGAGCTATTTTGACGCACCACTTCGAAAGGCAATTACCGATTACTTTCGTAAGCCAGTTAAATTTGACGAAACTGGATTAGATTTCGATCCCATTGCCGCTGCTCAGGATACACGATCTGGTTTTCAAACCGGGAACGTAAAACAGGTTGGCAACACGTATCTAATTGATCTGCATGATTTGCCAAAAGGGAAATCAAAAATTTAAATACTTGACAGCGAAACATTTCTGATAGTGCA
>NZ_CAXVWK010000035.1:0-6221 GCF_964263795.1 Mucilaginibacter sp.
TTATCAGCCTTATGGTTTAAAGAACCCGGCTTTAAAGTATTTGTAGAGGGAATCAACCCGGTGTTCTATTATTTTTTGGGTGCAGGCTTTATTTTCGCGCTGGTAGACGGCGCTATTGGCATGTCGTACGGCGTTACATCAACCACTTTTTCTTTATCTATGGGTATCCCGCCTGCTTCGGCAAGTATGGGCGTGCACTTGTCAGAGATCATGAGTAACGGCATCGCCGGGTGGATGCACTATCGTATGGGCAATGTGAACTGGAAACTGTTTAAATTGCTGCTCTTTCCCGGCATTATAGGTGCGGTCACAGGGGCTTATCTGCTGTCGTCGTTAGAACATTACGCACAATACACCAAGCCGTTAGTATCACTTTACACGCTCATATTGGGCTCGGTGATATTATTTAAGGCCATCAACCTCAACCGTAAACGTACAAAGGGGAAGATCAAAAATATTTCTGTTTTAGGGCTGGGCGGAGGGTTCATCGATGCTGTTGGCGGCGGTGGGTGGGGTTCTATTGTGCTATCAACACTGATAGCCGGCGGCAGGCACCCACGCTTTTCATTAGGTACGGTAAAGCTTTCGCGGTTTTTTATCGCGTTGACCAGTTCGCTTACATTCATAACCATGCTCAATGGCAAACATTGGGAAGCTGTGGGCGGGTTGGTTATTGGCAGTGCTTTGGCATCCCCTATCGCGGCCCGCATCTCCAACAAGATCTCGGCCAGGGCTATCATGTTTGCCGTTGCCGTAATTGTGATCCTTATCAGCCTGCGCAGCATTTCAAATTTTATTTTTAAAGTAATTTAATGGCCGAAACAGCATACATATCGCACTTAATTAACGGCAAAGAACCGGTTGCAGCGTTACAGGCGCTCGCGGAGCAATTTCCGGGCAAGATCGTTTTTTCGACCAGCTTTGGATGGGAAGACCAGGTGATCACGCATATGATCTTCGCTAATAATATTCCTATAAAAGTATTTACTCTTGAGACAGGCCGCCTGTTTCCGGAGACCTATTACGTTTGGAACCGCACCATGGAGCTTTACGGCCACCCAATACATGCCTACTACCCTGTTCACCATTTGTTAGAGAATATGGTAAATGCCAAAGGCCCCAACAGCTTTTACGAATCGGTAGAGAACCGTAAAGAATGCTGCGGCATACGCAAGATAGAGCCCTTAAAGCGTGCCCTTGCAGGCAACAACTGCTGGATCACCGGCATCCGGGCAGAGCAATCGCCCAACCGCGAGGACATGAACAATGTAGAATGGGACGAAGGCAATCAACTGGTTAAATTCCACCCGATCTTCAACTGGACATTGGATGATGTAAAAGCTTACATAAAAAAATTTAATATCCCATATAATACATTGCATGACAAAGGCTTCCCCAGCATCGGGTGCTTGCCCTGCACACGCGCGGTGCAACCTAGCGAGGATTTTCGTGCCGGCCGGTGGTGGTGGGAAGATCAAAGTAAAAAAGAATGCGGGTTACATGCAGTACAATTAAATGATTTAAAAGAATGAGCAAATATCGCTTAGATTATCTGGACGAATTAGAAGCAGAAGCTATATATATTTTGCGCGAAGTTGCCGGGCAGTTCGAAAAACCTGCGCTACTATTTTCGGGCGGAAAAGATTCTATCACGCTGGTGCACCTGGCGTTAAAAGCATTTAGGCCCGGTAAGTTTCCGTTCCCGCTTGTACACATTGATACCGGCCACAATTTTAAAGAAACTATTACTTACCGTGATGAAATGATTGCCCGCATCGGCGAAAAGCTGATCATCGGCCACGTGCAGGACAGTATAGATGAGGGCAAAGTTATTGAGCAGAAAGGAAAGAACGCCAGTCGTAACGCGCTGCAAACCGTTACCCTGCTAGATACCATTGCCAGGCACCAGTTTGATGCTTGTATTGGTGGTGCACGCCGCGATGAAGAGAAAGCTCGCGCTAAAGAACGTATTTTTTCTGTACGCGACGAGTTTGGACAATGGGACCCAAAACGCCAGCGCCCCGAGCTTTGGGATATCTACAACGGCAAGATCCACAAAGGAGAGAATGTACGCGTGTTTCCGATAAGTAACTGGACAGAATTGGATGTTTGGAACTACATCCGACGAGAGAATATCCCCTTACCAACCATTTACTTTGCCCACCAACGCGATTGTATTACACGCAACGGGCAGCTGATGGCAGCGTCGCCGTTCCTAAATATGGATGCCGACGATAAAATTGAAAGTAAAAACGTACGCTTCCGTACCGTAGGCGATATGACCTGTACAGCAGCCGTTGAATCTTGTGCTTTTGAGATTGATGATATTATAGACGAGATAGCCTCCTCTAAAATCAGTGAACGCGGTGCCCGTATGGACGATAAAGTAAGCGAGGCAGCTATGGAAGATCGGAAAAAAGGTGGATATTTTTAATTCGAAATATAGAATGGATATATTAAAATTTATTACTGCAGGTAGTGTTGACGATGGCAAAAGTACATTGATAGGTCGTTTGCTATATGACAGCGAAGCTATATTAGCCGACCAGTTAGAAGCCCTGCATGCATCAAACCGTAAAAATGACGACGGCAGTATCGATCTGGCTATATTAACAGATGGACTTAAGGCCGAACGTGAACAAGGTATCACCATTGATGTGGCCTACAAATATTTTGAGACTGATAAACGTAAGTTCATCATAGCCGATGCACCGGGGCATATTCAGTATACCCGTAACATGGTTACCGGTGCAAGTAACGCCGGGCTGGCTATTATCCTAATAGATGCACGTAAAGGCGTTGTGGAGCAAACCACCCGCCACTCTTTTTTAGTATCGCTGCTCCAAATAACGCAGGTAGTGGTTGCCGTAAACAAAATGGATATGGTAGACTATGACCAGGCGGTTTTTAATAAGATAGTAGCCGATTACAAAGTACTTGCTGCAAAGGTTGGCTTGGACAATGTAACCTACATCCCCGTAAGCGCGCTTAAAGGCGATAATATTGTTTTTCCATCAGCTAACATTAACTGGTACAAAGGTGACAGCCTGTTGCAACACCTTGAAAACGTAGAAATTTCAATAGATGATTCATCCGCCCATGCAAGGCTGCCTGTGCAATGGGTTGTTCGCCCGCAAACTGATGCATTCCACGATTATCGGGGCTATGCCGGCAGGGTTTCGAGCGGATCCTTCCGCGTGGACGATAAGGTAACGGTGCTGCCATCCGGATTTAGCTCAACTATTTCAAAAATTGAATTATATGATACACAACCCGATGAAGCTTTAGCCGGCATGTCGGTAACGGTACATTTAGCAGATAATATAGATATCAGCCGCGGCGATATTATCGTAAACAGTGCAGGGCAGCCGCAACTATCCAGGGCCATTGAAGCAGACCTTTGCTGGATGGATACCCGCCCGCTAGACACATCGCTCACTTATCTGGTTCAGCACAATACCAAAACCATCCGCTGTAAGATCCAGGAGGTCATTTACAAAGTGAATATCAATACGCTGGAGAAAGATTTCGACGAAGAATTTAAGCTAAATGATATAGGCCGCATTGTCATTAAAACCGCCGAGCCCTTAGCCTTTGACCCTTATGAGGTAAACAAAGCCAACGGGGGCGCTATCCTGATAGATACCCGCACCAACGTAACTGTTGGGGCACTTATGCTGCGGCAATCGGTAGAATAAAACGCTAAACTTTGACTAACTAAATAGCCCCTAACCGGGCAAACCCACCGATGACTAATCGTGCGGGTTTTTATTGCTACAAGCTGTATCAGGATTTTTCAAACTATGTATTCAATTGCTTAAAACTTCTTTTTTACGACATCCGTGTTTCACTTGGGAAAACATCTTGCGGTAATTTACTGATTTGGTAGACACTTACTATTTCATGTTCCTGGTAGGAAATTTTTACTGAAACAAAAAAAGCGGGCAGCTCGCCCGCCCGCTTTTCTTAAAAACTAAATTACCTAAAAAACAAATAGGATCTTTTTACTTGCCGGTCAGCAATCCATCAAGCGTAACAGATGCATAATATAATCCGCCTATTGTAGGGCCGCCGGCATATTGTATAAAACGGTTGTTAAAAATATTGGATGCACCCAGCTTAAATGTAGCGTAGTAAACCGGAACACGGTAAGTCACCTGGGCATCAAAGGTATGGATGGCATCAACTTTTCCCGTTACCAGCGGGCTTTCCCACAAATAAGATTGCTGCCATTTGTATACGATGTTGAACCCGAAGTTTTTAGCAGCCTCGCGGTTACCGAATGAAAAATTACCGCTCCATTCAGGGGTGTTAAATCCCGTCACAAAAATGTCCGACGTTTGCTGCGCTTTTAACTTGTTAAAGCTAACGTTGCCTGACACGGTATAGCGTTTGTAAAAATTATAGGTTAGCCCGGCAGATGAGCCATAGTTATTGTAGACGTTTTTAGCATTTGTGTACACCCTGTAACGGCTTTGGCCTGCACTGGCGGCATTGGTTGATGTTGCGGTTGTTGGGTCACGGTTGATATCCAGCATGCTTAACACTGCGGCATCAGTCCCTACCGTAGTAGCGTTAGGGACAAAAACCTGTACCTGTCCTAAAAACCCGTTATAACGGTTGGCATAGGCATCCACGTCTAAAAATACTTTATTATCTAAAAAGATGCCTTTGTAGCCTATTTCAAATGATGTTATCTGCTCCGGTCGGGCCTTTGGCAGATCGGCAACTTGCAGCAGGCTTCTGTTGGCCAGGGCTGTAGCATCATCACCCGTGGTTGACGCGGCCTTAACCGCGTTATTAAAGGCAGTAACAGATTGTTGTGTATAGCTGTTATTCAGATAACCCAAGCCCTCGTTGATAAATTCCAGGCTGCCCACGCGTTTAACACGACCGTTGTTTACGTAAGATAAAGCTTCAAACAACGATGGAAAACGATACCCGTTCTGGAAAGTAAACCTAAAGTTGTGGTTTTGAGTGGGCGAATAAACCGCAGCCAGCCGCGGTGTAAATTTGGGGTCGAAGTAAGGGTTATAATCCCATCGTACCGATCCAAATAGCTTTAGCTTTTCATCAAAGAAAGTTTTGGTTACCTGGGTAAAGGCGCCATACTTTTTATAGATAACATTTTCACCAAAGCTGCCATCGGCCAGCGGCGTGTTACGATCGGCAATTGAGCGGCTAAAATCAACAAAGTTATTACCATCCGGAATGATCTGATAAACCCGAATATCGGCGCCAACCAGTATATCGGCCACCTTCACTTTACTGGTTAAATCCCACTGCGCCTCGCCATTAAACAAATGGCTTTTCTGAACCAGGGCTGCCCCCCCTGTAACAGGCGCATTGGGTATCAGGCTCGATTTAATATCCCAGTTATTTATGCCAATGATGGTTTGCCGGAGTGCGTCGAACGCAGGTGTGCCCGGCTCAACCCGGCCCGCATCGGCAGCTGTACGCGCAGCTTGCTCTGCTGCCGCCAAATTGGTCGACTTAAGCCCGCCATTAGCGTTGCCGTAAGCAGTAAGCGCATTTTTATATAGGGTACCCCATGCAGAATTACTGGCATGGTTAAGATCAAGGTTATCTGCCAGGGGTTTTACATTAAATGAATTGCCTGTGTTTTCTATCGACTCGTAAGCCCTTATCAAGAAATCTTTCCCTTTTAACTCCACTTTATGATTTTGAACGGTAGCGCCATTTAACGAAATTTTATTCCCGCGCTGAAATACGCCATCCATTTTACCGTACCGGTATGTGTATGATAGTATAGTGTTCGGCGTAAGCTTGTAAGCCAGGGTACCATCTAACTTTAAATTAGTCACCTTCGGGTCTACAAGATCAACCTCATTGTAACCGGTACGCGCCACCGTTAATGCCGGCCTTGCCACGCCATCTACCACAATGCCCTTTATAGATACAGTATTGCTTCCGGCAAGCGCATCATCTCCATATTTATTCCAGCCGTCGTACGCCGCGTTAGTAATGCCGGTCAACTCTGGATAAGCTGGGTTAGCTGTTTTTAGATTGCCGGGATTTTGATCTAAACGGGTGTTTGACTGCCAGTCCGTTCCCTGTAAATAACTTGCGTTAATCTTAAAGGCAAATTTATCGTTAAAGGCTTTAGCATACCTTAGTGCAGTTTCCGTTAAAGCACTTGGGCTTATTCCGATACCATCCACGTGATTAATGCCTGTACGATGGTAAGCACTTAACCCCTG
>NZ_CAXVWK010000036.1:0-67063 GCF_964263795.1 Mucilaginibacter sp.
AGCTGGAAAACGCCTATCGAAAAGAATGCTTTCGAGGTTCCGATCAAAGAAAAGGTCGACCTGCTGCTTACTGCCAATGGTGCGGCTATGGCGGGCGGAGCTAATTTTGTTAACTCGATGTTGTTTGCCGTAAATGAGCAAAAGTACTTCGCCTCAACAGATGGCTCCTACATCGACCAGGATGTGCACCGCTTATATCCAACGTTTACGGTTACCAAGATAGATCCTACCAAGGGCGCTTTCGAAACCCGCAATTCCTTAAGCTCGCCGGTTGGTATGGGTTATGAGTACCTGATCCCTTCAGCAGCCGAAACTGTGCAGGGTGTAACGCCACGCTATAAGAACCGTTACGATATTTTAGAAGATATGAAGTTCGCTACCAAACAGGCTGGCGAAAAATTAACCGCAAAATCTGTTGATCCCGGGAAATACGACCTGGTGCTTGATCCAAGCCACCTTTGGTTAACCATCCACGAATCGGTTGGTCACCCAACAGAACTTGACCGGGTATTAGGTTACGAAGCCAATTACGCGGGAACCAGTTTCCTTACTTTAGATAAATGGAAATCGGGCAACTTTAAGTTCGGCAGCGATAAGGTGAATGTAGTGGGCGATAAAACCCAGGTAGGTTCATTAGGTGCGGTAGGCTATGACGATGAAGGCGTAGGTACTAAGAAATGGGATATCATTAAAGATGGTGTACTGGTTAATTACCAGGCCATCCGCGACCAGGCGCATATCATCGGATTGAAAGAATCGCAGGGTTGCTGCTACGCGCAAAATTGGCAGGATGTGCAGTTTCAACGCATGCCTAACGTATCGTTACAGCCGGGCAAAACACCTTTAAGTGTTGATGACATGATCAAAAATGTAGAAAAAGGTATCTACATCATCGGTAACGGCTCCTTCTCGATAGATCAGCAGCGCTATAACTTCCAGTTTGGTGGTCAGCTATTTTACGAGATCAAAAACGGTAAAATTGCCGGGATGCTTAACGATGTTGCTTATCAGGCAAATACGCAGGAGTTCTGGAATTCGTGCACGGCAGTTTGCGACGAAAAGGATTACCGTTTGGGTGGATCATTCAACGATGGTAAGGGCCAGCCTAGCCAAAGCAGCGCGGTATCGCACGGGTCGTCAACAACAAGGTTTAACGGGGTTAATGTAATCAACACAAAAAGAAAGATCGGATAACTATGGCGATATATACAAAAGAACAGGCACAGGCTTTATTAAAGAAAGTGCTTAGCTATTCAAAAGCCGACGAGTGCGAGGTAAACTTAAGCGGCAGTGAGGGTGGTAATGTGCGCTATGCGCTCAACGCCGTATCAACCGCGGGCGATATCAGCAACGTAGGTTTGGCGGTAACATCTGTTTATGGCAAAAAATCCGGTACGGCAACTATCAATGAGTTTGACGATGCTGCTTTAGAACGCGTTGTGCGCCGGTCGGAAGAATTGGCACAACTTGCACCGGCCAACCCAGAGTATATGCCAATGCTGGGCCAGTCGGAATTTAAAGAATCTAAAACATTTAATGCCAATACCGCTGCAATGACTCCGGAGAGCCGCGCAGAAATGGTGGGCAAAAGCATAGCGATAACCAAAGAAGCCAAGCTGCAGGCGGCGGGTTTCCTGGAAAACTCGAGCGGCTTCAATTCGGTAATGAATTCAAAGGGGTTGTTTGCCTATAATAAAAGCAGTGATGTTACTTTTACCATTACTACCCGTAACGAAGGAGGTACCGCATCGGGCTACGCGGCCCGTGGTTTTACCGACGTAAGCAAACTGGATACGGCATCAGCTACCAGGGTTGCCGCCATGAAGGCCAACAGCTCAGTAGGGGCAAGGGCAATAGAACCGGGTAAATACACCGTAATTTTAGAGCCTGTTGCAGCAACCTACATGCTGGAAAATATGTTCCGTTTTGATGCGCGCAGCGCAGAAGAGGGCCGTAGCTTTTTAAGTAAAAAAGGTGGTGGCACCCGATTGGGCGAGCAATTAGTTGATCCTAAAGTAACCATCTATTCTGATCCGTTTGACGCAGATCTGCCGGGCTCTACCTGGGGCGGCGACGGTTTGCCACGCGAAAAAACAATGTGGATAGACAAGGGTGTGGTTAAAAACTTAGCTTACTCACGCTATTGGGCGCAAAAGAAAGGTGTGGCACCGGTGCCTAATGGCAGCAACATTATCATGGAAGGCGGCACGCAATCGTTAGAAGACCTGATCAAAGGTACCGAAAAAGGCATCCTGGTATCGAGGTTATGGTACATCCGCATGGTAGACCCACAATCTTTATTACTAACCGGCCTTACGCGCGACGGTACGTATTACATCGAAAATGGCAAGATCAAGTTCCCGATCAAAAACTTTAGGTTTAACGAGAGCCCGGTTATCATGCTGAATAACCTCGAAGCCCTGGGAAAACAGGAACGCAGCATCAGCATTGAAAGCTACCGCAGCTACCTGATTCCACCTATGAAGATTCGCGACTTTACTTTCAGCTCATTGTCCGACGCGGTATAAGTTGTACTTAACAACAAAAATTTAAAAAGCGCTGTTGCCGAAAGCAATAGCGCTTTTTATTTGTTTACAGAGCATGAGCTTACAAAAAATTGGATGGATAGGGCTGGGCACAATGGGCATCCCGATGTCGCAGCAACTGATTAAGGCAGGTTATCCGCTAACTGTTTTTAATCGCAGTAAGGATAAAGAAGCATCGCTAAAAGAGCTGGGTGCCGACACCGCGACAACACCTGCAGCGCTTTTTGCTGAAACGGATGTGGTAATCATCATGGTTACAGATGATAAAGCCATTCGCGAGGTATTTAGCGGCAATGACGGTTTATTAAGTGCAGGTGTAAACGGGAAACTGATCGTGAACATGAGTACGGTATCACCGGCAATAAGCAGGGAGATTGCCGGTTTGTGCGCCAAGCAGGGCAATCAATACCTGGATGCACCGGTATCCGGCAGTGTTAAACAAGCCGAGACAGCACAATTAGTGATTATGGCAGGCGGCGATGCGGCTGCCTTTGAGCAGGTAAAACCTATATTAACCAAAATGGGCAAAATGGCTAATCATATTGGTGAGGTTGGTGCAGGTAACGTGGCTAAGCTTGCTATTAATACCTTGCTTAGCATTCATACCCAAGGATTGGCTGAAGCGGTGGTACTTGCAAAGCAAAACGATATCGAACCAACGGTATTGATGGAATTGCTCAACAACGGCGCGTTAGCCAGTCCGTTCATGAAGATTAAGGGAGATGCTATCCTTAATGATAATTACCAGCCAGCATTCTCACTAAAAAATATTGCTAAAGATCTGCGATTGTCTAAAGATATCGGTCTTTCTACTCCATTGGGCGAAGCTGCTTTAAAAACGTTTAGTGATGCGGAGCAGGAATTTGGGAATGAGGATTTGATTGCCGTTAAAAAATATTTAGATAGATAAATTATTGGTCGTTAAGCTTAACTAACTTGTATTTAAGTTTGCCTTGCAGCAGTTGTGTTGAATTGCCGGCAGTTTTAGTTTCATAGAGGTTCAATGTGTTACCCTCGAAGTTAAATGCGTAAGTTTTCTCATTGGAACTGAAAATATCAAAAGTGATTTGATCGAGATTGTTTTTTAATTTACTGTCGAAGGTGTTCTCGGCAAGGTATGTCGAAAAATTTGGCATTCCGCTTATCCGGCCGTCGATACTTAATTTTACGATACAGGTTTTCCCAGTGTCATCGGTTAACTGGTAGGTGCCTGCAAAGATATTTTTATTGATAAGATAGATAATGCCTTCCTGCAATTCGCGGCCGTTCCAATTTTTTAAGGCCCGTACATAAGGTGTCAATACCCAGTTATTTTGATAGAATTGATGCAAGATGAGCGAAGTGTCGCCGCCGTTGATGGAATAGCTTAATTCATTTTCGCCAAAAGGCATCGCAGGAGTGTGTTTTCCGGGCCTGAATATCAACTCTACACCGCCGGCTTGCTGGTTGTCATAACTAACTTTAGCCTGCAGGCTGTCGGCTTCAATATTGTCAATATTGAACTGTATAGTTGTAATGCCAATTACTTTATCTAACCCCGCAAGCGGCGATTTGGAGGCAATTACTTTTTGAATATAATCCTGTTTTACCCAAACACCTTGTAAAATAGGCTTTAGTTTTGCGATCAATAGTTGTGTTGAATCGGTGGCAGATTTTTGTACTGAGAGCGGAGCGGTTGGCTTGCCTTTGCATGAAGCAAGTGCCACAATTATTGCAAATACAATAGCTCTTTTCCGCATAAGCACTAATATAATAGTTTACCGGGCGCTAACATAAACAAATTCCATCCTTCAAACATCTTTCGTATTTTTGTAACTTATTAATCTCACCTGCATGAATGCTGATGCTGTTAAAATGCTGCCGGGCCGTTACTGTAATTCGTTAACAGAATATTCGCGTTTTGTTACCCGCGAAGTAAACATTGGCGATATCCCGATGGGCGGCCAAAACCCCATTCGCATCCAAAGCATGACTACTACCGATACTATGGATACTATCGGTACCGTAGAGCAAACCATCAGGATGGTTGAAGCAGGTTGCGAATACGTGCGCATAACCGCTCCCAGTATTAAAGAGGCCAATAACCTGGCCGAAATCAAAAAACAGTTACGCCAGCGCGGGTACAATGTACCTTTAGTGGCAGATATTCATTTTACGCCAAATGCTGCCGAAGTGGCGGCACGCATTGTAGAAAAGGTGCGGGTAAATCCTGGTAACTACGCCGACAAAAAGAAATTTGACATCTTAGAATATACCGACCTGGAGTACCGCGCCGAACTGGAACGTATCTTTCAGAAATTTACCCCGCTGGTAAAAATTTGTAAAGAATACGGTACGGCAATGCGCATCGGTACCAACCATGGTTCGCTGAGCGACCGCATCATGAGCCGCTACGGTGATACCCCGCAAGGAATGGTAGAAAGTGCAATGGAATTTATCCGTATGTGCGAAACATTAGGCTATTACAGCCTTGTTGTAAGTATGAAGAGCAGCAACCCGCAGGTAATGGTGCAGGCTTACCGCCTTTTGGTGCAAACAATGGTTGCCGAAGGCATGAATTATCCGCTACACCTGGGTGTTACAGAAGCCGGCGACGGCGAGGATGGCCGTATCAAATCTGCCGTGGGCATAGGCACGCTGCTGGAAGATGGCCTGGGAGATACGGTCCGTGTATCGTTAACCGAAGAGCCCGAAGCTGAAGCACCGGTAGCTATTTCTCTGGTTAAAAGATATATGGACAGGAGTGAAAAGTTAAAAGTTGAGAGTAAAAACTCAGAAGTGCAGCCTTCAACGTTTAACTTTCAACCTTCAACCCATACCCCTTACGAATACAAAAAGCGCGAAACTTACGAGGCCAATGCATTCATAGGCGGGCATATGGTACCACGCGTAGTGATCGACCTATCACGCGCGAATTTGAAAGACCCTGCAGTTTTAGGAAATGCAGGATATTTGTATTCGCCTATACTGGACAAATATAACATGGCCGATCAGTCGGTAGATTTCGTTTATCTTGGCGATTGCCTGCCGTCTTTTGATCTGCCCGGCAATCTTAAGCAATTATATAATTACGCCACCTGGAAAACACTTAAAGTTAAAACCCTTTGCCACCCGCTGTTCACCTTGCGGGAGTACATTGAAGCAGATAACAGAACATCGGCGCTGAATCTGGTCAGGATCACGCGTGCCGATCTGGACACAGAAGCATTTGGCAACCTTCCGTTAGATAGATCGTTAGTGTTTGTATTAGAAACTAACGAGTTACATGGCATGGCCGATCAGCGTATATTTTTCCTGAAATTGCAGGAGATGGAATTGGATGTTCCGGTGATAGTTAAGAGGAGTTATGACTTTGATGTTGTAAATGAAGAAGGAGCAATTCAAAATTCAGCAATCAATACTCAAAAACTACAACTTGAAGCCGCTACTGATTTGGGCGCTTTATTGGTTGATGGCTTTGGCGACGGGATATGGATAGATGCACAACAGGTTGCTGCGGGTGTAATTACCTCTACCGCTTTCGGCATCTTACAGGCAACCCGCTCGCGCATATCAAAAACAGAATATATCAGCTGCCCAAGCTGTGGCCGTACATTGTTCGATCTGATGGAGACCACCCAAATGATCCGCAGCCGTACCAGTCACCTCAAAGGTTTGAAAATTGGCATAATGGGCTGTATTGTAAACGGCCCCGGCGAAATGGCCGATGCCGACTACGGGTACGTTGGCTCGGGTACCGATAAAGTTACCCTTTACCGCGGCAAAGAGGCTGTCAAGAAAAATATCAACTCCGCCAACGCACTCGACGAATTGATTGGCATTATCAAGGGAGACGGTAACTGGATAGAGCCGGTTTAAATATCTGTTCTGTTTCATAATAAACCTCTCGTAAAGAAACAATCCAATTTTCTCATAAAAGACATAAAATATTTTGTATACTAAAATAAATTAGCCAACTTTGCAACACAAAGTACTTTTATATATTTAGATGTCGGAGCAACTCAATCTGACATTTTTTTGGATAATTTACTTTGCAATTCAAAGTACTATTTAATCAGTAATTTAGAAATTAATTTATGACACTTTCAGAAAACGTATCTAAAACACTTCAACCTGCATTGCTTATCAAAACTATGCTAATAGGGGCGGGCATTGCCTTGGCAGTTATAACCGTATTTATTTTACCGGTAAATCCTAACCCGGGGTGGGGTAAGTTTTGGATGATAAGGCCGTTAATCATCACACCTTTGGCAGGTGCAGCCGGCGGCGCTGTTTACTATGTTTTAAATTGGATAGCAAACCCAACCGGTTGGATTAAAGTCGGCGTAATTACTTTAAGTCTGGTTGTATACCTTATAAGTCTTTGGTTAGGCATTATATTAGGGCTTGTTGGTACTTTGTGGAATTAATTGACGAAATACTTTATCACATGACTATTTCCAATAAAATTGCCTGCTTGTATATCGACCTGAAATTCAACCGTTGGATGCGTTACTTCTCGGTATTTACCAGGGTCGCTTTGGCAGCCGGTTTTCTGCCGTCCGGCTATGTGAAGATAGCCGGCGAGCGCTTCACTTCGCTACCTAACAATCAGCCGATGGGCCATTATCTCGAGGCATTGTTTCATACCGGCTATTATTATACGTTTATAGGTATTGCGCAGATGACGGCTGCTGTTTTGTTGCTGATACCCCGGACGGTTGTTTTAGGCGCATTACTATATTTCCCAATCATTTTAAACATTTGCATCCTTTCGTTTTCCGTACGGTTCGAGGGTTCGCTTATTTCCTCGCCACTTATGGTACTGGCCAACCTGTTTTTACTTTGCTGGAACTATGATAAACTCCGGTTTGTTTTCCCGTTTAGTCCACCCGCAATCATCGAAAAAGTTGAGCGGGATAGGCCGGTTAGCAATAAGTTTCCGATTGGCTTTTTTACCGGCGCATTAACAACCGTTATAGTTCTTGTCGCAATTATAACCAACGCGTATGAAGTAATGCCGCGCAATTCCTTAAGCGATTGTAAATTGCAATGTTCTAAAAGCTTAAACCCTGGTGCCTGTCAAATTTTTTGTGAAAGCATTCACTTGAAGGGACAGCCGCTAAACACTAGCCTTGACAAATATGAGAAGGCTCTGCAAAAGGGGAGAAATAAGTTAAACCCCTAAGCCTAAGTGAACATTTGCTTAATTTATACTGACGCGACACTAAGTATCAACTTTTATTTCTTAAGAAAATTATTCTGCCAACCTGTCATCACAGTGTAACCTGCACTGACGGTTTGGTCGGTTACTGCCACGAGTTCGCTTATTTTTCTGCCAAATGTATATTGGCACAACCCTTGTTAAATAGGTGGGGTAAGCAATATATTAATAATAAAATCAATCAATAATATGTCTAAAATAATTGGAATTGACTTAGGAACAACGAATTCCTGTGTTGCAGTAATGGAAGGTAATGAGCCTGTAGTTATTGCTAACAGCGAAGGAAAACGTACTACGCCATCTGTAGTAGCTTTTGTTAACGATGGCGAGCGTAAAGTAGGTGATCCTGCAAAACGTCAGTCTATCACAAACCCTACTAAAACTATTTATTCAATCAAGCGCTTTATGGGTAACCAGTTTAACGAGGTTACTAAAGAAACTGAGCGTGTACCTTACAATGTGGTTAAAGGTGACAACAACACCCCCCGCGTTGAAATTGGCGACCGTAAATACACTCCGCAAGAGATCTCTGCAATGATCCTTCAAAAAATGAAGAAAACTGCCGAAGACTTTTTAGGTACGGAAGTTACAGAAGCGGTTATTACTGTCCCTGCATACTTTAACGACGCGCAGCGCCAGGCAACTAAAGAAGCCGGTGAAATTGCCGGTTTAAAAGTTCGCCGTATTATTAACGAGCCTACTGCTGCTGCCCTTGCCTATGGCTTGGATAAAGCACACAAGGATATGAAAATTGCTGTGTTTGACTGTGGTGGTGGTACGCATGACGTATCTGTGCTGGAGTTGGGTGATGGCGTGTTCGAAGTAAAATCTACCGATGGTGATACACACTTAGGTGGCGATGATTTTGACCAGGTGATTATTGACTGGATGGCAGATGAGTTTAAAAGTGACGAAGGTGTAGACCTGCGTAAAGACCCTATGGCGTTGCAACGCTTAAAAGAATCTGCAGAGAAAGCTAAGATCGAATTATCAAGCTCAACTCAAACAGAAATTAACCTGCCATACATTACTGCCGGTGCCGAAGGCCCTAAACACTTGGTTAAAACCTTAACCCGTGCAAAATTTGAGCAATTGGCAGATAGCCTGATCAAACGTACTATTGAGCCTTGTAAAACTGCTTTGAAAAATGCAGGTTACAGCACTTCAGATATCGATGAGATCATTTTAGTAGGTGGTAGTACCCGTATCCCGGCTATCCAGGATGCAGTTCAGAAGTTCTTTGGTAAAGCGCCGTCAAAAGGTGTTAACCCGGATGAAGTTGTAGCTATTGGTGCTGCTATCCAGGGTGGTGTATTAACCGGAGAGGTTAAAGATGTGTTGTTGTTAGATGTGACCCCATTATCATTGGGTATCGAAACTATGGGTGGTGTAATGACCAAACTGATCGAATCGAATACAACTATCCCTACCAAAAAATCTGAAACATTCTCAACTGCGTCTGACAGCCAGCCATCTGTAGAGATCCATATATTACAGGGTGAGCGCCCAATGGCATCTGCCAACCGCACCATCGGCCGTTTCCACCTGGATGGTATACCACCGGCACCTCGTGGTGTTCCTCAAGTGGAGGTTACCTTTGATATTGATGCTAACGGTATATTACATGTATCTGCAAAGGACAAAGCTACAGGTAAAGAGCAAAAGATCCGTATCGAAGCTTCATCTGGCTTAACTGATGCCGAGATAAAGAAAATGAAAGACGAAGCAGAAGCTAACGCTGATGCAGATAAAAAAGCAAAAGAAGAAGTTGAAAAACTGAACAGTGCTGATGCCTTGATCTTCTCAACCGAAAAACAGTTGAAAGAGTATGGTGGTAAGATACCTGCTGATAAAAAAGGCGCTATCGAATCAGGGTTGGAAAAACTGAAAACTGCTTATGCGTCTAAAGATCTTGCTGCTATTGATACAGCACAGGAAGAACTTAACGCTGCATGGACAGCTGCATCAGAAGATATGTACAAAGCATCTGCCGAAGGCGGACAACCAGGCGCTGATGCAAGTCAGGCTGCCGGTGCCGAGCAAGGTGGTGCTGATAACGTGACTGATGTTGACTTCGAAGAAGTGAAATAATCTGTTAACAGATATTAAATAAAAAGCCGGTGCATTGTACCGGCTTTTTTATTTTTTAATTAGATCTGTGTCGAAAGTATAAATTTTACCAGGCAAAAGAGCCGACGCTAATAGCATCGGCTCTTTTAATATTTAAATGTTATTCGATATTATTATCCTTTAGATTTTCTAACTGATCAGATTATTCACCTTCTCAACTAATTCTGTCAAATCAAATGGCTTGTTAATAATGGCATCGCAGCCGTAAGCAAGGATATCCGATTCGTGATTGATGTATGCCGAAAAAATTATTACCGGGACATTGCTGTATTGCGGGTGCGATTTGATCTTACGGCACAGCTCGCCGCCGTTGGTACCTGCAACCCTAAAATCTAAAATAACCAGATCGGGATTAAACGTTTCAACCAGGGGCATTACTTCATCACTCTCGCCTGTGCTGCGTACCTCAAAATTTTCATATGTGAGGGTTTCGTGCACAACCGCAAGAATATCCTGGTTATCGTCCAGTACTAAAATACGTTTTACCATAAAAGATATTAAATAAACTTATATAAGCCGAAAAAGGTATTAACGTACGCAAATAATCTAAACAACATTAATATATACGTAAGGTTGGGCTTGCTCCTGTGGGGACTTTTGACAAGACAAAATTAATATAAAAATATTATATTATAAATTAAATGTTTGAGGGGTAATTTGTATCATTACTGTTATAAAACTGTTGATGCAAAACCCTAATGCAGCGCCCGGGCTTACTAACCAAAGCTTTCATAATCTGATGGCGCAAGCCCCCGTGGCTATTAGTATGCTGCGCGGTCCGGCTTTAGTTATTGAATCCGCCAACAGCATAATACTTGATGTGTGGGGCAAAACAGCAGCTATTATTGGCAAGCCGCTTATAGAGGGCCTGCCGGAGCTTAAAGGACAATCATTTGTTGATCTGCTGAACAACGTTTATCAAACCGGGCAGCCTTATTACGGTTACGAATCTAAAGTACTGCTTATACGCAATGGCATAGGCGAGCGTTGTTACTTTAATTTTGTTTATCAACCTATAACAGAACCAACCGGCCCAATCAGTGGGGTGATGGTGGTTGCAACGGAAGTTACGGGCCAGGTAATCGCGCGCCGCCAAATGGAAGACGCCGAAGAGCGCCTGCGCCTTGCTACAGAGGCTACCGGCCTGGGCACCTGGGATTTGGATTTGCAGGCGGGCAACATCATCCACTCGCCCCGCCTGGCCGAAATTTTTGGACGTACCGGCAAAACGCGCTTACGGCATACCGAACTGCGGGATATTGTTTACCCTGCCGATTTGCATATTGTTATAAAAGCTTTTGATAAAGCGCTTACCAGCGGAGTTTATTTTTATGAAGCGAGGATCATTTGGCCGGACGGCACTCTGCACTGGATCCGCACTACAGGCAAGGTGATTTATGACGATAATAGGCAACCTGTACGCATGTTAGGCACCCTTACCGATATCACCGAGCAACGGCACATACTGGATGCACTTAAAAAGAGCGAGGAGAGCTTCAGGCTTGCCACCAATGCGGCCGAATTAGGTACGTTTGACATGGATCTAATCAGCAGGCATTCGGTTTGGAACGCACGGCACCGGGAGTTGTTTGGCGTATTCGATGCCGCACTTATCGATTACAATTTGATTTTTGAAACAGCGGTGCATCCGGCTGATAAGATCATTATCGACAAGGCGTTCAACCGGGCTTGCAACAAACGGCTTACCAACGGCGATTATGATGCCCATTATCGCACGGTTGGTGTTGAAGATAAAAAATTAAGGTGGATACGTGCTAAAGGTAAGGTGTTGTTTAATGATACGAATGAACCTGTCAGGTTAATAGGCGCGATTGTAGATATCACGGAGAGCAAACAAAACGAGTTGCGCAAGAATGATTTCATAGCCATGGCAAGTCATGAGTTGAAAACGCCGCTTACATCCATTAAAGCTTATGTGCAATTGTTGTTAGCCAAAGCAAAGGCCAGCGGTGACAGCTTTTTTATCAACGCGCTCGAAAAATCTGAAAGTCAGGTAAACAAAATGACCAACCTTATTTATGGTTTTTTGGATTTGGCCAAGCTGGAATCGGGAAAGTTAAAGTTAAGTAAGTCAACATTTGACGTTACCATTCTGATAGACGAAGTGGTGAGCGAAAGCCGCCCAATATCCCAGGGGCATGAAATAACTTTCGATAATTTGATACCAGTTAATATTAATGCTGACAGGGAAAAGATAGGGCAGGTAATCAGTAATTTCATTAACAACGCGGTCAAGTATTCGCCTAAAGGCACTGTCGTTGCAGTAGCAGTTAAAGACGGCCAAAACGAAGTTAGGATAGAGGTCAGGGATAAAGGCATTGGTATAAAACCAGCTGACCAGCAATTTATATTTCAGCGCTTTTACAGGGTGGAGGATGAAAGTACCAAGGGCTTCTCGGGCTTTGGAATAGGGCTGTACCTATCAGCAGAGATTATTGAACTGCATAACGGCACTATAGGGCTAGAAAGCAAGGAGGCAAATGGATCTACATTTTATTTTACCTTACCCAAAATGCCTGATCAAGATTAATGGGGAACAAAAAAGGCCATGATCAATAATCATGGCCTTTTTTGTATATCAACTACTGGTTAGTATGGATAAGCTCTTCCGGGATGCGCTCTTTTCCACGCAGCACGGCGCTGTAAGTACGCAGCACGTTTCTTTTTCTCTTCACGCTTGCGGGCTTCGTTACCAATTACGTAACCACCGCCGGCACCAATAGCACCGCCAATAAGGGCACCACCAACGTTTTTGCCTATTAAACCACCAACAACGGCACCGCCGGCACCGCCAATAATTGCACCTTTACCTTGTTTACTTATTCCTTTTTTTTCCTGGGCCTGAGCATTAAAATTAAATGACGTGGTTAACGTCAGCGCAAGGCTACCGAATATGATTAGCTTTTTCATAATATTGTGATTGTATCTAAATATAACTCGCTATAACAAATAGCAAGCCGTAAAATATATATGATATATAGAGTAGCTAAAACCCATAAGGTTTAACCACTTATTTAAGAAAAGCAATTACAGCTTCAGAAAACTGTACACTATTCCCTGCATTGTTATGGTCGCCGGGTACGGTTTTCATTACAGCGTTAGGTATTAATTTTTGTAATTGGGCGACGTCGCCGTTGGTGGTGTCTTCACTACCATCTATTAACAGCACCGGCATCTTTACCTTGGCCAGTTGCTGCCGGCTGGTGCTGGGTTGGTGTTTTTGCTGATAGGCTAATGCCAGTTTATCAAACGGGTTTTTATTTATCCACACCATCATATCGTCTACATCATGCTGTGTGGTATCCCCCATCAGGGCCTTGTAGGCATGGATCCTTCTTGGCCATTCAGGGTTGGTGTAGTCGGCACCCATTCCGCCCATAACCGCTTTTTTAACCCTTTTATCTAACACCATTAACCGGGATGTGATAATAGAACCGCGCGAGTAGCCAACCGCGTGGTACACCTTTATGCCCATGCTGCTTACCAACCCCATAATATCTTTAGCCTCGGCATCATTGGCGTAGGCGGCGTCAGTATGTGGCTTATCCGACAGGCCGTTTCCCCGCTGATCCAGAATGATCACCTGGTATCCCTGGGCAATTAGATTGCTGTAAAGCTTACCTCGTTTCCAACCCTGGCTGGTGCCGGTAAACCCATGTATCAATACTATCGGGTAGCCGCTGCCCTTAACTTCATAATAAATTCTAGTACCATCTAACGATGTATAGTATTTCCCCTGCGCTATTTCCTGTGCACTAACAGATGCAGCCGGCAGCAGTGAGAGGCAAACTAAAAAACAAATTAGTAACTTTTTCATACAATAATTTTAGACGAATACATTTAGTAACAGCACACCAAAAAGTCCTACCAAGGCGACAATGGTTTCCATTAAACTCCACGACAAAATTGTATCTTTAATAGTAAGGTTGAAATATTCTTTGTACATCCAAAACCCAGAGTCGTTAACGTGCGAAAATGCCAAACTGCCCGCCCCTATCGAAAGCACCATCAGGTTGGGGTTAATGCTGGGGTCTTTAACCAGCATGGCCGATACAATGCCTGCAGCAGTTAATCCTGCTACAGTAGCCGAGCCCAGGCTTACCCTGATAATAGCGGCTATAAGCCAGCCTAAAAACAAGGGCTGCAGGTTGAATGATTGTAAGCTGGCGGCAATTTGTGTGCTTATACCGCTATCTGTAAGTACTTGCTTAAACGCTCCAGATCCGCCGATGATCAGCAGGATCAATGATATATCCTTTATGGCATCTCCGTAAATATTAGCCAGATGACCCATGGTTTTGCCCTGCTTAATGCCTAACGTGTAGGTGCCGATTATAAGCGCTAGCAGCATTACGATAGACGGGTCTCCTAAGAAGGCTACAATCTCATGAAGGCGATCTTTAGTATTGCCGATAAACGGAAAAACGGCAGTAACACCCAAAAGTAGTACGGGTAAAAGGGCGGTAAAAAAACTATTGGCTGCGCCAGGCAGCTGTGCGTCCGGCATATCTGCCGCACGGAAGGTATCTAACGGTTGTGATGGGATCTTTTTTAAGAACTGGGCAAACACCGGACCGGCCAGAATTACGGCCGGGATAGCGATCAATAAGCCGTATAAAAGGGTTAAACCCATGTTGGCGTGAAATATGACCACCAATGCTGATGGTGCAGGGTGCGGTGGCAAAAAGCCATGCGTAACAGAAAGCGCCGAAAGCATCGGCAGTCCGATATAAACCGCAGGTAGCTTATATTTATAAACTACCGAAAATATAAGCGGAACCATGAGCACGAAACCAATACCGTAAAACAAAGGTATGCCGATAACAAAAGCTGCTGCAACCAAAGCCAGCTGAATATATTTTACGCCGAAAGCGTTTACCAGCACCCCGGCTATTTTTTGCGCGGCACCGCTGCTGGCTACCAATTTGCCCAGCATGGCGCCAAGGCAGATAATCACGGCCAGTGATCCCAGCGTATCACCCAGGCCTTTTTGTATCGAGCCGCTGATTTTGCCAAGCGGTATACCCAGGCACAACCCTGCGGTAATTGATACCATAAGAAATGCTACAAACGGGTTTACTTTAGCCCAACTTACCAGTAAGATGAGCAGTACAATACAGAATAGGATAACCAGCATTGTTTTTAACTTCCAGGGTTTAGAAATGAATTGGTACCGGCGGCCGGTGCATCTAAAGTAATAACATTATAGCGAAAGTGCTTAGCTGTTAAAAGCATTTCTTAATAAATTAAAATGTCATTTTACATCATACTGGAAATAAGCTCGGCAAAAACTATTTTCTTTGCAGCAATTTATGACTAAGCAGCGCTATTTTATCATCATTCTGATACTGGGATCACTTACGGCGCTGGCGCCTTTTTCAATAGATATGTACTTGCCGGGGTTTCCGGAAATAGCACGTTCATTGCACACTACAACCGAAAAGGTTGCCTTGTCGCTATCTACTTTTTTTATAGGAATATCTGCCGGGCAATTACTTTATGGTCCTCTTCTTGATAAATATGGGCGTAAAAAACCGTTGTATTTTGGCTTGGCAGTATACATTGTCGCTTCGATGGGATGCTATTTTTCGGCCAGCATTGAGCAGCTTATTGGCCTGCGTTTTATACAGGCTGTGGGCAGCTGCGCTGCCAGCGTTGCGGCAATGGCTATGGTACGTGATATCTTCCCGCCAAAGGATAATGCAAAAGTATTTGCACTGCTTATCCTGGTGTTAGGTGCATCACCTATGATAGCGCCAACTGCGGGCGGTTACATTACCGATTATTTTGGCTGGCATGCTATATTTATAGTGCTTACCGTTATGGCCATATTAATTATGCTGGCAGTAGTATTTGGCCTCAACGATGACTACAAGCCCGATAGCAGTATTTCCTTAAAACCTGCTCCGATACTTGACAGCTTTAAAAAGGTAATCGTTGATCCGCAGTTTTATACATATGCGGTGTGTGGCGGTATTGGGTTTTCATGCCTGTTTGCTTACGTATCAGCATCCCCGCTGGTATTCATGGATGTGTTTAAAGTAAGTAGTAAGGCCTACGGATGGATTTTCGCCGGACTGTCGGTTGGTTTTATCGGGGCAAGCCAGGTGAACAGCAGGCTGGTAAAAACTTACAAAAGCGAGCAGATAGTAAACGTTACTATACCGGCAATGCTAATTATTTCGGTTTTGTTTTTACTGGGTGCATGGCAAAACCTTTTAGGCCTGGCCGGCACTCTTGTAATGATATTCGGCGTGTTAGCTTGTGTAGGCATCATATCGCCAAACACGTCTGCACTATCATTGGCACCTTTTGATAAAAATGCGGGAGTAGCATCGGCTTTGCTGGGCGCATTTCAAATGAGCATTGGCTCGGCAGTATCTGTAGGTGTAAGTTTATTCCCCGGTAAAACTGCAGTACCAATGGCCGCTATTATGGTAGTGTCATCATTTTTAGCGCTTGTAATGTTGGTAATCGGCAAGAAAAATATTAAGACTAAATCCGAAGCGGTATCGACAGCTTTTGCTGCGCACTGACAATTCAAAAAGCCACTCCTTTAACGAATAACTGCACTTTTGGCATTTGCATTGTAATTATTGCTGATAAAACAAAGCAGAGCAACGCAAAATATTTCTCAGGGAATATCCGTAGCTAACTTACCTTATTTGCATGGTATCCGGAGTTAAAAAGATCCCAATTTTACGTTATGGCCTTATCGTATCGCTTATAGTTGTACTTTTTGGCAGTGCATTCTATCTTTATCTTCATTACAACAGGGCCGAGCAGATCCGCAGTAATTTTCAAAAGATGATTAGTGCGCGCGAAAATTCGTCACTGATAGATAGCTGTATAGTTGAACTTTACAGTGCTGATAACAGCAGCCGGATGTATGCGTTGACGGCAAACAAGCAATACGCTAAAAAATTTTCGCAGCAGCTTAAGAACGTCTACAAGATCATTGAAACCATTAACACGAATAACAGAAATAAAGCAGGTGTTGCGGATGAGGATACCACACTTGGTGATCTGGTAAGCCAGAAAACCCTGAAAACCGACAATTACATTAAACTGATGAGCTTGACAGATAGTTTAATGCGGTCGGCAGGGAAACTCAACGGCGCTTTAACAGATCCAAATAATAAGGTTATCAAGCAGCCGGTTATAAAGCGCATCAAAACACAGGTACATGTAGATACCATTAAAGCCGTTGCTAAAGTTGAAGAGCAACAAAAAAAGAAAAAGTTTTTCGGCAGGTTGTTCTCAGCGTTTAGCAGCAAGAAAAAGGAGCAGAGGGCAGCCATCTCAAATCCGGTACTGGTTCAAAAGACTACTGATAATGTTATCACTACAATGGCCGCTACCCCAAAGGTTGCCCAGGTTTACAATAAATATTACAGTAAAATTTACGATGCAACTAGCAAACTGCGCAAAAACGAGCGTGAAATGCTGGAAATAAACAACCGCCTTATCAACCAAATCATCGGTAGTTTAAAAAAATATAAAGTTGCCGAGCAGCAATACATTGCAGGTAGTAAAAACGAGATCAACAGCAATTTAGCGACGGTGCTTTACGAGTTCAAGAAATTGTCGGGCATTATGTTTCTGATGCTTACGTCTGTTGTGATCGTAATATTTTATAACATCTGGAAGATCTTTCGTAATGAAGAAGAGCTGGTAGTTTATACGGAGATGGCCGAGAACTATGCTTTGTCAAAAAGCCGCTTTATGGCTAGCATGAGCCATGAGATACGCACACCGCTTAATTCAATAATTGGTTTTGCTGAGCAGCTTACGCAAAGTGATCTTAACGAAACACAGATAGAACAAACCAATGCCATCCGCAGTTCGTCAAAAATGCTTCTGGATGTGGTGAACGAAATACTGGACTTTTCTAAGTATGAGACCGGCAAAATGAGTTTTGAGCAGGAGCCGTTTAGTCCGTATGAAGCTATTGATGAGATAGCAACCAGTATGCAGGTGCAAGCTGCGAAAAAGAACATAAAGCTGTTGACCGATATTAACCTGGATAGGGACGAATGCTTTAAAGGCGATTATTTCCGCCTGAAGCAAGTGATCATGAACCTTACAGGCAATGCCATTAAATTTACCAATGTGGGCAGCGTTACCATCAGCGCGTTTGTAACCAATGGCCCGGATAATATTGGAATACTTAACGTGCAGGTTAAGGATACCGGACTGGGTATAGATAAAGAGCACCTGCCGTTAATATTTGAAGAATTTTCGCAAGTGGCATCGGCGCAAAAAGCGGTTAATTACAGTGGCACCGGTTTAGGATTAACCATCTGCAAAAAGATAGTTGAACTGCAGGGCGGCAGTATAAAGGTTGCCAGCAAAGTAGGCCGCGGGTCGATATTTAGTTTTAAACTGCCAATGGAGCGCGCCAAAAAATTGGAGTGCAAACCGGAAGTGAATCGATTAGCTGACCCGCGTATAGAGCTGGCGGGCAAACATGTTTTGGTAGCGGAAGATAACAAGTTGAATGTGTTGTTAGTGAGCACCATCCTTAAAAAATGGAAAATTAACTTCGATGTAGCTTATACTGGCCGTGAAGCCCTGAAGCTATTTGAAGATAACTACTACGACATTATACTTACCGACATTGAAATGCCCGAAATAGGTGGTATTGAATTTACCCAAATGCTAAGGGCAATAGATAATGACAGGCATGTTAATGTACCTATACTTGCACTCACAGCTAACGTTTTAAAGGAAGACCGGGAGAAATATTTAGCTGTAGGTATGAATGGTGTGGTACTAAAACCATTCACTGAGCAAAACCTGATTGACAGCGTTGCTGCAGCCTTAAGCGGTAAAAATGTATTGGTAAACCGCTAAACCTCCCCGGAAAAATATTAATTTAATCGGATCAAAATATCTGCTTAAATTGATAATGTAGATGTTACATTTAGTATTCCGAATGAAAAAATACCTTACACTACTGTTGCTTGCTATTAACTTTAATACGTTTGCGCAAAATGAGGCCAGCCTCACTTTAACGCCATCGGCTAACGTAACCATTAGCAAACATATTTACGGACAGTTTGCCGAGCACCTGGGCCGGGGAATTTATGATGGCTTTTGGGTTGATAAAAGCCTGCCTGTAGCGAAACAAGACAGAATACGGCTGGATGTTGTGGATGCCCTTAAAAAAATTAAGATACCAAATTTGCGCTGGCCCGGCGGTTGTTTTGCCGACGAATATCACTGGCGCGACGGAATAGGGCCAAGGACGCAACGCCCGCGGATGGTAAATACTAACTGGGGCGGAATCACCGAAGATAACAGCTTTGGTACCCATGAATTTTTAGCATTATGTGATCTGTTAGGTTGTGAACCGTATATAGCAGGCAATGTTGGCAGCGGCACCGTAGAAGAAATGTCTAAATGGGTAGAATACCTAAATTCAAACAGCAGCAGTTCGGTTGTGCAAATGCGCAAACAAAACGGACACCCTGCGCCGTACCAAGTTACATTTTGGGGAGTAGGTAACGAGAGCTGGGGCTGTGGTGGAAATATGACGCCTGAATATTACACCGATCAGTTTAAGCGTTATGCATCTTTTGCTAAGGACTACCCGGGTACGCCACTTAAAAAAGTAGCCAGCGGCGCCAATGCCGAAGATTACAACTGGACGGAAGTATGCATGAAAAAAATCCCGCTACAAATGATGTGGGGCTTGTCGTTACATTACTACACTATCCCTACTGGCAACTGGGGTAAAAAGGGATCTGCTACGGCATTTACCGAGGAGGAGTACTTTAACACTATGGTAAGCTGCCTTAAAATGGAGGAGTTGGTAACCAAACATTCGGGTATGATGGACAAGTACGATCCAAAGAAAAAGGTTGCCTTAGTGGTTGATGAATGGGGAGTATGGACGGATCCGGAACCGGGAACTAACCCCGGCTTTTTGTATCAGCAAAACAGTCTTCGTGATGCATTGATCGCCGCATCTACATTAAACATCTTTAACAACCATAGTGACAGGGTTAAGATGGCCGGACTCGCTCAAACAGTTAATGTTTTACAGGCCCTGATATTAACGGATAAAGAAAAAATGGTGCTCACACCAACCTATCACATCTTTGATATGTACAAGGTGCATCAGGATGCCAAGTATTTAGAGATGAAACTTAAAACGCCGGATTACGAAGTAGGTGGAAAAAGCATTCCTGCTGTTAACGCATCAGCATCAGTAGATGCGAGCGGCAAAGTCCATATCTCGCTGGTAAACCTGGATATAAACAAGGCTGTTACAGTAAGCACAATATTGAAAGATGTAAAGTGGAACGTGGTGAGGGGGCAGATATTAACATCAGCATCGATCACAGACATAAACACGTTTCAACACCCTGACAAATTGCATTTAAGCAGCTTCACAAATGCAAAAAAAGAAGGTGACAAGCTAGTAGCGGTTATCCCTCCGAAATCGGTAGTGACGTTAGCGCTTAATTAATTACTTAGCAGGTTTTTTGGTTGATTTGGCAATACGGTCTTCGGCTTTTTTTACCTCGTCCTTTTCACTCAGAGGCATTTCGGTGTTCAGATCTTTATTAAGGCCGGTGTAAGATTTTGAACCGGGTGTAGGTTGTTGGGTGTTCTTTGAGTCGGCTGCCATAATACTTATGTTTATTAATTATAAACTTTTGGCAATACAAAAAGTTTACCTAAAATTAATAATAAGCATTAGAAAGAAACAAGATCTATTTTTTGATCTGTCGCAACTCTGTATTTAGTTCGTTGATCTTAAGCTGTGCCTGCCTGTTTTCAAGGTAAAAATAAATAGCACAACCTAAAAATATCTTACCTAAAACAAATACTGCGGCAAAAACCCATTTCCACGATTTATGGATCTTCATGTGGCTGGATTCCGATTCCACCTCTATATATTGAGGGCCGTTATCTGTGCGGCCATTAAAGTTTTTGAAGTTACGGTCTTCCCTGTCGGTTTGGTACTGTTCCGGGTTGTCCTTAGGCCTAACCATCAATTCGTCGATGGATTCAGATATCTTATTCCATGTGCGGGCAGGTGGGGAAATGGCCATATGTTGCGCAATGTGCTCCATATCAACCTCTAATTGCTGTAGTGCAAATTTCACTTCAGGATAGGTGGCTTTCATGTACATCAGTTCTTTCACCTCCTCATCAGAAGCTGAACCCATTACATAAGCTTCTAAAATCCCGCTATCTATGTACTGTTGTTGTATCATTACCTGTTATTCCTGATTGTTATAAATGCTTCCCGTAATAATTTCCTTACCGCCGCCTCAGATGTATTCATCTCGGCAGCAATATTCGCCGTTGATTTTCCGTGATAATGTACGCCGCAAAAAACACGTTGCTGATCAGTTGCCATCATGTTAACAAAACGGTTTCCTTTAACGATTAGTTTCTCATCCGGGCACTTCTCCACGGACGATATAAATGAGGCCAGTTTTTTGCGGGCCATAGCCTGCAGGTATAAGAAAGTATTAACACCGGGGGAGGTGATATCATGCACATCAGAAGTTTGCAGCTGGTTAAAAACATCAACCAGGTACCGCTCGGCTTCTGCACTACTCTTAACAACTTCAGAAATGTAACCCAGCAGCATTGCGCCGAACCTGTTAAACAGATCCTGCTTAGTTTGCGCATTTGTTGGCAATGAAGCTGCAGTAGTTGCTAACTGTGGTTTCAATTGGTTAGTGTGTATTAATTAGTGAAACAAAGGTAATTATAAAAATTTATTTACCGTCTACGCCTGAAAAAAACAATCTTGTAAGTTAAATTAATTTCATAGCCTAACGCTGAACTATATTGTTGTACGTGGGCCGGGGGTTAAATGTTAATTTTGGTTAAATAAAAGTAAGCATTAATGTTTAAAACTACCTTTTTTATAGCTTTAGAACATGCTTCGCAGTAGCTTATTTTTAGTCATTTTTTTTGCTGCCTTTACAGCTGTTGGCCAAGGTAGACTAAAGGGGCGCGTTTTCGAAAACAAAACGCGCATCGGATTGGCAGGCATCAGGGTGGAGAATTTAAGCAACTCACAATCCATTCTTACCAATAACGATGGCAAATTTACGTTGTCGGCTAAAACCGGCGATCTGCTTTTATTAAAAGGGTTTGCCTACAAAAATGATACGGTTTTGGTGACGAGCATGGCTGATCAGGAAATTTTTATGGTTCCGCAAACGAATGATCTGGCTCAGGTGAACGTAGTAGCAACAGTTGCTCCTAAACTAAATACTTACTACGATCCGTTGTATCACGGCCAATCCGTATTGATGGTTAGGGATAAGAAAGGACGCGCGACGGGGGGCGTCATCATCCGCTTATGGTATTGGAAAAAAGATGAACACAAAAAGGCAAAGGCCGAGAGTCGGGAGCATATGTATGCATTAATGGATCGTATCACTCAGGTGTTCACCCCGCAGATCATCGGTAAATATATACCGCTAAAGGGACAGGAGATGGAAGATTTTTTAGAGATGTACACTCCAGATGTCAGCATTTTTTCTGCTAAAAGTTTTGATCTTACCAGCTATTTAAATGATTGTTACAAAAAGTATCAGCAACTCCCATCAGACCAGCGCAAGCCAAAACGCTTAAAGCTAAATTAAGCTTTTAAGATGCTGATGCCTGTGCCCAATGCCACTGCATCCTCTACAATTCCGCTAAATGGCTCTTTTATAAAAGGTAACCTATCGGCATACTTACGTGCATAAAACGTAGCGTATGTTGCAGCAAGAGCAGATACTCCACCCAATACCATACCCTCTAAAATACTTTTCCGGTTGGCTTTGAATATGGTGGCGCCAACAAACGCACCCGATGCCACACGTGCTAAAACTTGCGGTAATTCGATCCGATTCGGCCCGTTGGGGATTTTATCCCCGGTAACTTCCGCTATAGATAACAGCTTGGTGACAAGTGCAGTAACAGGTAATTGTATAAAACGTAGTACCGAGCGTGATAAAGCCGGATTAGGGTGATTGCTTAGATAGTGACTGGCAACTGCAGGCGCCATGGTGGCACGCATGCCGGCAACGGCTCCTAATCCTATAGTTTGTAATACAATATTGCTGCGTTTCATGGTAGTACCTATTAATATATTACTAAATAACAGGCAGGCAGTAGTATGGTTTTAATTATATGATTACACGATTTAGTCTTTCAACAATGTGTGCGTTGAATCCTTTTGATGTGATATATTATGGATGCTTGGTTACCAACTATCGCATATCGAAAGAGATTTACTTATACAAAAAAAGCGGTGAAACTTAAATCACCGCTTTAATATTGCTAGCTAAGAAACTTACATCTTTCTTTTTAAACTATCCTTTTTTGCTTTTTCGCGGTCTTTAAAAAAACCACGAAGTAAAAAGTTATGCTGTACGGCCTCAAGGTCGTCGTTAAGCTTAACTGAACTTTGCTGCAGGTTGTTGATAGTGGTTTGCACCTTTTCGGCACCTTTCGGGTCGTTAAGTAGTACGCCCATTATATTATCTGTGCTGTTGAGTTTGTTACTAGCTTTGTTAAGGTTTTCGGTAAGTACAGTAGCGTTATTTGCTGCCTCGCGTAGTTTGGTAACCGATTCCTGTATCCGGGCATAGGCGACGGTATCTGTAAGCAATTTATCAGCAAATCCGCCTTTAGTATTCATTTTATTACTGAACTGGTTTAGCTGGGCTGCCATGCGTGATGCGGTTTGCGTAGTGGCCTGTAAATTGCGCATTGCCGCACGAAGCTGCACAGCCATGGTGCTATCCGTTAACAGCGCGCCAACGGTACCTTTGCCGGCAAGGATCTGATGGCCGAGTGTTTTGAAGTCTGTGGTAATGGCTAGCAAATTTTGGTTGTTTTGCTGCAGGGTTTTCATGATATCGTCCGTAGATAGCAGTTTTTCAGACTGCAGCACATCGCCATCCTGCACAATAGGTGCCTGCGGGCTGCCGCCGTCTATAACAATGATCTTATTACCTATTAACCCGTCGCTGCTTATCCGTACGCCGGCGTTGCGATGAATGTATTGCTGCGACGCAGCTTCAATACTCATTATTACATCAACCTGTGAGTTGCCGGTAAAGCGAAGGCTTTTGATCACCCCAACTTTAACCCCCGAGAACCAAACGTTGTTGCCTTTTTTCAAGCCCGATACGTCACTAAATACCGAGCTGATGTGTATGCTTTTAACAAAGCTTTTGTTTTGCCCGCCTAAAGTAAGTACGCCAATAACAAACACTACTACGCCAAGCAGCACAAAAATGCCTACTGTTATTGATTTTCTATTTTCTGATGCATCCATTATATAGGGTACTAATATTATTCTGTAAAATTATAATCGTAAAAAGGTTTAACGCGCTTATCGTCTGTCGCGAATACCTCGTCGAATGTGCCCACGCGTTGAAACTGGCCGTCAAGCAGCATAGCTACACGGTCGCCTGTTTGTTTTGCGCAGGTTAAATCATGTGTGATAATGATAGAAGAAGTTTTGTAATTGGCTTGCACCTCGTTTATGAGATCGTTAATCTCAATACAAGTTATCGGGTCAAGGCCTGCGGTAGGCTCATCATACATCATTATTTCTGGATTGAGAATCAATGTGCGTGCAATGCCTATCCGCTTGCGCTGCCCGCCAGATAGTTCTGACGGCATTTGATTGATGGTTTGCGAAAGGCCTACGGCATCTAAAACGCTTTCTACATTTTTGTCTATTTCGGCCCGGGTGATTCCTTTGCGGTTTCGGACAAGCGGAAACTCGAGATTTTTACGCACCGTCATACTATCGTATAACGCGCTGTTTTGAAATGAAAAGCCGATACGTATGCGCAATTCCTGTAATTCTTTTTCGCTAATACTGGTTACATCGTTGCCTAGTACTTCTATGCTCCCGCTATCCGGACTTAACAAGCCCGAGATCAGTTTGATAAGTACGGATTTACCCGTACCCGAGCGGCCAAGCACTACCAGATTTTCGCCCTGGTACAGGTCAAGGTCAATCCCGCGTAACACGTCGTAATCGGCAAATGATTTCTCCAGTCCACGGATTTTGATGACCTGGTTATTTGTATCTATTTGTGCCTTTTGTTTTTCCATATCAATTATCGGAACCAGCCGGCTATTTGTACAATTAAAACTTCTTCAATAAAAACCAGGAACATTGCTGTTACCACAGCGCCGTTAGCGGCTTTACCCACACCCTCGGTACCTTTTGTTGAATTATAGCCCTGATAGCAGCCCACAATGCCTATGGTAAAACCAAAAACGATGGCTTTTGAAAGTGAGGCCCAAAAATCTACAAAGGTTAGCGGCTCAAAGGCCTGCTCCATGAAAGTGGTAAAACTGGTGCCCTCATTTTGGCTAACATTAAGATAACCACCCAACAGTGCAATGAGCGCGGTATAGGTAGCCAACAAGGGTATAGCAATAGTGGTAGCGATTACACGCGTACAAACTAAAAATTTAAAGGGTTTGGTTCCCGATACCTCCATCGCGTCTATCTGCTCGGTCACCCGCATAGATCCCAATTCAGCACCAATACTTGATCCTACCTTGCCGGCAGCAATCAGCGCAGTAACCAGCGGTGCAAGGGCTTTCATTATCGCGATAGATACCAGCGAGGGCAACCATGACTCGGCACCAAAATTAGTAAGTGAGGGGCGGCTTTGCTTGGTGAAAATCACACCCACAATAAAACCGGTAAGGGATATCAGAGTAAACGAACGCACACCCACCTCATAACATTGGCGTATGATCTCTTTAAATTCGTAAGGGGGTAAAAAAACTTCCTTAAAAAAGCGCAGTACAAAAGAGTAAACCCTGTCCAGCATCATAAAAAATGCGGCTATTTTACCCTTTGTTTTTTCGAAGCGCGAAGGGACGGATGATCGGATGCTTTTTGTGGTAGACATTAATAGGGGCAAAGGTATAAATTAGTACATACTACACTTGATTATCAGTACAAATTGTATCAGAACTTGTTTGTAATAACGCAATTATTACAAACCAACGACGATTTGACCTTTTTGGATATATGGTCAGATTATTGTGTCGTTTAAACACATGCCGAGCGTGTACAAATGCGGGACTGCGTTGCAATGCCAATAATTATCCCTCTGCTTAAATAAATTCTTGCCGCAAATTATTAAGTTCGTAACTCTTTTATATAATGCTGATGTAGCTAATAGTTACTGATTTGCAGTGTATAGTTAGACTATCAAAAACCTATATGAATATCACTTATTGCCGGATCATTATTGTTGGATTATTATTTTTCTGTAGCGCAAGTGCAACAGCTCAATTATACGATCCCTGTGATAAACTGGCTACTCGTGAAACCCGTGAACTTTATTATAGTATGCAGCGGTTGGTTGATGCCGGTACAATGTTCGGTCATCATGATGATACCGCCTATGGCATCGGCTGGTGTTTTGAGCCCGGTAACAGCGATGTTAAAACCATTACCGGCAACTATCCGGCAGTTTATGGATGGGACCTGGCCCGGATTGAGCATGATAGTACCAGGGACATCAATAACATCCCGTTTGAGTATCAAAAAAAGTTGATTCGCCAGGCATATGACAGGGGAGGGGTAAATACATTTTGCTGGCATATGGACAACCCTGCAAATGGTAAAACCGCCTGGGATACTACATCACGATCTATAGCTATGCTGCTTCCTGGTGGCGCCTATCATAATACTTATGTAAAGTATCTTGACAGAGCTGCAGCATACATGGGTAGTATTAACGGCACTACAGGCGAGGCAGTGCCAATCTTATTCAGGCCGTTTCATGAGCTAACAGGAAGTTGGTTTTGGTGGGGCGCAAAATTTAGTACGGCAGACGAATTCAAGGCCTTGTGGCAGTTTACAATCACCTATCTGCGTAACGATAAGAAACTGCACAACCTGCTCATTGTATATTCTGTTGCCGATTTTGATTCCGAGGCAGATTTCATGGCCCGATATCCTGGTAGTGATTATGTGGATTTTATTGGGTTTGACAACTACTGCTATAAAAATGTGGCGAAGTATCAAATGAATCTGGATAAGCGTTTGTCGCTGTTAGATGCGATTGCTATAAAAAATCACAAGCTCGCGTGCCTGCCCGAAACTGGTTACGAAACGATACCCCAGGCCGATTGGTGGACGAGTGTTTTGCTGCCTGCAATTGGCAGTCATAAACTGAGTTATGTTATGGCCTGGCGCAACGCCCATATGGATCACTTTTATACGCCTTACACTGGGCAAAAGAGCGAGGCTGATTTCCGCTTATTTGCACATGACCCTAAAATGATGTTTCAAAACCGGGTGACGAGGTTGGGGCTTTATGGAAAATATGTGATAGCGACTGTTAATAAATGATAGGGCCTTAGCCGCCAGAGGTAAAACTTAATTAAGGGTACGATGTTTTGCCTTTATCAATAGCAAACTTATGAACGCATATCAACAAAAATGGGTGGATGTATTACGTGCCGCCAATATAAAAGACTGGAAGATTGAACCAAAAGGTGATGACATAGCGGTTGAAATGCCACATGTTACCGATCTGAAACTGATAAGGGATAACCTGCCTCAAACCATAGCCGCAATATCTTTAGATATCAACCTGCCTCATGAGCGGCTAAAATTTAGTTTTCATAACGGGTACCAAAATTTTGAGTACGTGCTGAACCCAAATGAAAGTGATCTGAATGATGATGCCGGCAGGCGTTAAATTTTTGCTTTTGTAGCCACGACGCTAACGCAAATACCCATGGCTGCTATCAGGGTAAACGATGCTCTTAAAGACGCGAGCCCGGCAATAAAGCCAATTACCGGTGGTCCGATCAAAAAACCCATAAACCCAATGGTTGACACTGCCGCCAGCGCTACCCCTGCCGACATGGTTTTTGATTTGCCAGCGGCGCTGTAAACCAGGGGGACAACAGATGATACCCCAAAGCCAACCAGCAAAAAGCCCAGCATAGCGGTATAAATGTAAGGGAATGCCACTGCGGTGAGTAAACCTGTGGCTGTTAATAATCCACTGATCTGCAATGTGCGTTTCAATCCAAAACGATGGGCAAACCAATCGGCAATAAAACGGCCGGTAGCCATGGTGAGCATAAACGCAGTGTAGCCTGCGCCCATCCAGCCGGCCTGGGCTAAAACAACCTTTTTAAAGTAAATCACGCTCCAGTCAAACATAGCGCCTTCGCATATCATCGAACAAAAGGCAATGATTCCCAATTTGATCAGTGAGTTATCCGGCAGTACAAATACCGGCCCGGAGCTGGCCACCTTATCGTTTTTTAAATAGTTAGATGATATGGCAACGGCGATAACGATGATAATAAATATGATTATGAAATGCTGAGCCGGAATAATATTCTTGCCGATCATGAACGTGCCGATACCTGCCCCGGTAAAGCCAGCTAAACTCCATATGCCATGAAACGACGCCAGGATTGGTCGCTGATAAAGCTCTTCTGCTGCTACTGCCTGCGTATTAACCGATATGTTAACCGCGTTGCTTGAAAAGCCGAATAACGTAAGGCAAACCACCAATTGGAAAACTGACTGTGAAAGCCCCAGCGTAACCAGGCAGCAGGCGTAAACAACGGATGACGCAATAAGTAATTTACGACTGCCGATTTTTGTAATTACCCACCCTGAAAAAGGCAGGGAACACATAAGGCCAACAGGGGTGGCAAACAGGACGCCGCCGAGTGCAGCATCGCTTAGGTTAAGCTCCTGTTGAATTGTTGCTATGCGAGATGCCCAGCTTGCAAAGCAAAGACCTGCCATAAAAAACAGCGTGCCCACCGCTACGCGCAGTGTGCCTTTATCAAATTTGTATGTGGGCAAAGTTGTTTCCAATATTTTTCTTAGTGTATTTTTAACACTAAGGTAAGGATTATTTTTTACTCTTTAGTTGACGTCAGCTGCTAAGGTATGTTGATTTTAAATGATCCTTTTACATTAACTAAAGCATTATCGGTCATGCGCACTTGCTGGCCGGTAAACTGACCTGTTATTATGCCGTGGGTGATGCCATTGTTGTTACTTGCATCAAACCGGGTTACCTTAACCGTACCGACATCTAAATTTGAAATATTGTAAGCCCGTGCATTGATGTTTATGCCGTGAATTGTAAAAGTACCTGCATGGGCAGATTTAAATTCTATCCTGAAAGTTAGTCCGGCCAAAACATCAAGCGCATTGATCTGCGTGTAACCGTTAGGATATGACGGGTCTTCACCGTCCATTTGCACGGCTAATGATGGGTTAGACATTGTTGTAATTGCTCCACCTTCTAACTGGAACAGTACAGTATTCTCCGGGCCGATGGATAAACCGTTGTCATCACTTGTAACTGTACCAGTTCCTGTCCCAGTCCCGGTATTGGTTCCTGTATTTGTCCCCGTTCCTGAACTTGTTGCGGCGCCATCCGGATATACCGGGGCATCAAGTTTACAGCCCTGGATAAGCATTGTAAACAAACAGAGTCCTAAAAAGAGCTTTTTTATTGTAGCCACCTGATATTGATTATGTTGGCAATTTACAATTTATATTCGAGCCATGGTTGAAATATCAGCAATCGCCGTCGGGGCCGCAAACCGGTCCGTTCATAATCTCTGATGACGGCTTAACTTCGCTATAAGCTTTCTCTAAAGTTTCAGTAAACACAGGTACAGCTTGCGCTCCGGACACAGCGTATTTGCCGTTCATCACAAAAAACGGCACCCCACGGATACCCAGGTATGATGCTTCGGCTATATCATGCTTTACATCATCGGCAAAGGCATTTATTGCAAGCAATTCTTTAAGTTCAGCAGCGTCAAGCCCAATCTCAGTCCCCAATTCAGCAAGTGTCTCTGTATCGTCAACATTCCTGCCGTCGGTAAAGTAGGCTTTAAAAAGTTGTTCTTCGGCAGCGTCACCTAAGCCATGCTTTTTGGCCAGATGAGTAAATTGGTGTGCTTTAAAACTATTCGCAACAACGGCCCTGTCCATGTTGTAATGTAAACCAACCTCGGCAGCCATTTCGGTTACGTGGTTGTTCATCTGCCGGGCGTAGTCAAGCGTCCAGCCTTTGGCATCGGCCAGGTATTGATTGATGCTAACCCCGGGAGCGGTCACCATATCCGGGTTAAGCTGAAAGCTCTTCCATTCAATTTCCACATCGTCTTTATGTGCAAATTGTTGCAGGGCATCCTCAAACCTGCGTTTACCGATGTAGCAGAATGGACACATCACATCACTCCAAATTTCAACCTTCATAAAATTAGTTTTTATAAAATTACAGCAATTGGCTATCATCTGCGTAAGCAGGAAGTAAAAATGAACCTTAAGATACAATTAACGCAGCTTAGGGGTAAATACAGCCAGGTAGACATTACTCATTAATTAATATTTAAGTAACAATTTCAACTAATAAAAGTCCTACTTTTAGTAATCTAAATAAATTAATATGAAAAGAAAAATCTTTACTACTGCTTTATTATCCTGCTGCTTTATGATCTGTTTGGCAGCTGCTTTGTTAGATGTTGCAGGCACATGGACCGGCGATCTTAAAATGGCTGACGGCAACACCATCCCGCTAAGCTATACTTTTAAAATTGATGGTGCTAAAGTTACCGGTACGGCTACCTCACCTCAAGGCGAAACGGCTATAGACAATGGAAAGCTTGCAGGTGATGTTATTACTTTTTCGGTAAACGTACAGGGCATGGATATCCCCCATAGCGGCAAGTGCTACGCCGATTCTATTGGAATGGACGTAACCGTTGGCGAAGACAAACTGCACAGCAAGTTAATGCGTAAAGCAAAATAAGTACCGCTGATTGAAAGTTTTCAAAACCCTGCCGTTTAAGCAGGGTTTTTTGTTTAGTAGTTGTTAGCTATTAAACCAAGCACTACCTTTGCCGCGCATGCAACGTATAATCGCATATTTACTTATTGTTTCGCTGCTATCAGCGAACTTTTCGCGCTTATTTGTTTACGCAGGCTTTGAATTGAACAAAAACTACATTGTAACCAAGCTTTGCGAAAATCGCAATAAGCCGTGGATGCACTGTAACGGCAAATGCTATTTTATGAAAAAGATAAAGCAAGCCGAAGAAAAACAAAGCAGCGCAAGCAGGCAGGCGCAAAAAAACCTTTTCCAGGAAGCTTTTTACAACCAACCGGCTGTAACCAAGTTCCATTCCGTTTTACTATCGGTAACTGCAGTGCCTAACCACCGCATTTATCTGCCGCAACAGTCACGCACGGTATTTCAGCCGCCCCGGCTCTCTTAGATCACTTTAATTTAATTATTGCAGCCGTATCGGAGGCTAATGGCCTGTGTATTTCCTGTGCTTTAGTGCGCCGCTGCATTTTGTTTATGCCCACGGTTTTACACCGGGTAAACCTTATATGATCTATGAGACCATTTCTAATACTTTATACTTTATTATCTTTTTGCTCGGCCATTTTCTACGGTCAAAATACCTTAACGGGTACTATTACGGATGCACGCACACACGAGGCAATAGCAGGAGCGATGGTTGGCAACGCTGCTAGCGGTGCAGCACTTACTACAACCAATGCCAAAGGAAGGTTTACCATCAATCTTGATGGCGAGAAAGCGCTGCGTATTACCATGATCGGTTACGCCGAGAAAATTTATACGCTGACAGGTAGCGGCCATGTTGAAATCACCCTTGAGCCATCTACTGTGAATTTGCAGCAGGTTGTGATATCTGCCAGCAGGGAACGGCAGGCCAGGCAAGATGCACCCATTGCCATCAGTAAAATAAACGCAACCCAAATTCACGATACCAGGGCAACCGCGCTTTACCAATTACTCAACAAGGTAACGGGTGTTTACATGGTTGATCTGGGGAACGAGCAGCATACCATGGCTATCCGCCAGCCTATTACCTATAACGCTTTGTATTTGTACATGGAGGATGGCCTGCCTATCCGACCGACAGGAATCTTTAATCACAACTCGCTCTACGAGATCAATATGAGCGGCGTGCGAGATATTGAAGTGATAAAAGGTCCGGCATCATCACTCTATGGCAGTAACGCTATTGGTGGTGCCATTAACTTTATTACCCAGGGCCCGCCGGCAGGTTACGCAGGTAATGTGTCTATCCAGGGCGATAATTACCACTACCGCAGGGTTGATGCCGACGGAGGCTTTAGCAGCGGCAAATTTGGCCTTTACGTGGGCGGGTATATTGCCCGCCAAAGGGATAGCTGGCAGGACTACAGCGACTTTGACAAACGATCCGGTAACTTTAAAACTACATATGATTTTGATAATGCCACCCGCCTTACCACATCGGTAGCTTATAATTATTTGAATACACAAACGCCTGGTAGCCTGGACAGCGCTAAATTTTACAGCCGCAGTTACGGTTCTAACCAGCGCTTTACCTATCGTAAAGTAAGTGCCTTCCGTGCTAATAGTAAACTGGAGCATTCCTGGAACGAGCGAAGCAACGCTTTTGTAACCCTGTTTTATCGCAAAAATTCCACGGCCCAGTTGCCAAGTTATTTTATTTCAGATGTCAGGGACAATGCCGGTAATTACATAAGTTCTAACGGACAAGAAAACGATCAGCGCTTCAATAGTGTAGGCGTTTTGGCCCAGCACCGGCAGGATTTGAACTTTCTGCATTCGCGTTTAATTGCGGGGCTTTACGTTGATAACAGCCCAAGTTCTTACTATGCCCGCTTTTTAGACATTACTAAAGATGTGGCTAATAATTATTATACCGGATACAGCAACACAGGCCGCTACATAGATGACTATAAGATTAAGCTGTTTAACACGGCGGCTTACGCACAATACGAACTGAAGCCAACAGAGGCATTACGAATTGTTATGGGTTTACGATATGACCGAATCCACTATAATTTTACTAACGGTATACCTGCAGGCAGTACCAAGTACAAACAACAGGAGACCAACGATTTTAATATTGTGGCCCCGAAACTAGGGCTTACTTACAACTTTGGTAACAATAAAGGTTTATATGCTAATTACAGTGTTGGCTTTCAACCACCTGAGACTGGTGACCTGTACAGTGCAAGGCAGTTAACGCCGCTTAAACAGGCAACTTTTAATAACTACGAGGCAGGGGGCTGGTTTACGGCGCTTAATAAAAAAATGTATGTAGAAGTCACACTTTATGATTTGGAAGGGCGCAATGAGATCATTAACCAGTTGCTTCCCGATAATACCACACAAAACCAAAATGCGGGTGCAACACGTCATCAAGGTATCGAATACTCGATAGCTTACGCACCTGTTAGGGAACTTGCCATCAGGTTCAGCGGCACCAACGCGCGCCATACTTATGTCGATTACAGCGAGGTGAGCACAAACTATGCAACGGGTGCAAACACGGTAATTAGTTATAACGGCAACCGCATGAATAACGCCCCTGCATGGATAGCCAATTCAGAATTAACGTATAAGCCGATTTATTTAAATGGATTCCGTATAGGGGGCGAGTGGCAGCATATCAACGGCTATTTCACTAACCCGGCTAACACTAAAACCTATGCAGGTTACGATATTGTTAATGCTCGTTTAGGCTACGATGCAAAAGGCAGTAATTTGAAAGGGTTAGGTATTTGGTTTAATGCGCTTAATTTAACCAATAAGTTATATGCCACTACGGTAACCAGCAATCAATATGGCGACACTTACAACGCTGCACCGCCACGAATTTATACATTGGGTGTTAGTTATTCATTTTCAAAAAATTAAGCCATGGCAACTGCAAAACAAAACTTTTATAAGTGGCATCGTATCCTCGGCTTAACAGCGCTTGTGCCAGTGATTTTTTGGACGCTGAGCGGATTATCGCACCCTTTCATGTCTAACTGGTTTAGGCCAACTATTGCGCTTGAGGTATTTAAACCGGGCTTACAAAGTGAATTAAGGCCCGCGTTATCCATTCAACAGGTATTGGATAAAAATGGCATTGGCGAAATCAGGAATTTTACCCTTATTAATTTTAACCGCAAAACTTACTACCAGGTTTTGGATAAGGATAGTGTTGCCAATTATTATTCGGCAACTGATGCCGGGCAGCTAAAAAATGGCGACCGTTTGTACGCCGTTTACCTGGCCAGATATTTTACACAGGATTCTACATCGACTGTTAACTCTATCACGCTGCAAAAAACGTTTGATGAACATTACCAACCTATCAACAGATTGCTGCCGGTTTGGAAGGTGTCTTTTGACCGGCCTGATGCTATGGATGTTTACATCGAAACCAGCCATAGCAGAATGGGGACGTTTAATAACAACACCCGCAAAAATATGCTTTGGTTGTTCGAGCAGTTCCATACCTGGTCTTTTTTGGCAGCAATAGGCGGCGAGCAGTTCCGGATCATTATTTTGATGATTATCATTACTATCATGTGCCTGTCGCTGCTAAGCGGTTTAACCGTTTACGGATTCTTTTGGAAGAAATTCAAGGCCGCACAGCAAAGCCGTAAGGAAACAGGGAAAGAAGACAAGCGATTTGTACACCGTTATCACCGGCAAATCGGGCTGATCGTTTCATTTGTGATGTTTACCTTTATGATTAGTGGTGCTTTCCATTTGTTAGTAAAACTTCACAATATCCAACCGGAGAAGAAAGCATATGAGCAATTGATCAGTAGAACGGAGCTAATCAAATCAAACCTTGAACTGCCTTTGCCAGACAGCCTCATTAAACAAATTAGTTTGGTGAAATTTAACCGGTCGGTTTTTTATCAGATTGTTGATACAAAGAAGAACGTGAAGTATTATAGTGCAGCAACCGGGCGGTTACTTCCAGGTGCCGATGAGCAGTACGCTGTGTTCCTGGCCGGTTTTTACCGGTCTGGAAATGCAAAGCAAGCAGCGTTAAATAAGAACAAGGTTAGTCAGGTGCGCGAATTTAACAACGAATACGGTTTTATAAATAAACGGCTGCCCGTGCAAAAAGTAGAATTACCTGGCGGTGAAAATTGGTATATTGAAACAACAACATCCAAGCTGGCTACAAAAGTTGCCGGGATTGACCGCGCTGAAGGCTTTTCATTTATATTTTTACACAAGTATTTCGGCATGAGCTGGGCGGGTAAAAATATCCGCGATATAGTGAGTATGCTGGCCGCATTGGGTGTGCTGGTTGCTGCGTTATTCGGCTTTGCCGCATTTATAAAAAACAAATAGTATTATGAGACGATCCATTTTGATATTAACACTGGCAGCATTCACCTTAGGAGTAAACAGCTGCAGTAACGAAAGCAACAAAACAGCTAAAGAATCTACAAAGCCGAAAGGCAAATACTATTGCACAATGCATCCGGAAATTACAAGCGATAAACCAGGCACCTGTTCTAGATGCGGTATGGATTTGGCAGAGCGCGATACCACCGGTAAGTAAGAAAAAGCCCCGTTGCTGTAAGCAACAGGGCTTTTTAATTCGTTTACTAATGTGGCGGCGTTGGATAGTAATAAATAGGTGAGTAAACTCCTTCGCTGGTGGTGTAATAGCCTTTTCCATCAAACGTAAAGCCTATGGCCTCTCCCTGCTTTTCCGGTTTATAAGGCGGCTCTTCGGGTTTGCGCTGTAAGGTTTGCCATACATGTTCGCCGTTTTTGCGTTGCCAGTAGTAAACCTTTTCGTAGCTCTTAACCAGTATCTGATCGCCCTTTTTTGAAATATCGGCGGCAGTTATCCATTTAAATGGTTTAATACCGCTAAAAAATAAACGCGTCTGGAATTTTAGCGTCACGGTATCTTTAGCCTTAAAGTTGAGTGGTGTGGTATAAACCTCTACAGAGTCGTACCGCTTAGTTACTATGTAAAGCAGTTTCTCTATAGGGTCAACCATCAGTGCCTCTGCATCGCGGGCGCCTTTCGGATATTTAACGTATAGTGGTGCCTGAACGGCATGGGCAATGCTGTCTTTGCTCCAGCTGTTACTTTCTTCAACCCGGTTTATAGTAACGTAGCGGCGCGTTGCGCTATTATCGCCAATATCTGCAAGGTAGATATAACTTTTCCCTTTAAAAGGACCGGGACCTACTGCAATGTCTTCGCAGTCGTAAACGCCGTTAGCGCTCCTGTCGGCCTGATAGTAAATGGTTGACTTTAGCTTGCCATCTGCGTTAATTGCAAAAAAACGGCAGGTATCACCACTATCATTATGTACATAATAAATAGCGGGGTTAATACCCGAAGCCGAGATCCCGGAAATTTCTTTCATAGCTTTATCCTGCAAACGGCCTTCTGGCAGCTGTTTGTTGTCTATCAGCCTGTGTTTGGCATATGCACCAATAAAGGTTAACACGACAATTGGGATAATTATATTCAGTTTACGCCGGGTACTCATATCTGTAGCAATCAATAACAATCAATTGATCAGTATATTATTTGACAAGTGTTGTTATTGCTGATCGCTGACAAAAGTAAGCATAAAAAAATAGCCCCGGAGCTTTCCAACTGCGGGGCTATCGTATGTAAGACTTATCAGGCTTGGGCGGCAACTTTTTGCGGTGTGCCAAAGCTCATTTCGGCATCTGGTTTCGAAACATCGGTAAGCGTTACCTTGCCACGTTCGCGGCGCAGGATGCGGTTAAATAAAGAGATTTCTCTATCGAACAAAAACTGGAAGAACAATTTAGTCCACGATGTATGATAATAAAGCGTATCGTAATACTCGGGAGCAGTTTTCTTTATTTCCGGCAATTTATTCCATGGGATTGACGGAAAATCGTGATGCTCATTATGGAAACCTACGTTAAAGGCTACAGCATTAAAGTTACCGTAGTAACTGTAAGTTTCTTGTTCAACGCTATGGGTAAGATAATGCTCCTGGATCCAGCGGGCACCAAGCGGATGCAACCCAACTGAGAAAGAGAAACTAAGCAACAAGAATGCAATTGCACCCCAGCCCATAAAGTACCAGATTGCCACAGTAAATACCACTTGGATCATAAAATTGGTAAGTATCCAGCCATCAAATGGATGTATCTCCCTTAATCTGGATAAGCGGAATAGTTGAAAAACAGGGAAGAATAATAACCACAAAGCCTTTCCAAAGAATGAGTTACTTATCAGCTTAGCTTCCCAGCGATTTGGCAGATCTGCATCCAGTTCATGCACACCCTGAAACGAGTGGTGTTTAATATGATATTTTTCAAACGAAATGGCGCTTGGCAATATCTGCGGCAAGTTGGCAAACATTGATGCAAAGCGGTTAGCGTTACGGTTTTTAAATAATAATTGATGCGTACACTCGTGTATCATTACAAATAAGGCATGATCTGCAAAAGCGCCGAGTAAGTAGGCTGCGCCAACTATTACCCACCACGCTTGGTCTCGTACAAGCCAGGCCATAACTACTTGGAAAGCTACAAGGCCAATAATTGCCCATATTGTGTTTGGATTTTTCCCAATCAGCTGGCGCAACTGCGGGAATTGTTTCAAGATCTTTTTCGTACGAATTCGATGCGGTTCTGACTCCGAAGAGTAAACAAAATCAGTTTTCTTAATCATATAGTGTGTTAACGCTTGTTTTTGGGATTAACGTCTAAGGTAATCACTTTAATTATATTTTTTAGGAATATTTATAAAATCAGCAATATTTATTTCTTTTAAATTAATCAGTTGCTCAGAAGTTTATCTAAAATAGAATTCACTTAAGATTTTAAGTTTTAAATTCAAGACTATCATTGGGGATGCATTTTAAATTACTTCAAAATGTAACAATATCGTGTTGCGGGGTAAAAATCAGCGTTAATCCAAAGATTTGTGAGATTTTTGCACTCCAGTAAAAAATAATACCATTATGCGATCAGTTCTTTACATCTTTTCAATCTTTTTTATAACATCGATTTTAAATGTCAATGCCCAAACAAATAACGGCAAAGGTAAAATAAGCGGTAAGGTTACTGATGCAGTTACTAAGCTGCCGGTAGATTATGCAACCCTATCGTTGTTTAAGCAAGGTAGCACCAGTCCTTTCAACGGGATAAGTACCGATGCTAAAGGAAATTTTGTAATTGAAAACATACCTGCCGGCGATTATAGGCTAACCGTTGATTTTATTGGATATACCAAAGCCGTTACTGAGCATGTAACTGTTAATGCTGGTGGTACGGCCGCACTGGGCAACTTACTTTTAAAGCCAATCCAAAACCAGCTGAGCACTGTTGTAGTAACCGCCAAAGCGCCGATAATTGAGAACAAGATAGACAAGATGGTTTATAATGCAGCTAATGACCTTACCGCGCAGGGTGGTGTTGCATTAGATGTATTAAAAAAAGTTCCCCAGGTTTCTGTAGATATTGACGGTAATGTAGAGTTGCAGGGCAATTCAAACATCCGCTTTTTAATAAACGGCAAGCCATCAAGTATTTTCGGTGCGAGCCTGGCGGATGCTTTGCAATCTATCCCGGCCAGCCAGATCAAAAGCATTGAAGTTGTAACCAGCCCGGGTGCAAAATATGATGCAGCAGGCACGGGCGGGATTATCAATATTATATTAAAAGATAGCAAGGTATCGGGCATTAACGGTAGCGTTAACGGCGCTTTAGGGACCAGGCAATCTAACGGCTCATTCAACCTAAATGCCCGCAAAGGCAACTTTGGTGCTAATGCATATTTTAGCGGTAATGCGCAGCGTAAAACTACCGGCATGACATCAAATGACAGGAGGGGTTTTGACGCATCATCCGGCGATTCAACGCGGCTTTTGCAATCGGGCACCAATACAGGTACCCGCAGTAGTTACCAGACAGGGTTAAGTTTAAACTGGAGCATCACGCCTAAAGACGAATTGACGGGTACTGTAGGTTTTAACCATTTTGGTAATCATAATTATGGATTGACCAGCCAGGATGAAACTGAGAGATCGTCTGCAGGAGGGTTAATATCGCAGTTACTGAGCCAGCGAAATTCCGACAGCCGTTTCAGCGCCAATTCTACCGATTACAGTTTAAACTATAAAAAAACATTTGCTAAAGAAGGTCAGGAACTAGATGTGTTGTACAGCACAAGCTATAGCAAAAACACGGTGAACTATTTTCAGGAGCAGGATTATCTTACCGGAGGATATCCAACATCAGGCTCGCGGGGCAACAACCCGGGTAATGACCGGGAAACAAATATATCTATTGACTACAGCCATCCTGTAAGCAAAAACTTTACCTTGGAAGGTGGGGCCAAAGCTGTGATCGAAAATTTAAAGAACACAGTTAATACAGATAGTTTACTTAACAATGGCAGTTACATTAACAATGCCGATCAAACTTATGGGTTTAACTATAAAAGAAATATCTATGCGGTTTACTTATCTACCTCGGCCTCGTTGTTTAAGAACTGGCTGGATGTAAAGGCCGGTATTCGCAACGAGTACACCAACACTGAAGCCAATTTTCCGGGTGTGAACATACCTGGTTACAACACCGTAGCACCATCGGCTACTTTATCGCATAAATTGTCAGGTTCGCAAAGTATCAAACTGAGCTATAACTACCGTATTGAGCGCCCTGATTACGGCGAGGTAAATCCGTTTTACAACATCAGCGATCCGCATAACATCAGCACCGGTAACCCTAATTTAAAACCCGAAGTAAGTCACGGTCTTGAACTGGGATATAATAAATCGTTTGATAGCGGGGCAAATATTTCTGCCGGTGTATTTTATCGCCATAACAATGATGATATCCAATCATTCACAACCCAGTATGAGGTATTGAACGTTAACGGGCGCGACTATACAAACGTTTTACTCACGCAACGGGCAAATATCGGTACCCAAACCAGTGTAGGAACTAACTTTTTTGGATCGGTACCGGTAACCAGCAAACTCAACCTGCGCACCAACATGTTTTTGGTAAGCCGCAATAATACCAGCGTAGGGTATGGGTCGGTAACGGGTATTGGTTACAGGGTAAATTTAAATGCTACCTACCAGTTTGGCAAAGATCTTACCGCCGAAGGATTTGTTAACTACAATTCGTCGCAGAAAAATATACAGGGTACACGCCCGTATTTTCTGTTTTACAATTTTGCGGTTCGTAAACAGTTCTTCAATAAAAAGGCGAGCTTAGGTTTACTGGCAGCCAATCCGTTTAACAAGTACATCAACCTGCGATCTAACACTTTCGGTCCAAGCTTTAATCAAAACAGCTTGCGTCAGATTCCCTTACAAAGCTTTGGCATAACATTGAGTTATAAATTTGGTAAACTGGAATTTGCAAAGGATAAAGATAAGGGCGATAAAGACGATAAGGGTGATAATATTCCCTCACCGGATGCCGGTGGCCGTTAACAGGTATTATATACGTTTGTAAAACAAATTGCCACCGTTTAGCATTGTATTTGTATATAAAGCATTATCACCATGAATACTGCTGATAAACACTACAAATTCATAAACAGTAAAACTGGCTATGTTATTTTTTACCATTCGCTAAGCGGCCAATTGTCGGCTGAGGAGATCAAGGCCGAATTGGACAGGATCCGTACGCAAGTTGCGATTCAAAATGGTATTTACCAGCAAACAGTTTACTGGGAAGAAATTAAAGATGAGTAACCAACTCATGCCTGATAAGTAATTCGGAAAATAATTATTTGGTAAATGTGCTGTATATCAGTACATTCATATACCAATTATTAACCGGCGCCCAAGGCCCGTTTTCGTTTACTTATTATCTTATCATTATGAAAAAGCCCTTTTTGATAGTGTTGTTGGCTATTGGCATGCAGTTGCAATTACATGCCCAGGTGGTTTCCCAGCAAAAAAATGCCGATGTTAAGGATGTAGTCACTAAATTGCAAACACTCTCTACCGACAGAGTGATCGAGAAAGCCTACCTGCAATTCGATAAATCATATTACGATCCTGGCGATACCATCTATTTTAGAGCTTATATAACGGCCGGAGAAAAGCACGAACTTTCGAAAATAAGCGGGGTATTGCATGTCGAGCTGATCAGCAAGAATGATTCAGTGATGCAATCTCAAATTTTGCAACTTACCAATGGGCAAGCCTGGGGCGATCTGTCGCTGCCCAACTATATTCCAAAAGGTAACTACCGCGTAAGGGCATACACCCAATGGATGCAGAACCAGGGCAGTAAATACATTTTTGATAAAAATATACCAGTTACCGGTCGCAGCATCTCCAAAGTATCAGCCGCCAGGCCGGCAGACAAAAAGGTGGACATACAGTTTTTCCCGGAGGGCGGAACTTTCGTAAATTCCGTACCATCTAAAATAGGTTTCAAAGCTATCGGTGGTGATGGCATAGGCATTGACGTAAAAGGTACAGTGGTTGATAATAACAATAAAGAAATAACCAAATTCACATCTACACGCCTGGGCATGGGGCAATTTTTTGTGACTCCACAAGATGGTAAAACTTACAAAGCCAAGCTAACTTATCCTGATGGTACCGCGGCAACGGTAGATCTTCCGGCTGCGCAGATCAAAGGCATGGCGCTTGCGGTGAATGATGAAACGCCGGGTAAGCTATCAATCGATATTAATGCCAATAAACCCTATTATCTTGATAATAAAAACAAAGAGATCACTATCGTAATTTACGCCAGCGGGCTGATTAAAACGGTTAAAACAATATTGGATAACCAGGTAATTGGGTTGGACCTTCCCGTTAAAGACTTTAAAACAGGCATAGTACATATCACTGTTTTTTCGCAAGACGGCACGCCGTTAAATGAACGCCTTACATTCGTGCAAAATACCGACCTGCTAAAGCTTGTCGTTAATGCTAAGCAGTCTTATTACCCTAATCAACAAACAAGCATTGCCCTAAATGCAAAGGACGGGGATGGCAAAACAACGTCGGGATATTTTTCTGTAGCGGTTACAGATGATAGCCGCCTGCCAGCAGATGAAAATGCGGAGCAGACAATATTATCTGAACTTTTACTTTCATCTGAGTTAAAAGGGAACATTGAGCAGCCTAACTATTATTTTACGGCAAGTAACGCTGATGCAAAAGCAAGCCTTGATGTGCTGATGCTCACTCAAGGTTACCGCCGGTTCGAGTGGAATGAGCTGTTGAATCAGCCTGCACCGGCCGTTGCTTACAATCCCGAAAACGGCTTAAAGATCAGCGGCACCATGACCACTAAAGAAGGTAAACCTGTGCCAAACGAAAAGCTGAGTTTGTTGCTGGCCTCAAGCGGACAATCATTAACCGCGATGACAGATGCCAACGGGAAGTTTGTTTTTAGGGACCTTGGGTTTAACGATAACACAAAATTCCTGTTAAAGACCGAAAATCAAGCCTTAAGATCTAAAACCAAAATTATGCTTGATAGAACTTTTGACGGCATAGCAGCATTACCCAACGGCAAGCCGTTAAACAAGCTGGCAGATAATTTACCTGCCAATATACTTACACGATCTAATACCGATCTCTCTAAAACCAGGCAACTACAGCAGGTTGATGTAAATGGCAAGAGTGTGTACCGAACCACAAGCTTAGCCGGAGCAGGGAATGCTGATCAAGTTATCACGTATAAGGACTTTAAGCACGCTGTAAAATTATCTGATGTGCTATCAGGTTTGGTACGCGGGGTAACTTTTAAAAACGGCCAGCCATATTTAAAAAACAGTTTGGTGGTAGGGCAAACAGGTCAGGGAATGTTACCGATGATGATTATCGTTGACGGAACAACCGGCATAGAAAGCGTAGACAATTACAATCCCGCTGATATTGAGCGGGTTGAGGTTTTAAAGGGTGCCAACGCATCTATCTATGGCTTGCAGGCCGCAGGAGGGGTAATGATACTTACTTCACGGCAGGGCGGCGACGATCTTGATAAAGTTATCTCGGTAGAAATGTCACCTGGTTTATTATCGATATCGCCGCAGGGATTTTATAAAGGGCGCGTATTTTACACCCCTCGTTACGCCGCCACCGACGCTACTTATAACTACAACGGAACGGTTTTGTGGAAGCCAAACTTGATGACTGATAAAGATGGTAATGCAAGCTTCGATGTAGTTAATCCGCCTAAACCGGGCAATTACCGAATGGTTATTGAAGGAATAGATGGCAATGGCAATTTAGGCCGGAGCGTTATAAAATATAAAGTACAGTAATCGGGTAATTTATTTAGTAATTATATAAACTCGGTCAAGCGTTCTTGGCCGGGTTTCTTTGTTAATAAAAGCGGGCAAAATATTTTCCTGCGGGTAATTAATGAAAGTTTTAACTACTTTGAACTGAACATGGTTGGCGTTTAAGTAATCGATAGATGGCTGGCCAAAAAAGAACATCGTTGGCTTGTCCGATTTGAACTTTTTGAAAGCGGCAAGATCAAGATAATCCACTGGGCGGTTACTGTAAAACTGAAAAACATTGTTTGATGCGTTGACAGAGTATAAATGCGCAGCTAAGCTCGAAGGTTCGTTCACAAATTTTGCCGCGTCAATCTGCCCATTGTATCCCGCTAACAACTTAAAAAAGGTGCTGTTCATATACAAATTGGCAAATAATACTGCACAGCAATTCAACATGAAAACCCTTTGCCCGGAGTTCGGCGTTTTAGTAATTATTAGTACAACCATCGCACCTATCAAAATACAATCCACAAAAAACCAAACTGGTGATGGCGGTTTCGAAAACACATGAATGGCGACTGCCAGGGCGGGCAACAAAATAATCGCCAGCCATTGTGTGGCCTTTCTGTAAATGTTAGCAGCTTTAGACAATTGCCTGCAAAAGTGCGGCGCAGTTATAATTGCAAACAGTGGGAATATAGCGTTTGTGTAAAAAGGCAACTGAAATTTAGATGCCGAGAACAATAGCAAAAGCAGTAACCCGCCGGCTATAGTATAATATTCAGGCAACGTAACCTTTTGCACAATGCTTTTTACGCTCTTGAATAATCCGTAGTAAAAGAACAAACACCATGGTGCAAAAGCCCAAAGTAAGGTGTGTACAAAGAAGAAAATATCGCCGGATTTTTGCTGTCGAATAGGGCCGCTGTTTAAAAAGCGCCCAAACTGGCTATCCCATAAAAACCATTTAATGCCGGATACACCCTGCCTGCCAAAAACCACTTTTTCGGGATGCAAGTCAAATTGCACATAAAGCGAATATAACTCGGGTATTGTAAATATAAATGTTGTGAGGAACAGAAACCACCATTTAGGTTTAATGAGTTCTTTTAATCTTCTCTGAAAAACCAACTGGCCAAGCAGCGCACCGTAAATAGCCACAATCACAAAGATCCCTTTTGTCATGATAGCGAAGGCGGTAAGCAATGCCGCCAGCAGCAAATGTGTTAATGTGTATCGGTCATGCAGTTTAGCGATATGGTAGATGCTGCCTATCACCAGGCCCATTAAATAAGGTTCAGCGCGCACATCCACGTTAGATATCAGCACATGCTGAGCAGTCATTACTATTAGAACAGCTATGTAAGCAACTTCTTCCGTGTAAAATTTGCGGGTAAATAACCAGGTATATAAAAGGCTTAATAAAAAGAAAAGCAGGGCCGGTAACCGGTATGCCCAAACGTTAATGCCGAACAATTTAAAGCTTAAACATGCAGCCCAGAACGGAAAATGTGGCTTATCCAGCCAATCTACATTGTAGCTGAACAGTTGCATAACATCTCCCTGGTAAACCATCGATTTAGCGAGCGATGCATATAAACCCGGGTCGTCAGAAAAAAAATCGTTACCAATGCCAACAAAATTTACCACCAATGCCAGTACAAAAAGTATCAGGTAAAAGGGCTTATTTTTTTGGTCCATTTAAATAGGTTGAACAGCAAAGATAAAGCTATAAGGCTAAAACATGGCACAAAAAAACCCCTGCCATGGGCAGGGGCAAAAACTCACAACAATTGTTTAACCTTTCGGTCAATTCCTAACTGCAATGCGAGTTCATGAATATAACATTTACGGCCAACGAAAGTTTTTGAACTCAAAACGTGTTTTAAAGTTCTCTGTCGAATTTTTTACTTGAAATCTTGTACAAAAGTAAATTATATCATCTTTGTTGTAATTTAAATCGCGTTATACAGTTTTAGCAATTAACATCAACAAACATTTATGAAAATCAATTTTCAATTAAAAGCAGCTACACTAATGGTAATAGCGCTTATTTTTTCAACATCATTATTTGCTCAAAAGCCACTGGAAAGCCCGCGCGATAGCGTAAGTGCAAAAGTTGCAGGCTCAACCATTAGCATCAATTATGGCAGCCCTTCGGTAAAAGGCCGCAAAGTTTTTGGCGAACTAGAAAAATATGGTAAGGTATGGCGTGCCGGAGCTAACCAAGCTACCGTGTTCACTACCAGCAAAGATATTAAAGTACAAGGTAAAGCTTTGCCTGCAGGTTCTTACGGCTTATTTGCTATTCCTACAGAAACTACCTGGACAATCATTTTTAACAAAGTTCCAAATCAATGGGGTGCCTTTAAATACGACGAAAGTAAAGACGCTTTACGCGTAACTGTAAAACCTACAGCATCTGCAATGAACGAACGCCTGGTATATAAGATCAACGCTAATGGGTTTACTTTAAACTGGGATAAAATATCGGTGCCTGTTTCTATCAAGTAATTGAGTACTTAGTCATTTAAAGCCTCCGTGAGAACGGGGGCTTTTTTATTTCCGACCTTTTAAATAGTCCATGATTGCATAAGGTATTAGCGCTATATTTACCAGAACCCATGCCCTACCGCCTAATAAAAAATTCCCTGGTAAAACGGGGTATAACCATAGTCTTGTTAAGCTTTGTGCTCTACCTGTTAATGGTATTGGCAAATCATCCGCATGCGGTTGAACGGTATTATTCCCAAGGGTTTTACCCAATGGTTTGCAAGGTGCTACACCCGGTGTTCAACCTGCTGCCTTTTAGCATGGGCGATCTTCTTTATATTACCGTTATTACGTATTTGCTGTACGCTGTTTTTAAACTCATAAAACTGTTGTTTAAGAAGCGCTTTAAGCAAGCGGCGATCAGCTTTTTGGGCTTGGTAATAGGTGTGCAAGTGGGTATGCTGCTATTTTATGTTTTTTGGGGGATGAATTATTTCCGCCCAGGTGCTGCTGAACGTTTGAACCTAACCGATAGTGCATTTACCAGCGCCGATCTGCAGGCAGTTACCCGCATCCTGATAGATAGTGCCAACACGTCGCGCAGCAGGCTTACTGTTGTAGATAAGAAGCAAAGCAATGATATGATATACAAAGCAGCTATTAGTGCGGTAACAAAGCTGTCTGATAGTTCTGTAAATTTTAAAACATACAGTCCGGATATTAAACCTTCGCTGCTTACACCGTTGATGAATTATCTGGGCACATCGGGTTATTACAATCCGTTTACCACCGAAGCGCAAATGAATTACCAGATGCCTGTATTTAACCGCCCTTTTGTTGCCTGCCATGAAATGTCCCATCAGATGGGGTACGGGGCGGAGGACGAAGCTAACTTTGTGGGGTACCTTGCTGCTATCTCGTCAAAAAACAAATTGCTGCGTTATTCCGGGTATTACCTGGCCGTAGGCGAATTTATGCATACCATGCGGCAATTGGATACGGTTAACCACAAGCAGTTAAAGCTATTGATATCACCGGAAGTAAAAAAAGATTTTAAGGCCGAACGCCTTTACTGGCTATCCTATCAAAATCAGATAAATGTGATCAGTAGTATATTTTACGACAACTTTTTAAAAGCAAACAATCAGCCCGAAGGTTTGGATACTTACAACCGCATGGTTTCATTAGTAATGGCGATGTATAGAAAGAATGGAGCCTTGACCGGAGTTGATAGGAATAAAAAAAGCGTTCCGTATCTCACCCCGGAACGCCCTGCAACATCATCTCTCAAATAATGTTGATCAACTAAATCTCAGATAACATGTTTGTTTACCCAAGCTCATTATAGTGTACACTTAAGTGGCTACAGCTGTTAAACAATCATGTTTACAGTTTCTGAGTTACAAAAAGTGTACCTAAACATCTTAACTATAATTGGGTTGTGTCAAATATACACATTGATTGAACAAATTTAACATTGTTACAAATTGGAGCATTAAAGATGACGTTACTGTAGCAAAATGCGATTAAGGAAGTTAAATAGCTTGATACGTAATGAAAGCAGGAGTAATTTTAAATCAACAATACCAAATGTTGTAAGCTTTTATAATTTAATAATCAATCAGTTAGATATACTTGGAAAGGTGAATGGTTGACAACTGTATAATATTACCACCAGCCCCCATGTGTAAGTTGCACTATATCATGTACATTTTGCGGCGGGAATGTTGCGGTTTATAGCCTACCAGCCGTAAAACCTGTCATAAAATGCTTTTCATCTGTAATGTTTAATTATTAAATTAGTGACTTTAGTTTCTGATTCTTCTACTAAAACATTTTAAAATGTTAAAGAACGCCGCCCGTTTATTGCAATTCTTTTTTCTTTCGATATTGCTGTCACCCCATATGGCAACAGCACAAAAATTTAGGGCGGCAGATATTGCCCGGTTCAAAACACAAGCAGCAGCAGTCACCATTATTCGCGATGATTACGGAGTGCCACATATTTATGCCAAAACAGATGCGGCGGTTGTATTTGGGCTAATGTATACGCAATGCGAGGACAATTTTAAAGGAATAGAACGCAATTACCTGTATCAACTTGGCAGACAGAGCGAAGCAGACGGTGAGAGCAAACTCTACGATGATGTTCAACTGCAGCTGATTGCCGACAGCGCCGGTGCCATAGCCGATTACAATAACAGTCCCATGTATTTTAAAAGGTTAATGGATGCATTCGCCGATGGTTTGAATTATTACCTGTATAAGCACCCGGAGGTGAAGCCGCTGGTTTTTACCCGCTTTAAACCCTGGTATGCCCTTATGTTTACTGATGGAAGTGTAGCTGCCACAGAAACCGGCGAAATCTCTCCGCGCGAAACACAGTCCTTTTATAATGGTGATGCACAAAAGTTTGGGTCGCGCTATCAGCCCCGGAATATTAAAATGTTTGAACAGCGGGAGAATGGCTCTAACGGATTTGCGGTAGCCCCCAGCAAATCGGCGTCAGGACATGCGATGCTGTACGTCAACCCGCACGTGCCGTTTTACTTTCGTAGCGAGGTGGGCCTAAACAGCGAGGAAGGACTTCATGCTTACGGCGCCGTAACCTGGGGGCAATTCTTCATATATCAAGGTTTCAATGCTCACTGCGGCTGGATGCATACCAGCAGTAATGCCGATGTTGGCGATGTTTATGCAGAAAAAGTGATCAAGAAAGATGGAAAATGGTGGTACGAATATGATGGTAAACTAAGGCCTGTTACCAGCCGACAGTTAACTTTGCATGTAAAGGATGGTGATAGGTTAATTAACCGCGACATTACAGGTTATTACACCCACCACGGCCCGGTGCTCGCGTTAAGGGATGGGAAGTGGCTGGCGCTTAGGCATAACAACCGGTCGTACAATGCGCTGCTGGAATCTTGGCTAATAACCAAAGCCAATACGTTTACCCAGTACAAAAAAGCAATGGGCCTGGTTTCAAATACCAGTAACAACACTGTTTATGCCGATGACCAGGGTAATATTGCATTGTGGTATGGCAATTTTATGCCACGCCGCAATCCAGCTTACAACTGGGCCTTGCCGGTAGATGGCTCCACATCTGCCACCGAGTGGAAGGGGCTGCACCCGGTTAACGAAACGGTGCATATATACAACCCGTTAACAGGCTTTATACAAAATTGCAATTCAACACCATTTACTGCATCAGGGACGGCCAGTCCCGATAAGTCGGCATACCCATTATATATGGCCCCTGATAACGAGAATTACCGTGGGATCCTTGCGGCCCGGTTGTTAAGCAATGCTGGTAAGTTATCATTAGACGGACTTATTGCAACAGGTTACAACCACTACCTGGCGTTGTTTGACGATGTGCTGCCGCCATTGTTTGCAGCCTTTAAAAATGCACCTGATAGTTTAGCGAAAAGACTGACCGGCCCTGTTGAGGAATTACAGCGCTGGGATAAGAATTCAGCTGCAAACTCTGTAGCAACCAATTTAGGGGTTGAGTATGCAACTGCCATAATGCGGGTATTGCCTGCCCCAAAAGCGGGTGAAAATAGCTATCAGGTAAAACGCATACACGAGCTCCTACAAACTTTATCACCGGATAAACAGCTTAACCTGCTTGCTGATGCGGTAAAAACACTGGAAACTCGCTATGGTGACTGGAAAATCAAATGGGGCGATGTTAACCGCTATCAACGCCCTGCAGATGGCATAACCTTTGATGATAGCTTGCCGAGTTTGCCAGTGGGTACTACATCATCAAACTTTGGGCAACTGCCATCGTTTGTAAGCCGTGCGGTAAATACGCAAAAGCGCTACGGGTATTCGGGGAACAGCTTTTTGGCGGCGATTGAGTTTGGCCCGCGGATTAAAGCGCGGTCGATTGTTACGGGCGGCAGTTCGTTTAATCCGGACTCCAAACACTTTACCGACCAGGCAAAAGGGTACCTGGACGGTAACTTTAAAAATGTTTTATTTTATAAGGAGGATGTGCTGAAGCATGCCGAGCGCAGCTATCACCCGGGAGAGTAAGGGCACCCATACAAATCCTTATATTTGCGATTGAAAATTTAATGAAGAAATATTTAATATTACTGTTTTTAGTCGGCATAAGCGGTGTCACCTACGCACAAAGCATATCGTTTTTTGATCTGACGAACCTTACCAACCTTACCGACGGGCAGGCGCATACTTATCTGACACTTGGCAAAGCCTTTAAGCAGCTGTATATCGAAACTAAAAACGGTAAACGGATCGAGCATTTCCGATCGGTGAACCCTAAGCTTAAGCAGCAAAATATTACTATAGGCGTAAATAACATTTTAGGCAACGGCACGGTATTGCGTACGATAACCTACACCACCCTTGATCCGCAGCATATTATCAACATGATAGCCCAGGCAAAACGAGCCCACATGACCATGAAATTTCAGGGAGTGAACCATGATAATAACATCTTTGTGTTTGACAACGAGTTTTATCGTGTGGATATGTATATCAGCACCACCGATGATAAAGGCATGGTGAAGATCAATCAAAAAGAGTTTATTGGCTATTGATTAATATTAAGCTCCCGTTAGTTCATCATAAGCTGCACCAAGGCCGCGTTCAATACCTTCTCCCTGAAACTTGGTAACGCCGGGGATTGCCTTTGTTGTGAGGATATCCGATTTGCTTTTACCTGCTTTGATGCTGGTGTCAACATAGGCGACTAACTTTATCATAAAATCCTGCATCATTTTCAGGTCTTCGGCTGTGCCGGTAACTTTTACCGGGTCAAAGGCGTGGCCGTAAACAAAAAGGGTATTCTTATCAAACTGCTTTAGGGCGGCTTCAAGCGCTAAAGGCCAGTGGCTGCATGATGCACCTGCACTGCGGTCGATATACGGGTAGCGGCGGTTAAACACCTGGTCGCCGCAGTGTACAATGTTGGCATGCTCAAAGTGAATAAAACTGTCGCCGTTGGTATGCCCCGCGCCAAAGTAGTGAGCAGTAATACGCTCATCACCAACTTTTATTTTCCATTTATCCGTGTAAGTAGTATCAGGGTAAAGCTGTTTATCATCCGCATTTTGTTTGGCAGCAGCTGCTTTCTGGTTGGTTAAAGAATTAGCATGCGCAGCCACATTTTTTACAAGGCCTTTAAAAGAAATGTTACCCGCGGTATGGTCACCGTGATGGTGCGTGTTTATAAGCCATTGGAAAGGTTTGTCGCTTTGTTTTTTAAGCTCCGCAATCAAATGTGGAGCCGTGTTCGGGAACTCTGCATCAACTACTACAATACCTTCCTTATTTACCATATAGGCAATGGTTCCCCCTTGCTCTGTAAAGATGCCCACATTACTGCGCAAGGCAGTAAGTTTATAGGTAGGATCGGCCAGCATACCGGCAAAGCTGCGTTTGCCAAATAAAGCCAGCGAGCCGGCGGTTAATGCAGTTGCTGTTAAAAATTTTCTGCGTTCCATATTGTTAGGGCTTATTGTTTTGATGCTATTAACGTAGTGATTTTACCGGTAAATTTGAGTTTTATGATCCGAATGTTAGCGTTTCATCATCAATATCGAAAAAATGACTGTGATCCCAACACGTTGGGTAATGAGCTTTTGCCATTCAGGCTTAAGTTGCCGGACACTAAATTTAATAAAGGATTATGTTGGCTACATGCAACAGGGGTAACTGCATGGATAAATTTAATAAATATTTTTGATTGTAGCTATCGTACTTTTTGCGTGCTGTTAAATCTGATTACCTTTGTCGTAGTACATGAATAACCAGCCGGATTACAGCAAAAACAACTGGCCCTATTTTTTTATAGGTATTGCCGTGTTGTTAAATTTTACCGGTTTGTTTACTCCAATTATGGGGCCAGACGGTACGCTGTATGCAACCATTGCCAAAACAATGGTACAGCGTAATGATTACGTGCAGCTATTCGCTTACAATACCGATTGGCTGGATAAACCACACTTTCCGTTTTGGGTCACCGCACTATCTTTTAAGCTGTTTGGTATCAATACCTGGGCATATAAACTCCCCGGCATTTTATTTATGCTCATGGGTGCAGCCTACACTTACCTTTTTGCCAGGAAGCTGTACAGTAAGGAGGTAGGGCAGTGGTCAGTTGTGATATTGCTTACTGCGCAACACATTATCCTGTCAAATAGCGATGTAAGGGCCGAGCCTTATTTGACCGGCCTGATCATTGCCGCCGTATATCATTTTTATAACGCTTGCGCCCGCAATAGCTTTTGGCAGCTATTACTTGCCAGCATATTTACTGCTTGCGCCATCATGACCAAAGGGATGTTTGCCCTGGTGCCAATTGGCGGGGCTATTGCTGGCCATCTTATTATCACCAAGCAATGGAAACTGCTTTTCAACCTTCGCTGGCTACTGGCCGCGGTGCTGATACTGCTTTTTGTACTACCCGAAATTTACTGCCTTTACCGTCAATTCGATGCGCATCCGGAGAAGGTAGTGTTCGGCCGGACGAACGTATCCGGCATCCGGTTCTTTTTTTGGGATAGCCAGTTTGGGCGTTTTTTTAATACAGGCCCGATCAAAGGCCACGGAGATCCCAGCTTTTTTATCCATACTACCCTCTGGGCTTTTTTACCCTGGTCGCTTATTTTGTTTGCCGCTATCTATCATTTTATAAAAACGGGTATAAATAATGTCAAAGCACGCGAGTGGTTTTGCATTAGCGGGGCGCTGCTCACCTTTGTGCTGTTTTCGGCATCCAAATTTCAATTGCCGCATTATTTGAATATCGTGTTCCCGTTTTTCGCGATTATCACGGCGCAATATTTGAGTTCGCTCAGGTCCGTAAAAACTCTAAAATTGGTGGGCGCGGTTCAGATTTCCCTCATCATTTTATTGCTTGTTATTATAACCGTGCTGCATTACTACTACCGGCCTGTGGAGTTTAACTGGCACATTGGCTTGGCGCTGGCTATATGGTTGGCTCTCCTGCTGATCGTTCCATATAGTTTTCCGGAAACAGATTTCCGGCGAACGGCTGTGCGGACGTTCATCACATCGGTGATTATTAATCTGTATCTTAACCTTGCCTTTTACCCTTCACTCCTGCGTTACCAGGCCGGGAGCGAGGCTGCCATGTGGATCAATAAGCATAATACCGATACGCTGCCCGTTGCGCAAAATTACGAGATTGGCTCTCACCCGATGGAGTTTTATATTAAGCCCGGTATTATCACCCTGTACCCCGACAAGCATAGTTTGACACCCGCCGGGCCATTTATATTTTATGGGCATCCGGCAGATGTGCTTGCCCTGGCTGCTACAGGCCGTGTGGTACAGCAACTGGCTGTTTTTCCTCATTATCCCATCACACGGCTTAAGCGCGAATTTTTGAATCACACAACGCGTGCTGCCACTTTAGATACCATGCAGGTGGTACTGGTAAAATAATTTTCGCTTTTGTAGCACTTAACTTGCTGCAAGCGTATAGGTTATAAAACACCTGGTTCAAAATATCATGATTCGTAAAAACATAAGTTTAACCCTGGCCTGTTTAGCCGCAGGATTAATAGCCTGTAACAAAAATAACCCTGTGCCTGCGGGCAAAGACCTGGTATTAACAGCTTCAGAGCAACAGCAGGTAGCAGCCGATAATGCCTTCACTTTAAAACTATTTAAGCAGGTTTCGGCTGGATCAACCAATGCCGACAATCTGTTTATTTCACCTTTAAGCGTCAGTTTCGCACTGGGCATGACGGCTAATGGTGCTAAAGGCGAAACCCTTCAGGCAATTAACAGCATTATGGAGTTTAAGGGCAATCAGGATCAAATAAACAGCTACTATAAAAAGTTGATCACTGATTTGCCCTTGCTGGACGGTAACAGCAAAGTAAGTATCGCCAATTCTATTTGGTACAAGCAGGGCTTTGATATACAGCAACCGTTTATCACAACAAATACCGCAAACTATAATGCCAAAGTGCAATCGCTTGATTTTGCGAGTTCAGGGTCAAAGGATGTGATCAATAATTGGGTTAAAGATGCCACCGGCGGCAAGGTACCATCAATCATCGACCGGATAAGCAGTGACGACTACATGTATCTTATCAACGCAATATATTTTAAAAGCACCTGGAAGGAAAAATTTGATGCGGCTAAAACAGCTAAACAAAACTTCATCACTGCCGACGGTGCAATGGTTAATGCAGATTTTATGACCGGAAAAGTTAATCTTCATGTTTTTTACGATGACAAATTAACCACCTACCAATACCCTTCAAAACCAACAACGATTGTTGAACTGCCTTATAATAACGATAAATATAGTATGGTGCTGATTTTGCCCAGGCCCGGCTTAACCACCAACCAACTGCTTGATCAATTAGATGCCGCTCAATGGCAAAGCTGGATGACCGGATTACAACCGTCCGAACAAACAATTTATCTGCCTAAATTTAAGTTTAGCTATCAGCGCATGTTAAACAGCGACCTGATGAACTTAGGTATGGGCATTGCATTTTCCAATAAAGCCGATTTTACTGGTATTAATGCATTGAATGGGTTAAAGATCACGGCAGTCAAGCAAAAGGCTTTTGTTGAGGTAGATGAAAACGGAACCGAAGCTACAGCCGCTACATCAGTAACGATTGGCCTTACTTCAGCAGCGCCAATGGAACTGCGGTTCGACCGGCCGTTTATATTCGCTATCCGGGAGATGAAAAGTGGATTGATCCTGTTTACCGGCATTATGAATAACCCAACTTTACCAGGAAATTAAACTGTTACCCGGCCCATAAGGGGGTCGGTATAGCTTGGATTACCGGTTTCTACCCTGCCGGCATACCTTTTTTCCATGTCGCCAAACCCCCGCACGCGGATGTTGAAATCGTACCAGCCATGACTTTTGTTAAAGTTAAGCGACATAGTCTGCGCCTTAAAAGATTCACCGTGAACGATAATCTGCTTACCGCCCGTTTTATAAGCGTTATCAACCACTTCTACAGTGAGCGGCGAGCTATTATTGGGAATTGCGAATAACAGCTCAATATTGCCGGTAAGTTTACCGCCTTTTTTTTCGTAGCTAAAACCTACATCCAGTGCTGCATCTTTGGCGTTCCCTTTAAACTCACGGTAAAAGCCGTTAGGGCCGTAAGTGCGCAGATGGTAATTGCTACCATCAAATTCAGTTAAAGGCCAGCTATCTTCCAATGTATCGCCGGCAGTTACCGCATAGCTCCATGTACGTAGCGGCTCCATTTTTTGCGTATTGTTAATGCTGGCGTACCTGCCCGGCGCGTAAACGTTAAAAGGCGCGCCGGCGGCATCCTTGCCAAAAACCGCGTTACCTGCTATGAATTTTATTTCAAAGCTTTTTTTGTCAGCACTTAGTTTGCCGTCAGCATACAGCTCGTAAGGTAAGGGATTGGATGGTTTTATCCCCGGCTCCTGCCTGGCCATGTAAGGCGAAGCCTCTGGCGATCTTTTGATGAGAGCGATATCCGCATCTGTAAGTTTTTTATAATCGCTTGGTAGTTTCTTAAATTGAGCTTTGTGAATGCCCTCGGCAGATTCATCCCTATTCAGGAAAGTTAGCGGTGCCAGCTTTTCGCCGTTGTACGGGCGAAATGCTGACGTAAGATCGCCACAAACGGTGCGCCGCCAGTCGCTGATGTTGGTTTCCTTAACTTTCTTTCCGGTTTTTTGTGACAAGAATTTTTCAAGAAATTGCAGGGTAGATGTGTGGTCACATACTTCGGAGTTGACATATCCGCCGCGGCTCCAGGGCGAGGCGATCACCATAGGTACACGGTAGCCCAGCCCAATTGCACTTTCGCGCTTGTATTTATTCGGTACACCTTCGCGCGCTAATTCCTGCTCCAGCGTTACAAATTCTACCCGGGTATCAATGCCTTTAGATGCCTTACCTGTTCCCGCCTTGTGTGAATGAGGCGCTACAAATGGCGGTATATGGTCAAAATAGCCGTCGTTTTCGTCATAAGTAAGAATAAAGATGGTCTTTTTCCAAACTTCAGGGTTGTGGGTCAAAATATCTAAAACTTCTGACAGGTACCAGGCACCATACCATGGTGAACCGGGATGGTCTGAAAAATTTTCAGGCGCGGTGATCCATGAAACGGTGGGTAATTTGCCTGTTTTAACATCGTCCCTGAATTGGTGAAGCACGTCGCCTTTGGGCACCTGCATCTGGCGCTCGGTGCCGTTATCGTTATATTTTAGGGTAGTGAGTTCATGGTAATGCGGATCGGAACTATTAGTGCTAAAAGCTTTCAAGTGCAGGCTTTTTTGAGCCGGGGTAAGGTTATCAAAAGCGCCCGGTTCAATAACATGTTTATTTTTTTCAATTTCAGTTAAGTCATACTGAAATTGCTTTAGTTGCTTTTTTAATTTTACAGCAGCTGCTTCATCTGCAGTTGATGCTTCAATTTTGCTTTGCAACTCCGCAATTTGCTTAGGCAGTATATTCAGTTGCTTTTTCACAAAGGCGATATGCTTGTTGTGCAGCCGCACATTATATTGCTTAAAAAACTCCAGATTGTTATCTGTGTAATTAGATAGCCATGAGTCCTGTTCGCCTTCAAAGCCTACACCTACGGATAACTCGTTCTGGTAGCATTTCCATGATATGCCCTGCTCTTCCAGCCGTTCGGGAAAAGTTGTCCAGTCCAGTGATTCAAAATCTGCGTCCTCATTCCACACGTTAGCTTTTGAGTTTTCGTTCTGATCTTTACGGATGGTGCCTGTCCACAAGTAGTGGCGGTTAGGCGTAGTGCCGGTTAGTGCCGAGCAGAAGTGCTGGTCGCAAACGGTAAAGGCATCAGCAAAAGCGTAGTTAAACGGCAAATCCTGGCGGTTGTGGTACCCTAGGGTTAAGGGCATATCTTTATACTCTTTATTACCCGATTGTTTTTCGTTAAGCCACTGATCAAACTTACCATCGTTACGGGCATTAACCTGGTTGCTCCAGCTATGTGGCAATGAATTCATCCAGGTAGCGCGTGTATTTTTAATATCGAGGTGAAACGGCGCATAGGTGTCGCCTTTGGCGTTTGATTGCAGCCAAACCGGATTTTTATTTGGCAGATCGATCACCCGCGGGTCGTTAAATCCCCTTACGCCTTTTAAAGATCCGAAACAATGGTCAAACGAGCGGTTTTCCTGCATCAGTATTACTACATGTTCTGCATCCATCCAGGTGCTGCCGGGTGCGGGATTTATTTCCATCGCCTTGGCAATAGACGCAGGTAATACACTGCTTAAGCCAGCGGCTCCGGTGAGCATAGCAGCCTTTTTTAGAAAATCTCTACGGGAATTTAACATGTGGTAAAGATATTAAACAAGCATTAATTAGCTGTGGCGCCTGTATAAACCCAATGTTAATTTTATACCGCAGAAATAAATTGTCAATAGTATTTTGACGTTTTGACAATGCCACAACACAGTAGATCAATATATGCAGCCGGGTTGGTCAGTGGATGAATGTGGCTATTACCGATAAGTTTTTCTAAATAATGCAGGATGCACCAAAGAGGATTTTGCTCGATTATTTATGATGAACTTTTCTTACTTTGTAAAACCAATTTACCGCTGTACTACCTGCTTATAGTTGTATGATAAGATACTGCCTTACACTTGACCTGAAAGATGACCCCAAATTGATAGCTGAATATGAGGCGCATCACCAGGCAATCTGGCCAGAGATAACGGCTAGCATAACGGGCTCTGGCATCATCAGCATGGAGATTTACCGCTTTGATGTGCGCTTGTTCATGATAATGGAGGTTATGGATGAATTTAGCTTTGAAACCAAAGCCAATAAAGACGCCGCAAACCCAAAAGTACAGGAGTGGGAAGCGTTGATGTGGCGATACCAGCAGCCGGTAAAGGGCGCCATCGCGGGCGAAAAATGGGTAATTATGAATAAGATATTTCAATTATAACATCACCATATGAAAAAAAGAATCTGGTTGCTTTACCTGCTGTTGATTGCATGTAGTAAAATAATTTATGCCCAGAACACCTACACCCCCAGCGTGGGCAATATGGCGGCAAGGCGCAATTTTCAGGATATGAAATTCGGCTTGTTCATTCACTGGGGTATATACAGCATTCTTGGCGATGGGGAATGGGTGATGCATAATAAAAAGATCCCATATGAAAGTTATAAGCGACTAGCCGGTTTCTTTAACCCGCAGGAGTTTAACGCGAAGGAGTGGGTTGCCTTTGCTAAAAGGGCAGGGATGAAGTATATTACCATTACCTTGCGCCATCATGATGGCTTTAGCATGTTTGGTACCAAGGTATCGCCCTACAATATTGTTGATGCGACCCCCTATCATAAAGACCCATTGATGGAACTGGCCAAAGAATGCGAAAAGGAAGGCATCGAACTGCATTTTTATTACTCGCTGCTTGACTGGGGCCGGGCAGACTACGCCTTTGGCAGCCCGATAAACGACGGCAAACCCGTTAATGGCGATTGGGATAGTTATATTAAATTCATGAAAGACCAGCTTACTGAGCTCATCACTAAATACCCCGGTGTTAAAGGAATTTGGTTTGACGGCGACTGGGAGCGAAGAGAAGTCAACTGGCATTATAATGAAATATATGGTTTGATCCATAAACTGAATCCATCTATTTTGGTAGGTAACAACCATCACCTGGCCCCAAAGGATGGCGAGGATTTCCAGATGTTTGAAAAAGACCTGCCGGGCGCCAACACCACCGGTTTTAGTGCAGAGTCGAAGATTGGCTCGTTGCCATTAGAGACGTGCGAAACCATTAATAATAGCTGGGGTTTCAGCATAACCGACCGTACGTTTAAATCTTCTAAACAGATAATTCACTACTTGGTAAATGCTGCGGGCCGCAACGCCAACTTTCTGTTGAATATCGGGCCGATGCCAAATGGTAAGATTCAACCGGAATTTACGGATACCATGGCAATTGTTGGTGCCTGGGTTCAGAAAAACGGCGAGGCCATTTACGGTACCCGCGGAAGCAGCGTACCTCCGCAGGATTGGGGCGTTATTACCGTTAAGGGCAAAAATCAATACGTGCATATTACTGATACGCAAGCAATACCATACGTTTTCATTCCGCAGTTAAAACAAACCGTTATCAAGGCAGTACTATTAAATAAAGGGACGGCAGTTAAATATAAACAGCAGCCCGAGGGCGTATTTATATATACGGACGGATTGCCAATGGACGCGAACGATACGGTAATTAAGCTGACAGTAAATTAAGATTTATAGGACCGAAATAATATTCGTAATGTCGTTATTAAATGTAAATATGAAAATTCTATTTCTTTTAATTATATCGTTATTAAGCAGTGCGGCTTTTGGACAAAAGCTTATTGTGGCAAGCGAAGTTAAAAATCATGTAGGTGAAACCGTAATTTTATTTGACACTATCAGGTCTGGCAAAGTATATCAGGATTCTACGGCTGTTTTAAACATTGGTAAAAGCGACAAAGAGAGGGTGTCTGTAATACTCTCTTCTAAAGGAAGTGGTTTCCCTATTGATAATAAGGTTATTCATGCATTAATAATTGGGAAGGCGTCTTTTAAAGGAATGGTTGTACCAGCCGCAAATGGTTATTTAATATTAGTAGATGGTGCAAGGCAGATTAAATTTAATTACCAGGTTTATCGAACTTATTAATTACTATGCATGCATAGTAATTATTTTATTGTTAGCTTTACAGCAACCAATTGTAAATCTACTTTAAAATGGACCACATACTAACCGATATACCTACTGGCTACGATTTCAGCATCAGCGAAAACCAGCGGATGATAGGCCAGATGGCTAAAGACTTTGCCGAAAAATATGTTAAGCCCAATGTAATGCAATGGGACGAAGAGCAGTATTTCCCTATAGAACTATTTAAGCACCTGGGCGAAACAGGGATGATGGGCGTTCTGGTTCCTGAGGAATACGGCGGCTCGGGCTTCGGTTATGCAGAATATGTTACCGTAATTGTTGAGATAGCAAAGGTTTGCGGATCGATTGGGTTGTCTGTTGCCGCTCACAATTCGTTATGCACAGGTCATATTCTTGCTTTTGCAAATGAAGAACAAAAACAACGCTGGTTACCCAAACTGGCTACTGCTGAATGGATTGGCGCCTGGGGATTAACTGAGGCTAATACTGGCAGCGATGCTATGGGCATGAATACTACCGCGGTGTTAGACGGCGAACACTACATCGTTAACGGATCAAAAAACTGGATAACCCATGGCAAAAGCGGCGATGTCGCCGTAGTCATGGTTCGCACGGGCGATAAGGGTGATTCGAAAGGTATTTCGGCAATAGTGATTGAACGGGGCACCTCCGGCTTTAGCGCCGGTAAAAAGGAAAACAAGCTGGGCATGCGCGCCTCCGAAACTACTGAGATTATCTTCGACAACTGCAGAGTACCCAAGACCAATCTGTTAGGTGCCGAAGGTGAAGGCTTTAAACAGGCCATGAAAGTGTTGGATGGTGGCCGTATATCTATTGCGGCACTCTCTTTGGGAATTGCCAGGGGAGCTTTTGAAGCAGCAGTGGCCTATTCTAAAGAACGCCATCAATTTGGTCAGCCTATTAGTAATTTCCAGGGTATTGCATTCAAACTTGCCGATATGGCAACTGAAATTGAAGCAGCCGATTTGTTGATTATGCAAGCCGCAGACCTGAAGAACCGCCACCTGCCCGTTACAAAGCAATCGGCAATGGCTAAGTATTTTGCTTCAGAAGTTGCAGTACGCTGTGCTAATGAGGCTGTACAAATCTTCGGCGGATATGGTTATACCAAAGATTTCCCGGTAGAGAAATTTTACCGTGATGCCAAGCTTTGTACTATTGGCGAAGGTACGTCTGAAATTCAAAAGATTGTAATTAGTAGGGAAGTATTGAAATAGAATTGATTAACCAAATGATTTACGCCCTTTGAGCTTGCTCATAAGGGCTTTTTTATGTTTTGTTTTGCAAGTTCAACGAAAACAAATTGCTCTTTAAGGTTATTCTCATATAAACTCACACTATCATGAAAAGGAAACTAGTAGGATTTTTGACGCTTGCTGCGTTGTATACAGCGATCGCGACAGGTTGTGGAACAATGCATGGGCCGGGCCGCACGCCTCCACCGCCGCCGGGCGCACCTGCAAGGCCGTAACGACTAAAAAGTAAAAGCAGGCGTGGCCTTGCGCTATACCTGCTTTTATAATCTTAATTAACTATCAACTGACCGATTGTTTAATTCGGTTAATTATAGCCTAAACTCTCCGTTTGTTTTTTTAGTGTAATTATTATACTAGTAATTAATATTCCGTTATGGAGTAACCTTTACAGGTATAGGCTGCACATAATAAAAAGCGCCGCGATCAACGTTTTTGATATTCACATCCATAGATTCATTTACCTTATTAATATTCACATTAATACTGCCGTCGGGATTTACCGGGAGTGTTACGAATTTTTTGCTATCGGCCATGGCAGGAGTGATGCTGCTTTTTACCAGGTTAAGCGTTAGCACCACGGCAATAATGGTAAGGATCACCTTAGTATATAGTTCTGTTTTCATGATTTCAATAATTGAGGTTGGAAGATAAGTAATTAGTACGATTTAAAGAAAATCAATAACATCAATAAGAAGAAAACTGAAATGCAGATGTAGACTGTAGAAATGAGCTTCAGTACTTTCTGTTCAACAAAAAAGCCCTTCAGTTTTCTGAAGGGCTTTTGAGCGAAAGACGAGATTCGAACTCGCGACCCCGACCTTGGCAAGGTCGTGCTCTACCAACTGAGCTACTTTCGCATTGGGGTGGCAAAAGTATAATTTTTGCGGTAATGACAAAAATTATTTTAAAAATAGGGTGTTCACTGTTCACGTTCACGCGTGGTGAACACCGTGAACATATAGGAGTATTTGATAATCAATTATTTACGTTTTTAATAGTGCCAAGTTACTGACACAGCTTTGCCACCAATCGTTAAAATCACGTTTCAACGGTTTTATAGAAATATAAACAAAAACCACCGCTGTTATCTCGAACGAGCGACAGCGAGAAGAGATATTCTTCGTGATGCTAAATTTGCCGCTTGTTCGTCTAAGAGGATTTCTCCTCGTACCTCGTTCAAAATGATAGTCTGGTTTACTCCTCCACCCACCTAATCAATCCATTACAAAAATCTTTTTTACCCAATCGCTTAAAAATCAAAAAATAGTAACTACCTTTGCAGTCCTTAAAATAAGGATAAAACAGTAAATACAAAAAGGAAAAAATGCCTACTATTCAGCAATTAGTTAGAAAAGGTAGAGTAGCTATGGTTGACAAGAGTAAGTCACCAGCGTTGGACAGCTGTCCACAGCGAAGAGGCGTGTGCACCCGTGTGTACACCACTACCCCTAAAAAACCAAACTCAGCAATGCGTAAAGTTGCACGTGTGCGCCTTACAAATGGTAAAGAAGTTAACGCCTACATCCCTGGTGAAGGCCACAACTTACAGGAACACTCAATTGTATTGATCCGCGGTGGTCGTGTTAAGGATTTACCTGGTGTACGTTACCACATCATCCGTGGTGCCTTAGATACATCTGGTGTAGCCGGCCGTAACCAACGTCGTTCTAAATACGGAACCAAGCGCCCTAAACCAGGACAAGCAGCAGCGGCTCCAGCAAAAGGTAAAAAGAAATAATTAAAGGAGGATAGTAACAATGAGAAAATCGAAACCGAAAAAAAGAATCCTTCTTCCTGATCCAAAATTTAACGAAGTATTGGTAACCAGGTTTGTTAATAACATGATGTTTGACGGTAAAAAATCTACCGCTTATACTATATTCTATAACGCAATTGACATTGTTGAGAAAAAAACCAGCGAAAACGGTTTGGATAGCTGGAAAAAAGCTTTAAACAATGTAATGCCTGCTGTTGAAGTGAAAAGCCGTCGTGTTGGTGGTGCTAACTTCCAGGTACCTACCGAGGTTCGTCCGGAGCGTAAGGTAGCTTTAGGTATGAAATGGCTGATCAGCTATGCACGTCGTCGCGGTGAAAAAACCATGATGGAAAAATTAGCAGGCGAAATTATCTCTGCTGCTAAAGGCGAGGGTGCTGCTGTGAAGAAAAAAGAAGATACGCATAAAATGGCTGAGGCTAACAAAGCGTTCTCTCACTTCCGTTTCTAAAAATATAATTAGTGCGGGAGAGGGGTGCGAAGAGTGAATTGAACGCTCCTTACACGCCGCTCCCGCACTTAATAAACAATTATCATGTCAAGAGATCTAAGATATACAAGAAACATAGGTATTGCCGCCCACATTGATGCCGGTAAAACTACTACAACAGAGCGTATATTGTACTATGCGGGTGTTAGCCACAAAATTGGCGAGGTACACGAAGGTGCAGCTACAATGGACTGGATGGCACAAGAGCAGGAGCGTGGTATTACCATTACATCTGCTGCTACTACAGTTAACTGGAACTACAGAGGCCAAAAATACCATATCAACATTATCGATACCCCGGGCCACGTGGATTTTACCGTTGAGGTAAACCGCAGCTTACGTGTATTGGATGGTTTGGTGTTCTTATTTAGTGCGGTTGATGGTGTTGAGCCGCAATCAGAAACTAACTGGAGGCTTGCCAACAACTATAACGTTGCCCGTATAGGTTTCGTTAACAAAATGGACCGTAGCGGTGCCGACTTTTTAAATGTTGTAAAACAGGTAAAAAGCATGTTAGGCAGCAACGCTGTACCTCTTCAATTGCCAATTGGCGCCGAAGAGAAATTTACAGGCGTGGTTGACTTAATTAACTGGAGAGGTATTGTTTGGAATGAGCATGATAAAGGTATGACCTTTACTGAAGTGCCTATCCCTGAGGATATGATCGAAGAAGCAACCGAGTGGAGAGAGAAATTGCTTGAATCGGTAGCTGATTATGATGAAACTTTGATGGAGAAATTCTTCGAAGCACCAGAATCAATCACTGAGCGCGAAATTTTAGATGCATTGCGTAAAGCAGTGTTGGATGCTAAAATAGTACCTATGGTATGTGGTTCATCTTTCAAAAACAAAGGGGTACAAACCATGCTTGATTACGTGATGGAATTACTTCCTTCACCTATGGATGTGGAAGGAATTATTGGTACCAACCCTGATACCGGCGAAGAAATCTTACGTAAACCGTCAGAAAAAGAGCCTTTTGCAGCTTTAGCGTTTAAAATTGCAACAGATCCTTTCGTAGGTCGTTTGTGTTTTATCCGCGTATACTCTGGTAACCTGGAGGCTGGTTCATATGTGCACAACATGCGTTCAGATAACAAAGAGCGTATCTCCCGTATCTTCCAGATGCACGCCAACAAGCAAAACCCTATCCCTAACGTAGGTGCAGGTGATATTGCTGCGGTAGTAGGCTTTAAGGATATCAAAACAGGTGATACACTTTGTGATGAGAAACACCCTATCGTATTAGAATCAATGAACTTCCCTGAGCCGGTTATAGGTTTAGCTATCGAGCCAAAAACTCAGGCAGACGTTGATAAATTAGGTTTAGCTTTAGGTAAATTATCTGAAGAGGATCCTACCTTCCACGTAAAATCTGATGAAGAAACAGGCCAAACTGTAATTAGCGGTATGGGCGAGCTTCACCTGGATATCATCATGGACCGCTTGAAACGTGAGTTTAAAGTTGAGGTTAACCAGGGTGCTCCACAGGTAGCTTACAAAGAGTCTATTACAGGTACCGTACAACACCGCGAAACATATAAGAAACAAACGGGTGGTCGTGGTAAATTTGCTGATATACAAGTTATATTATCACCTAACGACGAAGGTAAAGAAGGCTTACAATTTGTTAACGAAATTAGCGGTGGTTCAATTCCTCGTGAGTTTATCCCATCTGTAGAAAAAGGCTTTGCTGCTTCTATGGTGAACGGTGTGTTGGCAGGTTACCCTTTAACCAGCTTAAAAGTACGCTTGATTGATGGTTCGTTCCACGCGGTCGATTCAGATGCATTGTCATTTGAGTTAGCAGCTAAGATGGCTTACCGCGAGGCATTGCCACGTTGTAAACCGGTATTGCTGGAGCCGATCATGAAAATTGAAATCCTTACCCCTGAAGAAAACATGGGTGATGTTATTGGTGACATGAACCGTCGTCGTGGCCAGCTTTTAGGTATGGATTCACGTGCAGGTGCACAGGTAATTAAAGCTACTGTACCACTTTCAGAAATGTTTGGTTATGTAACCCAGTTACGTACTATCACATCTGGCCGTGCTACTTCAACCATGGAGTTTGATCATTATGCTGAAGCGCCACGTAACGTACAGGAAGAAGTAGTTGCTAAAGCAAAAGGTAAAAGAGCTGCTGCAAACGCGTAATTTAAGATTAGTTGATTGGTGATTAAAGAATAGTTACCAATCAACTTTTACAAAATAAACAACCGGTCGGTTATAACTAATAGCTCTTATAAACGACCAATTTAAAATCGGTGAGATCGCCTAAATCGGTGAAATCATCATAACAAAAACAAAATGAGCCAAAGAATCAGGATCAAATTAAAATCGTACGATTACAACCTGGTAGACAAATCTGCCGAAAAGATCGTAAAGACAGTAAAGCCGACAGGCGCTGTAGTTAGCGGACCACTTCCGTTACCAACCGAAAAGAAAATTTTCACTGTTTTACGTTCACCACACGTTAACAAAAAAGCACGTGAGCAATTCCAGTTATGCTCTTACAAGCGTTTATTGGATATCTACAGCTCAAACTCAAAAACTGTAGATGCGCTGATGAAGCTTGAATTGCCAAGCGGTGTTGAAGTAGAGATCAAAGTGTAACTGTACCGGAAGATCTATACAAAAAGCCAATCTTGAGAAAGATTGGCTTTTTTTGTTGCTAATAAATGCAATAGATGATTAGGTAGGGCAATCAAGTATGCTTCGAAGGCTATGAAGTCATCTTTCATACTACCGAACCATAATGCTTGTGTCCACCTAAAAAATTCAGCCACACGCCTTCCAATTCTTCAACCAAATGCGGCCTGATGGAAATTCCGGATGCCTGCGGTGTCCACGTTTGTTCGGACAAGTTGCCAGTTTTCAAAATATCAAAGGTAAGGATGCGCTCGGTATCAGGGTTCAGCAATACATCAACAGCAATGTCTATACGGTAATGGTGCCGGCCATTCCTGACGGATAGTTTCGGTTCAGATGCAATGTGTCCTGATCCGAATATTCCTTTGGGCTCGGCACCCAGGCGCACCAGGTAAGCTTTATCGCCCGGCTGAATCCTTTTATGGCTGGCAACGCTCCAGTTGTCGATGATCTTGCCGTTTTTATAAACCTCTCGGATGTCCTTTTCAAGATCTTCCCAGGCAAATTTAATTGGGTTCCAGCCAAAAAGGTAAGCGCTCATTATGGATGGTTATCCGTTACCTAACAACTCGTCCAGTTTATTACGTTCGGTTTGTAACTCGCGGGCCAGTTTCTTTTCTTTCTCGTTGGCTTTGGTTTTGTAGGTTTTATACTCTTCCTCCAGCTCCTCATAAAGCTTTATCCGGTATTTAGCCTCCCGGCTGTGGCTGCCCGACCTTGCTAAAACAACAGCCGCTATTACACCGAAGGCAACCACTAATCCCCACATAATTAAATTATAGGTAGATTTTTTAATAGGCATGCCCAGTAGGGTAACTTCATCAACCTTTGCCTGCGCCTGGTTAAGATTTTGATCTTTACTGGCAGATGAACTCTTTAAAGTATCTATGGTTTTGGTCTGCGCATCAAGGGTTGCTTTTGCCTCTTTTAACTGGCGGCGGGTAGCACTTAACGTATCACTATAATTTTTGAACAGCGCAGATACCAGCGGCTGCTGATAGTTGTAAACCTTGGTGAGCAGGTATTGGTACTGTCCGCGCAGGCTTTTATCTACCGGGGCGGATACAGGTGCAGGTGCAACGGCTTGCGTTGGTGCAGGTTGTGCTGTTTGGGATTGGCTAACCATGGGTGTCGCGGCACCAAGAGGTTTAGTAACAGCACCACCGGCCTTTTTATAGTAGTATTTTTTTGTATATGGATTATAAACTGCCACCTTACCCGGGGCGGCGGCAACCTTTGCTTTTTTGGTTGTATCCTGTGCGTTGGCGGCACCAGTTAAAATAAGTAGCGATAAGAAAAGCACAGTTGTTTTAAAAAGCTTCATCATAAAGGATGTTAAGGTTGTCAGTAACGGGATTATCGTTTTAACGGTGCAAAATAGCTTAAAGTTTGCAATTAATCATGCGGCATCTAAAAACCGGTAGTTACGGTGCCTTATAGCAAGAACAGAGGAGGGGCTTTTGAGTCAGGTGGCGTTTCCCTGGCAGATATTCTGATTCATGTCCCCGGTTAAACCACCTGTTTTAAATTTATAAAAATTTGTTAACCATATATAATTGCGGGTAATTAATAAATCGATATATCTTAGGCTTTTTAATTGAACAGGATGCGGATAGGTTTTATAGGATTAGGAGACATGGGCAGGCTTTATGCCAAAACGTTTGCTAAAGCTGGTTATACTGTTTGTGGCTGCGATTTGCCAGCCAA
>NZ_CAXVWK010000037.1:0-50303 GCF_964263795.1 Mucilaginibacter sp.
CTAAGATCGTTATCCGCAAAACGGCGCGGCTGGCATCTTATTATCGCTCGCCTTGGATAGTACTTTATGTGCAAAGCAACAGCGAAAGCCTGGACAGGATAAAGCTGGACAAGCAGCGCCATCTGATCAATAATTTTAAACTTGCAACCGAATTAGGCGCCGAGGTTATTAAGCTGAAGAGCGACGCCATAACGCAAACCATTATGCAGGTTGCCGACGAAAAAGAAGTGACAACTATTTGCATCGGTAAACCACATTTAAATTTGTGGCAAGTTATACTGAGAACGGCTATCTTTAATGAACTACTAAATAAGATTGCCCGTACGGAAACTGATTTAGTTATATTATCATGAAAGTAAGAACAAAACTGCGGCTGGGATTCGGCTTTTTATTTTTAGTTGTACTGTTTTTTGGCGCAACGGCCTTGTTTTACATCCGCCAGATATCTGAGAATGCCAAGGGCATCTTAAAAAATAACTATGAGTCGTTAAGTTTCGCGCGTGAGATGCGCACCATATTAGACGAGAGCGATCTGCCGCTTAATGCGCCGGCCACGATAAAATTTGACCGCTACCTGCAACGCCAGGAAAACAATATCACCGAGCCTGGCGAGCGGCGTTTTACCGATAGTTTGCGGCAGGCTTTTGGTAAGTTGAAACGATCGGATGCAGATAGATTCAATACTGAGCAGGTAAGGGAAATAAGGCATTACCTGCGCGAAATTGAGCGGCTGAATATGCAAGCCATTGTCAGGAAAGACGATATTGCGCGGAAATCTGTAAGTCGAGCAACGCTTTTTTTGGGGTTGGTTGGTAGTTTTACCTTCCTTGTTCTTTTTAGTTTCAGCGTAAATTTTCCGGGCTTTATAGCCAACCCCTTACGGGCCTTGTTAGACGGGATTCGCGAAATTGGCCAGAAAAATTATAACAAACGCCTTCACTTTGATCATAACGATGAGTTTGCCGAGGTAGGTAACGCCTTTAACCTGATGGCTGCCAAACTTAACGAATGGGAAAACAGTAACCTTGCTATGGTGATATCTGAAAAACGCCGGATAGATACGATTATTGAGCAGATGCAGGATGCGATCATCGGGATAAACGAGAATGAAGAGGTGCTTTTTATGAACGATGCGGCACGGAAAACGTTGAATATACCGGCAGCTAACGTAATTGGCCAGAATGCAGGCCAGTTGTTAAAAAGTAACGACCTCCTGAAATCAATACTGCAAAACGATACATCTATAAAACCTTTTAAAATAGTGATCGACGGACGGGAGCTTTACTTCCAGCTGCAAAGCCGTGATATTATAGTGCCCAATTTGGTAGAAGGTACCGGTGCTTTACAGGTTGCAAACCGGTCGGCAGGTAAGGTGTACATTTTGCGCAACATTACCGAATTTAAAGAGCGCGATGAGGCTAAAACCAATTTTATTGCAACGATATCTCACGAATTAAAAACGCCTATTGCATCAATAAAAATGAGCCTTAAGTTGCTTGGCGATGAACGGGTAGGAACAATCAATGCCGAACAGCAACAACTGGTAACCCACATCCGGGAAGATAACGAACGCCTGCTGAAGATCACCAGCGAATTGCTGGAGTTATCACAGGTAGAAACAGGCAACATCCAGCTTAACTTTGTACCCGTTAACCCAGCGCAGATTGTTGATTACGCCCTAACTTCCATCAAGTTTCAGGCCGAGCAAAAGCAGGTGCAACTTAAGATTGTAAATGATAACAATTTGCCTCAAGTGCAGGTAGATATCGAAAAAACTGCCTGGGTACTGGTTAATTTTTTATCAAATGCTCTGCGTTACAGTGCCGAAAAATCCGAGATTATTATTCAACTGAGTTCTGCAAACGGTAAGGTGCAATTCTCGGTAAAGGATTTTGGAAGAGGAATTGATGAAACTTATCAAAAACGCCTATTCGACCGTTATTTCCAGGTGCCGACAGATGGGCAAAATAAGTCGGGTTCAGGATTGGGGCTGGCCATTTCTAAAGATTTTATTGAAGCACAAGGCGGCGACATCGGCGTTGAAAGTGAGATAGGGGCAGGCAGCCGGTTTTACTTTAACTTGCCAATAGTCCAGTAATAAGTAAGAGCGCTGCACATGTACTTTTAAAATTAATTTTGATAATCAGTAGTTAATAACAGGTTAACACGCGAATGCATTCTTTGCCGGTATGATAAAACGGCTATTGCTTTTGTTAATCCTTGTTAAATGTTTGCCCGCAATGGCCCAGTTTAACGGCGCCCAGCCTACTTATAAAGTTATCAGTGGCGATAATTGGGTAAAGGCGAAAAACTATTATCTGCTTACACTACTCCAGCAGGATAAACAGGTAGCTCAAATTGTATTTGCTGATGCAATACTGAATGATCTTGCCAAATCAAAAAGGCAATCGTTAAAAACATCGCTTACTGATTGTAAAGATGCCCTTTGCTTACCTGCTGTACTCAAATTCACTGATGACGAGATTAAAACGGTAAGTGACCGCCTTGCTGCCCTTTATAAAACCGGAAACGCATTAGATAAGCTGGTTAAAATGCATCTGATACCGGCAGGTACATATAATATGTATGCGGCCGAAACTCCTGTAAACCTTCTTGTTAAAGCCTGGCAACAGGATGCTGCGGCAATGAATCTTGCAATTAGTGTTTACGCCGAAGGCAAAAAGCCAAATTACCCGTTAATAGATTCAATCGGTTTCGAGGTGAAAAAACGTGGGTATTATACACTTATGTACGATTGCTCTGCCGAAGTTGCTGCGGTTGTTAACGGTAAATCTTTATTTTTCGAACCGACGCTACACGCAGCGCTTACTTATCTTGAAGTGAACGAACGCCTCAACGCCGGTGATTTTGAGCCTATGGGTACTACGGCCAATAAACTTGCGGTTTTGAGAGTGCCAACAGTAAAATGGAATAACTTTGCATACAGCCATATTGTAGTGCCCGGAGCAGGTCCGGATAATTTGACTACACCGTTAAGCGGTGAGGGCATGCTGCGCTGTAAAACTGCTGCACGCCAATACATGGCAGGCAAGGCACCATTTGTAGTAGTATCGGGCGGGAGCGTACATCCTTACAAAACCAGGTACAACGAGGCTATTGAGATGCGCACGTACCTGATCAACGTGCTGCACGTGCCGGCAAATGCGGTGATCATTGAACCGCATGCAAGGCATACTACTACCAATATGCGTAATGACGTCCGTTTGGTGTTCCGGTACGGAATGCCGTTTAATAAGCCAGGATTAATTGTAACCGACAAAAGCCAGAATGATGCAATTGTTAATATGGAAAAGCGCTGTATTAAAGAATTGGGTTATATGCCGTACAAATTAGGCAAACGCGTTTCTGAAACAGAACTTGAATTTTATCCGCTGATCGGCTCATTGCAGATAGATGCTGATGAGCCAATGGATCCCTAATATATCAACACTCCCGTCAAATGAAACCAAAGCATATTTTATTGATGCTATCAGCAGTTGTGGTACTATCTGCATTTGCTAAAAAGGAATTCGCCGTAACACTTGACCACGAGTTCACTGTAGATTCGTTAGGCGCCTGCCAGGGCGTATCCCGCCAGGGCAACCGCATTTTTCTATACGGCGACCGGGAGGTCGGAATGATACGGGAATTTAGATTGCAAAAGGACAGCTTAGTTTATACAAACAAGGAATATAAGCTTACGCTGAATAATGAGGATGTTATTGGGCACCCAACTGGAATTGCCTATAACGGCCGCGGTCCGGTTTTTATTGGTAATTCCATCCGGTTAAATAAAGAGGGAACACTTTGGAAAGCGGTGATATACCGGGTTAACTGGGCGGGGTTGCTTAAAACCAAGACACTTGATGGCAACCTGCTAAATACCATAGAAGATGACGCCTGCATCCAGGGAACGCGCCCGGAGTATGTTAAATACAATAACAAATGGTATGTTGCTACGGCAGATTACGGCAACAAAGCCAACGAAGTTCGATTGTATGATCCTGAGAAGCTGGCTAATTGCAAAAAGACTTCTGATCCCGGTGTGCTGTATAAAAAATTCACCTGCTCGCCATGGGTGCAAAATTTACATTGGGTGGCCGATAAAGGCGTCTTAGTGCTGATTCAAAACCAGATAGAAGGTCGTAAGTGGCGTTTCACTTATGTCGATCTCAAAAGATCAATTGAAGCAGGCACGATGCAGGTGACAGCACAAGCAGATATAAACAGCCGTGCCGACGAGCTGGAGGGATTTACATTCTTAAACGGTCATAAAGGTATTGCAGTGACGTCGTCCCGTAAAAATAATGTTAATTACACCAATACCATTTGGTAAACTTTGTTTACAATAGTTTAACTCAACCCTACTCTTCTTAATGAAAAGTTAATTTACTTGAGCATTTCGCTTAAGGTATTGCCGATACCTTTGTTGCCATTATAGTAAAAAAGCCCGCCGGGTGTTACTATATAAATAGTTTATGGTCGGTTTTTTTAACATCTGTTTATTTTAATTGCCTATGTAGCACTTCAACACTCTTTTAACACGAAAACCGGCGACTGCGCTAACAATTATCCGGTTTCGTGATGTTGTCAATCAACCATTTCCAGTTTCTTCAACAATCAATTTTTAAAAGTATGAATAAAAAGATTACCTCAGATCTTTTGAAGCGGGCTTTTAGTAGTATCAGCTTTGCTATACTATTGATCCTGTCACTCTCCGTCCAGGCTGCAAAGCCATTGGCCACGTTTGCATCGTTCGCTACTGTTACAGGTGTGGTAACCGATGAAAATAACCTGCCTTTACCTGGCGTTACCGTAAGGGTAAAGAATACAACTAACGCCACAAGTACCGATGCGACAGGCCGTTATACGCTTAATGCAGATAAAGGTTCTGTATTAGTATTTAGTTTTTTGGGTTATCTAACCCAAGAGTTTACAGCAGGCAGCGGTCCGCTTAATGTTAAAATGAAACCTCAGTACAACATGCTTAACGAGGTTGTTGCCATTGGTTATCAAACCATGCGCAAAAGCGATGTTACAGGAGCAATATCAAGCGTTAAGGCATCTGAATTAAACCTTGCAGCGCCAACCCTTGGGCAGGCGCTTGTAGGTAAAGTAGCGGGTGTGCAGGTGTCGCAAACCAGCGGTGCACCTTATCAAAGCACCAAGATCCGTGTACGCGGTGTAGGCTCATTTAACGCAAGTTCAGATCCGTTATACGTTATCGATGGTTATCCGGCTAATAACGATGTTTATATTAACCCGGATGATGTTGAATCTGTTGACATTTTAAAAGATGCTGCATCGGCAGCCATCTACGGATCTCGTGCTTCGGGTGGTGTTGTATTGATCACTACCAAACGTGGTAAAGAAGGTGCCGGTAAATTTGAATATGATGTGCAAATGGGAAGCGACCAGCTGGCACACAAAGTTAAGCTGCTGAATTCTGATGATTTTGCCCAATTGGTAATCGACGGACGCAACAACGCCTACCACGACCTTTGGGAAAATACCGGCCACGTTTGGAACGATGCCATGTATTCTGACGTTAATGCAACCCGCGTTACCAACGTAGGTAACGCAGGTAGCGTACAAATCCCTACTTACATTTATAACTTTCCAACTCAAAGCCTAATCCATCAAACCGTAAATACCGATTGGCAGGACGAGTTGTATCAGAATGCATTCTTTCAAAAACACACGCTTTCATTCTCTGGCGGCAGCAACGGTACCCGTTACTATTTAAGCGGCGGTTACCAGAACCAGAAAGGTATCATCGTGTCATCAGGACAGGAACGTTATAACTTCAGGGGTAATGTCGAGTCGGATGTGAACAAAAAGCTGCACATCAGTGCTAATATGGCATATACATCAAACTTTAACCGCGAAATACAAGAGGGTAGGTTTGATCACGGGCCGATATTGGGTGCGCTTATCTATATGCCGTACTTTCCGGCCTATAATGAAGATGGTTCACTGGCAACCAACAGAGCGGCGGCAGAGTCGGCTGCGTATGGCTACCAGAGCATAGAAAATCCGGTAGCGCTGGCTACCCGCACCAAGATCAGCAGAAAAGGTTACCGGACAAACATCAATGGAGCCATTAGCTACAAGATCATTGACGACCTTACTTTTAAAGCAAACCTTGGTACGAACACTTATACCGAAAAGTATGATTATTACTTGCCAACAAGTTTAAGTAACGGCGCTAACCCTCCCGGCTCACCCCAATCAATCGCAGCTGCTACGGCTACCGCCCAAAACACTACCATTGTTGATCAGCTGGCAGAGTTTACCCTTAACTACAATAAAACTTTTGGCAAGCACCGTATAGATGCACTTGGTGGTTACACTATTCAAAAGAACATGCGCGATGCTATTAGCGTTACTGCCAGAGGTTTTCAGAATGATAATATTCCAGAAATTACCGGAAAGGGTGCCGATGCTACCAATTTTATATTGAACGGCGGCCCTACAGGCAAATCGAACTTTACCTTATTATCGTACTTTGGCCGTGTTGGATACAACTACGGTGGTAAATATTATTTAACCGGTTCATTCCGTGCTGATGGTTCGTCGCGTTTTGGCCCGCAAAATAAATACGGTTACTTCCCATCTGTTGCCGCCGGCTGGACAGTGTCTGAAGAGCCTTTTTATCATAACCTGCTTGGCGAGCAATCTACCCTTAAGGTTCGCGCAAGCTGGGGCTTAAGCGGCAACTATAACATTGGTAACTATGGTTATCTGCAAACACTGGCAAGCCCAACAGGCGTAGTGTTTGGTAGCAATAGCGCTGTGTTATCTGCAACTTACGCCAACGGTATCACTGATGAGAAATTAAGCTGGGAATCAACCTCACAATATAACGTAGGTTTAGATATCGGCTTATTTAAAGGTCGTCTATCGGTTATCGCCAACTACTATTTAAGTAACTCTTACGATTTGCTTTATAACCAACCGATATCGGCAATATCAGGTAGTACTACCATTCTTACCAACCTGCGTAATTCCGAGATCCGGAACAAGGGTTTCGATTTTCAGTTGGATGGTCGTGCCATCAATGCAAAAGATTTTACACTTAATCTGAGCGGTAACATTTCTATCAATCGTAACAAAGTGACTAAGCTTAGCGGTAATAATACCATTATCATTAACGGTGCCGAGCGTTCTTACTTAACCAATATTACGCAACAAGGCCAGCCAGTTGGTATGTTCTACGGTTTTAAGGTAGCAGGTTTTGTTACCCCAGAGAATATTAGCAAAGTTGCACCGTCAAGCGCACAATCTAACCCGCTGCATGTAGGTGATCTATATTTTGAAGATACCAACGGCGACGGCAAGGTAACCGATGCCGATAAAACGATCATAGGCAACCCGTATCCGGATTTTACATACGGTTTTGCAGTGAACGCTACTTACAAAAAGTTTGACGTAGGTGCATCGTTCAACGGTTCGCAGGGCAACAGTGTGTTAGATGGCCAGGATTACTATCTGTACAACATGGAAGGCTCCGGCAACCAGTATGCTGATGTTGTTAACCGCTACCGCAACGCTGCCAACCCGGGCAACAGTACAGTATTCCGTGCTTCACGTGCAGGTACGCAAAGTAACAGCACCCGCTTGTCTACCTTCTACCTTCAGGATGGTTCGTTCCTGCGTTGTAACAACATTACCCTGGGTTATACTTTACCAAAATTACTTATCGGTAAGTTGGGGTTAAGCAATGCCCGTATCTATGGCAGCGTAGTTAACGCCTTTACCATTACTAAGTACAAAGGCTACAACCCCGAGGTTGATTATAACTTTAGCAGCGGCGCATCAAACAGTACCCAACCGCCCAACCTTGCCCCTGGTATAGATTACGGTGTATATCCGTTGGTACGTTCATTTAACCTGGGTATCAGAGCAGCCTTTTAATAATTTAATATTAACAAGATGAAAAAGAAAATAATATTGATTGCAAGCGTTGCGCTTTTAGCTTCTGCGATGCCATCATGCAAAAAGGATTTTTTAGAACAAACAGACCCTAATGCTATTGAATTAGGAACCAGTTTCCGGTCGGCTGATGATGTATTGGCCGCTGTTAATGGTATCTATCAGTCGTTACGCAGCAGCAATAACATTGGCGAGAACAGTGGTTTATGGACAGACGAACGCTCTGACGATACCGGCCGTAATGACAACCAGTCTAACGCGGGTGAGCCTTTTCAGTTTGGCGACTTTTCGATATTGCCAAGCAATACTTATTTAAAAAGCCACTGGGTATCACTATACAGCACTATTTCAAGGGCCAACGTTGTTTTGGCAAATATTGATCGCGTAACTTTTGCTGATGCCAATGTAAAGCAGCAATACGCTGCCGAAGCCAAGTTTTTACGCGCAGTTATGTACTTTGAATTGGTTAGGACCTGGGGTGATGTGCCTTTGGTTACCACACAGTTTAAATCTGCCGACGAAGTGAGCCAAAATACCTTCCGCGAGAAACAGGCGCTTGTTTACGCCCAGATTGTTGCTGATTTGAAAGACGCTTTGGCAAGTAACTTGCCAAACCTGCAAACAGGTGCGGGCATCGGCCGTGCGTCAAAAGCAGCCATTAACGCTACGCTTGGCCAGGTATATCTTACTATGGCTACCACTCAAGACCAGGCTTCACGCACCGCTAACCTTAACGATGCTAAAACCTACCTTACTGCTGCTTACGGCATGCGTACTTTCGGGTCGTTAACAACGGTACCTTATACCGATGTATTTGATGTTACCAAGAAAGCAACATGCCCTGAAATTATCTGGCAGATTGTAAACAAACAGGGCGATCCAACCTACAGTTCGTCTATCGCTGCAAACAACCAGGCAAAAGGAGAAACCATTAATTCACTTAAACCAGCATCAGGTTCAGGTGGTAATGTAACGCCTGATCTGATCAAGGAATACGAAACCGGCGATCCGCGTATGGCGTTTTCGGTTAAATTTGCCAACGATGCAATCGTTAAAGATTACTTTATTACCAAATTCAGGGATGCAAGTTCAGGCGCGTCAAACCTGGGTTATGGCGGTAATGATTGGATCCTGATCCGTTATGCAGATGTAATGCTGATGCTTGCCGAAGTAAACAACTACCTGGGCGACCGTACAGGCGCTATCACTTTGCTTGATCAGGTGCGTAACAGGGCAGGCTTGTCAACTTACGCCGCTACCATAGCTGCCAACCCAACATACGCTGCAAAATATGCCGACCTTCGTTTAGCGATTTTGCATGAGCGTAGGGTAGAGCTTGCATTTGAGCATCACCGTTGGTTTGACCTGCTGCGTACATTCAGTACAGACGAACTGGTTGCTTACTTTAGGGCAAAAAGCCAGGCAGATTTCGGTATACCTAAGCTTGCAAATTTCACTACTAAAGACAGGTATTTCCCAATTCCGTTTGATGAGGTTAAGCTAAATCCGGAAAAGATGTATCAAAATACAGGTTACTAATAGCACATTTAAAGGAGGAAGCAATTCCTCCTTTACTTTTATACAGAGGAATGAAAAAGATAATTACTTATTTACTGCCGTTATTGCTTACTTTGAATGCCAACGCGCAAACAAAGGTGATGGTTGCTGCCCATCGTGGCGATTGGCGTAACGCGCCCGAAAACTCGTTGCGCGCCTTTCAATATGCGGCGGCCATGGGTGTTGATATAGTTGAACTTGACTTAAATAAAACCAAAGATGGTGAGATCGTGATTATGCATGACCAAACCGTTGACCGAACTACCAACGGTAAAGGCAAACCGTCCGATTATACGTTAGAAGAGATCAAAAAATTCGGCTTAAGAAACGGTTTAGGCAGGGTTACCCGTAACAATATTCCAACTTTTAAAGAAGTTATGCTTGCGTTAAAGGGCAAGCCGGTAATGGTTAACCTGGACAAAAGCTATCCTTACTACCTGGAGGCGTTTGCTATCTTAAAAGAAACCGGCACCTTAAAACAGGCTATATTCAAGGCCGAGGCGACTTACGCTCAACTAAAAGAAAAATATCCTTCACTTATCGATAGTATCATCTATATGCCTATCGTGAACCTGGATAAGCCCGATGCCAGACAAATCATTAAAGATTATCAGCAGCGTATGAAACCTTTCGGGTTCGAGCTCAATTTTAAAACGGATACGTCTTTCATATTTAAAAATCCAAAGCTGATAACCGGTACGGGTTCTAAAATTTGGCTCAACTCGTTATGGGCCTCTCTTAACGCCGGCCATGACGATGATTTAGCAGTGGAAGAGGGTAACAAAAAAGATAGCTGGGACTGGCTCATCAACCACGGGGCGATGGTACTGCAAACCGATAGGCCAAAAGAATTGCTACAGTACCTTAAAACCAAAAGGCTGCACCAATAACATATGTTTGAGTTGCCGGCCATCATTTACCGGCAACTTAATTAATTTTGGTTATGCAATTTTTTGCTGACCCGCAACATCTGCATCGGTCTTAAACAGCTTAACCACTTTGCGCCTTACCGCTAACGACGGCGCATATAGGTTATCGGCCATTTCACGGCCGACATTTTTGCGCAGTTTGTTTCTTAAGGCAGCGCGCATGTGTATCCTCACTTTGTTTTTATGCGTTTCACCATCTTCCTTTACTTTGGCCAACAATCGTAAAGACAGCATAGCGAGCAAACCGCCGATGATGAAAAAGTAGTTCCAACCTTGCAGGTTAAGTATATGGATGTTAGATTCACCTTTTGCATCCTTAAGTTGCAAGTTCCAAAGCAGTTGGTGATCGGCAAAAAAATCGGCTAGCAATCCGCCTATCATGGGTGCAATGGTTGAAAAGAATGCCACAAACATATTTTTAGCTGATATATAAACAATGGCCTCATTTTTTGGTGCCAGTTTAATACCAATATTGCTCAGTGCCAGGTTAATACCAGCAGTTGATAACCCGCTTACAACATGGATAGCCACTAAGATGCTAATAGTTGCAAGTTGTGATGAAGGCATAGCTGTGAACGCAAAGGCAAGGATGCAGGCGATGTAAAGCGGCCCGCAAATGTTTATGATGGTTTTATTGCTAAACCGGTCGCTATAATTACCCCAAAGTTTAAGGAATGCAATGCTGCTTAACTGGCTGATAATTGCTAATCCTATTACATAAGATAAAGGTAAGCCAATTGTTTTGAGCATAAAAACAGCAAAAAACGGTGTGGCCAAATTTAAGGCAAATGCCCAGAGGGAGTTAAATACCAGCAGGTTCCTGAAATTTTTGTTTTTTAGTGATTTGCCAAAAAGGATAAATACTTTACCGTCCATTACGGCAGGTTCAGGCTCGGGTGTACGCAACAATAAAAATACGCTCAACATCCCCAGTACGCCACCAGCTAAAAATAGCGTCGTGTAAGCGGTAATTTCATGAGCCGGATAATTCGTTTTTACATAATCGATACTAAGCGCAGTGGCCAGGCTTAAGGTTACGTTAAGCGTTTGCGCCATGCGGCTGCGTTTACTGAAAAAGCTGCCCAGCCGTTCGCCGGGAATTAGATCTTTCATCCATGAATTCCAGCTGGCGCCTGCAATATCACCGAAAATGTGCTGAAAAAAGAGTAATACCAATAAAACCTGTATGGTAGTGGTGCCGCTAAACATTAAGGGGATAACGCCGATAGCAATAAGAGGCAGGCGAGCTAACAGGTTAAAAACGGAGGTAATTAGCTTACGGTTATTGAACCGCTGTACCAGCCATATAGATGCCAGTTGAAATATTGTTGTGAAGGTAGGTAGGGCGACAAGCAATCCTAGCTGAAAGTTAGTTGCGCCCATGTGAATGGCCATCGCAGTTAAAAAAGTGCCGCTGGTAAAAACAACCATAGCCTCTGCCGATAGGCCATCGGCAATCACGTAATTAAGGCCTCTGTTTAACTGGTTGTTGGTAATTTTTGATGAAGGACGTAAATTCATAATAATCTGCAGCTAATATTAACTGCACGGACTTTGCATTTAAAAAATAGTTTAACTAGGGTAGAGGTTGTTAACCCCCGCTTAAACTTTGCAAAATACTTGCCGTTGCATTAGCCTACAGAAATTAGGTATAAAGTACTGGTAAACAATTGATTACACGATAACTAAACTAAGCTTCTTTGAGGTAGTGTAGAAGCGTGCGGCACAAACTTCCGCAGTTTGTGGAAACGGTTGACCATTTTATCTAAACAGTATGTTAGATGGTTGTTGTTGTCATTTAAATGCACTATATATAATTAACATACAATTTAGTGTTAACAGAAGTAGACAGCGTATAGCGTTATGAAGTATGCCAAATAATGAAATTTTTATGAAATTCTTAAAAGTTGGTTCGTTTTAACCGTAGTAATTATAAATCTTATAAAGATATTAAGTTATTTATTAGTTAAGGAACGTTTGGCGTTGTTGTTGCTTTTACTGGGATGATCATTTATCTCACACATGCAAAACAGACTTAAGATTTTTACCTGGCATATCCATGGTAGCTACCTTTATTATCTATCTCAGGGCAATTACGACATATATATTCCAATAAAGGCCGAAAAAACTGAAGGTTACTACGGTCGTGGCGAAACCTTTCCATTTGGTGACAATGTAATTGAAATTCCGGCTAATGATGTACGCAACCAGGAATTCGACATTATCCTTTTTCAAACGAATAACAACTATCTGATTGATCAGCATGAAATCTTATCTGAGCAACAAAAAGAACTGCCTAAAGTATATATAGAGCATGATCCACCGCGGCAGCATCCTACAGATACCAAACACATTCTGGATACACCAGATGTTACACTAGTGCATGTTACCCACTTTAATAAACTTATGTGGGACAGTAACCGTACGCCAACCCGCGTTATTGAGCATGGTGTTACGGCTCTACAGGTTACTTACACCGGCGAACTTGATAAAGGTATTGTTGTGATTAACAACCTCCCTGCCCGTGGCAGGTTATTAGGGCTTGATGTGTTCCTGGAAGCGCGTGAGCAGGTAAAGCTTGATTTGGTTGGTATGGGCACCGGCGATTTGGGCCTTGGAGAAGTGCTGCACCCGCAGCTGCCCGAATTTCAAAGCAAATACCGTTTCTTTTTTAACCCGATAAGGTACACTAGTCTTGGATTAGCGGTTTGCGAAGCGATGATGATGGGTATCCCTGTCGTTGGTTTAGCGACCACAGAGCTTTCTGCGGTAATAGATAACGGGTATTCCGGTTTTATTCATACTGATATCCATTACCTGATAGGCAAAATGAACTTGCTTATTGCCGACCCGGAACTTGCTAAAGAGATTGGTGCGAACGGCCGCGAAGTAGCTTTAAAACGCTTTAATATCGACCGTTTTACTAAAGACTGGGAGCATTTGTTTAATGAAGTAACCAGTGCAAAAAATAAGAATTTAATATCAACCTAAACAACATGAAATATCAAAGTGAAAGGATCGCTTTAATCAGTGAACATGCATCCCCCCTTGCAAACCTTGGTGGCGTTGATACCGGCGGGCAAAACGTTTATGTAGCACAGCTAGCTAAGCATCTTGCTGCCGAAGGCTATCTGATAGATGTATTTACCCGTAAAGACAAAATAGAATTAGAAGATGTTATAGAGTGGGTTCCCGGTGTGCGGGTTATAAACGTTAGTGCAGGCCCTGCAGAAAATGTTATCAAAGAGGATCTGTTGCAATACATGGATGAATTTAAGGATAGTATGATCTCTTTTATCATCAAAGAACAAGTGCATTATTCATTGATCCATGCCAATTTCTTTATGTCGGCTTACGTGGCAATGGGCATTAAGCAGGAACTGGATATCCCATTTGTTGTTACTTTCCATGCGCTCGGCCATATTCGCAGAATTCATCAGGCAGAGCAGGACAAGTTCCCTGCAGAACGATTGCTGATCGAAGAGCAGGCCGTGCAACAGGCAGATCATATCATTGCCGAATGCCCGCAAGATAAAGACGATTTGATAACTTATTATAACGCCCCTGAGGAAAAGATCAGCATCATTCCTTGCGGCTTTAGTTCTAAAGAATTTTACCCGGTTGGCAAAACAACCTCTCGCAAAATGCTGGGATTGCCGCAAGACGAGCACATTATTTTACAGCTTGGTCGAATGGTTCCACGCAAAGGAGTAGATAATGTGATTAGGGCTTTAGCTAACCTTAAAAATAGCGACAAGCCGGTTAAACTTTTAATTGTTGGCGGCGAAAAAGAACAATTGACCGAAGATTGCTGCCCGGAATTTGCCAGGTTAATGAGCTTAGCACGTGAGCATGACGTCTTAGATTCGATAATTTTTGCAGGACGTAAAGATCGTCATCTGTTGAAATTCTATTATTCGGCTGCCGACCTTTTTATAACTACACCATGGTACGAGCCATTTGGTATAACACCTTTAGAAGCTATGGCATGCGGGACGCCTGTAATAGGTGCCAACGTAGGAGGGATTAAGTATAGTGTTGCCGATGGTGACACAGGCCTATTAGTTAATCCACATGATCCGGAAATGCTTGCCGATAAAATCAGTAAGGTTATAGGCCACCCCGAATTGTTAAGCCGTATGGGTGAAAATGCTATTTACCGTGTTAACACTTATTTTACATGGGCTAAAGTGGCTGGCAAGGTGTTAAATTTATACAATAGCCTTATAACAGCTACCCGGAAGGCTGTGCCAGCAATGAGCGAATCGCAAGCGGCATAATGGCAAATAAAGCGATTTTTTTAGATAAGGACGGAACGCTAATTCCTGACATACCCTACAACGTTGAACCTGAGTTGATCATGCTACAGGAAAATGCTGTAACCGGACTCAAAAGGCTTCAAGACGATGGGTATCTGTTGATTATTATATCCAACCAATCAGGAGTTGCGCGCGGCTATTTTACCGAGAGCGCACTAATTGCTGTCGAAAGTAAGATGAAATCACTATTTGAAGCGAACGGCTTGGTTCTGACCGGGTTCTATTATTGTCCGCATCATCCGCAAGGTATCGTTACAGGTTATGATATGCAATGCGATTGCCGTAAACCTGAACCCGGCATGCTCGTTAAGGCAGCAGCAGATCACGATATCGATTTTACCATTTCCTGGATGATTGGCGACATACTAAATGATGTAGAAGCGGGCAACCGGACGCGTTGCCGAACGGTGCTTATAGATAACGGTAACGAAACAGAATGGGAAAAGGGAGACTACCGAGTGCCTACTACTATTTGTAAAACCATTGATGAGGCTGCAGAGCAGATCTTGAAAATGAATTCCCATGCCTTGGCAGAATTGTAAAAATATATTGTGCATCCGCCCGGATAACATGGGTGACCTGATCATGAGCGGCCCGGCCATACGCGCTCTAAAAGAAAGCTTTGACGCAAAAATAACCGTTTTGACATCATCAATGGCCAAAGGTGTAACCAAACACATAGCCGAAATTGATGATGTAATCATTTATGATTTGCCTTGGGTGAAAACTGCGGCTGAGCCTGATGAAGGAACCTTTAACGCAGCTATAGCCGACATTAAATCGCGCCGGTTTGACGCCGCAGTTATTTTTACAGTTTATAGTCAAAACCCGTTGCCTACAGCGATGCTTGCCTACCTTGCCGGCATACGTAAAGTCTTGGCTTATTGCCGCGAAAACCCTTACAATTTAATTACCAACTGGGTGCCGGATAAAGAACCCTATGAAAGTATCAAACACCAGGTGCGCCGAGATCTGGACCTGGTTGCAACCGTGGGTGCAACTACCACTGATGAAAATTTAAAACTTATCATCGACGGCGGTTTGTGGCGACGGGTTTGTGAAAAGCTAACCGATTTAGGTTTAAAAATCAACAAGCCTTGGTTATTGTTACACGCCGGCGTGAGTGAAATAAAAAGGCAATATCCGGTTGAAAATTGGGTTGAAGCTGCCATGAGACTTATCCAAGATTTTGATTATCAGGTAGTTTTAACAGGATCATCAGCAGAAAAAGAATTGACTGATGAGCTGCATAGCATGATCGGAGCAGGCAGCTTTTCGGCAGCCGGGATTTTTAACTTAGATGAGTTTATCTGCCTGGTGAAACATGCACCAGTTATGCTGTCGGTAAATACCGGGACTATTCATATCGCGGCGGCGGTTGGTACGCCGGTTGTTGTTTTATACGCACAAACTAATCCGCAACATACACCATGGAATGTCTCTAACAAGGTGTTGCCGTTCGCTGTGGCGGAGCACTTGCGCAGCAAAAATGAGGTTGTTGCATATGTTAATAGTCAGGTATATAGCCAACCTATTTCAATGCCGACTGCTGCAGATATAATCGCTGCGGTCAATGATCTGATCAGCCTGCCAAACTCACCAGTTCCACCGTTTCACGAAACACAGAATGGAAATCGGGCGATTGCAGCCAGTTGATGGTTCGGTGAACACGGGTATCCAGTGGCCCCCATCGTTGCGGCTCACCATCCATACTGATAACGATACTTGGGGTTTTAAATGCTGATGCGATATGCGATACGCCTGTACAATTTGATATGAGCATAGCTGCGTTTTGTATTAATGCTCCCACACCACCCATGGAAGTTTTACCTGCAGTGTTAATGGGGTCGTAACGCATATGTTTTATCACATCGTCAATAATTGGGGCTTCGTCTTTGGTGCCGGTAATTACCGCTTTAAAGCCTTGTTCTACGCAGTAATCTGCCAGGGAGGCGAAGTACTGTACGGGCCACTGACGCCACGCGCCGCGGGAACCCGGGTGAATGCATACGTAATTTTTCGGTTCCAGGCCCAGCTTCAATTCGTCAAGTGAATTATAGTCGGCCGTAGTTAGTGGAAACTCCAGTTCGCTGCCTTGTGATGGTACGCCCAAATATTCCATCAGTAATAAATGACGGTCTATCTCGTGCCCATAATCGGGGTAGTGCATAAACAGGCCGTTGTCCGGAGCATAATGTCCATCTTTGGCATATCCTGCCACATATTTTGCCCCGAATAGTTCCATCATCGGGTTAATGACCGATCCGTTACCCTGCATTTGAATGGCCAGATCAAACTTTTCCTTTTGTACCAGAGATAAAAACTCCGTGAAGGCAGCAGGTTCGAACGGCTGCTCAGGTAGTCCGGGATATCCGGCAAATTTTATAAACCCGTCGAAATAATTGTTAAACCGCTCGGTGAGAGATTTTGCCCATGGCAGCCCTATTAGTACGATATCTGCATCTGGGTAAGCATGTCGCAAAGCTTTGATTGCAGGGATGGCGCAAAGCATATCACCTAATTGCAGCGCACGGAAAACGGCTATCTTTTTTATTTCGGAGGGAGGAAGTGTCATCATTTTAAATAAATAAAACCCTGTATTTTACAGCGCCATACCATTGCCAAAACACCGATACAAAAGGTATTACGAGAGAGGTAACAACCATTTCGCTTATATGGTTTAAAGATAATTTTGTGGTGTATAAACGTTTGGCGATAAAGTAAACGGTAGCACATAACCACGTCGCAAAACCTACTATAGTCAATTGATGACCTGAGGCGATGATCCCAGTCAGCGTCATTAAAACCCCGCTTAGGATAAGGTAGTAAAGGACCGGGGTTTTGACTTTGATTTTTTTATTATACAGTTCAGGGTGCTTTTTATAAAGTAAAGCGTTGTACATGGTTTTCTTTTGCTCGCTTATGCTTACGCCCCAGCGCGACTTACGCACGGGATGAACTACTAGGGCACTTTCCACTTTTTTAACCGGAATATTATTGTTTATCAACTTAAATTCCAGGTCACTGTCTTCCCGCCAGGCCATGCCAAATTGCTCATCAAATCCGCCCGCTTTAATCAGGGCGTTTTTTGTACAGGCGCAATTAGCTGTTATAAAGTCGGCAGTTTGCAGGTTTGCCGTATTTTGCTCATAATCTGTTGGCCGTTTACCAATGGGTACTGTTACCTTTCCGGTTAAAGCTATGTATTCGTTTGGGTTGCAATTGGCTACTAGCGCGTTAAGCCAATATGCATCAGGCAGGCAATCGTCGTCTGTAAAGGCAATAACTTTTCCATAAGCATTTTGCCAGCCGTAATTACGTGCTGCAGCAGGCCCTTTCTTTTTAGGCGTTTGTAAGAACCTGAATATAGGGCAATCGTATCCGGCAAATGCATCCAGGATTATTTTTGTTTCCGGGTCGGGGCCGTCACTAACAACTATAACCTCGTAAAGATGCCTGTCGAATTTTTGCAACAGCAAAGCCTTAAGGCAATTTTTTAAAAGGTCGGGCCGGCGATAGGTGGGGACTATTACTGATACTAACATACTATTTCTCGATAACAAACGAACCAATGACAAGGGCATCAAACGGCGAAGACCAGAAACATTCTATGGCATCGCGCGGCGTGCACACAATAGGTTTGCCGAGCGTATTGAATGATGTATTTACCAGTACGGGTACACCTGTTTTACGATGGAATGCTTTAAGCAGGTCATAGTAGTTTTTATGCTGGCCCTCATTTATTGTTTGGATGCGTGCGGTACCATCTGTATGTCTAACCGCGGGAATTTTGTCGGCCTTATCGGCTTTAACATCGTAAATGAATAGCATGAAGGGTGAATATTCGGCATTTTCAAACCAATCGCCGGCTTCTTCCTCCAATACTACAGGTGCCACCGGGCGGAAATCTTCACGGTCCTTCACTTCATTTAACCTTGCCTGCATGGCGGGATTAATGGGTGACGCCAATATAGAACGGCTACCCAGCGCCCTTGGGCCAAATTCCATACGGCCCTGGAACCAACCTATTATTTTATCCTGCGCCAGTATATCGGCGGTTTCTTCGGCAATATTAGTAAGCTTGCGGTACGGCACTTTCCAAAGCTTCATCGCCTTTTCAATTTCATCGTCGGTGTATTCAGGGCCCCAGTAACAATGATCCATTACAAAGGTTTTGCTGTTGCTTTTGCGCTGTTGTGAATCAACCCATAATGCGGCGCCCAACGCCGTACCATCATCACCTGAAGCTGGCTGTACCCAGATATTTTTGAATGCGCCTCTATCACGTATGCGGGCGTTAGCCACGCAGTTTAAGGCAACGCCACCTGCAAGGCAAAGATTCTGTTCCTGAGTTTCTTTTTGCAGCCACCCGGTTAGTTCAAGCATGCTTTCTTCCAGCACCAATTGCATGGAGTGGGCAATGTTGAAATGGAATGAGGTAAATTCTTCGTGCCTTAAGCGTTTAGGTCCAAATCGTTCCGTTAAATTTTGATTGTTGATGGTGTACTGGCCGTTGCTACCCAGTTGCACAATCTCCCTGAAATCTTTGACAAACTCGGGCTTACCGTAAGATGCAAGGGCCATCACTTTATACTCATCTGAAGAATGCAAAAATCCAAGGTGTGTGGTTACATCTTCATACAATAAACCCAGCGAATGTGGCATATTAACCTGGCCGATCCGATCTAATTGCTGACCATTACCGAGGTTGTAGGTAGTTGTTGCCAGTTCGCCGCGGCCGTCAACCGTCATTACTGCGGCAGTTTCAAATGGAGAACAATTGAAAGCACTGGCAGCATGCGATACATGGTGCTCAATAAAATGCCATTTATCGCGCTGGATATTGCAACCAAAAAAGCGTTGTTGCAGGTGGTGAGGATAACCATCGCGAAGTTGGCCGGGTGCGTTGATGATGGACGACAAAAACAGTGGCTCCCAGGGGTTGCCATATTCATCGTTGAGGTGTGAGTAACCTTCCTCGAAGGGAATCTCGATAGTCGATTTACCACGATGTTGCTCGGCAATAAGCAGGTATGGATCAAATGAGTAGGCAATATTGTCCACATCGTTGATGTGGATCCCCGCCACCTTTAAACAGTAATCTATTGCATGGAACGGAAGTTCCCAGGTAGAGAACGGTACCGGGCGTTTGCCATGTTTAAAATGCGTAAAACGTTCCTCTTCGGTAGCGGCAAGCAAAATGCCATCTTTAATAATACAAGCCGCCGAATCATGAAACACGGCGTTAATCCCTAATGTATACATACGTTAAATCGTATTTGTGATCAAATGAAAACTAATCGACGTACATAGTGTATTTAGTACGCCATTAATCAACAGGGTTAAAGCGTTATAGTTTTATGAAATAAAAAATGTTTTTAGTTAATGTTGCAAAGCGCACAGCTTGGAAGAGTGTTTGTCCTTTTGGCGACCTTTTGATAAGCCTTTTACCTCAGGTTACGCCTGTACAAAAATGGGATTAGGTGGGTGGTAAAGGTTATTTTAAACGAATCTCAATTGTGAATCTATTACCCATATCAGCTCTATTTACCAATCGCAAACTTTTACTTTGCAATTTTAATAAGTCTATCCTATTGCATCAGGCAACTGAAAGTACGCGCTAATTGGAGTGATCAGGGTATTAAGCGGTTCTCTACCATCAGGACATAACATAGCCAAATTGATCTCTCCGGGCATAACTCATTAGTCGACATCTTCAGCGTTAATTATACTGATAATCTAAATGAGTTTTTTTGCAACCTCGGTTGAAAATGAGCTGCCGATGGGTATATCTATTTTCCCGATTTCAATACGGGCGGCAGTCAAGGCGGTTATCTGGTTAACAGCGACAATGAAAGAACGATGAACACGGATGAAAAGATGCGACGGCAACTTTTCATTAAAATAACTCAGCGTTTGATAAGTAATGATACTTGCTGTAGTGGTATGCACTTTAACATAATCTTTTAGCCCCTCCAGGTAGGTAATATCTTTTAGCGTCACTCTAATCATCTTTTTTTCGGATTTAATGTAAATAAAATCAATGTCATTACCCTTCAATGATGGTGGTGTTGCGGGTATTAATGGGCTAACCTCAACTCCTGTGTTGCGTAAATATTTGTCGACAGCTTTTATAAACCGATCGAAAGAAATCGGTTTAAGCAGGTAGTCGGTTACATCCAGTTCATAGCTTTCTAGCGCAAAATCTCTATAAGCCGTTGTTAAAATTACGGCAGGAGGATTACTTACGGATTTCAATAACGAGATACCATTAAGTATTGGCATTTGTATGTCCAGAAACAACAGATCAACCTGACATGTTTTTAATGCCGTAAATACCTCAATGCCATTCGCACAGGTAGAAACAAGCGTCAAATTATCAACCTTATCAATGTAATTTGTAATCACTTCGCGCGCAAGCACTTCATCATCTGCCACTACACAAGTCACTTTTTTCATAATTGTATCACTAATTCAACTTCAAAACTATCTGCACCTTGGCGTATTTGTAATTCATAACGTGAAGGATAACTTAACTCCAGCCTTCGTTTCACATTAGCCAGCCCGAAGCCATTTTTTTTATTTAGGTAAGCTGTAGGACAGCTATTTTCGACCTTCATGAATAGCTGATTTCCGTTTACCTTTAAAGTGATCGTTATCCAGCCGGAATTATCGTCCAGCCCATGTTTGAAGGCATTTTCAATAAAAGGTAACAACAGTAACGGGACTATGCTCTTTCCCTGTATATCACCTGAGCACTGGAAAGATAAATCAAGCCTGTCTGCAAATCGCATTTCCTCAATGCTAATATAACTCTCTAAATGTTTGATCTCGTTCGCTAATAATACTAATTGGTCATTCGCTTCATACAACATGTAGTGCATCAGGTCAGACAAGCGAAGCACAACGGTTGATGCCAACTCCGAACCTTTCAGCGTAAGGGCATACAAACTGTTTAAGGTGTTAAAGAAAAAATGCGGATTGATTTGTGCCTTTAGTAATCTCATTTCTGCTGAATGTTTTTGCAGTTCTATTTCACGCAAAAGCTTTTCCTGTTGGTTTGCGTTACGCATCAGCTTAATTAACATGGTAACAGCTATTACCGGGTAGGCTTCAACGGCATTACGGAAGATACGTACAGGTATAAAGAAGTTTTTGTTTTCTGCATTATAAATTGCTGCGTCATGTATCTCATCCCATGGTACCCAAATAAGATAAGTGAAAAAACGCTCAGCGATCCCACCAGCTAATAATAGCAAAAGTAGCGTCAGCACATACCCTACATATCTACGTTTGTAATAAAAGTATTGGACGAGCAAATAAAGATTAAGGTAAGCCATTAGTATGGCTACAGGCACATCTGTTAAAAACTGTGGAACAAAATGAAATGATAATTCGTCCTTATCCATCCATCCTTCATGCAATGCCTGGTAAGCAATGTAGGCTAGCCAAAAAAGACTGTGCCTGATAATGTTTTTAAGATGCACGCGACTGCTTATAATCATATTTCAAAATTCGCAATTCGAAACAATGAAATAGTTGATTTTCGACGAAGACAACAAAATTTATCTTCAAAAAGACTTTTACAACCGCTAATAAACTCAGGGGCGGGAAACAGCTATTGAAGGCGAATCGACGACCTATCGTCTAATTTTTAAAAAAATCAACTATTGCCTTTCTTTATTTGATGCATGAAAACTTTGTCCCAGTTTGAAAAAAGCGTCGTCAGGCTTATCATGGCATTATTATTAGTTGCTTGTATTCACAAAAATGTTAGCGCACAGCAAATATTTGCACCGTTAAGTGAGCCAAAGCGGCCACACTTCGAAGCGGAACGGACAAGTGAAAAAATTGTTATTGATGGCTTCGACCATGAATCGGCCTGGCGGCAAAGTGGCATCGCTTCCAACTTTATTGTTGCTTATCCAAGGCAGGGGAGCAAAGCAAGCTATAATACACGGGTAAGGATGTTGTACGATGCAGACAACCTTTATATTTATGCGCAGTGTGATTTCCCTCCTGGTAAAAAATTTATTCAGGTACAAAATATGCGACGCGATTTTGGTTTTACGGATAACGAATTATTTGAAGTTTTGATAGATCCATTTAAGGATCCAAGGCTGCCGGTAATGGCTTTTTGTGTCACCCCGTACGGTACCCAAATGGATATCATGCATTACGCCGACGGGACTTATGATTACAAATGGGATGCCGTTTGGGAGGCGGCCAGTCAAATACAGGATAGTAGCTGGACGGTTGAAATTGCTATTCCTTTTTCCAGCCTGCGTTACCCAACAAACTCGACTGAATGGAGTATAAATTTCGTGAGGAATATCCGGCACTTAGGCGAGCTGAGCGGATGGTCATCCTGGCCATTAGCTTTGAACGAATCGCGAATGGAATACGCGGGGATAATAACAGGCATTCACCCGCCGGAGAAAAAAACTAAAATCAGGTTTGAGCCATACACGCTGGTAAACGCTAATAATAAATACCATTCAAGTACCGGTAGCAAAACCAAATTCGGAGGTGAAATTAAATATGCTATAAACAGCAGTACAATATTAACAGGAACTATAAATACAGATTTTGCACAAGCGGATATAGACAGACAAGTGATCAACTTAACACGCTCCAGCATCTTCTTTCCGGAAAAAAGGCAGTACTTCCTGGAAAATTCAAGTTTATTTACTGTCGGGCAAGCCGGGATTATCCAGCCGTTTTTCAGCAGGCGTATTGGTCTTAGCGAAAGCGGCGCACCTTTGACCATAAATGGAGGTTTGCGATTAGTACATCAGGACCAGAAAAAGGCGCTGGGTTTACTTGTCATTAAACAAAACGGTGATTCCAGTGAAAACGGGGCACTTTTCGGCGTCTTTAGATATAAAAGGAATATTTCTCGCAGTTTGCAGCTTGGTGGCATGGGTATATTGAGAGAAAATTTATCCGGGTTGGGTATGCCATCGTACCTTAACCCTGTTGGCGTATTAGACGCTTTCTGGCGGCCTAACCCCTCATTATTTGTCCGCGGGATGGGTTCTCTTTCCGGGAATACACTAACCCATCGAAATGGTTCTGCCGTTTTTAGCGAAGTGAATTTTGCTACAAATTCCTTTTTTGCAGATTGGTTCGAAACCATATCATCGAAAAATTACCAAGTGCAAACGGGTTATGCCGCACGTACTGATTTTGTAAACACACAACCTACTTTTGGGTATAATCTTCATAAAAACTGGTTTCCGAAAAGCTTAGCATTTTTTAACCCACAAATAACGGCCGATGTTTTTCACCAGGCCTCTACCGGTAATTTTCAGGAAGCTAATGTGAACATTGTTCCGCTAAGCTTTGTGTTTAAAAATTTGGCTCAACTAAATTTTAATATAACCTCCTCCTGGGAGAACTTGATCAGTGATTTTACTCCGGTGCGTGAAGTTAACATAGCCATGGGTAACTATCATTTTAAACGTTATGAATTATATGGCTTAACTAATCAGGGGGCACATTACAGTGCGGAAGCACGGTTTAGTACAGGTGGGTATTATCAAGGTGAACTTAATAGTTATTATCTTTCCTTAAGAGCGGCACCGCTACCGAAATTATCTTTGGTTGTAAGTTACACCCGAAACGACTTTAAAAATATAGGACCTGCCCGGTCTTCTATAACTACCCATTTGATCGCGCCTGAATTAAGGGTTGCTGCCAACCCTAAATTGCTGCTATCTACATTTTATCAATATAATACGGATGATGGGAATGGCTCATTTAATTCGCGGTTTTCCTGGGAATACAGGCCTTTAAGCTTTATTTATCTGGTGTACAATACGCTCGATAACTTTAACCGAAAACCTTTTGAACATCCTGTTCAGCAGCGTAATGGTATTTTAAAAGTTACTTATATACGGCAATTGTAATAGCCAACTATGTTCATTCCATCTTGGTAATAATGATTATGCCATCGGTTAAAATTAATTTTAACCGATTGGACTTGCAGATGAGTGTTATGTGAGTAAATTGTTGAGCAATCAAATATGCGTTATTTAATAGCAAGCTGTTTTGTTAATAATCAGATAAAAGCGTAACTTAAAACAATCACAAAATACAGTATGCATTATTACGAATATCAACCTGGAAAGCTATTGCGTGATTATGTTCAATGTTATTTTACCTGCGAGACAAACGAGGTTGTAACTATTCACGACCAGGTATTTGCTTCCGGCAGTATCGAGATCATGTTCAATCTTGGTGCCGAATCACCACAGACTATAATTAATTCAACTCGGGTCACGCAACCAGCTGTACAATTGTGGGGGCAAACTATTCAACCGTTATCATTTACAACTATAGGCAGACATAAAATGCTGGGAATTCGGTTTTTTGGGCATACTGCTGCTTATTTCTTCGACGAGCCCATAGCCAATTTTAACGACCACGTGATTGATCTAAAAGATGTTGCCGGCCAGGCTGTACGTATTCTTTATGATCAGTTACAATCAAGCGGTTCGCTGGTTGATAGAATTACGTTGCTTGAGCATTACCTGTTAGCGCAACTTGCCCGGCATGGGAAAAGTTCAAAACTCAAACTAATGTGTAGCGTTGTACAAGCATTGCAACGTGATGATTTTTTTGAAAATATCAATTCTGTCGCCCGTGACCATGGTTTGTCTTCCCGGTACTTGCAAAAGTTATTTTTAGCCTACTCCGGGCTTAGCCCAAAACTTTTTGTAAAAATATACAGGTTTCGTAAAAGCATAGAAATGGTTGCCGGAAACGACCTTTCGTTAACCGCGATTGCTTATCAGTGCGGCTATTACGATCAATCACATTTTATAAAAGATTTCAAATATTTTACAAGAATTATGCCCTCTCATTTCTGCCCTGAAAGTTCAACCGATCTTGCTGTTCCATTGAATTATTAAGCAGTTCCGATTTTTACAATTTCCGCTATTTGTTGCGTGATATATTTGTGAACACACATTTATTATCAAAAACATGGAGAAAAAAATCATCTGGAAAGCAGGGTTAATCCTGCTGTTATTGTCAAGTCAATTATCCTACGGCCAAAGCATGGGCGCAGTTAAAAAAGAGATCATCAAAACTAATTCACTTTATTTCGAGCTTTTTAAAAAAAAGGACCTTGCAATTGTTTCGCTTTATACTGATAATGGCTGGCTTTTGCCACCCAATGCGCCAGCAGTAAAAGGAAAAGCAGCGTTAATAAAGGATTTTACAAGTGCATATACTGATGCCAGCATCCAAAGTGTAAAATTCACCACGATCCAGGTTTATGGCGACGGCTCGGGCTATACTACCGAAGAAGGAATTTGGCAGGTATTTAATACTCAAGGTGTTATTATCGACCAGGGCAACTACATAAAACTATGGAAGAAGACTGGTAAAGCGTGGAGAATTTATCGGGATATTTTTAGCAGCGACCATAAGTCCGCTACAATGTGATTTAAATAACAAATTGAAATACAGTAGATTTTAACATATCCGGAGACCCAATGTAAAAAACCTGTCGATGTCTCCAGAGCGTTGGTCTATTTTGACTTCTTTAGAATTCGAATTTATAAAAAAACGCTATAAAACCGGGTTTTATAGCGTTTTGATTTTCTAGACCTGTAAGTGGAGCCGGAGGGATTCGAACCCTCGTCCAAACATGGTATAAGATATGCTTTCTACATGCTTAGCTGTTATTTAATTGTAGGGGCTATGGAAGGTTAACCGCTTACCTGTACCTTAGTCCTTAGGTGTTTTGTTTCGCTTGCTTACCACACCTTTAAGCAGGCTATTTCCGTTTTTCGATGCCCCGGATGCCGATCCAACAGAACAGAAAACCGGCGGGACAAAAGCTATGCTAATTCTAAATTAGGCAGCTAAGGCGTAGTTATTTTCGCCATTTGTAAGTTTGAGCGTTCAGATTTTAGCGCTAATTCACCCAACGCGCTGCATGCTTACACATTTATCTCCATCCTGTCAATTCCGGTCGACCCCATTTTGGTTTCGCATATGCCGGTGGGCAGTTTGCAGTTAACAAAGATACGGTTTTTTAGCCTTTGTGAAGTCTTATTTAGCAAATTCAACTTGGCAATATCCGAGTCCTGTCATCCAACAACATATTTTATTATCGGTAGTTTGCTCAAAATATAAATTAACAGCCATGAAAGCAGAAAGCAGGCTAATGCAACTAATGGTATGCTTAGCCAGGGATTGAAGATCTTGTAATTGATATCGTTCAGTTCTAAAACATCTAAAATAAGTGCGTGGCTTAAGTAAATTCCTAAAGTGTATTTGCTGGCATTGGCAATGATTAAAGAAAGTTTGGTTCCCAAGTTAATTATCAAATGCTTTGCAGCCATAAATGCCCCGGTTGCTAACACGATTACAAACGGACCAATGGGTTCATAAAAAAAAGTGCTTAACGTATGGTTGGCTACCTGCAAGTAGTAATTACCACAGGTAATCAGCACCACACATGCCGTAAATATTAATAATGATGGAAAAATAAGGTAGGGTATGGCAAACCGTTTATAAGCCAGATAATACCCTAAAACCAGGTAGCCAATATAACCGCTGAAATAACGCAACTCTACAGCCGTATTAACATAGCTGAGGTACGGCCGGCTAATCAGCGTGGTGAAAAACCATATCGCCAGGAAATAAAGCAGTTCCCGCTCAGTAGCATTACGAACAAACTTACCGAGAAAGGGAATAAACAGGTACAGGCCTATAAGCAAATAGATATACCATAGATGGTAATAAGTGCCTGTTTTTAGCTGGCGTATCACTATTAAAACATTCGCCCAAGCATCGCCATTGAAGTAAATAATTTCTTCATACCATTGATAACCCACGTAAACCAAACTCCAAAACAGAAACGGAACAATAAGCCTTCCGATACGCTTTTTGTAAAACCCAAAGATCTCAAATTCGCGATTAAACAATAATGCACCTGTTATCATCACAAATACAGGTACAGCAAAACGGGTTACAGAATTATATACATCACCTGCCACCCAATCAGATGAACGTACGCCGTTATAGTTCATCAGCAATGGCGATGCTGTATGCAATACAACTACTGCAAACATGGCAAGTAAACGCAGATTGGTTATCCAGGTAATACTGACGTTACTGTCTTGTACAATCGTATCGCTGAACTTCATGCTTGGTTGATGGTTTACCGATGGCTTGTTCAAGTTATTAACACCTTTGTAAACCGACGACGTTAATTGCTAACAGTCCTGCCAGGATAAGCTTTAAGCCCTTCGGCTAAGCAAACCATCGCTTTGTTAAGATCGTCGTTATTCAATACATAAGCCATCCGCACCTGGTTGGTACCTGCGCCGGGTGTGCTATAAAAGCCTGTTGCAGGCGCCATCATAACCGTCTGATTTTCGTAGCTGAAGCTTTCCAGCATCCATTGGCAAAATTTATCAGCGTTGTCTATAGGGAATTTTGCTACCACATAAAATGCACCGCCCGGGTTAGGACAAAATACACCCTCAATTTTATTAAGAGCGGTTACCAGTGTATCCCGGCGCTTCGTGTATTCTTTATTTACAGCAGTGAAATATTCATCAGGAGTATCAACAGCAGCTTCACCTGCAATCTGCTCTATCATCCCGGCAGATAAACGTGCCTGAGCGAATTTTAAGCCTGCTGCAATAACATCTTTGTTTTTTGTGATCAGACAGCCCAGTCTGGCACCACAGGCACTGTAACGCTTGCTTACTGTATCCATCACAATCACATGCTCATCTAATCCACTTAAATGCATCGGAGATATAAATGTACGGCCATCGTAACAAAATTCGCGATACGCTTCGTCACTAAACAGGTACAGATCATACTTTAGTGCAAGTTCTTTCAACGCGTCCAATTCCTCTTGCGAGTACAGATAACCGGTTGGGTTATTTGGGTTGCAGATGATGATCGCTTTTGTTTTATCGGTGATCAGCTTTTCAAACTCGCTGATAGGAGGCAGTGCGAAACCATTGTCGATATACGACAGGATAGGTTTTACGACTACATCTGTCTGATTGGCAAAGCCGTTATAGTTGGCGTAGAATGGCTCGGGGATGATCACTTCATCGCCCTCGTCCAGGCAACTCATCATGGCAATAGTGATCGCTTCAGATCCGCCTGTGGTAACAATGATGTTTTCGGGGGTAATGTTATATCCCAGTTTATTGTAATATTCGGTGAGTTTTTTACGATAGCTCAGCGTACCCTCGCTTGGCGTGTAAGCCCAAACTTTAAAGTCGATGTTTTTGATGGCATTGAGCATGCCTTCCGGGGTCTCGATATCCGGCTGACCGATGTTTAGATGATACACTTTTTTACCGTCCTGTTTTGCTTTATCAGCAAATGGCGTTAGCTTGCGGATAGGTGAAGCAGGCATCCGCTGCCCTTTTTGCGAAATTTTTGGCATGCGGTAAAATTAGTAAAAAAATCAGCGCTCGCTATAATTTCCCCGACAGGGATAATCAATTCAACAGAATTTAATCGGAGCCCCCGCCTTTAGAAAAGGCCGTAGTATGGTCACAAAAAAAGCCACCGCATTGCGATGGCTTCGATATTTTTTTTAAGCCTAATTCAGATCAGGTTTAAATGAAGCATTACCTGCTGCTTACAGCCGGCTTAGCTACAACCTCGCCTACTATATTCAAATATTTAGTAGGTGTTTTAGCGTTCGATGTAACTACAATAGTTTTGTTGAATGCTGATGCTACAGCTGCATTATAAGTGATCTTTATAGTACCCTTGCCGTTTTTAGGAACAGGTGTTTTAGTATAATCGGCAATAGTGCATCCGCATGTAGGCCTAACCTCTGTAAGGATCAAAGGCTCGGTACCAACGTTAGTAAATTCAAAAACGGTAGTTACCGGTGTACCCTGTGCTATCTTGCCAAAATCGTGCTTTTCCTCGTTAAATTTAAACTCGGCTTTTTGATCATCCTGGGCTGATGCGCCAAACGCAAACCCTAAGATCATGGTGCAGATTAATATTAGTTTTTTCATGTTTACTTGTTTGATTATTACAAATATAAAAGGTTTAATGTATATTCAAAACTATTGGTATAACTATATGTTTTATCCTCACCCATACTAAAATCAAAATAGAATTTTATAATTTTACCGCCTAAACAAAATTTTGTATGCCCGAAACTGTATTACGCAATGGCGACACAAAAAATGCTGCCGAACTCAGTTTTGACGATTTCAGGGAAATTGTAATCAGCGATTACCGCGTTGGCTTTGAGAGCAGGCAGGCTAGTATTATTGGCCGCCGCGAGGTGCTGACAGGTAAAGCCAAGTTTGGAATTTTTGGCGACGGTAAAGAGGTTGCCCAGCTGGCTATGGCCAAGGCTTTCCGCAAGGGTGACTGGCGCGCAGGCTACTACCGCGACCAAACCTTTATGTTTGCTACAGGCATGAGCAACCTTAAAGAGTTCTTTGCCCAGTTATACGCTAATCCCGATATCGAGAAAGATCCTGCATCGGCGGGCAGGCAAATGAATTGTCACTATGCAACGCGCTACGTAAACGCCGACGGCACTTGGGTTAACCAGGCCGAAACTATGAACTGCGCGGCAGATATATCTACCACCGGCGGCCACATGCCGCGTTTGCTGGGCCTGGCCTATGCATCAAAGTTGTACCGCCAGAACAAAGAACTGGAATACCTTAAGAATTTTTCTGTAAACGGTAATGAGGTTGCCTTTGGTACTATCGGTAACGGCTCAACATCTGAAGGGTTGTTTTTTGAGGCGTTTAACGCTGCGGGTGTTTTACAGGTGCCTATGGCGATTTCTATCTGGGATGATGCCTATGCCATATCGGTGCCCGCAAAACTGCAAACCACTAAAGAAGATATATCCGAAGTGCTTAAAGGCTTTCAGCGGGATGGCAATTCTAACGGATACGAAATATATAAGGTGCGCGGATGGGACTATGTGGCCCTTTGCGAAACCTATGAACGCGCTATAAAAGTTTGCCGGGAAGAGCATGTGCCGGTGTTGATCCACGTGGTGGAGATGACACAGCCGCAGGGACATTCTACCTCGGGCTCGCATGAGCGGTATAAATCAAAGGACCGGTTATCCTGGGAAGAGGAGCACGACTGCCTGGTCCAGATGCGCAAGTGGATGATCCAATCGGCGATTATAACTGCCGAGGATATGGATGCCCTGGAAGCTGAAGCTAAAAAATACGTTCGCGAGTGCCAAAAAGAGGCCTGGAACGAATTGGAAAGCGAGATCAAAACGGAGATGGCTGCTGCTGTTGGGCTGATCAATGCTGTTGCCCGCCGGTCGGCGCACAGCGAAGGGCTTATCGACTTAGTTGCCCAACTCCAGGCTTGCGTTGATCCGGGCCGGAGGGATACCATCGCTTGTGTACGTAAAGCCTTGCGGATCACCGTGGGCGAAAATAGCGCCGAACGCGATGCGCTGGTAAACTGGCTGGGAAAAGAGAATACAAAAAACAAAGAACGCTTTAACTCCAAGCTGTTTAGTGATACGCCACAGTCGCCGTTGTACGTACCGGTGATTGCGCCGGAGTATGCCGATGATGCCCGCATGCTGGATGGCCGCGAGGTGCTGAACGCCTGTTTTGATAAGAACTTTGAACGCGATAAAAGCATTGTTGCCTTTGGCGAGGATGTGGGCTCGATAGGTGATGTTAACCAGGGCTTTGCCGGGCTGCAAAATAAATATACCGACCTGCGGATAACCGATACCGGCATCCGCGAGGCTACTATAATAGGGCAGGGTATGGGCCTGGCGATGCGCGGCTTCCGCCCGATTGCCGAGATCCAGTACCTGGATTACCTGCTGTACTCTATCACTGTATTAAGCGATGACCTGGCCAGCTTAAGCTACCGCACCCGAGGAGGGCAAAAAGCACCGCTGATCGTACGTACCCGGGGGCACCGTTTAGAAGGTATCTGGCACTCCGGGTCGCCGCTGGGCATGATACTTAACTCTATGCGCGGTTTGCATATCTGCGTTCCGAGGGATATGACCCAGGCTGCCGGAATGTATAACACCCTGCTGCGCGGCGATGAGCCCGCCCTGGTGATAGAAAGCCTGAACGGCTACCGCTTAAAGGAAAAGCTGCCTGCCAATATTGGCGAATTTACGGTGCCTTTAGGCAAGGCCGAAATATTGAAAGAAGGCAACGACATCACCATAGTTACCTATGGGTCAACCCTGCGTATTGTGATGGAAGCTGCCGATGAGTTGGCAAAGATGGGCGTTAACGTTGAGGTGATAGACCCGCAAACTTTATACCCTTTCGATCTGGATAATACCTGCGGCCGGTCGTTGCAAAAGACTAATAAGCTACTGGTAATCGATGAAGATATCCCCGGCGGTGGCAGCGCCTACATCCTGCAAAAGGTGGTAGAAGCGCAAAATGGCTATTACTCTTTAGATGCCCAGCCACGCACCCTTTGCGGGGCAGAGCACAGGCCACCATATGGCTCGGATGGCGACTACTTCAGCAAGCCGTCCCTGGATGATGTGATCGAAGTGGTTTACAGTATGATGAACGAAGCCAACCCGGGTAAGTTCCCGTCGATATTTTAAAGAGGATATTAATTGCCTTTGAGTAAATTTGTAAAATGGAAACGCTAATCGTACAACCCAAAACCAAAGAGCAGCTGACGGCTTTAAAGGCATTCATCAAGGCTATGAAGATGGATTTCATCAGCAAAAAAGATCCATATGATCCCGAGTTTGTTAAAAAAATACAAGAGGGCAGGGAAGACATTAAAAACGACAAGGGCGTTAAAATCGCTATCGAAGATCTATGGAAATAATCTTCACACCCAGGGCTGTTGAAGACATTGCATATTGGAAAAGGTCTGGTAATAAAGTCATTCAAAAAAAGATCGAACAGCTTTTGATAGCTATTCAAGAAAACCCGTTTGAAGGCATAGGTAAGCCAGAGGCCTTAAAGTATAGTTTGTCAGGTGCATGGTCACGCCGGATTAATCAGGAACATCGTTTGGTGTACGAGATAAACGACCGCAACCAGATGGTAATATTAAATGTGTTATCTGCTAAAGGCCATTACTAAAATATTAACACACCACAAAAAGCCGCTTCTAAAGAGCGGCTTTTTGTGCTTTAAACCTTTGGGCTGGCACTCAATTTTGCCCGATTTAGCGAGGGGGTATGGTGGCAGATGAGCAATTAATTATCATCCAAAAAACGGTACAACTATTAACAAAGGTTTACACTTTTCAGAAAAATATTTGTTAAAATATTGTAAATCAATAATTTGTGAAAATCGTGGTTTAACACTTCTTTTAGGAATATACTAATTAAATTAGTAAATGCCGAAAATGTTTTGTATCTTTACATCTCCCATCTATTAACCCCATCTTTTATGCAAACCCAATCAACTGCTTTAACAGCAAATCGCACCCCTGTAAAAAAAAAGATCGAGCACATCCTGTCGCTTGATACCATTACCTTTAATGACCTGGAAGGATTAGACCACCACGAACGCCGCAAGCTTACGCTGGCAGCCAACAGAACTTTAAACAAGCTGAAAGGCGCGGAACGCGACGTCTTTCTGGCCAAAATTACACCGATATTACCGGCCGACTCCCGCACCCAGCTTTGGGAAAACAACCACGTGGTTATCACCACGGCCATTACCAGCTACATACATGAGTACGGCATCATGCCTGCTAAAGGTGCCATAGCCGAACAAACCGGCCTAAGCCGGCAAACCGTTGCCAAGCACTTTAACGACTATAAAACCCATCCCGAACTGCTGGCCGAAATGGAGCAATTTAAATTTATGGCGCCCAGGGTGCTTTCTACCGTATTCAGGTCGGCGGTTAACGGCGATATGCGGGCGGCCCGGCTTTACCTTGAGGTATCCGGCGGCATGGATAAGCAAACCACCGGCACCGTAGTAACCGAGCAGAACAATTACATCCAGATCAACAATACCATCCTGAGCCAGGAAAACCTGAAACAACTTTCCGCTGAGCAGCTACGGCAGATAGAAGATATTGTGAGGAAAGACGAGGGTGTCATTTTGAGGCAGATGTAGTTGTTTAGTGATGATAATCTATAGTGTGCTATCGAATAATAACAAAAGACCTGATAATTAATGTCTATAATCCCTGAGTAGGCGATGGGCTAATATCAAGATTCCTCGTCGCTGCGCTTCCCTCGGAATGACAATGGCGTTTAACTCGTAATGCTGTATGCTCAATCTCTCCAACCAATACTTTGCCCATGTCATTTCGAACGAGCGATAGCGAGGAGAAGTCCTCATGTTGTAGAAGATTCCTCCTCAGAATGACAATTATGTTTACCTAGTAATGCTGTATGCACAATCTCTCAAGCATTACGCCCCCCATGTCATTTCGAACGAGCGATAGCGAGGAGAAATCTGGTAACTAAATCTACTTGGGACAGATAAGAAGTTAAAATGATTGTTGTTATCTTTGAGTAACACTATTTAAAGATACCGAAAGGGGGATAATGACTATTGCTACGGGGTGCACCCGTTTAGTAATACGAGAAACCATCCCTGATTAGGTTATAACCTGAAAAAACCTTCTAATACCTCGACACATTTTTTTATTCTTTTAATACATAGTTCAAAATCGTTCTTTGTAAATGGTATGTGATTAATTCCATCTCTATAAGTTATCATTTTAAATTCTTTAGGAATTTTTTCGTCTTCTTGATAACCAACAAACATTGGTCTATGAGCAAATTTATTTCTCACCTCTTTCACATATCTAAGCTCTTTTATAAGCTTTTCCTTACGCTTAACCATTAGTGAATCTAAACTTCTTCTGTTAAGCAGTTCTTGAATAATACCTATCTTTTGGTCAAAAGTCATCCTATCCATAATCAACTCATGCATATCATTAAAGTGAGATGGCGACTGAGTAAAGTGCATTACTACAGATAAATCAATATCCTTTTCAAGTATAATACATTCATGGAGTATCTCGCCCCTATATAGTATAGAACGATTGATAAGCTTTGCAAGTTCTTCTGTCATATTTTTTAAAGGTAAGGCAACTAAATATAAATTATTAAAACTTATCTGTCACTTGCTATTCGAAGTCTCCGACTTCGGATAAATACGCCTGTAGTCTCCGACTACTGTAAAACCTTTCGGGCTGGAATCTACACATCCACCAATTTGCCTTCCGAAAACCGTTGAATCATCATCGCGGCAACGGTGTCGCCTGTGGCATTCAACAACGTGGCCACAGGGTCTATCAGGGTGCCAATGATGATGGCGGGGGGGAGTGCTTCGGGCGGGAAACCGTAGGCCGAGATAAAGAGCAGTTCGCCAATGTAACCCCCGTTAGGGATGCCGCCCTCAACCATGCTCACCAATACCGTCATCCCCAAAGCCAGCAGGATCACCTGCGGACTATCGAACCCTTTGCCGAACATGGCAAACACCACGGCCATTTTCAAAATGGAGGAGATGCTGGAGCCGTCTTTATGCAGGGTGCCGCCCAGCGGGATGGTTACGCCGGCTATTACATCGCTGATGCCCATTTTTTTGGCGGCATCTAAATTAGCCGGTATGGTAGCAATGCTGCTGCAGGTGGCCACAGCCGTTGCCGATGGAATGATGTTGTTTTTCCAGTAACGTTTAATACCGGTAACGCCGCCTGCTATAAAGGCGTAAATGCTGTAAAACACGGCGTATAAAAACAGGCTTACGCCATAACCTATGCCCAAAGTATGCGCATAGGTGCCAAACAAGCTCGGCCCGAAAACCGCCACCTGGTAGGCAAAGTAACAGCCAAGGCCAACAGGCCCGGCTTTCATGATGATGACGAATACCTGTTTAAAAACCTCGTTGCCCGAGTTTAAGAACGCGGTGAAGGTGTTGCCTTTGTTGCCGGCCCTTAACGCGCCAAAGCCAACCAGTATAGCAAAAATGATCATGGCCAGCATATTCTTACGCGATAGCAGGTTAAAGAATTCGCTGGTGGTAAACAGCTGGGTTACGGCATCGCCGGTAAGTTTTTTACCTGCTTCGGCACTTGCGCCCGCCGTTGCAGTAGTCGCGGTGGCTCCTAAGGGGAAGATCCATAAGGCAACGATGGTTAATATCGCCGCCACGATGATGGTACCCAGGAATACACCCGCCATAATGCCCATAATGCGGCTGAGCTTTTGCGTGCCCTGCAAATTGGCAATGGCCGATGAGATAGCAAAGAAAACCAGCGGTATCACGGCAACAAACAGCAGGTTCAGGAAAATATCGCCAACGGGTTTTAGTACTTCGGCCTTTTTGCCCAGTACAACGCCAACAATGCTGCCGATGATGATACCCGTTAAAAGCCAGATGATGCCGCTGTAATTTTTAAACCAGTTGTTCATACGCCTACCGCCAGATTAATGGCATGCGTGAAAGTAAAAATTTTATCGGAGTAAAAAGGCGTTATCGGCAAAGCTTACTAGCGGTTTTGAGATTTTTACACGAGCAAGCCATTGTGAGCATCTAAATTCTTATTTTTGGCGCTTCGCACATCAGCTAAACACAATTACTATGGATACTACATTTTCAGCAGTTGCTAACATTATAAAAAACCGCCGTACAATTAAGCCTTCTACCATGAACGGCAATAAGATCCCAAACGCGCATATCGCTTCTATTTTAGAGCTGGCCGACTGGGCGCCTAACCACGGTAACACCGAGCCATGGCACTTTATTGTTTTTGAAGACCCTAAAACTTATAGCGAGCAGCACGCCGAACTTTACAAAGCAGCCAACCCGGGCGAAAGCTTTAATCAAACAGTTTACACCAACCTGAGCAACCAGTTTGGCGGCGCATCGCACGTGATCATCCCTTATCAAAAACGCGGCGACCTGCCCAAGATCCCACAATTTGAAGAAGTGATTGCCGCATCATGCGCGGTACAAAACCTGCTTTTGGGAGCAACCGCCTTAAACTTCGGCGCATTTTGGAGCACCGGCGGTATGGTGTTAAAGCCTACTTTTTCCGAGCATTTTGGCTTAGGTGCCGAAGACACTGTGTTAGGTGTTTTATTTTTAGGCTACACCGAAACACAGCCGGAAGGCAAGCGTAAAACGCCGATTGAAGAAAAGATCACCTGGAATAAGTAAGCCATTTTAATGAAAGCTCTGCGTAAACCGCAGGGCTTTTTTTATATTAGCTTGCAATAACGATCCGCATGATTTAACTTTATTGAAAGAAAATTTCATTAAAGTATATCATTAGACTGCCGTGACAATAAATTTGCGATTTGTGCGTATATTTGTCTTAACGAATTCAGCTACTATAATATAATTAGCCGAATTGCACCCAATTAAACTAAACGATTAAACCCAATATTTTATGAGAAAACACTTTTGGTGGATCATTGGCGCTTTATTGTTATTTTCAATTTCGGTTATCAGTTGGAAACCGTCTAGCGCATCCAAATCTTTTAATAAAATAGCTAAGTCTTACACTGCAAAAGAATTATTTGCGCAGTATGTATCAGATATTTATCAAACTGCAAACCTGCAGCAAACCGGTTTAGATGTTAACGTTTTTCAGAAAGCGGTAACCGGTTACATGAACCTTAAACTGGCTAACAAATTACCTGCTAACAGTAACGTTATCACCGTGGTAGATTTCAACAAATCGAGCCGTGAAAAACGTATGTGGATAATTGACGTGTTAAACAAAACGCTGGTATTGAATACCTGGGTTGCTCACGGCCAGGGTAGTGGTGATGATATGGCTAACCGTTTCTCTAACAATAACGAGTCGCACCAGAGCAGTTTAGGTTTTTACCTAACAGATGGTGTGTACATTGGCAAACACGGCCGTTCGTTACGTTTAGACGGTTTGGATGCTGCTAACAGCGCGGCCCGTGCACGTGGTATTGTTGTACATGCAGCCGATTACGTTTGTCAGAATACGATTAACCAGATTGGCCGTTTAGGCCGCAGCTTTGGTTGCCCGGCTGTATCGCCAGAGGTTTCTAACCAGGTGATCGATACTATTAAAGGCCGTACGGTTCTATTCATCAACGGTAACGATAGTAATTATATGTCAAAATTGTTAGATGATACGTTGCCTGCAAACTTTATCGCTCCTGCTGCAGATACGATGCACACAGATAGCACAACGATAGCTAAATTGTAACTGATCATATAAAATAAAAAAAGCCTGCCTCACAAAATGAGGCAGGCTTTTTTATGCATTAAGGTAGCTTACAAAGCCGCCAGCTGATCGTTATTAGCCAGGAACCTTTGCAGGTGCTGGTAAAGCACTACATCTAAGCCGTAAACATCCGGGCGGTATTGCAGGGTGTTGGTTTCGTCGGCCCAGCAGGTAACGTAAGTAATATATACCGGCATCTTTTTAGGCACCGCGATGGTAGTAGGGTCTGGGTTATCTTCTGTCATCGCTTTCGAGATCTTGTCATAGGTCGGCCCTTCGCCAAAAACAACTTTAGCTAAAGCATCCGGGTCACCAAGGCGTACACAGCCGTGGCTTAAAGCACGCATGTTTTGTGAGAAACCGCTTTTTGCAGGAGTATCATGCAGGTAAACACTGCTTTTATTATTAAACAGGAATTTGATCTTACCCAGTGCGTTATCATCGCCGGGGCGTTGTTTAAACTCATATTTGTCCTTAGGTGCCGATGCCCAATCGATGGTTTCCGGGTCTTCTACCTTTTTGCCGTTTTGGTAAACATCAATGTTCTTGTTATCCAGGTAGTAAGGGTCCTTAGCGGCCTCTACCATTATCTCTTTACTGGCAATACTTTGCGGAATGTTCCAAACAGGGTTTACCTGTACGCTGTGGATTACGCTGTTTAATTGCGGCGTTTCGCGGGTAAATGGCCTGTCAACTTTGTCGCTTTCGTCATAGTCAACTAAGGAAATGTTGTTGTCGATATTCCTGCCTTCGCCCACTACAACTTTCATATTCAGGATAGATTTGCCGTTTTGCATTACATCTAAACGGTAATCGGGTATGTTAACAATAACATATTCTGGTTGGGTAGGCTTGTTTTTCCAACGCAGGCGCTCCATATTCACAACCAGGTAGCGTGTAGTTTCTTCCTTAGTCATGCCTTTTGCGGTGCCACCTGCCAGTAATGCTTTTTGCAAAGCCAGGTACTGCGGGTTTTTTGGCTGGATGCTGTCCAGGTAAGCGCGCATATTGCTTATGGTGAAGATGCGCGACATGCCTAAACTGTCCGGGCGTTTAGTTTCGGTATAGTAACGCTGGTAAATTTTACGTGGACTTAAAATGCCATATTGTAAAGCGTTTGAGTAGTTGATCAGCGAGTTAGCTGTTAAGATCTCCAACTCGGCAATATCGTGGTAAGCTTCATCCAGGGTTTTGATACCCTTTTTATCCTGAAATTTATCAACCAGCGCTTTTATCTGTGCTGCTTTGAACATTTTAGGGTCCAAACCATGCTCGCCGGCTTTTTCAAAGTAGTTAGCGGTAAGGTCTACATCACCATTAAAAATATGGTCCATTACAAAGGCAGGGTCATAATTGTTCTGCTCATAGTAAGCGGTGATCAGTTTCGGGTTATCCATTTTAGATTTTTCGTCTGCCAGCACTTTTTTGAATACTTCGGCAAGGCCTTCGGGGGTAACATCTTTAAAAACCTTGTTCTTGGTTTTTTGGTACAGTACTTTGCCCATATCCGACCGGCTTTTTTTACAGCTTTGGAAGGTTAGCGTAAATACGGAGAACAGGGTAATTAAGATCGGAACAAGGGATCGTTTGAAAGTAAGGGGTCGTATCATCTTTATATGTTTTGACCGATAAATACAATCTGCATACCACAAATAGGAATTACAGCGCAACCCTTATATTTGGGCATGGAAAATAACAACCAGCCCGAGGTTTGGCTGCGCGGGCCGCTGCAAAATGTACCTATGCTTTTACAACCAGTGGCGCATGCGTTGATGCAGGCAAAAGAGGAATTGAACATGCTGATGCTCAACTTTCAGGATGAATTGCTTTGGCAGGGTGTTGCCGGCATGGCGTCGCCGGGCTTCCATTTACAGCACCTGGCGGGGGTGCTGGATAGGTTGTTTACTTATGCACAAGCTAAACCGCTCACAGATGAGCAGTTAAAGTATTTAGCGGATGAGGGCAAACCGACCAAAATAACCTACACTACCGATGACCTTGTAGCAACCTTTAACAGGCAGGTTGATAAGGCCCTGGCGCAATTAAGTAAAGCAGATGAAGCAACGCTTACAAATTACCGCGGAGTTGGCCGCGGGCAGCTGCCATCTACCGTTTTAGGTTTGTACGTTCACAGTGCCGAGCACACCACGCGCCACCTGGGCCAGCTGATTGTAACGGTAAAGGTGCTGATGGAAAGAAAAACTACCGGTCAATTTTAAATACCTGGTGGTATTTTCCCTTTTCACATCATTTCAAAATGAATGGGTTTAGTTCTCATTCAATAATACCCGCAATGGCTTTATAGTCTTTACCGCGGTAGGTTACGTTGGCATGGGGGTATTTGTTCTCCGGATCGAACAGAAAGGTGTCGATGCCTAATTGCAGGGCAAATTTAATTTCAGATTCCGGGTCGTCGCCAATAACCAGTACATCGGCAATGCTATACCCGTTTTCGGCCATGATCTTCGTAAACACATCGCCCTTGTTTTCGTTGGATTGCTGCGGGTCTACCACGTATGCCTTTTTGAAATCGCCTTCTATCTGCAGCATCTTCACTTTGCTGAACTGTAACTTAGTAAAGCCGGTAGTCACCAGGAATTTATCGATATCCAGCTTGCGGATTTCTTCGAATTCGGGGTAGCACTGCATTGGCTTGTCGTACTCATAGTTTTGCAGCACTTCAATTCCCTTGCGTTTCAGCTCGTCGCTAAAGCCGTGCTCATCTGCCACGAATTGAAACGGACGGCGCGTAAGTTCATGTTTGGCCATAGCCGCTGCCTGGTGATCTTTTTTCCCCAATTCTTTATCTATCAACTCGAACAGGTGCGCAAACATATCATCAGCTACCGAACTTACCGGGTAAATGGTATTATCAAGGTCTAAAATTAAGGCACGTTTCATATCAATTAATTAAGATTGCCATTGGCCGGTTGTTTGACCAATGCGCTCTTTTTTGTAAAGTAAAAAGTAACCAGCAGCTGTTAGCAGGCTTAAACCACCTAATAACCACCACAATAGGCTGAACCCCGAATGTTCAATGACCTGACTACCCAAAGCAGGTGCCAAAACCTGCGCCGCCGACCACGATATGGTATACAATGCAGCATACTGGCCGCGATTGTGATTGTTGGTTCGCGAGATCCAGTAGGCATTCATAAAGGGCATGCTCATGATTTCGCCAATGGTTATCAGCACAACTACCAGTACGGCAGTAGCCACCCCGGGCGGCAGGATATTGAGCAGTGTAAAACCGAAACCCGTGATCAATACACCTGTAACAATGTACACCAGCCCGTGGCGCTTGCCCTCTAATGAGTGGATCAGCACCATCTCGACAGCTACAATAATAAGACCGTTAGCTGCCAGCAGCAGCCCTATCAGCCGTTCGCTAAAATGCCATTTGAGCCTGTAAAAAACCGGTTCCATAATAAAGAACTGGAAGAAGCACAGACCAAATAGTGTAGAAAGTAAGATAAATGCCAGGTATGCCTTATCGCGGTAAGGAGATGCCACATTAACAAACTGATCTTTTACGGCGGCTAATTTTACAATAGAGGAACGGGGGATAAGTTTAAGCAGCAGCAACGCGGCCACAATGTTGGTGCAGCCATCTACCCAGAACAGGAAACTGTAGTTGATAGATGCCAGGTAGCCGCCAAGTCCGCCGCCGAATGCCCAGCCCAGGTTAACCGCAAGCCGGTTGAGCGAGTAGGAACGGGTTTTATTTTCGGGCGTGCTGTAATGCGCAATGGCGGTTGAGTTTGCCGGCCGGAAAGCTTCATTGCAAAAACTTAAGGCAAATGTGCCTAAGCCCAACGTTATAAATGTATGCTGACAGCCTAACAGGATAAAGAGTAATCCCCCGCTGATAAGGGCACCCACCTGCAGATCGTAAAAACCAAATTTATCGGTTAGCCGGCCGCCTATAAACGCACCAAGTATAGCGCCGATGCCAAACAATGCCATAATAAAGCCGGCCTGCGTGATGCTGAAATGCAGTTTTTCAATACAGTACAGGCTAAGGTAAGGAACAACCATAGTGCCGCTGCGGTTGATGAACATTACCAGGCTCATTAACCAATTGTTACGCGACAAGCCGGTGTAGGCATTTTTATATAGCGTGATAAGGTTAGGCATTTCACAAATGTAGGGTTTAGCCATGGAAAGTGCCGGGCATTTACAACACTTCCTGCAAATTTTTGGCAGCGAAACGCTACTTTTAATTATTAAACTCAACCCCGATGACGGTTAAAGATATTATGGCGGTGCTGCAAGCCAACGGCAGTGAAAGTGTTAAAAAGATCTTAGTAAAACATGGCGTTAAAGAGCCATTCTTCGGTGTGAAAATAGCCGACCTGAAACCGATTCAGAAAAAGGTCAAAAAGGATTACCAACTCGCCAAAGATCTGTTTGCTACCGGTAATGCCGATGCTATGTACCTGGCAGGCTTAATTGCCGATGATGAACAAATGACCCGCGCCGATCTGCAATTATGGGTACGGCAGGCCGTATCTACCAATATAGGCGAATACACCGTTCCCTGGGTAGCGGCAGGCGGGCGTTACGGGTTTGACTTAGGTTTGGAATGGATAGATAGCCCTGTTGAGCACATTGCCGCCAGCGGATGGGCAACGCTAAACAACGTAGTCGCTCTTAAACCGGATAGCGAATTGGACTTAGATAAATTGCTTACATTATTGATAAGGGTGGGCCAGCAGATCCCACCTTCAGCCGGAAGAGTGGCTTATATGATGAATGCCTTTGTAATAGGCGTAGCATGTTACGTAAGGCCGTTGGCCGATGAAGCAATGGCTATAGCCGTTAGTATAGGTGCAGTAACCGTAAATATGAACGGCACCGCCTGCAAAGTACCTTTAGCGACAGATCACATTAAAAAAGTTTGGGATAAGCGTGGCGGTGTAGCGCCCAAGAAGACAAATGTAAAATGCTGATAGCGGCGCGGCAAGGGCCAATAATTAAATTTGTCAGTCGGAGTTTGTCGGAGACCTTTGCGGTAAGTGGTTCGACAGGCTCAATTATTTGTCAGTCTGAGCTTGTCGAAGACCTGTTCGGTTAGTGGTTCGACATACTCACCATGACAGATTTTGTTTAGTTTGGAAAATCCCTGCGGCTTAGTGGTTCGACGAGATACTTAATTTTGTCAGTCTCAGCTTGTCGAAGACGTCTGCGGTTAGTGGTTCGAAAGGCTCACCAACCATGACAGGTTTAGCGAAGACCTGTTCGTTAATGGTTCGACAGGCTCACCATGACAGGTTGGGGCGAAGTTCTCTCTGGCTTAAAGCCGAGTTTTAACTACAGCTTCGAATTCCGGTTCCTTAACCAATGGTCTGCCAGTACCAATGCCGCCATCGCTTCAACAATGGGTACGGCGCGGGGGACAACACAGGGATCGTGACGCCCCTTTCCGGTAATCTCTGCCGCGTTACCTTCGCTATTGATGGTTTGCTGGTTGTGCATTATGGTGGCTACCGGCTTAAAGGCCACGGTAAACTCAATAGGCATGCCGTTACTGATACCACCCTGGATACCGCCCGAAAAATTGGTGCGGGTACCTACTTCGCCGTTGGTATTTTTAACGAAAATATCATTATGCTCTGATCCGCGCATTTCACTGCCGCTAAAGCCGGAGCCGAATTCAAAACCGTGTACGGCATTAATGCTTAACATAGCTTTGCCCAGGTCGGCATGCAGTTTGTCAAATACGGGGTCGCCAAGACCTGCCGGGCAGTCTTTAAGATAACAGCTTACCTTACCGCCAACCGTATCGCCCTGCTTGCGGATATCGTCTATAAAGGCGATCATTTCTTCGGCAGTGGCAGGGTCTGCACATCTTACGATATTCTTTTCCCTTTCGGCTATAAATTCATCAACATTGTCAATGAAAACATTTGGTGCGTTTATTTTACCCACACTGCTTACATGGGCGACAATTTCGATCCCCTGAGTTTTCAGCAACAGTTTTGCTAACGCACCTGCCGCAACACGTGCCGCGGTTTCGCGCGCGGATGAGCGGCCGCCGCCACGATGATCGCGGATGCCGTATTTAGTCTGGTAAGTATAATCGGCATGCGAAGGGCGGAATACATCTACATTATGGCCATAATCCTTAGAGCGCTGATCTTCGTTCGGTATGACCATAGCGATAGGCGTACCGGTAGTTTTACCTTCAAAAGTTCCGGACAGGATCTTAAAGGTATCGCTTTCTTTACGCTGCGTTGTGATCTTGGACTGGCCGGGCTTGCGTTTATCCAGTTCTCCCTGGATGTAATCCAAATCGACCGTTAAGCCTGCCGGGCAGCCATCTATAATCACGCCTATCGCTTCGCCATGCGATTCGCCAAAAGTTGTTATCCTGAATAATTGACCGAATGAATTGCCTGCCATAAGCCCTCTCTAATCTCCCCCCGGCAGGGGAGACCTTATTAAAATGTTTATAAATATTGTTCTTTAAAACCCTCCATTCCGGGGAGGGTTGGGTGGGGCTATTTCAAACCCCGCCTTTTCCAGGTCCTTCCAAAACGCCGGGTAAGATTTTTCAACCACGTCGGCGTCCTCAATTTCCAGTTCTGGTATCAGTAAGGCCAGCGGCGCAAAGGCCATAGCCATGCGGTGATCATCGTAAGTGCTTACAAACATACGCTGCGGAATTTGCTTTTCGCTGCAATCCAGTTTGTAAACCTGGCCCTTTTCTACCAGTTTTACACCTATTTTAGCCAGTTCTGTTTGCAGCGCCAGGATGCGGTCTGTTTCTTTGATCTTTAAGGTTTCCAAACCGGTAAAGCTGGCATCGTGACCCAGGGCCGCGCACACTACAATCAGCGTTTGCGCAAGGTCCGGACATTCTTTCAGATCAAAGATCTTCCTGAAGATTGGCTTAGGTTCTTTGGTTAATTGCACACCGCCATTTACAAATTGCGAAGTAATGCCAAAGTTAGCCATCAGTTCGGTTATCACACTGTCGCCTTGTAAACTGTATGAGGTTAATCCGGGTAAAAATAATTCGGCTTCGTCGCTTAAAGCAGCAATGGCGTACCAGTAGGATGCAGCGCTCCAGTCCGGTTCAATATGCAGGGAAGTGTCAGCAAAGTCCTGATGTTCTATTGTTATAACGTTCTCCTCCCAATGATGCTGAATGCCGGCTTGGCGCAGCATGGTCAGGGTCATTTCCACATAGGGGCGGGATGTCAGGTCGCCTTCGATATGCAGCTCTAACCCTTGCGGTAATTTGGCAGCAATGAGCAGCAAAGCGGTGATGTACTGGCTGCTGATGTCGCCTTTGATGCTGATGCGGCGTGTTCGCTGCTCAAAGTTCCCTTTAAGTTTAATCGGCGGGTAGCCATCCTTCTCTTCAAAATCTATATGCGCACCCAGGCTGCGCAGCGCATCTGCCAATATACCGATCGGCCTTTGCTTCATGCGTTCGCTGCCTGTAAGTATCACCTCCTGATCGCCAATGGCGTAATAGGCCGTTAAAAAGCGCATAGCCGTACCGGCGGGGCCGATGTTTATGAGTTGCGGGTTGGCGGTGGCGAGGTGTGAATTTTTATCAATGCCTTTACCGTTTTCCGCTCCAAAATCTCCGCTCTCTCTTAGTATTCCCGCAAGGGTTACCGTATCTGCTGCGTCAGAAATATTTTCAACTTTTACCTTACCGTTGCTCAGCGCCTCGATAACCAGGGCCCGGTTACACTCACTTTTTGAACCGGTGAGCTGTACCGTACCGTTTACCGTTTTGCCTTTTTTGGTAAGAATGATGTTATGCTTCATGATAAAATCTTAAGCCCCTCTCTTTCGGAAGAGGGGTTTGGGGTGAGGCTTACGCGTGCGTTAATTTTTCTGCCGCCTGGCCTGCTTCGCTTTTATTCATGATCTCGGTTTGTTTACGGATAGATTCACTGTGCATCAGCTCCAGTAATTTCTCGGTAAACTCCGTGCTCAATTTTAACGCTTTAGCATAGCTGGTGCGTTTGTGTAAAATCTCGTCCCAACGGTTCACCTGCAAAATGGTGATATTGTTATCTTTCTTATAATTACCGATCTTTTCTACAATCTGCATACGCTCGGCCATTTTCTGGATCACAAGGTCGTCAATTTTGTCTATCTGGTTACGCAGTTCATGTAACTTGTCGTTCAGCACTACATCTTTCACTTCAGGTTTACGCAACGCAAGGTTATCTATTATGTGCGATAAAGCATCTGGTGTAACCTGCTGCGCAGCATCAGTCCAGGCAACAGTAGGGTCAATGTGCGATTCGATCATCAAGCCCTGCATATCCAGGTCTAACGCTTTTTGCGATACATAACCGATCAGATCGCGGTTACCTGTGATGTGGCTTGGATCGTTAATGATAGGCAGGTGAGGGGCAAGGGTTTTAAGGCCGATAGCCAGGTCCCACATCGGTTCATTACGGAACGCCGATTTTTCGTACGATGAAAAGCCGCGGTGTATGGCTGCCAGCTTGGTAATGCCCGCGTTATTGATACGCTCTAAAGCGCCAATCCATAACGAAAGATCGGGGTTTACCGGGTTTTTAACCATAACAGGTACATCAACGCCACGCAGGGCATCAGCAATTTCCTGCACAGTAAAAGGGTTAACGGTAGAGCGGGCACCGACCCAAAGGATGTCGACACCGGCCTTTAAGGCTTCTTCAACGTGTTTGGCGGTAGCTACCTCGACAGCGGTAGGCAAGCCGGTTTCTTCCTTAGCGCGTTTTAACCATTCCAAACCGATGCTGCCGATGCCTTCAAATTCACCCGGGCGGGTACGCGGTTTCCAGATACCTGCACGCAGTGCGCTGATCTTTCCGGTTTTTGCTAATAAGTGGGCAGTTGCTACCAACTGGTCTTCAGTTTCGGCGCTGCAGGGGCCTGCAATTACTAATGGTTGCTTGCCTGTTTGGTTGATCCACGAGTTGAGTGGCTGTATGTTTAAGTTCAGTTTCATATCGTTGTTGTTTTGTCCGAATGCCGGCATGACCGAAAATCCGGAAGTTGTTTTTTGCTTGAGTTATTTAATTATTATGGTTTGATATTTTTGTCTTTCTGACTTTCCGACTTCCCGTTGTCCGACTCTGTCTATTCGTTCAGTTTTTTTACGGTAATGTAGCGCCTGTTACCTTCGGGCTTTAGTGCCGGCTTAGGAGCATTGCTTTCTTCGTAACGTTCATACTCGCCCAGTATATTAAAATTGTGTGTGTATTTTAAGATCTGGCGGATGGCGGTGTCATAATGCCTGGTGTCATCCCATTCAATGTCTACGTAAAAGTTGTATTCATTACGTTTACCCAGTACCGGCATGCTTTGAATTTTGCTCATGTTCACGTTTTCATTAGCGAAAATATTAAGTACCTTGGCCAGCGATCCCACCTCGTTGTTCACCTGGAAGCATAGGGACGCTTTGTTTGGCGTTGCTTTTTTGCGGGCATACTCATGCGTGGTCAGGATCAAAAAGCGGGTAAAGTTCAGTTTGTTAGATTCGATACGGCGCTCTAATACATCCAGGCCGTAAAGCTGTGCGGCTAAGGTATTGGCTATAGCAACAGTATCGGTAAGCTGCTCATCACGAATGCGTTTGGCACAGGCAGCTGTATCATTACTTTCTACTATCTTGAGGTTAGGGTACTCGTCGAAAAAATCAACGCATTGCCTGATAGCGATAGGATGAGAAGTAACATACTTGATCTGATCGAACCGAACACCGGGCAAAGCCATCAGGTGCAGTTGGATGGGAACATACACTTCGCCAACTACCGGGAAACTGTAGCTCATCATCAGCGAGTAATTAGGCAGGATGCTGCCTGCAATACTGTTCTCTATCGCCATTACCACATAATCGGCCTCTTTATTCTGCAGCGCTTCGAACGTTTGCTTAAAAGAATTGCACTCAATGGTCTCAATCTCCTCGCCAAAGTATCTGAACGCCGCCTCTTCGTGGAACGATGCGCGGATACCCTGTATAGCAACTCTTGGTCTGTCGGTTTTCATAAATGTATTAAAGCAAAAAGTCCCTGCCTTTTCGGGCCGGGACTTTTCAGTTTGTATGTTTTGTTAGTACATATCAGTCCCGGCTCTTACCGCTAAAGTAAAAGTAGAAACCATAAAAATATGCACGTGAATTGTTCATTGTGTTTGTTATGCTGTAAATGTACAAGTAAAAATCATTTTGTCAATAGATAATTTTATTTTTTATAAAATATTTAGGCCGAAACAAATTTTATTTGGTTCGAAGGCGGTTCGACCTCTTGTATTATAATTGTGACTGTTCTTCTGTTAATAAAACAGGCTTATAGATACCTTGCTTTTTATAGTTCTCTTTATTCATTTCAAAATGCATGGTGGACATTTGGTTTAAATAATTCTCAATTGATGGCAGCCCGACCTCTTTACGGCGTTTATTAACCGTTAAACTATCAACAAGCGGTTTGGGTATAGCCTGGCAGATCCTGGTATTATAAGTCACCTGTGTTGCATAGACCTGCTTTTTACCTGTGTTTAAATTCACCCTATCCGTAAGGTATGCAAAGTTTTTGCCGTCTGCATTGTTTTTATTCATTTCCACTTTCATGGCGGCCAGTATCTTCTGTTGAAAATCCGGCCACTTGTCGCAATGCTGCACCATTAGCCAAAAGTTGTTCGATCCTTTTTTACCGACTAAATCAAAGCCCGGGTAGCCGTACTTATTGAAAATGTTGTCTAGAATTTTCTGATGATCAGAAAAAACACTGTCTTTAAATTTCAAATTGTTCCGGCGTATGCTTTTTGTATTCGCCGGTTGGGATGTAGGCAGCTACCTGATCAACAACTACTAACTTTTCAAGTGAATCGGCCAAAGGCTTGTTAAACTTTTTTTGCTGAGCATTGGCAACAGCGGCAAAAACCATGCACAGGCAAATGATCCGGATTTTTTTCATAGGTTCAAGTTAGTAAAAGCTGAATGAAATATTTAATAATCCCGGTGTTAATGCTGCCAGGGGTTTAGTTCTCACTTTTTTGATTGGCGTACTTTTTAATGATCCGGGTGGATTTTTCCGTTATCTGCGCGATGATCCCGTCTAATTCATTTGCAGATAGGCGCAAATAGCCCAGAATCTCGTCCCGTTCTGCATCATTTGCGGCATTGGGCAACATCGGCAGCAGTCCCATTATACGTGCTAATGGAGCCCGTACCAGGTGTGATTGTGCCCAGGAGATTTCCCTGAAAGTTTTATTTTGCTCCTCTACAGACCGTAAGTATAGTTTCCGTGCAGTTACGTCCCGGCCGGTTATGGAAGCACCTACAACGCGCTCTGCTTCACGTACCGGGGTCAGGGTGTATCTAATCCAGCTGACTGCACCGCCTGTGCGGAACATCCGGTCGTAGTCTACCGTTTCTCCCTGATAAACTTTGGCGATGATCTCCCGGAAATAAGACAGCCGGGAAGTTTCGACATAGTCAAAAATGCTGCGCCCCGCCTCGAAAGAATTCTGATCGCGATTGAATTTCATAGCCTCCGAAGCTTTAGGATTAAATAATTTAATGATGCACTTTTCATCCAGTAAAACAAATCCGTCAATAGCGCTGTCGAACAGCGCACGTAAGTTAGACTCTGATTCATTCACCCTCCGGTTGGCCTCGTAAACCTCGAGCTGATGCTCTAATTGGGTTGTAATATCAGTCGCCTGTACCAGCCGCACCTGACGCCCATCCAGGTGTAATAAATTACTTTCGATCTGCACATAGATCAGTTCCCGGTTTTTGGTCAAATGCTGAGAAACACCTCCGTAATATTCTCCGGATATTTTGTTCGCCCGGACAAGTTCTTCGGTTTGGGCAATACTTTCTGATGGTCTGATGTCCATAATAGACATGTTCAGAAATTCAGCTTTAGTGTAACCATAGTTGTTAAGCGCAGCTTCGTTGACATCGAGAAACATAAAATTGTCCGTGTCAAACAGCCACATAGGTAACGGGCTTTTATAAAAGATCTGCTGGTAGCGCTCCTGCAGCTGGGTTTTATTGGTGATTTTAAATTGAAGGCCCTGAAATATCTTGTCGATCAGCAGCACAATAACAATACTGGCGAAGACAAGATTTGCACTGAAAGCTATCCATTTACCAACACTATATTCGGTAATAAGCACAGAATAGAAAAGTTGAAAGGCGATGATGCAAGCGAATATGACCAGCAGGATTACATTCGATACCACCGAGAAATAAGCGTATCGGATTGGAAATATAAGTGCAGCGAGCACTGTATTAAATAAAAGGTAAAAGACACCAGGGCCGATATAGCCAAGCGTATTGATCAGGAACACTGCCAACACGTAAAAAACGGTCATTACGCCAACCTTCCTATAGCGCAGTTGCACGTTT
>NZ_CAXVWK010000038.1:0-6278 GCF_964263795.1 Mucilaginibacter sp.
TCAACCAGCTTTGTAAGCGACCCCATGAAGCCGGTTCCTTATACCGAAGACAATACCACCACCATGGGCTTTACGCCGCATAACTACATGAGCGAAGACCAGCGCTTTGCCGGGCGCCGTACAGATGTGCTGGTTTTCCAGACGGATGTATTAACTGATGACGTTACCCTGGGCGGCGAGATCATGGCTAACCTTAAAGTTGCCACAACCGGTACGGATGCCGATTTCTTTGTGAAGCTGATAGACGTTTACCCGCCCGATGAGCAAAACAACCCTTACATGCCAAACAAAAACATTATACTAAGCAATTACCAGCAAATGGTGCGCAGCGAAGTAATGCCGGCACGTTTCAGAAACGGTTTCGAGAAAGCCATACCAATGGTGGCCAATCAAAAAACAGATGTAAATTTCCGCCTGCAGGATGTGTTGCACACTTTTAAAAAGGGACACCGCATTATGGTACAGGTGCAAAGCACCGCGTTCCCGCTGTTTGCGCGTAATCCGCAAAAATTTGTAGAGAACCCTTACAAAGCCGATGAGGCAGATTACATCAAAGCGACCCACACCGTTTACAACGACAGCTTTATTGATGTTGAGGTGCTGAAATAATTTAAGAAAATTTAGATCAGGGATAGTCCTGATCGATACAAATGGGTTGAGACAATTTCTCAACCCATTTTTTATATTTACCGATCTTATTTAATGATGATGAAATTCAGTTATAAATTGCTTTCGCTGCTGGCGGTACTAATGCTGCCAGTTATATCCTTTGCCCAATTGGGCGCCCGTAAAGAAGCGTTTACACGCGCCGACACATTAAGAGGTTCTATCACAACGCCGCTGCGTACCTGTTACGATATCAACTACTACCACCTGGATGTAAAGTTTGATATCGACCAGAAATTCATCAGCGGTAACGTACTGTTTAAATTTACTGCTGATGCAGATTTCACTAAACTGCAATTCGACCTTTTTAGTAACCTTAAGGTTGAAAAGGTAGTTTACAAAGGCAAAGAGCTGCCCTACACACGCGAGTTTAACGCGGTATTCGTAACCTTCCCGCAAACCATCAGCAAAGGAAGTAAAGATCAGTTTACCGTTTACTACAGCGGCAACCCTACCATTGCTAAACGTGCACCTTGGGATGGCGGCGTGGAGTTCAACACCGATTCTTTAGGCCATAAATGGGTCTCGACAGCTTGCCAGGGTATGGGCGCCAGCGTTTGGTGGCCTACAAAAGATCAGCAAGCCGATGAAGTTGACAGCGCCCTGATCAGCATCAGTGTGCCAAATGGTTTAAAGGATGTAAGCAACGGGCGTTTGCGCAAAGTTACCAGGCTAAAAGACGGCTATACCCGGTTCGACTGGTTTGTGTCTAATCCCATTAACAACTATGATATCGAAGCCAACATTGGCGACTATGCGCACATCAGCGATACCTACATGGGCGAAAAAGGCAAGCTTACCTTAGATTACTGGCCGTTAAGCTATAATGTAGAGAAGGCCAAAAAGCATTTTGCCGCAAATGTTAAGCCTATGTTAAAAGCGTTTGAACACTGGTTTGGCCCCTACCCTTTTTATGAAGACGGTTATAAACTGGTAGAAACGCACCATTTGGGTATGGAGCACCAAAGCGGTGTAGCATACGGCAACCACTACGGCAACGGTTACCTGGGACGCGATCTATCGGCCACCGGCTGGGGATTAAAATGGGATTTTATAGTAGTGCATGAAAGCGGCCATGAATGGTTTGGCAACAACATAACTTCAAAGGACCTGGGGGATATGTGGATCCACGAAAGTTTTACCAATTACAGCGAATCGTTATTTATTGAAAGCATTTGGGGCAAGCAGGCCGCACAGGAATATGTGCATGGCAGCCGCCTGGGCATCCAAAACGATGAGCCGATTGTTGGCCCGTACGGCGTTAACAAGGAGGGCAGCGGCGACATGTACCCGAAAGGCGGCAACCTGCTCAACATGGTACGTACCATTATTAATGACGACGACAAATGGCGCGACATTTTACGCGGCCTTAATAAAACTTTTTACCACCAAACAGTTACCTACACCCAAATTGTAGATTACATTAACCAACAAAGCGGCAAAAATCTTACCCCTGTATTTGACCAGTATCTTAAATACAAAGGCATACCAATACTGGAATTCATGACCCTGAACGGTAAGCTTACCTGCCGCTGGATTGCCGATGTACCCGGCTTTAATATGCCTGTTCGTGTGCGGGTTAAAGGAGGTGAATATAAATTTATTACACCACGTACCCGGTTTACCCCGGTTACTATCGATGGCGCAACGAAAGACAACATCGAAGCGGATACCTTTAATTATTACATAGGGGTGCTGGTTAATTAAGAAATTCAGGCGAGAAAAGTGGTGGCGCGATATTGACAGTAGGCAAAACAGGAATACACTGTTTATCAGTAAATTAACGTAATACATAGTCGTTCACGGCAGTGAACGTGAACACTTTTGCAAATTTCCGCAGATTTTGGACATGTTTTACAGGTATGTGCAACCGATAGCTTAATTTATTTTTGATTTGGTGCAACTTTTAAGTTACAAAGTGCATCTAATGATTAAACTAACTATTCAACGCATGAAATCACTAAAAACTATCCTGACCGCAGCTGCTATGGTTGTTGTTAGCAGCCTCACTTTCGCGAAAGCAAATACTAATGTTAAGGCTAATGATTCGGAAGACCGCCACTTATCGGGTTTCAATGCCGTAAGCGTATCCGGATCTTTTGATGTATACGTTACCCAGGGTTCATCAGAATCGGTAAAGGTTGATGCCCCTTCAGATATCATCGACCGCATTATAACCGAAGTAGATGGCGGAGTGTTAAAGATCTATACCAAAAACAATAATGGTATGAACTGGAGCTGGGGAAACAACAAAAAGATCGTAGTTTATGTGTCTATCAAAGATGTTAATGCGGTTAGCCTTTCCGGCTCGGGCGATGTGTTTTTTAAGAACGGGTTACGTGCCCCGTCTTTGAAATTAAAGTTGACCGGCTCAGGTGATCTGACCGGCAAAGTAGATGTCAAAAATCTGGAAAGCAACGTATCAGGCTCAGGCGATATCACCATCAGCGGCCGTGCCGAAACTTCGATCGTAAGCGTAGTAGGCTCCGGAGATTTTACCGGTCAGGGTTTGATCACTGCCAACACATCCGTTAAGGTTGCTGGCTCTGGTGATGCACGGGTAAATGCAGCTGATAGAATCGATGCGTCGGTAGTTGGTTCGGGCGATGTGCATTACACCGGTTCGGCAAAAAACATTTCCAGTTCAAAAGCCGGCAGCGGCAGCGTAACCAGGATGTAAGCAGGGACAAGTATGACAATAAATAAGGGAATGAAAAGCTAACGTAATTGCACAAAAAAGGCTTCGGGATATCCGAAGCCTTTTTCAATAATATATATTGGGGTTATACTAACTGTTTAGCCAATTTATCAGCCAATACTGATTTTGGAACTGCGCCAATTTGCTTGTCAACTATCTCACCGTTCTTGAAGAACAACAAGGCCGGGATGTTACGAATACCAAATTTCATAGATATACCTGGGTTATTATCTACGTTTACTTTACCTACAACGGCCTGGCCATCGTATTCTTTAGCAATCTCTTCAACCACAGGGCCTACCATCCTACATGGACCGCACCACTCTGCCCAAAAATCTACAAGTACCGGTTTATCCGATTTAAGAACAAGCTCGTCAAAGTTTGCATCAGTTATTTCTAAAGCCATGATTTTTATATTTAAAATTTTAGTGTACAAATATATACTATTCAAATAGCTTGCCACAAGTAGCTACATGACAATGTGACAATTATATTAGAGTTGTGGAAAATAATGACAGATGTGGAATAATCAGCATACAAACGCAGCCCAAATCCTACAATAATACGGCCTGCGTATTAGTCAAACTATAAATCTCAGCCATCAGATCGTCGCTTGGGCTAACGCGTACAGATTTCGAAGCTAAATCCACATACATCGATTCTTCGCCGTCCTTCACCTTAAATTTCAACGTACAGCTTTTAGCGGGATACTTTTCGTTATTAATGTTGATGATCTGCTGCAGGTTATCCAACAGCTGGTTATTCAAAGCCTTTACATCCACGCAAACGGTTATAGATTTAGTAAGCTTGTCGCGCATTTCAGATAACAGGCTCATGCTGGTTACCCGCATATCCCAGTTATCCTTTTGCCGATATTTCTCTTCTATTAAACCTTTAATGTGCAGAAAGTATCCTTCTACCATCATGTTACGGAATTTTACGTAGTCCTCGCCAAAAAAGGCAAAATCGTAAGATTCATTGTAATCTTCTAACACAAACGAGCCAAAGGGTTTACCCATTTTTGTAAAGCGGTGCTGTACATTGGCTACTAACCCACCAATACAGATTTCGCCGCGTTTACGCAGATTGGCCAGGTTAGCCATCACCTCTTCGCCCCCCTCACCAGATCGCGCCTTTTGCACGTTCTTTAACTCACTGATAGTGGTATTGCAATATTTTTCTAACTCTAACTTATAATTATCTAAAGGGTGGCCGGTAAGGTATATACCGATAACCTCCTTTTCGTATTTTAGTTTTTCTATCAGCGCCCACTCTTCTGCCTCGGGCATAGTAGGCTCGGGTATATACGAGGCAACAGAACCACCGAACAGTGAGGCCTGCGAACTATTCTGCGTATTTTGATAATCGTTGCCATATTTGATCAACCGTTCGATACCGGTTAACAGGCCGTTCTCTGTCTTGGCAAAAAACTGTGCACGGTTAAGGCCAAATTCATCGAACGCGCCGCCATAAACCAGGTTTTCGTACGATTTACGGTTTACCGAGCGGGTGTTTGATCGCTGCGCAAAATCGTAAACGCTTTTGTAAGGGCCGTTGGCTACCCGTTCTTCAATAATGCTTTCTACCGCCTTTTCGCCCACACCTTTTACACCTGCCATTCCAAAACGGATCACACCCTTTTTGTTAGCGGTAAAAGCCATATCGCTTTCATTAATATCAGGGCCTAAAACCTCCACCCCCATGCGGCGGCATTCTTCCATAAAGAAGGTGATCTTCTCCATGTTGTTTTGGTTATTCAATACAGCAGCCATATACTCTGCCGGGTAATGCGCTTTCAGATAAGCCGTTTGGTACGCAACAAAAGCGTAACAGGTAGAGTGCGATTTATTGAACGCGTACTGCGCAAAAGCTTTCCAGTCCGTCCAGATCTTGGTGAGTTTATCTTTAGCGTGGCCCTTTGCCATAGCGCCATCCATAAACTGCGATTCCATTTTATTAAGTACGTCGATCTGCTTTTTACCCATTGCTTTACGCAAAACGTCGGCATCGCCTTTACTAAAGCCCGCCAGCTTTTGGGATAAAAGCATCACCTGCTCCTGATATACGGTAATACCGTACGTTTCGCCCAGGTACTCTTCCATATCAGCCAGGTCAAACACAATGGCTTCCTGCCCGTGCTTACGCTTAATAAAGTTGGGGATGTACTCTATCGGGCCGGGGCGGTAAAGCGCGTTCATGGCAATAAGATCCTCAAACTTATCGGGTTTCAGGTCGCGCAAGTACATCTGCATCCCGTCACTTTCAAACTGGAAAGTGCCATTGGTATCGCCACGCTGGTAAAGTTCATATGTTTTCAGGTCATCCAGCGGGATGTAATCTATCTCGATCTCATGATCGTGATTATGTTTAATCATCCGCAGGGCATCCTTGATGATGGTAAGCGTTTTAAGGCCCAGAAAATCCATCTTAATTACGCCTGCATCCTCAATCACGCGGCCGTCGTACTGGGTAACCAAAAGGTCTGAGTCTTTGGCTGTCGCTACCGGTACAATATCGGTAAGATCATACGGTGCAATAATAATACCTGCCGCGTGTACACCTGTATTACGTACAGATCCCTCGAGTTTTTCGGCCTCGCGGAGTACTATCCCTTTCAAATCGGCCGATTTGTAGATGGTTTGCAGTTCGGGCACCTGCTCTATAGCGGTCTTTAAGTTAATGCCCAGGGTTTCGGGCACCAGCTTTTTCAGCGCATTCACATCAGATAAAGGCATATCCAGTACCCGGCCAACATCCTGGATACTGGTACGGGCAGCCATCGAACCGTAAGTGATGATCTGTGCTACCTGGTTTTTTCCGTATTTATCAACTACGTAGTCGATCACCTTCTGGCGGCCGGCATCATCAAAATCCGTATCGATATCGGGCATGCTCTTACGATCCGGGTTCAGGA
>NZ_CAXVWK010000039.1:0-36824 GCF_964263795.1 Mucilaginibacter sp.
CGAATTGTTGGTCGCCTCGCGTAACGAAAAATGGCTGCTGTCGCAGGGCGCTGTGGAGTACGGCAAGGAGCACTATCCGTATATGGTGGCCATGCACACGCTATTTATCATATCGGTAATTGCCGAATATATTTACGGCAACCAAACAGGCACCAATTATTTTTTTATTGTGCTGTTCTTTATCCTTATCGCTATCAAAATTGTGGTGATATCTACCCTGGGCCATTATTGGAATACCAAGATCTATAAAGTGCCCGGGTCGCGGCCTGTGGCTACAGGTATTTACAAATACATTAAACACCCTAATTATATTATCGTGATCTGCGAGATAGCGATCATTCCGCTGGCGTTCAATTTATATTATACCGCGATAACATTTACTATTTTAAACGCGATGATGCTTTACGTACGTATTAAAATGGAGAATGAAGTGCTGGCAATGTAGCAAGAACTTGAAGCCTTCATCTCTGCTGAAATTTAGATATTCCTATATATTTCGATAAAAAGCTTTCAAATCAAAAAGCCCTGTCCAGACGAACCGAACAGGGCTTTTTGTTATCGGTTCTTACCGGTTATTCTTTTCCCAGTATCGGCGCAAACTTAGTAGTATAATCAGCCAGTTGTACCGAAAACTTCTTGCTTAATGCATCCTGATGGCCTGCTTTGCTAAATTCGGTAATGCCGTTCAGTACTTGTATGCCTATTTGCACATCGCGCGAATTGATGTTTCCGCCACCTTGCTGTAGTTGGTAGTAATTGTAATTTAGCTGATCAACCAGGTAAGCATCTATAGCGTTAACTAATTTATTACCCAATTTGGCATCACCTAAACGGTATGCTATCTGTGCCATAAACAGTTTACGGCCGGTAACATCTATGTACGGGTTTAGGTCGGGTAACACCTCGTCGCATTTATGTAATACCTTCAGGGCAAGATCGGCATGGCCTTCTTCTTCCAGGTTGCGGGCAAGGTCTAAAAAGGTGGTAAGCAGTACCGGATAAAACATATTGGTCGATTCATGATCAAGGTATTTGGCGTTTTTGAAATTGCCGAATTTAAACTTGTTCATCACGTTATCATACATCACCAGGCTGTTGGTTTTGCTCAGCTGGTCCTGATTAGTCGTATCGGCCTTTAAAGGCAGCAGGCGGTAAGTAAACCCTTCTTTGTACAAATAAGGCTGCAAGCCAATAAGGTTGCTGTTGCCGATGGTAGTGGTAAAGCAGATAGGACGTTTCCAGTTATTGTGTGCCAGAATATCCAATATCGCAAGGTTCTCTTTAGTTACATAGTTGGATGTGTAAGTCCATCGCATAGTACTATCCAGCTTTCCTTTTTGGTCGGCTGTTATCACGTGGTTTTTCATTACATCATCTACATTTACTTTCAGGCTGAACTTTTTGGTGGGCAGATAATTTACGCTTTCGCCGCCATTGGTTTGGCCCTGCATCGCCTTATCATCAGAGGTAATAAAGTCAAATACATCCTTTACATCGGTATAGCCTGGAATATTGCCGTCGTTAAAATAGATCACATCACGCACGCCTTCTTTGTACTTATCGTAAGGCATAGTGATAGGCAATGGCGCGCTTTGGTTCATTGGCTTTTGCATCTGGCGAATGTACCAGTCGCCGGTAAACAGGCTTAGGTTCACAATGCGCACATCAGGCCGGATACCTTCCACCTCCTGGTCATACCATAACGAGTAGGTGTCATTGTCACCATAAGTAAATAGAATAGCGTTTGGCGGGCACGATATCAGGTAATTATAAGCCATATCATGCGGTGTCATCTTAGTTGATCTGTCGTGCGCCTTCCATTCCTTGGCAGCCATTAAAACGGGCGCTACAAGTAAACAAAGCGCTGTAGCCGCATAACTGGCTATTTTGATATTAAGTTTGGCCCAGTTCTTCATCATATCGGCAATGGCAATCACCGCCAGGCCTATCCAGATGGCAAAGGCGTAAAACGATCCTACGTACGAGTAATCCCTTTCGCGCGGCTGCACGTTTGCCTGGTTTACATAAAGCACAACGGCAATGCCGGTAAAGAACCATAGCATCAACACAATAAGCGCGTCGCGTTTTTTATAACTGAAATGATAGAACATACCCAGCAAACCAATGATGAGCGGCAGGGCGTAAAGTGGGGTGTAAGTAGTACCATGGATAACGCTATCCGGCAGGTGTTTACCTCCGTCAAAGATACCGCTGGTCCAATTACCGTCATAGCCTTCGGTGCTGGTTTGTCCATCCTGATCATTATAACGACCTACAAAATTCCAAAGGAAATAGCGGCCGTACATCTGGTAGATCTGCCAGCTGAACATGTATCGCATATTATCAAAAAATGTAGGCGATTGCGTTTCGCCCAATTGCAGCCATTGGCGGTAAAACTGCACGTCCTGCGCATCGTTACTGTACATACGGGGCAGCAGAGTGGTTTTGTCGTAAATATAATTAGGGCGTTTGCCGGCTATCTCATATGTTTTGGCACCCTTGCGGTAAATGTTGGGGCCGTCTGTCTGGTCTACAATTTTTGAATCGAACAACGGGCCGGTAAGCAACGGATTTTCGCCATATTGGATACGGTTAAGGTAACCGTACATGGTAAAGGCATTATCAGGATGCGAGTTATTTAAATTTGTGTTTGCCGTTGCCCGGATAGGGATGTATGCGAACGACCCATAACCAAAGTAGATAAAGGCAACGCATAAAAACGCCAGATTGAGCGTTGGCATTTGTTTTTTGATACTGTATTGAATGCCGAACACCAACGCCGCAACAATCAGTAGCAGAAAGAACAAGGCACCGGTACCAAAGCCCATCCCTAAAGTGTTTACAAAGAATAAGTCGAAATATGCAGCGAACTTAACCGTGTAACCACGGATGCCATATTGTACAAAGCCCAGTATCACCACGCTTGTTAAAAAGGCTATAATGGCGCTTTTAGTGGTGATGTTTTTATATCGGCGGAAGTAATATACCAAGGCGAGTGCCGGAATAGTTAACAAATTTAACAGGTGAATACCGATAGAAAGCCCGATAACATAGGCAATAAAAATGATCCATTTATCGGCGCGTGGCTCATCTGCGTGAGCTTCCCATTTAAGTATAGCCCAGAAAATAATGGCGATACATAAAGAAGATAGTGCAAACACGATGGTTTCTACAGCCGAGAACCAAAAAGTGTCTGTATAGGTAAATGCCAAAGCACCTACTAAACCTGCGCCCATTATTAAGGTAGTTTGTGAAGTGCCGAAATCCTTTTCGCGGCCGGCCAGCAATTTTTTGGCTATGGCAGTAATGGTCCAGAAAAGAAACATTACTGTGGCGCCGCTTGCAATGGCCGAACCCATGTTAGTAAAGTACGGCACTTTAGTATTGTCGCCGAGAGATAGAAGCGAGAACACCTTACCCAGCATAGCAAACAATGGGTAACCCGGTTGGTGCGAAACCTGCAGGCGGTAGGCACATGATATGAATTCGCCGCAATCCCAAAAGCTTACAGACGGTTCTAAAGTTAAAATGTAAGTAGCAGAGGCTATTACAAAGCATAGCCAGCCTAAAAGGTTATTGATCTTATTGTATTGCATGTATCCCGGATAATGAGCGCGGCAAATATCAGTAATTTTATAACTTAATTGTAATTATGGCTGGTTGGATGTTGAAAATTAACAGATTTTAACTAACTCTTCCCCATGCTTCGCTTACCCAAATTCGTGCTAAGCGCCCTGCAGTGCGGAAGGAAAGTATGCTTAAAGAATATTTTTAAATAAATAACCCCCTCTAAGCGAAGCTGGGAGGGGTAGATGACGAGTGTATGTTTGGCACACCGGCTATATTACCAGTGCCTAAAGCTTTACTTTGTAGATTGAATTATCTGCGCTTAAGTAGATATCTCCGGCTTTATCTATAGTCATGCTTACTATATTACCGGTTGTAGGGTTGGCATAGATATTTGTAGCCACACCATTTTTTAACTGGTATAACCTGCTGTCTATCGAAAAATAAAAACCTCCGGTTGCATCTGCGACAAGGGTTGCAGCGCCAACCAAGCTGTTAACCGGGGCAGAACCAGAAGCGAATGTAAAAGGAAAAGTGCTGATCGCACCACCCGGGGTAATTTTTCCTACATAACCGGCAACAACGTCGATCGTATACAAATCGCCTGTTGCAGACTGAACTGCCATTGGGCCAATAACTTTGAGGTTTGGTATGGTTACTACGCCAGCCACGGGGCGGGAATTAGCTACCGTGCTTACCACGCCGGCCGGGGTTACTTTACGAATAACCCACAGATCGTTTATGTAAAAATTACCTGATATAGGATCAATAACAACCTGTCCCGGAATATTAAATTTAGCACTTGTACCCTGCCCGTCAACGTAAGACGGAAAGCCGCCACCCGCAATAGCTACCGAAGTGCCATCGGCAAGTACTTTTGTAAGCTTCAGGGCAAAATCAGGATAACTTACTAAACCCACTTGATTTGCCTGGTAAGGCGATATAAAATAAACGTTACCGGATGCATCAGCTACAGTACCGCCAAAAACGGTACCGCTTTTGCCAAAATAATTGTTATCACTGCCTATCCTGGTTATGGTTGTGCCAATACCGCCGGGGGTAACCTTTACTATCTTGTTATCGTCTGTGCCATAAATATTGCCTGCAGCATCCAGCGAGATATTTTTTAAGCCAAAATTGGTAATTGTGGTAAATGTCGAGGATACAATCTTGAAGTCGTTGTTGTAAGTAAGCGTTTTACCATGGGTGGTTAAAGCTATCTTCCCGGATGACGTATTTGATGGTACTTTAAACGATACATAGGTAAGGCTGGCTGAATCTACCACGGCGGCTACGCCATTAACCGTAACCACTGTTTTAGTTTTCGACGTACTAAAATCCTTGCCGGTGATGATAACACGGCTACCAAGCATACCAGCCGGAACATTTATACCTGATATTTGTGGATTAGGTGCTTCTGCCGTAAATTTCGTTTGATGAACAATACTCTTTCCGTTAGTTAGGAGAGTAAGCTTTACCGGGCCTGCCGGTAAATCATCGGGAATGGCCACAAGAACTCTGGTAGAATCGCCCCATATGGCAGGACTACTGATGTCATTGAACATCACCTTGCTTTCTTTATAATCCTGACTAAAATTATGGCCGTTAATGGTGATCACACTGTTAGGGACCCCCAAATTATTAAGGATACTATTGTTGTAGTAGAGCGGTCCGTCAGTATACTGTATGCCGTTGTAGCTGTAATATTGCATTGTTGTTATTATCGGCAGGTTTGCAGGGTTTTCGGACGGGTTGTTATCTTTTTTGCAACCCAGGGCCAGTACTTGCAGTACCAAAAGAGTAGTAACAAGGCGGCTGCGCTTTAACACAAATAATACTTTAAACATATAGATTGTAATGTGCCCTAAAAATAATAACAATCACTCAAAAACCAAATGGCATATTAAGATACTTTAATACTCAATTACACAGGGGCAGGGTGTGCTACTTTACACTTAAATTATACCGCTCATTTCTATCTTACAATAATTAATACTTATTTTGCCCGTGTATGCAAAAACACTATTCCTGGGTTGCGGGTAAGTACAATCTGTTGCTGTTGCTTTTTATGTTTGCTACGGTTGTAACCAAAGCGCAGTCGGTTTATTTGCCGCAGTCGTACCAGTTTTACCAAAAGTTTAACGGGCGGGTTTATTCAAAAGATAACAGCCTGCATACATCACTAAGGCCATTTGTTATCGATAGCTCCCTTGCCGGCCGCTATACGCAGTTGATGAATGTCGGGGTAGATACCAACCGCAAAAGCTGGGTACTGAGAAAGCTTTTTAACGAGCATCTTATCCAAATAAACAAAAAGGATTATACCTTTTACGGTGATTTTTTGTCAGAAAATATATGGGCGCATGATTTTGACGACCCCAATAAAAAGCCTGCATACTTTCACCCGATTGGTGTTGGCATAAAAGCAAAATTGGGCTTGAATACCCGCGGTTTTCAGTTTGGCGGTACAGTGGGCAGCAAATTCTCTTTTTACACCAGCGGATTTGAGAGCCAGGCGGTATTTCCGTCTTATTACAACTATCAGGTAGATAGCCTGGGTTTTGTACCCGGCCAGGGATACGACCGTAGTTTCGGCAAAACCACTAAAGATTACTCATATGTAACGGCTATTCTTTCGTACACCCCTACAAAGCGATTGAACATTACCCTGGGCCAGGATAAAACTTTTATAGGTGATGGCTACCGGTCGTTACTATTGTCTGATTATTCTGCTAACTATCCCATGCTGCGCCTTACGGCCAATGTGGGGCATTTTCAGTATATGATGATGTGGACGATGCTGCAGGATATCAACGAAAAGAAATTCGATAGTTTTGGAAGTAACCGCCGCAAATATGGGCTGTTCCATTATCTGGACTACAATGTAAACAACAGCCTTTCGCTGGGTTTCTTTGACGCGGTGATCATTCCCGAAGCTGATGTGACCGGCAATAGGCGCGGGTTTGATATTAATTACATTAACCCGCTTGTTTTCATTCCCGGTTCGGGTTCATCGTCGCAGCCGGCCAACACACTGTTGGGCTTTACCGGCAAGTACAAGTTTTTGGATAAGCAGGCGCTTTACAGCCAGGTAGTAATTGATAAGCTAAAATCGGGCACGGCCGCCAATGCACGTACAGGTTTCCAGGTTGGGGTGCGCGGTGGCGATGTATTCGGCGTAAAAAACCTGAGTTACCTGTTAGAGTATAACACGGTTAACCCCGATACCTACAGCAGCGACCAAACACTTACTTATTATACGTTTTACGGGGAGCCGCTCGGCCACCCGCTGGGTGCCAACTTTAAAGAGTGGACAGGCTTGATGAACTACACTATCGGCAGGATTGATTTTCAGGGACAATTAAATTATTCGCGCTACGGGTATGATGGTACGGTGTTCAACTATGGCCGCAACCAATCTATGCCGCAGTATCCGGCTGCCGCGAGGATCCCGCTTGGCCCTGGTATTACTACCAACGTAAAATATGCCGAAGGTACCGTATCGTTCCTGGTGAACCCTAAGTATAATTTCCGCTTTGAGCTGGCCGGACTTTACCGTGATGAAAAAACCGCTCTTGGCAGTAAAAAAACAACTATGCTGTCGTTCGGGCTGCGCACCACATTTAGGAATCTATATCACGATTTTTAAAAGTTATCAACTGCGACGGTTTTTACAAAGGCTTATGGTAAGCTATGTTAAAGTTAGGTGTTAGATCAAGGTTTCACATGGTATCCCAGTGGTTTAAAATACGTGGCGGTTTAAATCATCGCAAACTTTCAATTATCTTTGATCCTCTCTAATTACAATTATGGCTACAGAAGTTAAATGCCCAAGCTGCGGACATGGTTTCCCTATTGAGGAAGTGATGGCCGAGGAATATAAACAGCAGCTCAGGCTGAAAATGCAGGATTATACCCGCCAAAAGGAAGATGAGTACCGCAAAAAGGAAGAGGAGTTTGCTGCCAAGGAACGCCAACAGCACCTGGCTTTTGAGCAGCGCCTTGCCGGAGAAAAGAAAACCCTGCAATTAACCCTGGAAGAGAACCTCCGCAAATCCATCGCATCTGATTTTGAGAACCAGTTGCTTATGCTGCAAAATTCGGTAAAGGCAAGCGCCGAAAAGCTAAAGGAATCCAGGCAGAAGGAGTTGGAATACATGCAGCGTGAGCAAAGCTTAAAACAAAAGGAAGAAGAACTGGAGATTGCCCTGCAACGTAAACTGCAGGAGCAGCGCGCCGAACTGACCGAGCAGATACGCAGGCAGGAAATAGAAAAAAGCAGTATTAAAGACACCGAGCACCAGCTTAAGGTGAAGGAAATGGAAAAGCAGCTGGAAGACCAGAAAAAACTGGTTGACGAGATGAAGCGCCGTGCCGAACAAGGATCAATGCAACTACAGGGCGAGGCGCAGGAACTGATACTGGAAGAGCAGCTGCGCACCTATTTTCCATTTGATGTGATAAGCGAGGTGGGTAAAGGTGTGCGTGGTGCCGACTGCGTGCAAACGGTGCGTAACCAGTTTGGGCAGGAGTGTGGCCGTATCATTTATGAAAGCAAACGCACATCAGCTTTTGGTGGCGACTGGATAGAAAAACTGAAGAAAGATATGCGCGCATCTAATGTTGATGTTGCCGTAATAGTTACCCAGTGCTACCCTAAAGGCATGGAATGCTTTGGCGAAAAGGACGGCGTATGGATCTGCAGCTTTGACGAGCTGAAAGCCGTATCCTACATTCTGCGCGATGGTGTGCTTAAACTTGCCGCCCTGGCAAAGGCACAGGATAATAAAGGCGACAAAATGCACCTGTTATATGATTACCTAACCAGCAGCGAATTTTCTGAACAATGGAAAGCGATACGCGAGGGGTATATGAGCATGCGCCTGTCAATTGTAAAGGAAAGAGACACGATGGAGCGGTTATGGAAATCGCGTGAGAAGCAATTGGATAAGGTGTTAATTAACGCTGCCGGCATTAAAGGAAATATTGAAGGTATTGCCGGGAATGATATGATCCAGTTAAGCCTTGGCGATGAGGATGATTCGCTGCTTTTAGAATAGCCATTTACATCCATTACAATTTGTATTAGAATTATATCAAACATTATATTTATTTTAGCTCCTTTATTGCTACTCATCTTTTATACTTCCCGGTCACTTTTCAATTCAAACTTTTATTAACATTCGTAGTAATGATTAAAGTTCTGTTGGCCGACGGACACATCGTAGTGCGTAACGGTATCCGGGCTCTTTTGGAAAGAGACAAAGAAATACAAGTATTAGCCGAAGTTGATAACGGGAGGGAGGCGTTGCTGTATTTGAAAGGCAGTGATAACGAACGCCCGGATATTGTCATAACCGCCATTAATATGCCTCACATGGGCGGTATAGAACTTCTTAAAGAGTTAAAACATATTAACCCGCCAGTTAAGGTAATCATATTATCCAGTCGCAATAACGAAAAAGATATAATTGAGGCTTTCAAAACAGGTGCTTCCGGTTATATGATCAAAAGCGTGAGCGCTGTTGAGTTGCTTTATGGTATCAAATATGTTCACGAAGGGAAGGAGCGCTTTTTGTGTAATGAATTAGCGCTGATGTTGCTGGATAAATTAGTTAGTGGTGTTGATAGTCAATTTAATGTAGACGCGTCTAATCTTAATATATCCAATCGCGAAGTAGAGATCCTCTCGCTAATCTCCAAGGGTTTCACTAATCAGGAAATTGCCGATAAACTGTTTACCGGCAAGCGTACTATCGAAAGCTTACGGCAGGCGCTGATCGAAAAAACCGGCACCCGTAATTCCGCAGCGTTAATTAGATATGCTGTTTTAAATAGAATTATAGGATAATAGTAATTCTTTGGGGAAATAAATTTCAATTAAATTTCTTATAATGATAAAATTAGTATTTTTACTATTATAAAATCGTATAAATACTTTTTATTTTTACAGCATTCATCGCACTTTTACGTTAACACGAATAAGTGATGGCATGAGAGCTATTTTTACAAAAACTATTTTAGAATTTTTGATTTCAAAGGGTTACCGATACTGTTTATCTAAAACATCCAATCAATTTAACGGCAAAAACTCCGTTTGCATTGATTTATATCCTATAAAAGAAAAGCCTGTAATAAAAAATCTTCCGCCCAATACTGATACATACTTTAGTATAATCCGCGAGCCGCTTATCCTGGCGCAGGGAGTTGATGATACCGATGTTTTTGTGAGTTTAGATGACGTAGATCTAAGTGATTTTCATAGCAGCATAAGTGTTTTTAACTAGATGGATAGACGGATATTAATTATAGATAACGACAACGGCTGTCTGGAAATGATGACCGAAGTATTTCAGAATGAAGGATTTGATATAAAGGGATTGTTAGGCACGGCAAATATCTTTGACGAAATTGATTTGTTTAAACCCCACCTGGTAATTATTGATTACATTTTAGAAGGTGTGAATGGAGGCGAACTTTGTCATCAGCTTAAAACGAATGAGCATACTTGCCACTTACCGGTTGTTATCATTTCAGCCCATTCAAAAGTTATTCATTCGTTAGGCAATTATAAAAGCGATCACATTCTCGCAAAGCCCTTTGATATCTTTGAATTGCGTGATATTGTTACCGAACTGATATTTTAGCATTTTTTCGTATTTATCCGGACTTATATGTTAGTTATACTAATAGCGGGTTAAATTGTTAATTACAATTTTGCAGGGTTTTACACTGCAATAAATGATTGGTAGTTCCGGAATAAATAAAGTTATATTAATAGGCCAGATTTGCGAAGATTTACAACTTAAACATTTAAATCGTGGTGAGCAGTTTATACTTTTGAAATTGGTCACCAATGAAGTTATCAAAAAAGGTAAAGAAACTGCGGTTCATAACGAATATCATAATATTAAAATACCGGCAAATTTAACCGATCAGGCTTTGGAACTCCAGGTTGGCCAAACCGTTTATCTGGAGGGGAAACTAGCCACAACATCTCATGTGGACGATAACAATGTGAAAAGGTACCATCTGGAAGTTATCGTTGTTAAATTGGAAAGTTTGCAAGCCGTTCCGGTAATTAAATAATTGGGAGGCGGTTAATTGCCATCTAATCTAAAAAAATGTAATTTTACCGTTCACCACCGGGCATCGGTCCCTGTAACCTATGGCAGATTTAACAACGCTATCGCAACTTGCATTACAGCTTTTACAGCAACTGATCTCTATCCCGTCTTTTAGTAAAGAGGAAGACCGCACTGCCGATCTGATAGATCAGATTTTGCAACAACACGGCGTTGGCACGCATCGCAAGCTGAATAATATTTGGGCATGGAATAAGCACTTCGACGCATCAAAGCCAACCATACTTTTAAATTCGCATCATGATACGGTTAAACCGAGCTCGGGCTACACACGCGACCCTTACGACGCCAAAATTGAAGATGGCAAACTTTACGGGCTGGGCAGTAATGATGCCGGCGGCTGCCTGGTGTCATTGATCGCTGTATTTTTATACTATCACGATAAAGAAGACCTTAAATATAACTTTTGCCTGGCCACAACTGCCGAGGAAGAGATATCGGGCGTTAACGGCCTTGAACTGATCATTCCCGAACTGGGTAAACTGGAATTTGGTATTGTTGGCGAACCCACATTAATGGACCTTGCCATTGCCGAACGCGGGTTAATGGTACTGGATTGCACTGCATACGGGAAAGCCGGCCACGCCGCGCGCGAAGAGGGTGAAAACGCCATTTATAAGGCACTTGCCGATATCGAGTGGTTCCGTACGTTCAGGTTTCCTAAAGAATCAGAAGTATTTGGTCCAATAAAAATGTCGGTAACAATCATCAATGCAGGCTCGCAACACAATGTGGTACCTGCAAGCTGTACTTTTACAGTTGATGTAAGGGTAACCGATGCTTACCGTAACGAAGAAGTATTAGAAATTATCCGTCAGCATGTAACCTGCGATGTAAAACCGCGCAGCATCCGCCTCAAACCATCCTCGATAGATAAAAACCACCCGTTTGTACAGGCAGGCGTGGCCTTAGGGCGCAAAACTTACGGATCGCCAACTACGTCAGATCAGTCGCTGCTGGATATCCCGTCTATCAAGGTTGGCCCCGGCGATAGCGCCCGCTCGCACATGGCCGATGAGTTTATCTACGTAGATGAAATTGCCGAAGGGATAGCACTGTATATAGAGATGCTGAATAAGATTGTTTAACCTGCCTGCCTTCAAGTGCCTAAATTTACATCTAAGAGCGGGCTAGTCTTATCTTTTAAATGCACCACCTATCATATTGATTAGCAGTAACACCTGTGCTGCCACCGGGATAGCTACCAAAGCAAAGATCATGGCATTCCAATTTAAACTGCTTTTGGGCTGTGCCACGGCATAATATCTGGTAGGTGCCTCTTCATGCGGAAAAATCGAAATAGGATCAACAAAACAATCAGCGGCATAATAGTTAATAGGATATGCGCCCATGTTATCCTGGTTGAAAGTAACAGCCGGTTGGCAAAAAAGTAGATCAGGAATAATAGCAGCATTGCCCAGGCCAGTGTACGCAAAATCCCGGTTATGGCAACAACAAAATAAGTATCCGACAGGTTGAGGTCGACATTTTTGGATGACGGAAATAACGATGCAATAAGTAATACCAGTGCCAGCAAGGCAAACAATACAAACGGGCGGTTTTTCAGGTCAGGTATCTTCACAGGGGACTTGCTCATATCATAAACTGCTTTAAATATAAAGCATAGCTGTTGACCTTGTTGGTTTTTTAGGTTAATTAATTGCAAGGTGGGCTGTTAGGTTGAACAGTTAAGGCTATTATTGCATCAACGTATCATCTACACCTTTTAATTTTATATTTGCAGCATGAGCAAGCTTTGGCAAAAAACCACCAACGTTGATACGCTGGTAGAAAACTTTACCGTTGGGCACGACCGCGAGTTAGACCGGCAGATGGCAGCCTTTGATGTATTAGGTTCGCTGGCACACACTACCATGCTGCAGTCGATAGGTTTGATGGATGCAGCCGATCTTGCCCTTGTACAGCGCGAGCTTAAAGTGATTTATGCCGATATCCAAAACGGCAATTTTACTATTGAAGAAGGGGTAGAGGATGTGCACTCGCAGGTAGAAATGCTGCTTACCCAGCGCATTGGCGATGCCGGTAAAAAGATCCATAGCGGCCGCTCCCGTAACGACCAGGTGCTGGTTGATCTGAAGCTGTTTTTCCGCAGCCAGCTGCAGCAGATAGTCGAAGATACCGGTAAGCTGTTTCGGCAATTGATAGATCTGAGCGAGCAGCATAAAGATGTTTTGCTGCCCGGTTATACGCATTTGCAGGTAGCTATGCCGTCGTCGTTCGGCCTGTGGTTTGGCGCCTATGCAGAAGGTTTGGTTGATGATTTGGAAATGGTGCTTGCCGCCTGGAAGATTACTAATAAAAACCCGTTAGGATCGGCTGCCGGTTATGGTTCGTCGTTTCCGCTTAACCGTACCCTAACCACCCAGTTGCTGGGGTTTGAAAGCCTGAACCATAACGTGGTTTACGCGCAAATGGGACGGGGCAAAACGGAGCGCGTTATTGCGCAGGCACTATCTTCCATAGCGGCGACACTGGCTAAAATGGCAATAGACCAATGCCTGTACCTGAGTCAGAACTTCGCGTTTGTAAGCTATCCGGAAAACCTGACCACCGGCAGCAGTATCATGCCACATAAGAAGAATCCCGACGTGTGGGAGATCATGCGGGGTAAATGTAATCGCATGCAGGCGTTGCCAAACGATATTGCGATGATGACCACTAACCTGCCATCAGGCTATCACCGCGAACTGCAATTACTTAAAGAGGTTTTGTTTCCCGCTTTTACCGATCTGATAGACTGCCTGCACATGGCTAACTTTATGCTGCAAAATATCAGCGTGAATAAAAATATTTTGGACGACCCTAAATACGCTTATCTTTTCAGTGTTGAAGAGGTGAACAAAGCTGTATTGAACGGCACGCCGTTTCGCGACGCATATAAGCAAATAGGCCTGGAGATTGAGCAGGGGAACTTCAACCCTGATAAAACCGTGAACCATACCCATGAAGGCAGTATTGGCAACCTGAACAACGCGGAGATAACCGCGGCGATGGAAAAAGTAGTGCAAAGCTTCGACTTTAAAAAGGTGGAGCAAGCGATAAAAGAGTTAGTCGGTAAGTCCGAAAGTCGGTAAGTACGAAAAGCAAACACAAAATATAAATGTAATCTTCCGGACTTTCTGTCTTCAGACTTCCGGACTCCGAAAAACTATGAACGGACAAAACAGAGCAGACATTTACCCGGGTTTAGAGGTAGATATCATCCTGAAGAAAGATCAGCGGAGCGGTAAATTGACACGCGGAATTGTAAAAGATTTGCTGACAAGTTCTGCTTTTCATTCCCGCGGAATTAAGGTACGTTTGGAAGACGGCCAGGTAGGCCGGGTAGCCGAAATTGTAGAAGAAGATTAAGATTTTGACCAGCGATATTTAATACTTCGCAGAACGAGGCAGTAGCTATCGGCGATAAATAAAGATAAAATATGAAACCCGTATCCGAACCTAAGAATTATTTATTATTGCGTTTGGATGCTAACCATCGCCTGCTGATTGGTTTGGTGATAGCGGCTATAACTTATCTATGTTGCAGGCACATACCATCGGTACCCGCTGTGGCGCTGATTACCTGGGTAGGGTTTTCGCTTACCATTATCATCCTTAGCTGGATAGTGATTTTGTGGGCACACCCCAAAGATATCCGTAAGATAGCCAGGCTGGAAGATTCAAGCAGGTATTTGATCTCGCTGTTCGTTACATCTGCATCACTTATAAGTTTACTCGCTATTTTTCTGCTTTTAAAATCGTCTAAAGGCGAGTCGCAGCAAACGGTGGCCGGCTACGTTTTCCTGTCAATGGGGGCGGTGGTCACCTCGTGGTGGCTGGTACATACTATTTATACCCTGCGTTACGCACATCTATATTACAGCGTTGAAAAAGGCAACCGTAACCCTGCCGGCGGCCTGGAGTTTCCCGGCGATGATAAAGAGCCGGATTATATGGATTTTGTGTACTTCTCTTTTGTACTGGGAATGACGTTCCAGGTGTCGGATGTCGAGATCTCCTCAAAACTCATCCGCCGTATAGCCTGGCGCCACGGCCTCATTTCATTTGCTTTTAATACCGCCATTGTAGCGTTAAGCATCAACGTAATATCCGGCTTGGTATCTAAGTAATATCAACTCAAACTTGTAGTTAAACTCGTAGTAAGGATATAAGTAGAGCCAAATTTACTCGCCCTCTATCTTCGAATGCTTTTGCGTATCACTCATTGTTATGTAAACTAATAGCGATAACATTACGCAACCGGTAACGTACCAGTAAAACAATTCTTCGTGGCCATTTTGTTTAAATAGCAAGGCAAGATACTCTGCCGAACCACCAAATGCCGACACCGCAATAGCGTAAGGGAAGCCCACACCTAAGGCGCGGATATGCGCCGGAAACAACTCCGCCTTTACTACCGCATTAATGGCAGTATAGTTACTTACGATAAGCAAGGCTAGCATGATAAGGGCAAAGGCAACCCAAAAGCTATGGGTTTGGCTTAAATAAGTAAGTATGGGGATAGTTGTGAGTGTGCCCAGTATGCCAAACGCCTTAAGCATCGGCTTGCGGCCAATCCTGTCGGACAGCAGTCCATACAGCGGCTGTATCAGCATAAAAACTACCAGGGTTAAGGTTGATATCAGCGTGGCCGTATTCTTGCTGAAGCCATTGGTATTCACCAGGAACTTCTGCATATAAGTTGTGAACGTGTAAAAGGCTACCGTTCCCCCAATTGTGAGGCCAATAACCGTAAGTACCGCTTTCGGGTGTTGCGCCAGCGCCCGGAGCGACCCGCGGGCGCTGCTTTGGCTGTCGTCTTTCTTATCAAGGTTTACCGACTCCTGGAGGCTGCGGCGCAGGTACATCACTATAATGGCCAGCGCAGCGCCAATGCCAAAGGGGATGCGCCAGCCCCAGCTATGCAATTGATCTTCTGATAGAAATACGCGTTGCAGCAATATCAATACGCCCAGTGCCAGCAATTGCCCCATAATAAGGGTTACATATTGGAAGCTCGAATAAAAGCCCCGTCTTTTTTTAGTAGCCATTTCACTTAAGTAAGTAGCGCTGGTGCCATACTCGCCGCCAACGCTTAGCCCCTGAATTATACGTGCAAGTACCAGCAATACAGGTGCGGCAATGCCGATATGCTTAAAATCAGGCGTTATGGCAATAATGAGCGACCCGGCACTCATTAGCAATACTGAAAAAGTAAGGGCTGTTTTTCGGCCGTGCTTATCGGCAAAAGTGCCCATAAGCCAGCCGCCGATAGGCCGCATTAAAAAGCCGATGGCGAAAATGCCTGCGGTATTTAAAAGTTGGGCTGTAGGATTACTTTTCGGAAAAAATGCTCCCGCAAAGTATAGCGAAAATGCCGAGTAAACGTACCAGTCATACCACTCTACCAAATTCCCCAGCGAACCGCCAACAATTGACCATACACGGCTTTGGGTTGTTTGTGGTTCGGCAATAATACTCATGGTTTGGCAGATTTTTTGGCAAGGGCAAGATAGCTAAAATTGCGTCGAAAATTTCACATGTTGCTTTGATGGCACTCCCAGTTCATACGGTAAACCCATTGCTGACTAAAAATTCGGAAAGAAGGTCCCTGTAAGAAATAGTCGTTACTAATTTTGTTTTCCTCCGATTCTTGCCTAACTTTCGTTATGCTTTTTACCGAAGATTTTTTGCATTACGTATGGAAGTTCCGGCTGTTTGACAGGCTTGACCTGCGAACAACCGAGGGTGAAGAGCTGCAGGTTTATTCGGCAGGGCTGCACAACAGCCATGCAGGGGCCGATTTTCAAAACGCGCGGATCCGCATTGGCAATACGACCTGGGCGGGCAATGCTGAACTGCACCTCAGCTCGTCCGATTGGCAACGCCATGGCCACAGTACAGACAATGCCTACGATAGTGTGATACTGCATATTGTTTACCGGGATGATTTGCCCCTGTACCGTAATAATGGCAAACGCGTGCCCACGCTGGAACTGAAAGACCGTATTAACCCGGATCTTTTTAACCGCTATCATAACCTTGTTTTTGGTGCGCAAACTATCATTCCCTGCGAAGCAAACATTGCCACGGTTGATGGCCTGACCATGCGCAACTGGCTTACGCGCATCCTGGTAGAACGACTCGAAAAACGATCTGAAGCGGTGATTGCTGCGCTTGCCCAAAACCGGGGCGATTGGGAGGAAACCTTTTACCAATTTTTGGCAGCTAACTTCGGGTTTAAAACAAATGCCCTGCCTTTTGAACTGATGGCAAAGTCTCTGCCTCAAAATATCCTGGCTAAGCACAAGAATAACAGTATGCAGATAGAGGCGCTGATTTTTGGGCAGGCCGGGTTTTTAAATGAAGATTTTACAGATGAGTACCCGCAGAAATTGAAAAGTGAATACCAGTTCCTGCAGAAAAAGTTTAACCTTGCACCGGTAGAGACCCATCTATGGAAATTCCTGCGGATGCGGCCGCAAAACTTCCCTACTATCCGTCTTGCTCAGTTCGCCGGGCTGGTAGTGCAATCTAATCACTTGTTCAGCAAAATCCTGGAGACCAAAGATGTTAAAGCCTTGCGTGAACTGTTTAGCAACATTAACATCAACCCGTACTGGGATACGCATTACCGGTTCGACAGGGAGTCGAAACCAGCAGGCAAACATTTTGGCGCGGCCTCGGTTGATACCATATTACTTAATACAGTTGCCTTATTTTTATTTAGTTACGGTAAGCACCTGCAACAACAATATTATATAAGCAGGAGCCTAAAGCTTTTGGAAAATATTCCCGGCGAACAAAACAGTGTAACCACGGATTTTGTTAACTTAGGGCTGGATATCAAATCAGCATTTGAATCGCAGGCCTTACTGGAGCTAAGAAATAACTACTGTAATTATAAGAAATGCCTACAATGCGGCTTTGGAATTAAAATATTAAAACCGTCCTGATATGTTACAACGGATCTTCACCTTTTTTGAGCGCTACTCCTTTGGGGTATGTACTTACCTTGGCGAGCGGTTTAATATTTCTATCTCCAAAATCCGCCTATTTTTTATTTACACCTCATTCTTAGCAGTGGGTTTCCCGCTCATATTTTACTTCTTTGCGGGTATCGTGCTTGATCTCCGTAATTACATCAAGCGACAGCACACTTATTACCGGTAACACCGGTTATAACATTGCTGTGGCGGCTTCGCTTGAATAACAATAATTACATTCTTACTCGAACAGGCCTTGTTCCTTGCCGATAAACTGTGGCCGGTGAATGTTGAGGGCTAATTTGTCATTTAGCTTGGCAATTACGTAATCGCAAAGCTCCGGCGAGTAACGCTCATCATGCTGGTGCATAAAAAACCAAACCGATTGCAGGCCCAACTCTTTCCATTCCACTATACGGTCTACCCATTCATCGCAGCGCAGGTAATCGGTTGGGTGCAGGCCATTACCAACAAACCTGATAAAGGCATGCGGGGTAGGCAACATCATGTGCAGGCAATCCCGGCGGCCGGTGGCATCTGTTAGTATAGATCCGATATTTAACCGCTTAAACAGGCTGAAAGCAGCCTCTTTATTTTCGGGCACGGCAAACCAGTCTTTATGCCGTAATTCAACATAAACGGGGAGGTCTGTAGGCAGGCGTTCCAGATAAGCCGTTAGCTCGGGCAGGCTTTTAGGCGTAAAGTTATCGCTCAGCTGCAAAAACAGCGGCCCCAGTTTATCGCCGAAGGCCAGCACACCATCATAAAATGTAGTAGTAATATCATCTGCGTTTTTAAGCCTGCGGATATGGCTGATACTTTGCGAAAATTTAGGACAAAATTTAAAATCGGGGTTGGCGTCGGCCTTTTGTTTCCACTTGCCTATTGTGTCGGGGCCATAAACCTGGTAAAAGGTTGCGTTGAGCTCGATACAGTCGAAATGCTTTACGTACTCATCCAAAAAATTCGCATCCTTTGTTTTTGGAGGATAGATCTGGCCCACCCATTCTTTACGGCCCCATTTAGCGCAACCCACATGTACCTGTAACGGCGATTTGTTTTTTGACGCGGTAAGTGTATCAATAGTGAACTGCGGGTTGACAGGCAGACTAAAGTCGATGCTTCCAATTTGTTCTTCCGGTACGCGGCCAAATTCCATACTACTGATAATTTATAAAGCCGCAATTTAGCCTTTATTAGTGCCTTTTGCTAAAAGACGGCAAAATATTACATTCCCGGATAAATTAACCAACAAAGCTCTAACTAAGATTTAAGGTAGATGAAAAAGGGGATGGTCTTAAGCAGATCATCCCCTTTTTTGTGAGTATTGTTTTACAAAAACATGCCACCCGAAGCTTCAATGCGCTGTGCATTAATCCAGCGGGCATCTTCGCTACATAAAAACGCGATAACGCCGCCGATATCGTCCGGCTGACCGGGGCGGCCAAGCGCGGTTATCGACGAGATAAAGTCATGCATACCCGGGTGGCTGTCAAACGCGCGTTTAGTAAAATCGGTTTCGATAATGCCTGGCGCAACCAGATTAGCTGCAATGCCGCGGCTGCCTAATTCTTTAGCCAGGTATTTTGTAAACACTTCAATAGCGCCTTTCATAGATGCGTAGGCTGCGTAACCCGGCGTTGCAAAGCGCGTTAACCCGGTAGACAGGTTGATGATGCGGCCACCATCAGCAATGGTAGTTAGCAGTGTTTGGGTTAAAAAATAAACACCCTTAAAATGGATGTTAAACAAGTTGTCAAAATCTTCCTCAGTGGTTTGCGCAAATGGCGACGCGGCATCGATGCCGGCATTATTCACCAAAAAATCGAAGGTGTCCCTGCCCCAAATTTGTTGTAAAGTATCAGCAAGTGTTTCTTTAAAAGCTGGAAATGTGGCTACTTTGCCGGTATCCAGTTGCAAGGCTGCGGCTTTAAGGCCTAACGACTCAATTTCTTTTACCACTTGGTCGGCTTCGTCTTGTTTGCTGCGATAGGTGATGATGACGTGGTTTCCCTTATGGGCAAGTTTCAATGCAGCGTTTTTACCAAGGCCACGGCTGCCGCCTGTTATCAATGCTATTTTGTTTGTAGGTTCCATTTATATAGTTTTTAATGTTGATACAAAGGTGCGGCAAAAACCGGCAGCAAAATGGTATCCACATCGGATAAAATGGTATCACCTTCGGAATGTGCATGAGGTTAAAAAATGAACAAAGCTGATCCAGGCGCCCTGTCCGCTCGCTTCAACTAATAGGTCTCTGCACAAGATCAGGCGAACAAACCAGTTTTAAATTGCGGCCGAACGCGTTTTTTAGATGCCTGCTCATAGGCGTAAGCTATACGGATCAGCTCTCCCTCGGTCCAGGCAGTGCCGAAGAAGGACAGGCCCATAGGCAGGTCATGCCATGCCCCCATAGGTACGGTGATGTGCGGGTACCCCGACATGGCTGCCGGTGATGAAAACGAAAAGCCGTTATCGTAATCGCCGTTTATCAGGTCGATACATACGGCAAAGCCATTGGTAGGGCCGGCAATTGCATCCAGTTTGTTATCGGTAATGATCTTGTCGATAATTTTGCGTGATATCCCGTTAGATTTTGCAACGGCATCCAGGTACTCTTTGCTGTTTAAGTCGCCTTTGGTTTGCGCAAGCTCCAGGGTTTCTTGTTTAAAAAAGGGCATTGCCTTATCTTCATTAGCGGTATTGTAAGCAATCACATCTGTCAGGTTCTTGACTTTGGCCGCCGCAGTAGAAAGGTATTCGTTCAAACCGTCTTTAAATTCGTATAGCAGGACTAAAAATTCACTGTCGCGAATTTCATGGAGTTGTTTGTTTACGTCAATTTCAATCACTTCGGCACCTTGCGCCTTTAGGGTAGTTAAGGCTTGCTGCAGCAATTTTAACGTAGCGGCATTAGGGTTGTCGATCTTTTGCATACCTATGCGCTTGCCCTTTAAACCGTTAATATCTAAAAATCTGGTGTAATCTTTCTGTACCTTGCTTTTAAGCGTGAAGCTGTCTTTTGGATCGACACCTGCCAATGCACCCAGCAATATTGCAGCATCTTTTACCGTACGCGCCATTGGGCCAGCTGTATCCTGTGTTTTTGAAATAGGGATGATACCTGTACGGCTTAGCAAGCCTACGGTAGGTTTAATACCTACCAAACCGTTAACCGATGATGGCGACACGATGGAACCATCAGTTTCGGTACCGATACCAACAGCGCAAAGGTTAGCCGAAACAGCCGAACCCGTACCGGCACTCGAGCCGCTGGGGTTACGGTCAAGCACGTAAGGGTTTTTAGTTTGCAATCCGCGGCTGCTCCACCCGCTGGTGGAATGCGAGGAGCGGAAGTTGGCCCATTCGCTCAGGTTGGTTTTACCCAGCAGCACAGCGCCTGCCTCACGCAGCTTGTGCACAATAAATGCATCTTGTTTGGCAAAATGCTCCCCCAGCGCAAGTGAGCCGGCCGTAGTATGCATATTATCACCCGTGTCAATATTATCTTTTATCAATACCGGGATGCCATGCAGCAGGCTGCGTACCTTACCTGCCTTGCGCTCCTTATCCATTGCATCTGCCATATCCAGGGCGCTCTTATTTACTTCTATAACCGCGTTCAAAGCCGGGCCCGTTTTATCAATGGCCTTAATGCGTTTAAGATATAGTTCGGTTAGGGCACGCGAAGTATGGCTGCCGCTTTGCATCTTTTGTTGGAGGCTATCAATGGTGGCTTCGTTCAATTCAAAATCATCCGCGGCGGTAGTGTCTTTCATTTTACTGGCATCGGTGGCGGATGGCGTACATGAAGCGGTTACCAGCGTAGTTAAGGTAAGGCCGGCTAATGACCCTGTTTTAAGGAAATTTCTGCGTTGCATATGGGGGAGTTATTAGATCATCCCAATTTAATGATTTTAGCGCGAAGTAAAAGGTCAGTCGGCAAAGTAAACCGGTTTGGCCGATTGCGGTATCACCAATGCATCGTTGTAATTTGGCAACAATTTATGCAGTATGGTTTGCGGCATGCTGCCAACGTCTAAAAATTTCCATTTTTTGCCATTGTCGTCACTTACACCTAAAAGATATGATTCGGCATAGTAGTGTCCTTTCGGCATCCGGAAGATGATGTATTCAGGTATAAGACAGTGCAGCTGCGTGCCGGCTTTGTAAACAGGTCCGGGCAAACCAACTGTGCCTTCAAACTTAACAATACCACGTTTGCGGATAGTTTCTATTTTATCGGTAATTAATTTCTGCATCATTTCCCGTCCTCCGGATAGCTCAATTAAAGCAGGGTAGGTCAGATCGATAACCGTTTTATGATCACCGTTAAAAGTGGCAGCAGCAAACCGGGCAGCTTGTTTTTTTATGGCGATAGTATCCTGCGCAACTAATTGTTCCGCGCAAAAGAGGATTAGTATGCAGATAAATAATCTAGAAAAACCGATGGACCATGTATGAAGGTAAGCCATATGATAGTTAACGACAAGTTATGAATCCAATTGTGAACTAAAGTAGATTTACAATTAGTGAAATAAATTAATTAGAGAGAAACTTATATTCTGTAACAATGTTTATCTATTGGCTAACATGCAGTTGGCCAAATAAACAGTAATATCATGCCAGAAAACTCAAATCCACAACACACAGAAGGCCCTGTAGCCAAAGCAATTGAACAGCAAACCGCGAAGATACCATCTGATGTATTCTTATGGGCAGCGCTAGCCTCTATTGGCGTATCAATGACTTTTAAAGTACTGGGTAAACGCCACAATGCTTTATTTGTAGGGCAGTGGGCCGCGCCATTTTTACTTTTAGGAATTTACAACAAAATTGTAAAACTCGAAGGTTCCGACAATCAGTCATAATCTAAGGCAACTGGTGCTTAACTGCATCAGTTGCAACGATTAGTTTATAAGCTTGGTGTTTTTGGCTGCGGCAATCTTAGGTCCTTATTAAAATAAGGGAACAATTGCGGTATCTTATCTATCGTTGCCTTGTTCAGATCGGTAAAGGTCCAGCTTTTGCCGCCGTTTTGGCTCACTGCCAGCAAATTGCTTTGCGTGGCGAAACTTCCGTTAGCTGTTTTCACCCGAATATTTTCAGGCACCAGGCAATGAATTTCCCGCCCGGCTTTGTAAAACTTGCCCGGCTCGCCAATGGTAGCGCTCTGGAAAGTGGCACCGGTAGCTTTCATTTGCATCATAGCACCAGTTAAAAGCTGCAGCATTTTTTGCTTGCCGCCTGCATTCTGTACTATTTTAGGGTACATGTAATTTACCACGGTAGAATAATCGCCACTGACAAGTGCATCAGATACAATGGTAGCCTGCTTTTTTAACACCGCAGTGCTTTGCGCAAATAAAGTTGCCGGCAGCAACAGTAGCATAATTAGTTTAAACGTTAATCTCATTTTTTAACAGCTTTTTTTACCAGGATCTCATCGGCCAGTTTGGCTGTTCCATCCACTTTATCCAACGGGTTTATCTTAAGGCCAAGTATGCGGCTTATCATGTTAAATACATCAACGTTTTGAAATGTTTTGATATGAAGATGCTTTTTAAATGCCGGCCCCCATGCATAAAAGGTGGCGTGCATATCTTTTATAAGGGTGGGGTCGTATCCGTGCCAGCCGGGGTTAATGGTTTTGCGATTGCTCAGGTTAAAAACCATAGGCCAATCCGGTATCAGCAAAATATCGCCAATACGATTGTGCCTGTCATCGGCAGTGCCATAATGCAGGCGTGCAGGTACATTGGTCTTTAAATAAACCTGGTAATTTTTGGCCTCTTTTTTCAATTCGTCATAAGTAGGCTGTATCGAAGATTTGTCTTTAGCGTACAGCTCAACTAAAATGCCATCGCCGGATATGGTGAACTTAGAAGTATCGATAGCGGCCGGGATCCTGATCTGTTCCTCGGTGTTTACCTTGGTCATGCCATGATCTGATACAAATACAAAGTTTACATTAAGGCCGGTTGTTTTTACGGCTTTATAAAGTTCATTAACGGCCGAATCTACATAGTGTACCTCATGCGCAACCTCCGGTGATTCGGGTGTGTGCAGGTGCCCGGCATGGTCCACCTGGGGGAAGTAAAAGGTGATCAGGTGCGGGCGCTCGTCGGTTGGCAATTTAAGCCAGTCCACAACAGCGCTGATGCGGTTATGTGTGTTTATCTTTTCGTTATAAATATAATAGTAGCTGGGGCGTATTTCCTTTATAGCTGCCTCAGATGCTACCCAGTAAAAACTGGCCGATTTCATTTGTTGCTGCTCTGCCAGTACCCAAAGCGGCGATCCGCCATACCATGATCCGTCGGCAACTTTCTTTTTGTTACCCATGCTATAAAATTCTTTGCGGTCGCGGTCGTAAAAGCTGTTATTTACCAATCCCGAATGCGAGGGGTACAAACCGCTCACCATCGCATAGTGGTTAGGGAAGGTAACAGACGGGTATGACGGCTGCATCGAGGCCGCAGCAACACCCTGTTTACGCAGCCTGATTAGGTTTTCGGCATTGTAGCGGTCCGCATAATCCCAACGGAAACCGTCGGCAGAGATTAAAATTACATACGGTTTTTTTTGCTGGGCCGGGCTGTTTTTGCGCCCGGCTATAATTTGCTGGGCGGTATCAGTTACCGGTACCACAATCTGGCTAAACCCTTCCAGGCAGGCAAATACCAGCAACAGCGCAATGCTAAGTTTTTTCATGATGATTTTTGTACGGTAAAAATAGACAATAAAGGTTAAGCGCAGGATAGGCTATTGTAAAATGTTAGCTGCACTATAGCAATAATCTTACACGGTTTTTGCCTGTAACAACAAGCCGATTTGTTATCTTGTGGTGTGCATAATTGATTTTACTATGTCGGGTTTCAGGCGTCTGCTTTTATCGGTTACGGTTGTTGGGCTTACCGGCTGCAGCGGGCAAAAGGGCGTTTACACCAGCGAATGCTCGGCAGGTATAACTTATCGTAAAGTAAGCTTCGGCAAGCTGGTTTCCCATTTAAAGGATTACGACAGGCAATACGTGGAGGTTACCGGCAAATATGTGGAAGGTAAAAACCTGTCGGCCCTGCTAAATGACAGTACACTGGTAGATAAGGGCAACCGAAACGCGCTTTGGATCAATTTTTCGCAGGACTGTCCGCTCAAACTTACCGGTACCAACACCGGTCTTTTTCAATATGGCGACGGCGATTTTTCACGTATCAATAATCACCGGATGACTATCAGGGGGCAGGTAGACGTTAAACAGAAAGGGCATTTGAATTCATATATCGGCGCAATAGATATGATAAGCTATGTAGAGATCTATTAATTGCTCATTTTTTTAGCAAACAATAACTTAGCCATGGGGTTATTCTAATAAACAAACTATTATGGCCGACGTAAATAAAGACAACGAGCTGTTTGATAATGCAGCAGAAGACAATAACGGAATAAAAGGATCTAACACGGTTAAAGACCCGGACGATTGGACAACCGGCGACGAACCAATGACCGGTGCGCAACACTCTTACCTCAAAACATTATCTGACGAGGCAGGCGAGGAATTTGACGAAAAGTTAAGCAAGGCAGATGCCTCAAAACGGATCGACGAACTGCAGCATAAAACCGGTCGCGGGTTGGATAACACAGGGGAGTAACCGGCTATCTAACATCCTTAAAAGAAGGGGCTGCCAATTTAATTGGCAGCCCCTTCTTTTAGTATTTGATAGCTTGTAAAGCGCTTGTAGTCTAAAGCTTTAATAGTTGATGTTTAGCTTGTTAGATTCAATAAATGTCTTAATAGTTGCAACAGCTTCGCTATTCGGGTTATTTACCGGGAGCTTATCGGTAGATTGAAGGTAACCTACCAACCCTTTTGTTACTTCATGATCTACTACGCTGAAACCCATTACCCACTGGCTGAAGCTTTTTTCTTCTATTGGCCCCTCTATCAGTTTGATCACATTTTTATGGCGATTATCGGCAGAGATCCTCAAATAAAGGGCGTCAATCACTTTATCCTGACCTTCTAAAACCTGGATAAACGTACCTTCTGAATAAAGCAACACGCCCGATATACCCACTGCCGAGTTGTGCTGCCGGGCATTATGCAGTATATCCATTAGCTGGTTTTCATGCATTAATTTAGATGCGGTGCTCAGGTAAACAAGGTTTTTCATGGCAAGGTAGTAATATAGCGCAATTTAATAATTGTGAAGGCATTTAACGAAACACGGGCCAATTTTAGTTAGAAATTAAACATTTTCAGAATGCTTTTTCAGATCTCCAGCTGCAGGCCGTCATATGCCAGTTCAATGCCGGCTGGCAGTTCTTTAGCGATATCCGCATGCTTGCCTAGGCGGTGGCTAATGTGAGTAAAATAAGTTTTTTCGGCACCGATCTCCTGCGCAAAGGCAATAGCTTCTTGCAGCGTAAAGTGCGATATATGGCTTTGTTTTTGAAGCGCGTTGATCACTAGGATCTTTGAACCTTTGATCTTTTCTTTCTCATGTTCTGAAACCGTTTTGGCATCGGTGATATAGGTAAAATCCTTTATCCGGAAACCTAATACAGGCAGTTTGTAATGCAGTACTTCTATAGGTGTAAAATGAACGCTGCCAATGTCAAAAGGTGTTAAGCCGATGGTATGCAGATCAATTTGAGGGATGCCGGGGTAACCGGCGTCATCAAATATGTAAGGGAATTCCCGGCGCAGGGCACGCTGTACACGGGTGTCGGCGTAAACATCTACAGGGCCGTTCTGTTTATAGTTAAAAGCGCGGATATCATCCATGCCGGCTACATGGTCCTTATGTTCATGCGTAAATACAATGGCGTCCAGATGCTTAACCTGCGCCCGTAACATCTGGTACCTGAAATCAGGCCCCGAATCTATAACGATGGTCTTATCTGCCAATTGTATTAATATCGATGTCCGTAAGCGTTTGTTGTGCTTATCGGTAGAGGTGCATACCTCGCAATCGCAAGCAATTACGGGCACACCCTGCGAAGTCCCGGTTCCTAAAAAAGTAATGGTCACAGCTGCAGTTGGGTTTGTTTGATCTGATGCAAAAATGCAGCCTGTTTTTCATCAAGCAGTTTATAATCTATCTCTAAAGTGCGGGCCAGGTCGGCCACCGATGCTATTTTGCTCTCCAAGTTGGCAAATTTATTTACCACCACAACCCGGCTGTTTTGCAACAGGCAAGCCCCGGTTTTAAAATTGCCTTTTTCATACCGCACACGGTAACCGGCTGTCTTTAAAAGCAACTCAAGTTTTTCAAGTGTGTGATTAGTTAGCGTAAGCATCATCTCAAAAATAATAACATTTACGCAGTTAAAAAGTTGCCGCATCATTTTTGACTAAACTTTGTCTTTTTAAAATAATTTAAAATGTTTTTGCTTAGCTTTAAGCGCAAAACCGATTGCCGCAGGTACAATAGTTAGTGCGATAAGCCCTTATATTAAAATTTATTGATATGACCCAAAAGCCCGAACGGTTCCTTTCGCTTGATGTTTTCCGGGGGATGACCATTTGTTTTATGATCATTGTAAACACGCCCGGCAGCGGAGCGCACCCTTTTGCACCGCTGGAGCATGCGGCCTGGTTCGGTTTTACGCCTACCGATTTGGTGTTCCCATCGTTTTTGTTTGCCGTTGGTAATGCTATGAGTTTTACCAACCGCAAGTTTGATACGTTAAGCACCGGCGCGGTACTGGCCAGAATCTTTAAACGGGCTATCCTTATTTTCCTGATTGGCTACCTGATGTATTGGTTCCCGTTTGTTGAGGCGCACCACGGAGTATGGAGCGTTAAACCCATCAGCCACACACGGATCATGGGCGTATTACAACGCATCGCGCTTTGCTATCTGTTTGCATCGCTTATTGTTTATTTTATAAAATCAACCCGTACCATAATTATTATCAGCATTTTATTGTTGGTGGGGTACCAGGTGTTACTGCTTATTTACGGCGACCCATCGGCACCGTATGATATGCTGACCAATGCCGGTACTTACCTGGATAAATACCTGTTAGGCGACGACCATTTGTACCACGGTGAAGGTAAACCCTTTGACCCGGAAGGCATATTGAGCACACTGCCTGCCATAGTGAACGTAATTGGAGGGTATTTTGCCGGGCGTTACATCCAGCAAAAAGGTAAAGGGTATGAGACGATTGCCAAGCTGTTGCTTACCGGTTGTGTGCTGCTGTTTGTTGCTTGGAGCTGGAATATGTTTTTCCCGATAGGGAAAAAATTATGGTCGAGCCCGTTTACGCTGCTTACTGTGGGGCTGGATCTGCTGATCATCTCCGGGTTGATTTTTGTTGTAGAAATAGCGCAGTGGAACGGCTGGAACTGGACTTCATTTTTTACCACGGTGGGCAAAAACCCACTGGCTATTTACATCCTGTCAGAAATTTTGATCATCGCCTTCTGGATGATCCCGGTTGGCAAACAAAGCTTTTTCGACTGGATAAATAGCACTGTTTACCAGGCCATCATTCCGGGTGCCATTGGCTCGCTGCTTTTTGCCATTAGCTACATGTTGCTTTGCTGGTGCGTAGGTAAGATGCTGGATAAGAACAAGATTTATATAAGGGTGTAATAAAAATAATTATGAAAAAGGTTGTCCTGCTATTGATTTTAACTTTTTCTTTTAGTGGAATTTATGCGCAAGAGGATAAGTCAACCCTCTTTATCAAACAAGTTTTGCCTAATCGGATACAGGTATTTCGACAGGAAAAAGGGATAGTAGGTCAAGATATTGTTGATAGATATTTTGCAGCAGGTAAAGGGGCATCAAAAGTTGGAAAAGGAAAGAGGCCATTTGAACATATCATTCAATTTACCGAAAAGGAAAAACAGTATATCAGGTCTGAATTTCTAAAAATGGAAAACGAATCGTGGAGTGGTAACTTATATCCTGATGCAAAGATCTTAACAAAGGACAGCTTAGATAAGGTATCCTCTAAAACTGATGGCGATTGGCAAAATTTTAAGAAGAACGTATCAACGGTTTATACTTTTTCCAGGCCAATCTTTCTACGTCACGATAAATTTGTTTTATTCTACGTTGGTTACTATTGCGGCAACTTATGTGGCGAAGGTTCTCTCGCGATCTATCAACAAAAGGATGATTATTGGATACCTACAGCTATTATATATTCCTGGATAAGCTAATGATGCCGTTAATTTAATGAGCTTTATCGATTTATGACGTTTGGAATTGCCAATAAAATTTAAAGTACATTTTATAATACAGATTATACTTTTGCATCCAGCAACCAGCGCCAGGCCCAACGGGTGGCTATGTTAAAACCGCCCCAACTGTTCACAAATTTGATGATATCATCCAGGCAGTTTTCGCTAAATTTTTTGTGAAAGTTGATCTTTGCCTGTTTGAATACCTCATCGGCATTGCTAATACCTACGCGCTCAAAGATCTCCTTACGCACATACATAGTGCGTACAAAGTGAATATTGATGAGGATCACAAAGCTGTACAGCGATTTTTTGATAAAGCCCGCCTTTTCCGTATAACGCTCCAGTAAGCCTTTGGTAAAATGGATATGGCGGCCTTCTTCAATGTTGTGCAGTTCAAAAACCTTTCTCAGCACCAGGTAGATCTTAGGGTCGCGGCGGGCGTAGTTGCCATATTTATCGGTGATGAGTTCTACCGCAAGGCTGCCCATAAACAGGTAATCTGCAGGCAACAGGTTAGTGCTGATCTTTCCGGACAGCCGATGCGCGGTTGTTTGTATGAGTGGTTTGCCATTGAGCTGGGCAATGGTTTGTGCAAACATTTCCTGGTGTCGGTATTCCTCAATAATCTCCCGGATCAAAAACCGGTGCTCCGGGCTTTCGGGTGGCAACTCCAATGCAAACTTAGCCATGAAAACGCAAAAAAGCGCTTCGCCCCAGCCGTATGAGTACAATACCTGCACTACTTCATGACGGCCTATATCTTTTTGTTGCTGGGAGGTAAGGGTTTCGTAAACGGGTAATCCTTGTATAGAAATCAGTGACTCGGGAAGGTAACCATCTTCGGGCAGCGGCTGCTCGCTCCATGGCACGTAGGTTTCGGGCATCAGCGGGCGCTCTTTACTTATTTTGATTAACCGCTCAATTTCTTCTGCCTGCATCATGCTAAGTTATTACGAATAAGCACAACGGTTATTGTGCCTGGTTAGTTTTTCTTGTGTATCAATAAGATGCTAACAGACTCGTCATTCCGAGGAAAGCGCAGCGACGAGGAATCTTCTGGTTAATGCAAAGCTGTCAGGCATACCTAAGAGGATTTCTATCTATCGTTCGAAATGACAGACTTGTCATTCCGAGGAAAGCGCAGCGACGAGGAATCTTCTGGTCGATGTAAACCGGTTAGGCATACCTAAAAGATTTCTTTCTATTGTTCGAAATGACAGCCCTGAGGACGAATCTTTTGATCAATCCAAAGCGGTCAGGCATACCTAAGAGGATTTCTCTCTATCGTTCGAAATGACAGGGGATGATTTGAATAACAGATTATCTTAAATCAACCACCTCAACACCCGGGTGCGACTTTTTATCAAAGGCAAACGTGGTTTCGGCTGCTTTATAGTTGGGGGTAAAGGTGCGTAGGGTATAGGTGTAGCGGCTGCCATTCTTGTCAAAAATCTGGGCACTGTATAACTGGTTTTTTACCTTATCAACCATTAGTCGTACTTTAAAAAAGCTTTTTTTGGCATCTTCGGGTGTTAGGTCTATTACCTGGTAAACCCTGCCGGCAATTTTTTGCTGACCGGTATACAGGTACTTATAACCTTTTTCATAAATGGTAAAGATCTTGGCCGGGTTAAAGCTTTCTTCGCTGTTATCGGCGGTGCTTAATTGCACCTCATTGGCATCTTTAAGGTAAGTCCATTGGTTTTTACCATCGCTGATGATCTCTTGTGTAACGGTTGGTTTAGCGCCGGGGGTAAGCAACGTAACCTTATATTTATTAGCTTTTGATCGCGCCATTAATGTACCCGTTTGGGTTTGCTTTACGTTAGCTTGCTGGTTTTCAATCGCCAGCGTAAAATCAGTTTTAACGGCGTCGTAAGTGCGGTACTGGGCGCTCAATTTATTCAGGATAACTTTAGCATCAGCATCCTTTTGCGCAAAGGCACCGGTAGCCGTAAAGGTTAAAGCCAAAAAAAAGTATGATAATTTTTTCATGTATAATAGTTGGTAGCGTCACAGCATTAACCGCCGCGGCTTACAATAGTTTAGAGCAATTTTACTTTAATTGGTTTAATCCCGTGGTTTTTGTAAGGTTTCCAGGTGGCGCTCCAGGCTGTATTCATCGGGGTACAGCACATCGCGGGCCTTGCTGCCTTCAAACGGGCCCACAATGCCTGCAGCTTCCAGCTGGTCGATGATCCGGCCGGCACGGTTATACCCCAGCTTCATTTTACGCTGAATAAGGGAAGTAGAACCCTGCTGGTGCAGTACAATCAGGCGTGCCGCATCTTCAAACATCGGGTCGCGATCGTCCGGATCAAAATCTTTAGCGCTGCTGCCGGCTTCCCCTTCACCCACATACTCGGGCAGGAACATAGCCGACGGGTAACCGCGCTGGTTGCCGATAAAATCAGAAATGCGCTCTACTTCCGGGGTATCTACAAAGGCACATTGCAGGCGTATCAGGTCGCTGCCGGTTGATAAGAGCATATCCCCGCGGCCAATTAGCTGATCGGCACCACCGGCATCCAGTATGGTACGCGAATCTATTTTAGACAACACCCTGAAGGCCAAACGGGCAGGGAAATTGGCTTTGATAGTACCGGTGATCACGTTAACAGACGGCCTTTGCGTGGCAATAACCAGGTGAATGCCCACCGCACGCGCCAGTTGCGCAATCCGCGCGATCGGCTGCTCCACCTCTTTACCGGCGGTCATCATCAAATCAGCAAACTCATCAATAACCAGCACAATAAAGGGCAGGTAACGGTGTTTTTCCGGGTCGCTTATCTTACGGTTGATGAACTTGGTATTATACTCTTTAAGGTTACGTACCTGTGCATCTTTCAGCAAGTCGTAACGCTGGTCCATTTCAATACAAAGCGAATTAAGCGTATTTACAACCTTTTTGGTATCGGTGATAATAGCATCTGCTTCATCTGGCAGTTTAGCCAGAAAGTGCCGCTCTATTTTGCGGAAAAGTGTAAGCTCTACCTTTTTAGGGTCTACCAGTACAAACTTTAATTCGGCGGGGTGCTTTTTATAAAGCAGGGAAACTAATATGGCATTGATACCTACCGACTTACCCTGGCCGGTGGCACCTGCAACCAGTAAGTGAGGCATCTTTGCCAGATCGGCAATAAATACTTCATTGGATATGGTTTTACCCAGGGCAATAGGCAGGTCCATCGTATTATCGCGCCACTTTTCGGTAGCCAGTATCGACCGCATCGAAACCATTTCAGGGTTTTGGTTAGGCACCTCGATACCGATAGTGCCCTTGCCCGGCATTGGGGCAATGATACGTATGCCTAAAGCGGCCAGGCTCAATGCAATATCATCTTCCAGGTTTTTGATCTTGGAGATGCGCACACCCGGTGCCGGGATAATTTCGTATAGTGTAACGGTTGGCCCGATAGTGGCCTTGATCTTATCGATCTCGATATTGTAATGGTTAAGCGTTTCAACAATTTTGTTCTTGTTGGCTTCCAGTTCGGTCGAGTCTACCGAGATCTTGTTGGTGCCGTAATTTTCAAGCAGGTCTATTGTTGGGTATTTGTATGATGCCAGCTCCAGTTTATGATCGTACGTGCCAAACTGCTCAACAAGGCTTTTGGCTTTGGTATCGTCGCTTTCTTCAATACTCAATACAGCCTGCGGGCGCTCTACGTTTATGGTGAGGGGAATCTCATTATCTTCTTCCGGCTCATTGCTTACATAAGGCTCGGGTGTTAAAACCACCGGCTCATGGGTAAAGGTTGATGTTTGTAAGATGGGTTCCTGTTTCAGCGGCGCATTGTTTGCCAGTTTCTCTACAACGGTTTCTTTAACACGGTTGCCGTTACGCGGCCACTCTACCGGTAATGAAATTTCTTCTTCAACAAGTTCAACCGGTTCGGGCGATACCTCATTCACGGGCACGGCCTCTACCGTTCGGTCTTTTAGTTTAGGGATCTTAAAATCAGTATTATAGGCTATAATTAGCACGGTTAAAGCTGCGAAGATGAGGATACCGCCGGTACCTGATTGGCCCACCTGGGCACTTAACAAGCGGTTGCTCCAAAAGCCAAAATTGCCTTCTAAAAAGTGTGGGTAATCTATCACGAATGCATGCACAAAACCAATGGCGATAGATAAAAACACCATTGAAAAAAGTGTGTATGCAAGCATTTTACTTACCGAGAATAGTTTGATCTTGAACAGCAGCCGGTAGCCGATCACAAAGAAGATAAACACAAAGGCAAACGATGCCACGCCGAACCATTCGAAAATGAACTGATTAGACAGCAGCGCGCCAAATTTGCCCAGCCAGTTATCAACCATGGGGTTGTTAACACCGTTCTCTAACAGCTCTTTGGTTGTTTTAAACAGGTTTCCCCAGCCGCCATTGGCTTTGGCTACATAGCTTTGGTCTTGCTGCCAGGTAAAAAGGTAAGAGGTAAAGGCGATCAGGAAGAATATTGATAGCACCAGGAAAAACAAACCGGCAATTTTGATTGCCCGGCCATCGCGCAGGTCAAACAACTGCAGTCGCTCGGCAATATCTCTAACAGGGGCCTTTTCCTTGCGTGGCCTGGCTCCCGGTTCGCGCGGCAGGTTCTCTTCTTTAAAGCTATTTGATCTGAACTGGTTTCCTTTAATCGGCATCCTTAATATGAGCGTTGATATGCAAATATAAAGTTATGTAGATTAAACAGATATTTTTTAATTTTTTGGCAGGGGATACCGATGGGAAAAAAATTAGCCAACGGATCAAGAACTAATTCCGCGTCCGTTGGCTAAGGCTATTGCTCAAATGTTTTAGTATGAGATCAATAGAACTGCTTTACTTACAAGGCCATTCCACCGGATACCTCTATGCGCTGGCCGTTTACCCAACGTGCATCTTCGGTACATAAAAAGGCAACCACGCCGCCTATGTCCTCGGCTACACCCGGTCGGCCCAAAGCGGTATTATCACTTACCATTTTTTGCGATTGCTCGCTATTGCGCAGGTGGCCGCCGCCAAAATCTGTCATAATTGCACCCGGGGCAACAGTATTGGCCCTGATGCCACGTGCACCTAACTCTTTGGCCAGGTAGCGGGTAAATACTTCAATAGCGCCTTTCATCGATGCATACGCCGAAGAACGGGGTAACGATACCCGTGTAAGGCCGCTAGATACATTTATAATGCCGCCGCCATCATTTAAAACAGGCAGTAACTTCTGCGTTAAAAAGTAAACACCTTTAAAGTGGATATTAAACAATTCGTCAAAGAAATCTTCGGTTACCTCGTCCAGCATTTTGTAACCACCGATGCCGGCATTGTTTACCAGGAAATCGATGTGGTCTGTTCCAAATTTATCGGTAAGCGTTTGCTTTAGTGTTTCGGTAAAGGCTTCAAAGCTTTTGGTATCACCGGTGTTTAATTGCAGTGCTGCGGCTTTTTGGCCGCTTTGCTCAATTTGCGATACTACATTTTGGGCATCATCGGCCTGGCTGTTGTAGGTTACAACAACGTTGATCCCTTTTTCTGCCAGCCTAAGGGCCATATCTTTACCCAGGCCGCGGCTGCCGCCGGTAATCAGTGCTATTTTATTTGTATTTTCCATAATAAAGTTTAACGGTTATTACTAAGATGGCGCAATGCCAACAGGCTGTTTCTAAAGAACAACCGGCTATTACCAATTAAGGGAAGATGATTATTCAAATTGCAGTTCCCACTTGTCTTCGCCACCGTCCACAATGCGGAAAATGGTTTTCTCGACAGAAGCATCGCTGTCTGATGAATCTAAGCGGATGGTTTCATGGTCATGAAATTGCTGGTCCGCTTTGGCAACCATAATGGCTCTTATTGTAGCGGGATCTCCGGGGACTGTGATCGTTTTCATATTGTTTGGTTTTATGAAAGGACAACAACGCAGGTTTGAATAAGTTTCTGCGGCGGGAAGGATGGCTATGGTTCGACAGACTCACCATGACAAAGTTCAGGCTCAACATGACTGGGTGAATCACCCTGAGCCTGTCGAAGGACTTGCAACAACATCTATTTCGCTCCCTCAGCACTATACTTCACCATGCATTGCTCGCAGTAAAAGCTGGTACGATGCGATTTGCCCGTATTTTCTTTTAGGAAAGGGATATGGTTACGCGGACAGATCTTTTGGTTGTATGCCTGCCAATGTTTGCTTAAGGTGCCGGTTTTGCGCTGTTCAAAAAACTCGTAGCTATAATCAATGGCTTCGCTGATCAGCTCTTTGATTTTTTTTGGCGGGATAGCGCTTACCAGGCTTTCCGGGTGGATCTTCGTACGGAATAGCACTTCGTTTTTGATAATATTCCCCACGCCCGAAAATATATGCTGATCCATTAATGCGTCACAAATCAAAAGATCCGGTTCGGCCTTCATTTTTTTGATAGCCTTTTTGCTATCCCATTCGTCGCTCATAATATCAGCGCTCCAATCGTAAACCTCATCTAAGGGTTCTTCGATTAGCTGGAGCAGCACTGCATAAAAATTGAGTTCACCATCCTTAAATTGCAGGTGCAGGCGCGGCGGTTTTTCGGTATGCTGGTTAATACGGTAACTGCCAAACATCATCATGTGGATGCGTACCGTGAATTTAGGGAAACAGATCAAAAAGTGTTTTCCCCAGCTCTTAAAATCAGTAATGGTTTGGCCCACCAGTATGCTGGTATCTAACGTTTTGTTGTTGCAACTGGCAGCGGTAACCTTTTGCCCTTTAAACTGCTGTACTTTTTCTTTTAAAATTCGGATGCTCGGCCCTTCAGGCATATAATAGGTTTATGCTGGTGGTGCAAAGATTGCGCCAAGAGCCGCCCGGCCCAAGAAGAGGTATTAGATCAATAAGCCATTTGTTTTTCCCTTAAAAGGGCTAATGCGATTTTCTTTTCAGCAGGCCGCCCGTGGTGTCATCAACACTGGTTTGGACGATAAAAGCAGACGGGTCGATCTTCAGGATCTCTTTTTTGATCAGCGGTACCTCCAAACGCGTGGCTACTGTAAAGATGATCTCTCGGGGCGAATTGATATGCCCGTCTTTACCATATCCGCTCTTGCCCTGGTAAACGGTTACGCCCCTGCCAAGCTTCTGCGTAATGGCCAGCCGGATATCCTCACCTTTGGCAGAGATCACCGTCATGCCCGTGTATTGCTCCAAACCGTTCAGGATCAGGTCGATCATTTTTGAAGCCGACAGGTAGGTGAGTATCGAATATAGCCCAGACTCTACACTGATGATGAAAATAGCAGCTATGAAGATGAAAACGTTGAGGATAAGGATCACGTCGCTAACCCGGACTATCTGTGCTTTTTTACTCACCAGGAGCGCTGCTATCTCGGTACCATCTAACACGGCCCCACCACGAATAGCCATGCCGATGCCCGCACCTATAAATACACCGCCAAAAACCGCGGTCAGCAATTTATCAGGCGTAACATCCGGGAATTGCACAAAAGCAAGGCAGATAGATAAGCCGGCGATGGCCGCGGCGCCTTTTAATGCAAATGCTACGCCTAATTTGCGGTATCCTAAAATTAAAAATGGAAGATTGATGATAAAAATGAGGACAGAAAGCGGTAAGCCGGTCAGATCGGCAACCAGAATAGACACCCCGGTTATACCGCCGTCAATAAAATGACTTGGCAGCAAAAATCCCTTTAGCCCAAAGGCGGCAGAAAGAATGCCCAGTAGTATTAACAAACTATCGATTAAAAAAGTGCGGATATTCATAGCAAAAGATGTAGTTATCGGGATTAAAGTACATAAAATCGCCGAAACTATGCGCCTTTTTACAGATTTTGCCTTGACTGTGTTGCCTGGCAGCAACTTTGCATATTTGTTTACCAGCCGCTTTTTAACCCTTCTTTTAACGCTGCCTGGTAATTTTCCAGATCGAAGGAGTACAGGTATG
>NZ_CAXVWK010000040.1:0-59839 GCF_964263795.1 Mucilaginibacter sp.
CAGGGGTGTGGTTATCCGTTTTTTTAGCTAACAGCACCTTATCTGCATCAACATTAACCAAATTGGGTTTAGCGCCCAGTTTAAAGCTGATGGTATCAACCTTATTGCGCATCCAAACCATTTTGTGCTCTTTGTTACTGTTGTTGTAAATATCAACCTTTAGCGGTAATATAAAAGCATCGCCATCCTGTGTTTGCTGCAGAATAACCTTTTGAGTTTTGGTATCCTCGTCCCACTGGTAGCTGATATTTAATACAGGATGGCCGGCGCGGTAGTACCACTGGTTAAAGAACCAGTTAAGGTCTTTACCGCTGGCTTCTTCCAATGCCAGGCGAACCTGCTGTGCTTCGCCGTTTTTAAAGGCGTTGGTTTTAAGGTAAATGTTAAGGCCTTTAAAAAATGCCTCATCGCCCAGGTAATGGCGCAGCATATTTAAAATGCGGCCACCTTTTTGGTAGGTAACCAGGTCAAAAACTTCTTCCTTATCATTATAATGGAAACGTACCAAAGGCTTAGCGGCGTTTCTCGGTACACCGAGGTACTGCACCATCGCTTTGTAATTGTACTCGTTACCTGCATCAATGCCATTTTTATGCTCCATCCAAAGGGTTTCGCTAAAATCTGCAAAAGACTCATTTACGGTTAGGTTGCTCCAGCTTTCGGCAGTTACATAATCGCCAAACCATTGGTGAAACAGCTCATGCACAATTGTGCTGCGGCCCGCATCATAATAACGGTCAGCCAGTTCTCTCGAGGTTCCTTGTACATATTCGCCATGCAGGGTGGCAGATGTATTTTCCATAGCACCGCTCACATAATCGCGTACAACAATCTGCGAGTATTTGTTCCAGGGGTAATCAACCCCTAATGTTTTCGAGTAAAACTCCATCACCTCTGGTGTAAAGCCAAAAATGTCTTTAGCATAGGGCGCGTATTTAGGCTCCAGGTAATAGCTAACTTCTTTGCCTCTCCAGGCATCTTTATAGATCTTAAAATCGCCCACAGCCATCATAAACAAATACGGCGAGTGTGGCAGCTCCTGTTTCCAAACGTCGGTACGGGTACCATCACCGTTAACTTTTTGCGATGCCAGGCGACCGTTTGACAGGGTAACATACTTAGCCGGCACCGTCATGCTGATCTCGTCGGTAGTTTTTTGATTAGGTCTGTCAATAGTTGGGAACCATGCCGATGAACCCTCTGTTTCGCCCTGAGTCCAGATTTGTGTTGGCTTGTCTTTTTCAGTACCATCCGGGTTGATAAAGTAAAGGCCTTTTGCATCGCTTATAGCGGCGCTGCCTTTAACCTTTAATTGATCGGGTTTGGATGTGTAATCAATGTAAACGGTATAGCTTTCGCCGCCCTGGTAGGTTTTATCCAGTTTAATAGCAATGCTTAAACTATCCTGGTATACGAATTTAAGGGGCACGTTTTTGCCGTTCTTAACCACTGCAATGGATTTAAGATCCATACCTTTAGCGTCAAGGCGCAAGCTATCGGTAGGGTAAAAGTGCGGCTTTAAGGTAATCCATTCTTTACCGTATAAATAGCGTTTCTTGTAATCGAAGCGTACATCAAGCTTGGTATGCACCAGGTCGTTGATTTTCTGTGGAGTTTCCCGGTAGATCTTCATTGCCGGATTTTCCGGTTTAGGTGCTTGTGCGTTAGCAGTGCCAAGTGCAAAGGCGGTGATGCTGCCGGCCAATACCGCAGCGTAAATAGTTTTCATATTATTAAGTTAGTTGATATGCATATTAATTGCTAAATTATAGTTTTTATACTCATAACAAAACAATCCGGCTCCCCTAGCAAAATGCCCGGGTTAGGTAGTTAAGACGCATACTTTAAAATTTTGTTACCAATTTTTTGAATTGACTTAAGCGGTTATGGGAGCCAGGTTGAAAGCGGACACTCAACTGTACGGAAACGAACGGTTCGAATAATAAAATCTACCGTAATCTATTGATAATTAGTTCGTTGTAAGTATGGCATACCTTTAGTCAATCGTGTTAACAGTCAGCAGTAGCAACCAAATATCTGATAATCAATAACACAACCGTCAAGATGATAAAGAACTACCTTAAAGTTGCCTGGCGCAACCTGCTTAAAAACAAAGCGCATACCTTTATTAATGTTACCGGTTTATCGGTAGGGATGGCAGTGGCTATATTGATTGGCCTTTGGATATGGGACGAGCTATCTTATGATAAATATCATCAAAACTACGACCGTGTAGTACAGCTACGCCAGCACCAAACCATTAACGGCGAAACCAGTACGCAAACTGCTATGCCTATCCCGTTAGGTAATATGCTGCGGAGCGATTACAAAAACGACTTTAAATACGTGACCCTATCCAGCTGGACATTTGGGCACATAGTTACATTTGGCGATAAAAAGCTGCTGACACAAGGCAACTTCATGCAGCCCGAAGCGCCTGATATGCTGTCACTCAAAATGTTAAGAGGGACACGTTCGGGCTTGAACGATCCGTCATCTATTATGCTTTCTGCAACGCTGGCTAAATCTCTTTTTGGTGATGCCGACCCTTTGTTTAAAGTGATTAAGTTGAATAACAAAAATGATGTGAAGGTTACGGGGGTATATGAAGATATGCCGCGCAACACTACCTTTCATGAAGTATCGTTAATTGCACCATGGGCGCTTTACCTGGCTAATGAAGAATGGTTAAAAAGGGCATCGGTATCATGGGGGAACAATTCGTTCCAAATTTTTGCGCAGCTTAAAGACAATGCTGATATCGACAAGGTGAACCAGCGCATCCGCGATTTAAAATTAAAGAACATAGCTTTACAGGGCGATAAAGTTGGCGAGTCGTTCCACCCGCAGGTGTTCTTGCACCCAATGGCTAAATGGCATTTATATTCAGAATTTAAGCAAGGTGTTAACACCGGCGGCGGTATTCAGTTTGTGTGGATGTTTGGCATCATAGGCGTGTTCGTATTACTGCTTGCCTGTATCAATTTTATGAACTTAAGCACCGCGCGGTCAGAGAAGCGTGCCAAGGAAGTGGGCATACGCAAAACCGTAGGCTCGCTGCGCAGCCAGATCATCTTCCAGTTCTTTAGCGAGTCGCTGATGATCACCATTTTCGCGTTTGTTATTTCTATAGTGTTAGTTGCACTTACCTTGCCCTGGTTTAACCAGGTTGCCGGTAAGGAAATGTCTGTACTTTGGGCTAACCCAATGTTCTGGATTTTGGGGATTGCATTTAGTATTTTAACAGGCGTTATCGCAGGGAGTTATCCTGCGTTCTATTTATCTTCTTTTCAACCGGTAAAAGTTTTAAAAGGGACATTTAAGGCAGGTAAATACGCCGCCTTGCCGCGCCGCATTTTGGTGGTGTTGCAGTTTACCGTTTCTGTAACACTGATCATCGGTACCATTATTGTATTTAGGCAGGTGCAATTTACTAAGAACCGGGCAGTTGGCTATGAGCGTACCGGCTTGCTGGAGGTACATTTAAAAACAGACGACATCCATAAAAATTTTAGTGCGGTACGTAATGATCTTTTACAAAGCGGCGCTATTGCCGAGATGGCCGAATCGGGCAGCCCGTTAACCAACGTATATTCTAACAACAGTGGTTATGATTGGAAAGGTAAAACACCTGGCCTGCAAGATGACTTTGCTTACATACCCGTTGGGCCGGAATTTGGTAAAACCGCCGGATGGAAAATTATCGCAGGCCGCGATTTTGAGAAAGGCAATAAGGCCGATTCAAGCGCGGTGATCCTGAACGCGGCTTCCGTTAAGTTTATGGGATTTAAAAATCCTGTTGGCGAGATCATCATGAATGATAAAGATAAAATGCATGTGATTGGCGTGGTAGAAGATATGGTAATGTCATCGCCGTATGAACCTGTGAAAACTACGTTGTTTGTAGCACAAAGTGGGTCAACTGGTATTGTAGACGTAAGGCTGAACCCTAGGAAAAGTACCCGCGAGTCGCTGGCTAAGATCGAATCGGTATTTAAACAGTACGACCCGGGTAGTCCGTTCGATTTTAAATTCTCTGACGACGAGTACAATAAGAAATTTGCTACCGAAGAGCGTGTAGGCAAACTAGCGGGTTTCTTTACTATCCTGGCTATTTTCATCAGCTGTATGGGGCTGTTTGGAATGGCATCGTTCATGGCCGAGCAGCGTACTAAAGAGATTGGCGTGCGTAAAGTTTTAGGCGCATCGGTCTTCAGCCTGTGGCGGTTAATGTCTACGGATTTTGTTGTACTGGTAAGTATCTCGTTACTGCTGGCAATCCCAACCGCGTATTACTTTATGCATGGATGGCTGCAAAATTACAAATACCGTGCAGATCTATCCTGGTGGATCTTCGGGCTCACCGCTTTATCTGCTATTATTATCACCATTTTAACAGTCAGTTACCAAAGCATCAAAGCGGCTTTAACCAGCCCCGTAAAAAGCTTAAAAACTGAATAGCAAAATCAACAAAGTTTACGGTAAAATAATTTAAACAGGCTTTAGGCCGTAATCAAATTTAAGCATGATCAATAATTATATTAAGATTGCCTGGCGCCTGCTTATCCGGCAGAAACTATTTTCCTTTATCAATATCTTTGGGCTGGTTACCGGTATGGCGGCATGTTTGCTAATCGTACAGTATATTAGTTTCGAGCTGAGCTACGATAATTTCCACCAAAACGCAGGGAATATCTACCGCATAAAACACCAAAGTTACAGCGAGGGCAAGCTGACCGAGAACCTTCCAAAAACCTACTCTGCAGTTGGCCCGGCCCTTAAAGCAGATTTTGCCGAAGTGCAACAGCAAACGCGCATATCAAAACTTGCCGGGCAGGTATCGGCGCAGCAGCCGGACGGAAGTAGTGTTGCGTTTAACGAGCAGCACTTGTACGCCGTAGAGCCGTCGTTTTTTAAAATATTCTCCTTCCCGATGCTGGATGGTAGCAACGCGGCGCTTGATAATCCTAACTCGGTTGTTATAACGCAATCTACCGCAAAAAAATATTTTCATGGTTTAAATGCGATAGGCAAAACACTCCGCATCCAGCAGCAGGTATCGGGTACAGATATCACCGCTACGGTAACGGGCATCTGTAAAGATGTACCTGCTAATTCGCACCTGCAATTTGATTTCCTGGTATCGCAGGATATGCAGGCCGGTGACTGGGTTTATCCTGATCTGTATACCTATGTTAAACTATCACCCGGTACAGATCCAAAACAGTTTGAAGCCAAATTGCCCGGCTTTGTAAATAAGCATAACCGCGATAAATCGCAAAAGGTCAGCTTTACACAAGGGGCAACCAATGTAGCCAACCTTAACTTTTCCTTACAGCCATTAACCGGTATCCATCTTTACTCAAACCTTACAGACGAGATCAGCACCGCCGGTAATGGCATCATGGTTTGGTACCTGGGATTAATTGCAGCGTTGATCCTGATCATCGCCTATATTAATTATGTAAACCTTTCAACCGCCAAAGTAATAGACCGGGCAAAAGAGGTTGGTGTGCGCAAGGTAATGGGATCGCAGCGCAAGCAGCTTATTGTTCAATTTTTGTTCGAATCGGCATTGCTCAATATCATTAGCGTGGCCTTTGCCGTTTTCGTAGTAATCATGGCAATGCCTTGGTTTAGCACTTTGTGCGGCGTGCAAATGCAATTTACTTTATGGCGCGATTATACTTTCATACTTGGCTTTGTTGCCTGCCTGGCAGCGGGTGTCCTGCTTTCGGCTTTTTACCCGGCACTTATCCTTTCCAGCTATAAACCGGTGCAGATTCTCAAGGGGAAGTATCAGCAAAGCGGGCAAAGTTTATCGCTGCGTAAATCATTAGTTGTGTTCCAGTTTGCTGCAACCATAGCATTTATGACAGGCACCATGGTAGTGTACCGGCAGGTAAATTTCATGAAGGACGCCAACAAGGGCATGGATATGAAGCAAACACTGGTTTTGGTTGCGCCGCAAAATGTACGCTCTAACGATGCAGATGCCCTGAATTTTATGCATCAGGATAGTGTTTTTCAAAAGGAATTATTACGTTATCCGGCTGTGCAGGGCGTCACTTCATCGTCTGGCATCCCCGGCCAAAGCATCAACTACATTATGTCGTACACACGGCCTATGCAAGATAAAGGCATACGCCTGCCAACAATGGAGGTTGGGCCGGGTTTCCTGGGTCAGTTTAAAGTGAAACTGGTTGCCGGCGAAGGCATTGCTGCAAACTTTAATTATGTAAAACCGCCAATGATGCTGAACGAAGCGGCTGCGGTTTCTTTAGGTTTTAAAAACGCGCAGGAGGCTATTGGCAAGGTGGTGCAAACCAAAAACGGAAGAGGGCGCATATTTGAAAACGAAGTTGTGGGGGTTATCAAAAACTTTCATCAAACATCGCTGAAGGATGCCTTTACACCAACTGTTTTCCGGTTGATAGACCCATCCAGCGTGACCCATTATGAGATCAGGGTAAATTCGGCCAATATGCCCGCTACGCTGGCTCACATTAACAACACTTACAAAAGTGTATTTGCCGGCTCGGCGTTTGATTATTTTTTTCTGGATGATTTTTTTGACAACCAGTATAAAACAGAGCAGCATTTTGGCAAAGTGTTTAGCCTTTTCTCTGGCTTTGCCGTATTTGTGGCCTGTCTGGGTTTATTTGGTTTAACATTGATCACAATTACCCAGCGAATAAAAGAGATAGGGATCCGTAAGATACTGGGCGCATCGGTACAAAATATCCTGATGCTTATTGCTAAGGACTTTATCGGGCTGATTTTAATTGCTAACGTAGTTGCCTTACCGTTAGCCTGGTGGGGAAGCCACCAGTGGTTGCAGAACTACAGCTTCCGCATCGGGTTCAGTATTTGGTTCTTCATCCTGCCTATGTTATCTGTATGCTTAATTGCTTTACTTACCATCAGCTTCCAGGCCATTAAGGCGGCCGTAGCCAACCCGGTTAAAAGTTTACGAATGGAATAGGTTTCACTTACGAACCTCAACAAAAGAAAAAACCCGGCCAAGTGTCGGGTTTTTTCTTTTAATCCTATATTTACCCTTACCAACCAACAAATACCTATTATTATGCACAGGAGACGATTCGTACAGAACGTTGCCATCGCAGGGACCAGCTTCGTCTTTGGCCCGGCTTTATCGGCATCTGCCTTTTATAAAGGCTCACCAAATAAAAAAGTTGTATTAGGTATAATGGGCGTTAACAGCCGGGGCGATTATCTGGCCAAAAAGTTAGCGTCGCTGCCCGATGTAGAGATAGCCTACATTTGCGATGTAGATACTATTGCCATGGATAAATGTATTGCCGAGATTGAGAAACTTACCGGCAAAAAACCACAGGCTATCGGCGATATACGCAAGCTTTTAGAGAAAAAAGATCTTGATGCGCTGGTTATTGCCGCGCCCGATCACTGGCACGCACCTGCAACAATACTGGCCTGCCAGGCAGGCAAACATGTTTATGTAGAAAAGCCCTGTAGCCATAATCCGCACGAAGGCGAAATGGCCGTAGCCGCGGCAGCTAAATACAACAAATTGGTTCAAATGGGCAGCCAGCGCCGCTCATTCAGCAACGTTCAAAAAATGGTGCAGGAATTGCACGATGGCATTATTGGAAGGGCTTACTTTGCAAGGGGGTGGTACGCAAATAACCGCAAACCGATAGGAGTGGGTAAGTTAGCACCCGTACCGGCAAATTTAAATTATAACCTATGGCAGGGCTACGCTCCACGAAGACCTTATAAAGATAACCTGATCCATTACAACTGGCATTGGCACTGGAACTGGGGCACAGGCGAAGCCCTGAATAATGGCACCCATGAGATAGATGTAATGCGCTGGGGCCTGGGAGTTGATTTCCCGGAAAGGGTAACATCATCCGGCGGGCGCTTTGCCTTCAAGGATGATTGGGAAACGCCGGACACCCAAACTATTCTGGTAAACTTCCCTAACAACACAGCAATATCATGGGAGGGACGCAGCTGCAATGGTTTTAACTCGGAGGGTGTTGGCCGCGGCGTGGTGTTTTACGGCGATAAAGGTACCATCAACTATGGCGGCGGCAACGGTTATCAGGTTTACGATGGCGATAACAAGTTGATAAAAGAAGTTAAGGACGATACGGTGGTTGATCCCACTAACAAAGTGAGCCCGACCGAATTGCTGGACCTGTCACACCTGCAAAATTTTATAAGGGCAGTACAGGGTACAGAAAAAATTAACCAGCCGATAACCGAAGGCCATAAATCAACCCTGATACCACAATTAGGAAATATAGCGCAACGTGTAGGCCGTGTACTTAATTTAGATAGCACTAACGGGAATATACTTAACGATGCGCAGGCCACTAAACTGTGGAGCAGGGAATATGCACCCGGCTGGAATTTGAAAGTCTAATTAAAGAATTTGACAGAGGTTCATCCCGCGCTTGTCGACGGGCGTGCCGGATGCCTTTCCGGTTGTGGTTCGACGGGCTTACCACGACTCGAAATAGTAAAGTGAAAATAATATCAGCCTATTATAATATGAAGAACATACGATTATTAATACTGGTGATGGCGCTCGCGACCGGCGCATCGGCACAAAACGGATACACGAATTTATTTAACGGGAAGGACTTAACAGGATGGAAGATACTGGCAGGCAAGGCCGAGTACAGGGTAGAGAACGGCGGTATTACCGGTACTGCAGTACTTAACAGCGGCAATACTTTTTTAGTGACCGAGAGAGAATATGGCGACTTTATATTAGAGCTGGATGTAAAAACCGAAAGCGATCAAACCAACTCAGGCATACAATTGCGCAGCCATTACAATCCGTTGGGCCATGAGGGTAAGGGGTTGGTATACGGCAAGCAATGCGAAATTGACCCGAGCGACCGTGCCTGGAGCGGCGGCGTTTATGACGAGGGACGCCGCGACTGGCTGTACCCAATGGAACTGAATGCAAAGGCAAAAACCGCCTGGAAAAACGGCGGGTTTAATCATATTAAGGTAGAGTGCATGGGTTATACCACTAAAACCTGGATAAACGGTGTAGCCACCGCTTATGTGGTAGATACGCTTGACAAAACCGGCTTTATCGGCCTGCAGGTGCATGCCATTAATGATGCTGGGCAGGCTGGCAAAAAGATCTTTTTTAAAAACGTCCGCATTAAAACTGCCAATCTAAAACCCCAACCGTTTGCTAAAGGTGTGTATGTAGTGAATCTGGAAAAGAATATGCTTTCCAAATACGAAAAGCAAGGCGGCTGGAAGTTATTGTTTGATGGTAAAAGTAGTGCCGGCTGGCGCAGCGCAACGTCAATGGCTTTCCCAACCAAAGGCTGGGAAGTAAAAAACGGGATGCTGAGTGTATTAGGCTCGGCAGGGGGAGAGGCAGCGAACGGAGGTGATATTATCACTAATAAACAATTTAACGCGTTCGATATTTCCTTTGAATTCCGGATGGCTAAAGGGGCGAACAGTGGGTTGAAATATTTTGTAACCCTTTCCGAAAAAACAACAGGCTCGGCTATTGGCCTTGAATACCAGGTGCTGGATGACGCTGTACACCCCGATGCTAAATTAGGCCGCGATGGTGATCGCACCCTGGCATCGTTGTATGATTTGATCCCGGCTAAAAAGCAAAGCCGTTTTGTACATCCAATAGGCGCCTGGAACACCGGCAGAGTGATCGTGTACCCGAATAATCATGTAGAGCATTATTTAAACGGCGTCAAGGTACTGGAATACGATCGCGGTTCGAAAGCGTACCGCGACCTGGTAGCCATTAGCAAGTATAAAGTATGGAAGGACTTTGGCGAAGCACCACAAGGCCACATCCTGTTACAGGACCATGGCTTTGATGTAAATTATAGGAATGTGAAAATTAAGGAGCTTTAATAGAAAGTCGAGATACTAGAGTCAAGATTTAAGACAGAAATTAAAACAAGAAAAGGCCGGTGTTTTACAGCACCGGCCTTTTCAATGGCAATTAATCTCTATCACCAATCTCTATTCTCTAACCCTTAGCAATACTGTTCAAACGCGTTGATCAGGTTATCGGCTATCATTTGGGCAGGACGGCCTTCAATTTGATGGCGCTCAATAATGTGTACTAATTTACCGTCTTTAAACAACGCCATTGATGGTGATGACGGCGGGTAAGGCAGCATCAGGTTACGTGCTGCATCAACAGCATCTTTTTCCATACCGGCAAAAACGGTAACTAATTTATCAGGGTGTTTGTCGTTTTGTGAAGCAATTTTAGCTGCAGGGCGTGCATTGGCAGCAGCACAACCACAAACCGAATTAACCATTACAAATACAGTTCCTTCGCCTTTAATAGCCTGCTCAACAGATTGCGCATCTTTTAATTCTTCAAAACCAACCTTGGTAAGGTCTTCCCGCATTGGGGCAACTAAATATTCTGGGTACATAATTTTTAAACTGATTGAACACAAAAATACCAATTAGCCAATTAAAAATAACCATAATCAGAATAATGTGTAATAATTGACGTTTCGGTTATAATTATCGCGATTGGTAGCACGCGTGTTATTTATTATATTGCATACCCGTTAGCTTGCTAACACCCCTTGATTAAAAAACTATTAGGTTAAACTCAAAATTGAAAGATTAGGTTTATGGGCATATCTACGCAAAAAAATGAGGCCAGATCACGTGTTGTACAGGTTAAGGCCAGGCACGTTAACCACCTTAAATACGCAGTGGCGGCAGTGCTGATCATTGTGATGGTACTCATGACAGCCATCATCCGCCTTAATACTACCGCCATACAGCAAAGCCAGGAAAACAGCCGCCTGCACTCGCAGATAGCAGCCCTGCAGGGGCAACTGGATAAAGAAAATGAGGATGCCATGCTGGCCAATGCCGAGAAAGAGGGCAGCCGCAGCAAAGCGGTTAGTTACATTACCGATATTCAAACCAAGCTTAGGCGGATCAATGAATATATGAGCAAACGCGGCCTGCGTGGCTTATCATTTAGAAACCTGCAAATGGAATCGGCCAAACCGAAAAGCGATACTAAGCTTTACGGGGATTTTAATAGCTATCTGGATAAACTGGTAAACAATATCGCTTACATGCCTATGGGCTATCCGCGTTTAAGTTCGTTCACATCGTTTTTTGGCTACCGCAGCAACCCGTTCGATTTTGGCGGCGGCGAATTTCATCCCGGGATAGATTTTAGAGGCCACAAAGGCGACCCGGTAAAATGTACCGCCAGCGGCCGTGTGGTATTTGCTGGTCGCGCAGGTGGCTACGGTAACTGCATCCGCATTAAACACCCTAATGAACTGGAAACCTGGTACGGCCATTTATCAAAAATTAACGTAAAGGAAGGGCAGCGTGTAACGGTTGGCGATGTGATTGGCAAAGTTGGTTCGACAGGGAGGTCTACCGGCCCGCACCTGCATTATGAGATCCGTAAGAATGGCCACCCGGTAAACCCTAAACAGTACCTGAGTTTGAATATGTAAGGTTAATCTTAAAATAATTGAAGCCGTTTAGTTTACTAAGGGGCTTTTTTTATTTTGTTATATTGCTTATCTTATGCCCTGTAAACCAATTACTAATCCGCCTTTATGCCCGCTGTACTTGTTAAAAGGATGCTCATCTTTTGTACAGTTTTTTGCGTGCTTATTGTTTTGGCGGTTAACGCCCGGGCACAAATTAAGCCTGCGCAACAAGCTTTATTAAAGATCAAGGCACAATCCGACAGCATGAATAAAAACTTCGCGGCGGAGAAGGTCCATATGCAGTTTGATAAACCTTATTATGCACTGGGCGATACCATTTGGTTTAAAGCCTGGCTTATCAATGCACCATCGTTACTGCTCTCCGCAAAAAGCGGGTTGCTGCATGTCGAGATCGCTACAGATAGTAATAAAGTAATACAGCAGTTTCTATTGCCGGTTAGCAATGGTGTTACCTGGGGCAACATCGCCATTAACGATAAGGATTACAAGGCCGGCACCTACATCATTCGCGCCTATACCAACTGGATGCGCAATTTTGGCGACAAAACCTTTTTTTATAAGCGCATTAATATTACTACAACTTATGAGGATGCGTGGCTGATCAACTCAAAAGTAAAGCAATCACTTGTAAATGCAAAGCCAAACGTACAGGCCGTATTGCAATTTAAAAACCTGGATAACACAGCGGTTGTAGGGAAACCGGTTAATCTGCGCGTAATGAGCGGCAAAAAAGCTTTGTATAAACAGGTAATGGATACCGATCTGTATGGTTCGATGGATATTAATTTTACCCCACCGCAGAAAACGTCAGATCTGTATATCATCGCCGAAAGCGCTACAAAAGATAAACGCTCCATCATCCCGTTAAATTTAAATAATCCGGCAAATATCGACCTGCAGTTTATGCCCGAGGGTGGCAATTTAATTGCGGGTTTGCCATCTGTAATTGGCTTTAAAGCGATAAATGAAAATGGGAACGGTTCAGATGTTAAAGGAATAGTGGTGGATAGCAAAGGGCAAAAGATAGCAGATTTTGCATCAACCCATAAGGGGATGGGAAGTTTTATACTAAATGGTATCAGGGCGGGTGAATTATATACCGCTAAAATTAATTTGCCGGACAGACAGACAAAAACGTACCTTTTACCTGTTGTAAAAGCTACAGGCCTAAGTTTACGGATAGATAACCTTTTGACAAGTGATTCGTTGAAATTGACCATTTCTGCCGGTGACGAATTATTAAAACGTAGGGAAACTTATTTCCTGCTGGCCAAGGCGCGCGGGGTGGTCTGCTACGCCGCGGTGTTAAATTTTATAGATAAAAGATCAACAACGCGTGTCCTAACCAAAAATCTATTCCCAACTGGTATTACCCGTTTTATATTAACTACGGAATCAGGACTTGCATTGAATGAACGGATGGTATTTATCGACCACAAAGATCAGCTTGATATTAAACTTAAAACGCCTGTTGCAGGTATAGCGACTAAGGATAGCGTACTGATGGAGCTGGCCGTTACAGATAATACGACTAAACCGGTGTTAGGTAATTTTGCCCTATCGGTAACTGATGACGCCTTGGTCAATATAGACACGTTGCAAGGCGATAATGTGTTTACTGATTTGCTGCTGAGCTCGGAATTGAAAGGCTACGTAGAGCAGCCCGGTTATTATTTTGGCAACACTGCCGAATCGTGGCGGGCGTTAGATAATTTATTGCTTACGCAAGGCTGGGTAAATTATGATGTACCTGAAAAAGGCATTACTTATAAAACGGAAACCGATTACAGCTTTAGCGGTAAGCTTACCAATCTTTTTAATAAGCCAATTACAAAGGCAAAAATCACGATGCTGTCCCTTAAGCCGGTGATAGCGTTAGATACGGTAACCAATACCAAAGGACAGTTTAAATTTTGGCTGCCCTTATTAGATACACCTGCTTTTATTATTAAAGCTGCGCGCCCAGGCGGTAAAACCATTAACGCCAGTATAACAGCCGATGAGTTTAAACTGCCCGATTTTGCCGCGCCCGTAACACCACTGCAAAATCCTTGGTATGTAAACGCCGGCGATACAATAGCAGGTTATGTCAAACAAAATGTTGGTTTAAAACGCCTGCAGGAAAGGCTTCCTGATGGCGTGCGCTCATTAAACGAAGTGGTAATTAAGGCTAAAAAAGTAGTCAAAGGCTCCAATAATCTTAATGGGCCCGGTAATGCCGACTTGGTGTTTGATGAAAAGGATATGGAGAAAGCAGGTAAAAAGTCGATGCTGCAATTTTTGGAAGAAAATGTTAAAGGGTTTAGAGAATCGGCATTTTTGTTTCCTAAAAATCTCCCGGCATCTATAGCAGAAAGAGTGTTAGCATTTGAAAGGAGGCTAACAGGCCTTGAATCTAATGTACCTAATAATTGGTTTTATATAGGCTCGAGGCCCGCTGTAATTAAAATTGATGGAGTAGAATTCCGGGATTTTAATCCCGCAACCCAGCCTGATGATATACGTGAGTTCCTTAAATCACGATCGGCCGAAGAGATAAAAGGGATTGAGGTAAACGCTACATCTAACTACAATACCAAGTACATGATCAGGTGGCACGATATGCCTATGGAAGAGCCGTCTTATCATGAATATGCATTTATAGAAATTACTACCCGTAGCGGCCAGGGCCCGGCATCAAGTGCAACTGTTGGGGTTTACCTGCACAAACCATTGCCATTGAGCCTACCTCAACAATTTTATAAGCCAAAATATAATGTAACGGATGCACCTGCTGTAAATGAAAACCGCAGTACGATCAACTGGGAGCCTAACATTATAACAGACGCCGGCGGACATGCAACTGTTAAATTTAATGCGGCAAGTAAACCATCAACCTATACTATCATCACACAAGGGGTAGATTATAACGGTAATATTGGCTATAAGTATCAGAAGATCAGTATTGGCAAATCCACCAGCGCTTTAAAATAACTCATCTCAAAGTCATACCTGTTAAAGCCGATTTCATTAAAATATTTATATTAATTACTTTTGTAAAAAAAATATCAATATGTCATCAGTAGAGACTCAATACGTTAAAAGTAAAGTGAAGGATCCTTCACTGGCCGCCTGGGGCCGCAAGGAAATTGAATTGGCCGAGGCAGAAATGCCGGGTTTAATGGCGCTGCGTGAAGAATACGGTCCGTCGCAAATACTAAAAGGCGCGCGTATTGCAGGCTGTTTACACATGACCATTCAAACAGCTGTATTAATTGAAACATTGATTGCACTGGGTGCCGAAGTTACCTGGTCTTCATGTAATATATTTTCAACACAAGATCATGCTGCTGCTGCTATTGCCGCTGCAGGTACTTCTGTTTACGCCTGGAAGGGTATGAACGAAGAAGAGTTTGAATGGTGTATCGAGCAAACTTTATTCTTTGGCGAAGACCGCAAACCATTGAACATGATATTGGATGATGGTGGCGATTTAACCAACATGGTATTTGATAAATATCCTGAGCTGGCTGCCGGTATTCAGGGTTTATCTGAAGAAACCACTACTGGTGTACACCGTTTATACGAGCGTATGAAAGCAGGTACTTTATTGGTACCGGCGATAAACATTAACGATTCGGTTACCAAATCAAAATTTGATAACAAATATGGCTGTCGCGAATCATTAGTTGACGCTATCCGTCGTGCTACTGATGTTATGATGGCTGGTAAAGTTGGTGTAGTTTGTGGTTATGGCGACGTAGGTAAAGGTTCTGCAGATTCATTACGCAATGCCGGTGTTCGTGTTATTGTTACCGAAATCGATCCTATCTGTGCTTTACAGGCAGCAATGGAAGGTTTTGAAGTGAAGAAACTTTCGACCGCTATTGCCGAGGCTGACATCGTGGTTACTGCTACCGGTAACAAAAACATTGTTCGCGAAGAGCATTTCCGCGCGTTAAAAGACAAAGCTATTGTTTGTAATATTGGCCACTTCGACAACGAAATTGACATGGCATGGTTAAACAGCGCTTATGGCGATAGCAAAATCGAAATTAAACCACAGGTTGATAAATACACTATCGATGGCAGTGATGTTATCGTATTAGCCGAAGGCCGTTTGGTTAACTTAGGTTGTGCTACAGGCCACCCAAGCTTTGTAATGAGTAACTCATTTACTAACCAAACCCTTGCGCAAATTGAGCTTTGGACAAATGCCGACGCTTACGAAAATAAAGTTTACACATTGCCTAAACACCTCGACGAAAAAGTTGCCCGTTTACACTTAGCAAAAATTGGTGTTGAACTGGAAGTTTTAGATCAGGATCAGGCTGAATACATCGGAGTAACTGTTGAAGGTCCGTTTAAACCGGAGTACTACAGGTACTAAGGTTTAGACTAAAGACTTTTAGACAAAAGATGAAAGACGAAAAGGGATGTGGTGTGAGCCATATCCCTTTTTTGGTTAACTGACCATTATCCCAGCCACTTAATTTCAAAATGTCGGTAACTCAATGGTGCCAAAGTCTGCCGATAGCTGCACCAACCGGATTGCACCAACTATAATTTTAAGCACAATTATATATAGAAGAGGCTCGCAGTGATGCGGGCCCTTTCTATTTGATCTGATATGACTGCCTTATCCATGCGAACAGTTGCGGCCGCAGATCGCTGACATCGGCAATACAAGTATTAAACCATTTATTGTACACCTGTATCATCCTCAACAATTTGCCGCAGGTCATACAACAACCATTGTTTGTTTGCTATCGAGGGGGCTTTAGATCGCAGCAGTTCCACAAAGTCTTTTACGCCCACCGGTTCGTTACCGTTGCCGTGTATCAATACAATACTACCTGAATGTGGTTGTTGCCCTTTGGCTAACCATGCATCCGTACCGATTGGGATGAGGCCGAAATTAGTGATCTTATAAACTAACTGCTGATCTGAAACCAAGCCCGGAAACCTAAAAAATACCGATGGCAGCAATCCGTTCGCCAGCATAGCTTTTTCCGTTTCTAACACTTCATAATTGATATCGGTACCCGGCTCTAACAGGAAATTGGTTTTGAGCGGACTTTTTGTACTAACGCGATGATTAAACGAATGATTTATCCAGGTGATATTGATTTCGTGCCCTGCCTGCAGCTGTTTTAACCAGGCAATGTCCTGCAGGTGGTGGCGCATCCAAAGGCCGCTTACGGATAAGGCGATAGGTACCGGGGTTTCTACCTTTTTAAAGCCGGCGATGATATCGGTAAATATCTGCCGGTCGAGCGGGCGGTGCGAAGGGCAAAGGTCGGCCGTGAGGCTAATGCCGGTTTCCTTTGGAATGCCATGTTCAATACCCGCGTCCTGTAACGATACAGATTGTGCTTCGGCTTCGCCCAAAGCTTTTATATATACCGAGCCGCCAAAATACTTCCTTGCTGCAGGCATGGTCATAGCGTTTACGGTGTAACCGTCAGCATCATCGGTACGGCTTTCTAAAGTTTTTGGGTTTACCAGCAGCAGGTACCTGCGGCCATGGTTACTAAACTTTCTTAACACCATCCAGATTTGCCCGAACCGCTTTGCGGAGCCAAAATAAACCTGATAGCTGCTTATATCGGCATAGGTTGCCTGCGCCTGCACATTTGTAGAGTAATGGCAAACCAAAGTGATTGCAATAAGGCTGAAAAGTATTTTCTTCATAGCTGTATCTGCAAGTTAACACCATATTATAAATAATGTTGATTGAACTGGTCATGATGTGTTTTTCTGCAATCACAAAATTCATTTAATTGTTAGCACAGTAATAATGATATTTACCGTTCTATAATTGTTACGCCCATGACCCGTTTATCTGTTAATATCAACAAAATAGCAACGCTGCGTAATTCGCGCGGTGGCGATAACCCCAATCTGGTGCAGGTTGCAAAAGATTGCGAACGTTTTGGTGCGCAGGGCATCACGGTACATCCACGGCCGGATGAGCGGCACATTCGCTATGCGGATGTTTTTGACCTGAAGAAGATTGTAACCACAGAGTTTAACATCGAGGGGAATTGCCAGGAGCAGAAATTTGTTCAGTTGGTGTTGGATAGCAAGCCCGAGCAGGTTACGCTGGTGCCTGATGCATTAGGGCAGATCACATCTAACCACGGCTGGGATACGATCACACATCAGCAGTATTTAAAAGATACCATCAAAATATTTAAGGACGCAGGGATCCGCGTATCCATATTTGTTGACCCCATTGTCGAAATGGTGCAGGCGGCTGCGACAACCGGTACCGACCGTATCGAGCTTTATACAGAAGCCTATGCACACAGCTACACTGCTGATAAGGAACAGGCAGTTGCCCCCTATGTTAAAGCGGCAGAAGCTGCACACAGCCTGGGTATGGGTATCAATGCAGGGCACGATCTCGACCTGCAAAACCTCAAATACTTTGCCCAGAACATTCCGGCGCTGGATGAGGTAAGCATTGGCCATGCATTGATTAGCGATGCGCTATATTATGGGTTAGAGAACACGGTACAAATGTACCTGCGGCAGCTGGTGTGATGATTTATAAAAAACGCACAAAGGTTAACAAAGGTTAACACTTTTTTGATAATATCTTTATAAATAGTTGATTTATAATTACTTATAAATTTCGTGGGTTAACATGGTTTTGGCGTGTTTAGCGCGGTAAGTTTTAACGCAGGATAGTTACGTTGCCCGATACAACGCGCCCGTTGTGCAGATCGACGGTGTAAAAGTAAACACCGGCCGGGAGTTGTTTGCCCTGATAGGTACCGTCAAATGGTTTAGCGTATCCCTTAGATTGATAGACCAGTTTGCCATCGCGGGTAAGTACGCTTATTACCCCGTCTGATGTGGCGTCGAACCCGTTTATCTGCCAGTAATCATTAACACCGTCGCCGTTTGGGGTAAAAGTGTTCGCAATGCCGTTAGCAGTAGGGTCTACAATTACCTTTACCTCGGTGCGGGCGCTTTCACAATAACCATAAGTAAGGGTAACATAATAACTATGGCTTGCGGTTACTCTAACATTAAAAGTGCCGCCGCGCTGCTCGTCAATTTGCTTCGCTGCAGTGGGCGAATCATATAGTCTGTACAGCGCGGTAGGGTAAGGATCATTAACTTTAATATTAGCCGTGCCAGCAAAAGGCAGCCGCACATTCCCCGCGGTAGGGGTGTTTGGGGTTTCAGCATCATCACGTATGGTGTAGGTAACGTCGCCCCGGCTGCAACCACCATCAGTAACGTTTAACCGGTATTTACCGGGCGGCACATTATCCAGGTAAGCGTTTGTTTTGCCGGGCAGGGCAACATCGTTTGCATCATACCATTGGTAAACGTAATTGGTAGTGCCGCCTGTAAACACAGTCGCGGTAACCCCGCCAATACCGATGCCGCATTTAAGGTTAGCTACCGTGCCGTAGCCGGCTATCAGCAGTTCGGAATATTTGCCAACCGTGTATTCTTTATATAAATTTTCGCAGCCATAACGGTTAGTAAGGTAAAGCTTGTAGTTCCCCTCAGGCAGTATCTGTGCTGTTTTGCCAAATGCTACATTATCGCCGGCGCTGTTTACCCATCTGAAAGCCGCAGGCTCTTCGGGCGCACCATCGGTATTAATCGTTATCGATCCGCTATTAAAGGCGAAGCATGTTTTATTTACAGTAGCAGCAAAATCGGGGAAGATGGTGCTTGAGAGCGCGTTGATGGTAAAATCGTACGTTTTGCTGCAGGTTGCATTTGCCAATGTAAGCACATAATCGCCTGCGGGTACATCCTTTAATTCTATTGCGCTGCCAACTACTACGTTATCAGCCTTTCTGGTCCAGGTTATTTGAGTAGCCCCGGTTGCCTGCAAGCCCAGTACCGAACCATTGTTTTTTTCGCAGCTGGCAGATAGCGCCCTGCCGTTGGTGGTGTTGAGCGATACGCCGTTTGTTTCAGGTATTTCTATCTGGGTACTTAGTGTAGCTGCACAGTGCGTATCATCTGTAACTTCAAGCTGGTATTTGCCGCCGGGCTTGTTAAACAGATCAAGCGTGGTGCTTACCTCGGTGCCAAACTGGTTTTTCCAACTGTATTTGATTGTGCCCGTACCGGTAACAGTTATATTCCTTACCGATCCGGTAAACTGCCCGCATGGGCTGGGGGCGATGATGGCGTTTCTTTGATTGATCTTCGGCCCGTCCAGGTTCCTCAGGGTAATTGGGCCATACGTTCTTTCGCAGCCGCCTATAGCTTTAACATGCAGGGTGTAACTGCCAGGGGCGGCATTCTCAAGCAATAGCAGATCAGAAACTTTTACTCCTGTAGCATTGTTGGTCCATTGGGTGGTAAGGGCGATGTTACCGGCGTTGACAATACTTAAACCGCTAACACGGCCGTTTGCCAGCCCGCAGCTGGGCTGGCTCATTACTACGCCGGTGGAATTGATAGCGAACGTATTTTGCTTAATTTCAAAATAGTCTGACGTTGCCGGGCATGTGCCGTTATCTACCGTTAAGCGATATTTACCAACAGGCACATTCACCAGGTCGATAGCTGCACCCACAATGTTGCCCGCCATATTTGTCCATTGCAAAGTGGTGGCATTGGCATATGTTAAACCCTTAATTGATCCGTCGGCACCACACTCCGTATTTTTTATAACAGCGTTAGCGGTACCAATACTTGGCGACGAGAACGAACAGGTTGCACGGGCGCTGTTGGTAGCTGTGCCTACAATTGAGCCTGTAAGTGTTCCGCTGTAACTCCATGCACCATCGTTGCCGCTTACCACGGTAGTAATGTAAATTTTACCCTGGCACAGGTTACAGTCGTCCGTAAAAAAAAGTTCAATTTTGCTATTGGGGGTTGCCGTTCCGGAAATATCTGTACTGGTTTTGCTAATCACATTGATGAACGGAAGGGCCGACGTGTTGCTCGTTACCTTGATTGGGTTGTTCAGGTTACAGTAAAAGCTATTGTTGGATATGGTAACGGGTTTACTATTGGTTTCTACAATGCCATCCTGGTTATAGGCAACAATGTTATTTAAAATGTTACCGCCCGATGGTGCATCTTTAATGATGATAGCTGCGCGGTTATTCAAATTGGTGTTTGTTGATGCCCCAACGCCTATCCGATTGTTGGAGATCTCAAAAGGCAATTCGGTACCCGACAAGTATATAGCATTGCCCATACCCGACAGTACATTATCGCTGATATTGAACACCCCGCCACCTGTAGCAAATAGTCCGTCGGCAGGGGCAGTCTTGCCAATAAACGATAAACCAATTACAGCGTTGCCGGTGTAGTTGGTGCCAAAGTAATTATTCTTAATGTCCACATTCTGGCAGTGGTCAAGCGTAACTTCCGACTGGCTGTAGTCCGAAAAAATGTTGCGTTCGGTAGGTCCGCCGCCAATCGTTATCCACTTGCAATTGCTGAAAACAAAAGCCGAATTGTTTTTATATGACCGCAAACCATCACGTGTTAAGCCGGTGATGTTACCCCGTAAATTAACGTGGTCTGCCCTCGTAAAATTTATGGCGTTAAAAAGGTTATTGAACAGGTTGCCGTTACTGACTGCACCGATATCGATATTGCTTACATCCTGCGCGTTGATCCCGATTACATTACTGGGTGGGTTGGTATCCAGCCAGTTGCCCCTAAAAGCAATCCCGGTAATGCTAACATCAGTTACATTAACAAGGTTAAGGATAGACACCACTGTTGAATTATTGCCTAAGGCTAAAGTCACACGGGCTTTACTTACGCCAAAATTACCGCCAGGCTGTGTGCTGGCATCTATCGCCAAATTCGAGCTTACATCCGGCAGTTGCGTAACCAGGCGTATAATGCGGGCTGCTTCCGTAGTATTTGGCAGGTTAAAGACAATAAAATCTTTATCGGCAACGCCATTGGCAGCCGCCAGGGTTAAAGCGTCGCGAAGGGTACCGCGGCCGGCATCGGCAATGCTGGTAACGGTAAAAACGGATGCAGACGTACTGGAGGTTACAATTATAAATAGTAAAAGAAAAATCAGTTTGCGCACCAGCATAGCGTTAACACTGCAAAATAAGAAATTTAGCGGCATTTATTAAACCATCAGTATATTATCATTATGTTTCCGGATTTGCTGCACAGGTCTGTGTGGATGTAAGGTAAAATAACTGCCTTGTCCTAATCCATGGCTGTAAATGCAGTGTCACTAAAGCATTACCTAATTGTTATTCAAAGCCTAATATTGTACCTTTGCCCTAAATTTTAAGGCACACATTTGATGAAGCTGAACATAGACTATCAGGAGAAATTCCAGCAAAGGCACATAGCGCCAAACCAAACCGATTCCGAAAAAATGCTAAGCACTATCGGCGTAGGTTCACTTGATGAATTGATCTCGCAAACGGTTCCGGATAAGATCCGCTTGAAAAAACCGCTTGATTTACCTGCCGCCAAAAGCGAGTTTGACTACCTGAACACACTTAAGCAGACAGCTTCAAAAAACAAGGTCATGAAATCGTATATCGGCCAGGGGTATTACGATGTGATAGTACCGGGTGTTATTCAGCGTAACATTCTGGAAAACCCGGGATGGTACACGCAGTACACGCCTTACCAGGCCGAGATTGCCCAGGGGCGTTTACAGGCATTGCTAAACTTCCAAACCATGGTTATCGACCTTACCGGGATGGAGATTGCAAACGCATCTTTATTAGATGAAGGTACCGCCGCTGCCGAAGCTATGTTTATGCAATATAGCCTGCGCAAAAATCAAAAAGCCAATGTGTTTTTTGTGAGCGAAGAGTTGTTCCCGCAAACGATAGACATTTTAAAGACCCGCAGCGAGCCTTACGGCATCACCCTGCAAATTGGTGATCACCGCACGGTAGAACTGACAGACGATATGTTTGGTGCCATAGTGCAATACCCGGCAGGTAACGGCGCTGTGTATAATTATACCGACTTTGCCAACGCCCTGCACGAAAAAAATGTGAAGCTAACGGTAGTTGCTGATATTATGAGCCTGATCCTGCTGACCCCTCCGGGCGAATGGGGAGCAGATATTGTGGTAGGCAGTACCCAGCGTTTTGGTGTGCCAATGGGCTTTGGTGGCCCTCATGCTGCATTTTTTGCAACAAAGGAAGAATACAAACGCTCTATTCCCGGCCGTATCATCGGTGTAACTATCGATAGCGCGGGCAATTATGCATTGCGTATGGCTTTGCAAACCCGCGAGCAGCACATCCGCAGGGACAAAGCAACCTCAAATATTTGTACCGCACAGGCATTACTGGCTATTATGGCCGGAATGTATGCCGTTTACCATGGCCCGCAAGGCTTAAAGCTGATTGCCCAAAGGATTCACGGTTTAACCGTATTGCTGGCATCTTCATTGGAAGCCTTAGGTTACGCGCAATTGAATGAAGCGTACTTTGATACGTTGAAATTTGACCTGGGCGAACTGAAAGGCCCTGTTAACTCAGAAGCGGTTAACAACCTGGCCAATTTAAATTATAACGGTACGGTGGCAACTATCTCAATAGATGAAACCACATCACCGGAGGATATTAAAACCCTGGTACGCCTGTTTGCCAAAGTAAAGGGCAAAACCCTTGCTGATGCCAACTTCGATGAGTTGAAAAATAATGTTGAGGGTATTATCCCGGCAGAGTTACAGCGTACATCAGCTTATTTAACGCATGGCTTGTTCAACTCGCATCATTCTGAGCATGAAATGCTGCGTTATATAAAATCGCTTGAAGCAAAAGATCTTTCGCTTTGCCACTCGATGATCGCATTAGGCTCATGCACCATGAAACTGAATGCTACTACCGAAATGGTACCCGTTACCTGGCCGGAATTTAGCAAGATGCACCCTTTTGCACCAACCGACCAGGTTGGCGGTTACATGCAGTTGTTTGATGAACTGAATAAATGGCTGAGCGAGATCACCGGTTTTGCAGCCATGAGTTTACAGCCAAATGCAGGCGCACAAGGTGAATACGCAGGTTTAATGGTAATTCGTGCTTATCATCTTGACAGGGGCGATCATCACCGTAACATCGCGCTGATCCCATCCTCTGCCCATGGTACCAACCCTGCATCTGCAGCTATGGCCGGCATGAAGATAGTGGTAGTAAAATGTGATGACAACGGTAACATTGATGTAGCCGATATGCGCGCCAAGGCCGGGCAATACAAAAACGAATTAAGCTGCCTGATGGTAACTTATCCGTCTACACACGGCGTATTTGAGGAAAGTATTATCGAGATCTGCGAGATCATTCATCAGAATGGTGGCCAGGTTTACATGGATGGTGCCAACATGAACGCACAGGTAGGGCTAACCAGTCCTGCAAATATCGGCGCTGATGTTTGCCACTTGAATCTGCATAAAACCTTCTGCATCCCTCACGGCGGCGGCGGCCCGGGTATGGGGCCGATTGGGGTGGCTAAGCACCTGGTACCTTACCTGCCTGGTCACGCGGTTGTCGATATCGATAACGGCAAAGCTATCCATGCGGTATCTGCTGCGCCATGGGGCTCGGCATCTATCCTGATCATTTCTCATGCTTACATTGCCATGATGGGCGGCGACGGCTTAACTAACGCTACCCGTTACGCCATCCTGAACGCAAACTATATCAAAACCCGTTTGGCCAGTCATTACAATGTGCTGTACACCGGTAAAAACGACCGTTGCGCCCACGAGATGATCCTGGATTGCCGCTCGTTTAAACAATATGGCGTAGAAGTGGTAGATATTGCCAAACGTTTGATGGATTACGGTTTCCATGCGCCGACAGTTTCGTTCCCGGTGGCAGGTACAGTAATGGTTGAGCCAACCGAATCTGAGCCTAAGCACGAGCTTGACCGCTTCTGCGATGCCATGATCTCTATTCGTCATGAAATTGAAGATGTGGAAAAAGGCCTGAGCGATAAACTGGATAACCCTTTAAAGAATGCGCCGCATACTGCAGCAGTAATTACGGCTAACGAGTGGGAGCACCCTTATACCCGCCAAAAAGCTGCTTTCCCGTTACCTTATGTAACACAGTATAAATTCTGGCCATCTGTTGGTCGTGTAAACGATACTTACGGTGACAGGACACTGATTTGCTCATGCCCGCCACTAAGTGATTACGAATTTGAAGAAAGCGAAGTAACCACTCCGGAATACGGAACGTGATAATAGTGCTGCAGATCTGCACTGTTTAATTAAATAAAATAATAAGGGCTCCAGCACGGAGCCTTTTTTATTTTAAATACGCCGCTTTTAACAACTGCATGGCTTCTTTCTCATCCTGCGTGCATACTTCGCAATACGTGCCGCGGCCTTCAACCGGGCCTTCGTATTCCCACTTGAATATTTCTGTGTTGTTAAGGGCAGTATTAACGATCTTCAGGTTGTCACCCGCAGGGATCACATAAAACACCTTTTGGTTGGGGAATACCATTTTAAAGCCGCGCTGATTTTTGTAGGACGCTTTGCCTGCGTAGGTTGGTTTCATTTCCGCCCTGTCTTTACCATAATTATACATGATTTGCGTAGGCTTGCCTGCTTTGGCCCAAAATGAATAGCCTTGGTAAGTAGCCGTACCCGGCTTGCCCGAATAGTAATTGGCTACTTTTTGCGCCTGTAGGTGAGTAGCGCAAAATAGCATACAGAATACAAACAAATTTGCTGTAAATTTCATAATCTGAGTGTTTTACAATTCAAACAATCTATCCTGCAAATGTTTGCATCATTATTTGCATGTTCACACACGTCTTTTCGCTATAGTAACAATCTTTACACATAGTAACTTCGTAAATAATTACTAAAATAAATGCGCACATTTGGAGACGCAAATTAATGTTTGCCGATGTGTAACGGTTTTAAGAAATAACCCGTCATAAAAAACGGAAACACAATTAAAAGTTAATTTGGGAGCTAAAATTTTACTTAAAAGAATGTTTTTAACTGTTGCGTCGTAATAATGTGTATTACTTAAAAATATTACATTTACAACGTTTAGGAATATAACCTTTTAAGTATGCTTCCGTATAAAGTACGTATATGAACCCTAATAACGGCAAAACAGTAAGTGTTTTATTGGTTGACGATGACGAAATAAATAATTTTATCTCGATAAAATTAATCAAGAAGGCGTTGTTGAACACCGATATCATGGCCTGCCTTAATGGTAAGTTTGCCATTGACCAACTTGCCGAGATCCAGCGCAAAGACCCTGCACAACTACCCGACTATATTTTGCTGGATATTAACATGCCGATCATGAATGGATGGGAGTTTCTGGATGAATATAAACGGTTAAACCTCGACCCGCTGGGTAAAAGCAAAATCTACATCATTTCATCATCCGTATTCAGTAACGATATCAACAAGGCCCGTTCTTACCCGCTGGTGAAAGATTTTATTTCAAAACCGCTTAATGTGGAGAAGATCAAAGAATTATTTGGCGTGGAGCAGGATATTTAAGCCGGCGTTACGGTAAACACTTCATCATTGTAGCTTACGGTACCAATAGCAGTAGCACGTGCGTGATAAAACAGGCAGATGTCGCCTTCGGCTGCCGCTTGTTTGCCATATTGGATGCGCAGTTCAGCGGCGCGGTGCCCATCGTAATCGTACTTGGCTACAAACTTTCTGATCAGCTGCTCGGGTTCCGGCAGTTCATCGCCACCGAAAAAAACTTTTTGGCCCTCAAGGTCTATCCAAAAAACCTGGTGAAACTTGCTGTGCCCTGCAGATAGCTCGTAATTGATGCCCGGCTTATACTGCCCGCTACCCTCTACAAAGTCAATTTTGGCGCGGTATTGCAGCGCCTCAAAAATATCAACGTGATAAGAGGATGATTTGCCCGACAAGCCGAATTCAAATTCTTCGCGCTGTATTACATGCGTGGCTTGTGGAAAGCTTGGTTCCAGTTGCCCGTAACGGTCAACCACCAAACCACCCGAATGATCATAGTGCAAGTGCGACATAAGTACCAGTGTTACATCCTCGGGTTTAAAACCGGCATTGCGGATGTGCTGGTGCAATAATAGGTCATCGTGGGTATCTTTATATCCCAGCCCGGCATCCAATAAGATCAGGTCATCGGCAGTTTTGATCAGGAAAGGGTTTACGTGGATAAAAAGCGATCCCGGCCTGTCTTTCCGGTTATCCGTTTGCGGGTTAAACGGAACAAACTTTTTAGTAGCATCAACAGAATACGAACCCTCACCCAAAGCAAAAATTTCCATAGCAATAAAATCTACGGCAAATATACACCTCGGAAAGCCAAAAGGGTAATTAGGGTATATAAATGACATTGCGGTAATTCATCATCCCGCTCCCGGTCATCCCAATAACCTTTAATGATGAGTTTGCAAAACACCCGTCGTTGCATAACGGTAATGGGGTAGGATGAAGTCAATTCGCGAAAAAGTGTAACGTTTCAAAAAGCGCTGCGTCTATTAACCAGTATAACAGGCAACACAAAGGTTTGCGCAGCGACACTGTTACATGCGTTAAAAGTTTTAGTTTTTCTGTGCTCTCCTTTGTGTTATCTGTCATTAATTATAGTTAGAAAAAAATAATTTTCACATTTATTTTGATATACGAAAACTATCGTACATATTTGTACGAAGAAATTCGTATAATAATAAAACAGATGGATTTGAAACCGACGGAAAGCGAACTGGAAATATTACAGGTGATTTGGAAAAACGGGCAGTGCAGCGTGAGGGATGTGCATGAGGAGCTGGCTAAAAGTAAAGATGCCGGGTACACAACTACGTTAAAATTGATGCAGATAATGCACGAAAAGGGATTGGTTGAACGCAATACCGACGCCAAAACGCATTTGTACAAAGCACTTATTACCCGCGAGCAGGCACAAAAGGGCGCGCTGGATAAGATCCTTTCAACCGTATTTAAAGGCTCAACGTCTGATCTGGTGATACAGGCTTTGGGCCAGCACAAAGCATCAAAGGACGAAATAGATGCGATAAAAGATTTCTTAACGAAGTTTGAGAATTAATCAGTTAAGAGATAAAAGATTAGGATTTAGAAATTAGATTTTAAAATTATCAGCAATGGGAAACATATTGTATAACATCAGTCAGGTTTTGGGTATTACCATTATCCACTCCTTATGGCAGGGATTATTGATCTACTTCCTGCTCAGATTGGTACTGGTAGTGGCACCCGGCTTATCGTCGGCAAAAAAATATTTAATGGCCGTTAGCAGCCTTGCAGCAATTACTGCGTGGTTTGGGTATACATTGTTTACAGAAGTTATGGTTTACAATTGGTTAGCGGTGAAACCGGCAAGCCTGGCCAATATGCCTTTACTGATGGACCTGCCAACAAATATCCGCCAACTGGGCAACCAGGGCATACGCTATTATTACAGTATTGAAGGTTATCTGCCTTATATCACTATCCTATACATTGCCGGGTTGATGATCAATGCCGGCCGGCTTATCTGGGGCCGAAGGCGTATCAATATCATCAAACAAACCATGAGTTTGGACGTGGTACTGCAACAACAAATTGCCCGTTTTGCCCAAAAGTTCGGGATCGATAAAAAAGTAAAAGTTGGCCTGAGCCGTTTGGTAGATGTGCCCTGTATTGTTGGTTATGTTAAACCGGTGATATTGCTGCCGTTTACGTTGACCAGCTATCTTACCAATGACGAGATCGAGGCCATACTGATGCATGAACTGGCCCACATCAAGCGCAACGATTATTTAGTTAACGTTGCCCAGCAGATCATTACCACCCTGCTGTTTTTTAACCCTTGTGTACTACTCATAAATAAAATAATTGGCGAAGAGCGCGAAAACAGCTGCGATGATCTGGTAGTTGATGCAACGCAAAACCCAATTATATATGCTAAGGCTCTATTTAAGTTAGAACAAACCCGCCAAAACAAGTTGCAGTTAGCGCTGGCTGTAACAGGCAAAAAGTATCATTTATTAAACCGAATTGAACGTATCATGAAAACTAAAAAACAAATTCCAAGCGTAAGGCCAACGATAGTGGCCATGCTGATACTAACTGCAGGCATAGGCTGTATGGCCCTGCTTAACCCGGAAATTGCTCAGGGCAAAATATCCGTAAAAGCGGTTAAACCTGTTCTGGAAAACCTGCTGGGCGATACCACCCGCAAAAGCGCTGCTAAAGATGCTGTTAAGGCTAATAAAGCAGCGGTTAAGGCTAAGTACAAACTGCAAAAATCAGACAGGGACTACTATAATAATAAGGTCTTTTATCATAAAGGTATGCCCGATGCCGAGTTAGACAGGCTTGCGGCAGATGTAGATAAACAAGCCAAAGTAATCAGCTCATATTATGATAGTGATAAATTTAAAAGCTTTAGCGCCGACCTGGACAAACGCGGAAAAGAGATAGACGCTTTTTATAACAGCGACCGCATAAAGCAAGTAACCGCTGCCCAGGAAAAAGCTGCTAAAGAATTTGAGGCCAAATGGAGTGGCAGTAACAACAAAATGGAAGCTACCGGCAAACAAATGGAAGTGTTGGGCAAGCAGATGGAAACCTATTTTAATACCCCGCAATTTAAGGAGATGATTGCGAGATTACGTGCCAAGTACAATATTAACGATAAGTACGACGACCGCAAACAAGAAAACTTTAAAAAATACGAGGCGGAACTTCAAGCCAATTTATCACCTGAAATTAAGGAGACAACTGCTCAAATGAAAAAGCTTGGCGAGCAAATGCGCAATGTTTATGGTGCCGATATGCGCAACGACGGCGCCCGCCTGCGTGCCATGGGCGACAGCATGCGCAAAGCATATCAAAACCCGGCTATGAAGCAGCACCAGGAAGAGATGCGTAAAATAGGCGACCAGATGCGTGCCTATGCCAACAGCCCCGAAATGGCTAAGCAAAAAGAAGAACTGCGTAAAGCAACTGAAAAATTAAAAGCCTACACCAACACGCCGGAGTTTAAGGCCAAACTTAAAGAATGGCGAAAAACCCATCCGGAAAGTTACGGCTGGAATAACGATAACGACAATTATAATAATAATGACAATGATCACCCGGAGGTGAAAGAATTGCCGCTAACCCCGCCACCGGCCGAAGTTAAAGAGCCCGTGACACCATAATATTATCGTCCATAATTTTCAGATAGCGATGGGTACAAACCCATCGCTATTTTTATTAGCAATTTTTGCTGCTGCACCCATAACTAATTATCCTTTTTGTAATTTAGTGTTTTCAAAAAAGAGGGAACTTTTTTTATGCTTCAGAAGCTATCCATACAAAATTACGCGCTGATCGATAACCTCGAGATCAACTTTGATGCGGGGCTTAATATCCTTACCGGCGAAACCGGTGCAGGTAAATCAATCATTTTAGGTGCATTATCACTTATACTGGGCCAGCGCGCCGAAAGCCGTTATTTTTTTAACCAGCAAAAAAAATGTGTGATAGAAGGCTCGTTCAAAATTGCAGGCTTTCACCTTAACGCTTTTTTTGAAGAAAACGATTTGGATTATGAAGGCGAAACCGTTTTGCGGCGTGAAATTTCTGCTGACGGAAAATCCCGCGCTTTTATCAATGATACACCGGTAAACCTTACGCTGATCAAAAACTTTGGCGAGCGGCTGATAGACATTCATTCGCAGCACGCTACACGGGAAATTAATGACCCGGAATTTCAGTTATTAGTAGTGGATGGCGTGGCCGGGCATCACGATCTGCTGGGCGATTATCAGAGTAAGTTTCGCGCGTATCGCAAAGCGGTTGCGCAATTGAAAGACTTGATAGAACAAAACGACAAAGCCAAGGCCGACCTGGATTACTTTCAGTTTCAGTTTGATGAACTGGAAAAAGCCGGTGTGAGCGCTGATGAGCAGGAGTTGCTTGAAAAGGAACTGTATACCCTGAACAATGCCGAAGAGATTAAACGCAACTTAACCGGGGCCAATTACCTGATGCAGGAGGGAGAGGCGTCTGCCATTATCCAGTTGCGTGATGCCAGTCAGCAGTTGGCCGCTATCGAAAAATATAACCCCGAGGTAGAAGAACTGCAGGAGCGGTTAAAAAGTACATTAATAGAATTGAAAGATATCGCTGCAGAAATTGAGGGTATCGAACAAAAAACATTTACTAATGAGACCCGTGCCGAAGAGGTGAACACCCGGCTGAGTTTACTTTATAACCTGCAGAAAAAGCATCGGGTAAACAATAACGAAGAATTGCTGGTCATACAAAGCGATCTGTCTGAAAAGATCTTCCAGGCGGTATCGGGAGATGAAGCGGTAGAAAAACTGCAAAAACAGATCGCGACAGCTAAACAGGAACTGGAAGGTATTGCGGAGGTTTTATCTGCCAACCGTAAGAAGGCCATCCCGGTGATTAAAGACAAGGTTATAGCCAACCTTACCGAAATGGGTATGGGCAACTCCGCTTTAGAGATTGAGCAGACGGCATTACAGGAGTTAGGAAAGACGGGATTAGATACTATCCGCTTTATGTTCTCGGCCAATAAGGGCCATGCCCTGGCAGATATGAGCAAAGTTGCATCCGGTGGCGAATTGAGCCGGTTAATGTTGAGCATTAAATCGATCATCGCCCAATATACCGCGCTGCCTACCATCATTTTTGATGAGATAGATACCGGCGTAAGCGGTGAAGTTGCCAACAAGGTAGGGCAGGTGATGGAGCGCCTGTCGCAAAACCTGCAGGTAATCACCATAACGCATTTGCCGCAAATAGCCGGTAAAGGCAGCAGCCACTACTTTGTTTATAAAGATGATGCAGAATCGATCACCAAAACCCGGATCAAAAAGCTAAGTAACGACGAGCGGGTGCTGGAGATTGCCAAAATGCTAAGCGGAGATAAACCCGGCGAGAGCGCTTTGCAAAATGCAAGGGAGTTGTTGGCAGGGTAACTGCTAAGATGCAGCTACAATCAAAACGAAATTCTGAAATCATAAATAAAAATTTACCTTTACCATACTTTATTAAACTAACAACAATGGCTTACAATTTATTAAAAGGTAAAAAAGGGATCATCTTTGGTGCGCTTAACGAGCAGTCTATTGCCTGGAAGGTAGCACAGCGCTGCAACGAAGAAGGTGCCGAGATCGTTTTAACCAACTCGCCGCTTGCTTTGCGCATGGGCGAACTCAATAAACTGGCTGAAGAATGTAATGCCCCGGTTATACCGGCAGATGTTACCAGCAACGAGGATGTTACCAATTTGTTCACTAAGAGCATGGAGCATTTTGGCGGCGGTGTTGATTTTGTGCTGCACTCTATCGGCATGAGCGTTAACGTGCGCAAAAGCATTCCTTATACCGAAAATAACTACGATTTTACCCATAAAGGTTTAGATATATCTGCACTGAGCTTTCACCGCGTATTACAAACCGCAATGAAACTGGATGCTATAAACGAGTGGGGTTCTGTACTGGCTTTGACTTACATTGCAGCCCAACGTGTATTTCCTGATTATAACGATATGGCCGATAACAAAGCCTATTTGGAAAGCATTGCCCGTAATTTTGGTTACCAGTATGGTGTTAAAAAGCACGTAAGGGTAAATACTATCTCGCAATCGCCAACACGTACTACTGCAGGCAGTGGTGTAAAAGGGTTTGACGGATTTATCAATTACGCCGAAAAAATGAGTCCGCTGGGTAACGCAGATGCTGATCAATGTGCAGATTATTGCGTAAGCCTGTTTAGCGACCTTACTAAAATGGTTACTATGCAAAACCTGTTCCATGATGGCGGGTTCTCTTTCACCGGCGTTACTGCTGCCGTTATTGAGCAAATGGAAAAATAAAAGTCTTTTCTTAATAGATTTAAAAGGCGCCTAATGGGCGCCTTTTTTATACACGATAAATTAGTCAAACACGCTTGATCATTTTACTTAAAACGTTTTAATTGCACATATTACTACCAGAAGTATCTGTAATTTAGGCTGGGATAAGTCTCCATAAATTGAAACACAAAATAACCTACATTGATCTTATCCAGTTAAATTGGCCATCTATATGGAGAATAGTGTTGTTTTTGGGCGTTAGCGCCGCCTTCTTGTTTTTTTTGGTAAACCTTGGTTACCTTGCTGCCAAAACCAATGAGCTTACTTTGACCGGCCGCACAACCGGAATGATTACTGGCAGGGAAACATCATTGGGTATTAAACAAACATTGATGGGCAACAAGCGGGCTGTAAGCCCTACGGTAGTTACCTATAGCTACGAGGTAAACGGCAAACTGTTCGTAAAAAAGGAACTGATCAACTACTCGGTAATGGGCAGGCAGGAGGTTGATAGGTTGTATTATGGAAACCTGCCTTTAAAGGTCAAAATTTGCTACCGTAAATCATCGCCAGAAGACTCCGCCATAGTTCTTGAATGATTTTTCCTAACAAAAAAGCCCGCTTGCTTTTTACAAACGGGCTTTGATATTTAACCTTTCAAAGAGTTAGTTTTGCTGCTCTTCCTCAGGCTTTTTGTTTTCATTCTTTTTATCGATCACTTTTATCGCTTCGGTTTCTTTGTCAAAATCAACCATCAGGATATCGCCTTCTGTCATTTCACCTTTCAGGATCTCTTCTGCAATCGGGTCTTCCAGGTATTTCTGGATGGCGCGTTTAAGCGGCCTTGCACCAAACTGCGAGTCGTAACCTTTTTCGGCAATGAATTCTTTGGCGGCATCGGTAAGTTCGATCTTGTAACCTAAGCTGTTTACACGGCCGAACAGGAAACCCAGTTCGATATCGATGATCTTGAAGATCTCGTCTTTACCTAAAGAGTTAAACACGATCACATCGTCGATACGGTTTAAGAACTCCGGAGCGAAAGCACGTTTCAAAGCGTTTTCAATTACACCGCGTGAATGTGCATCGGCCTGCGTAGTTTTAGCATTTGTGCTAAAGCCAACACCTTGTCCAAAGTCTTTCAACTGGCGTGCACCAATGTTAGATGTCATGATAATGATGGTGTTCCTGAAATCAACCTTGCGGCCCAATGAATCAGTTAATTGTCCTTCATCCAGCACCTGCAGTAAAATGTTGAATACATCCGGGTGAGCTTTCTCAATTTCATCCAGTAACACTACAGCATATGGTTTACGGCGTACCTTTTCAGTTAACTGCCCGCCTTCTTCGTAACCTACGTAGCCCGGAGGCGCGCCTACTAAACGTGATACCGCGAATTTCTCCATGTACTCACTCATATCTATCTGGATCAATGCATCCTCGGTATCGAACATGAAACGGGCCAGTTCTTTTGCCAGTTCTGTTTTACCAACACCGGTAGGGCCCAGGAATATGAATGAACCTATAGGTTTTTTGGGATCTTTTAAACCTGCACGGGTACGCTGAATAGCACGGGTAAGCTTTTTAATGGCATCATCCTGGCCAATAATCTTGTTACCAATGGTATCGCCCATTGCTAACAGTTTCACGCTATCGGCCTGGCCAACACGCTGTACAGGAATACCTGTCATCATGCTAACTACTTCGGCAACGTTATCTTCTGTTACGGTGTAACGTTTAGATTTTGTTTCGGCTTCCCAGGCGGTTTTAGCCTGGTCAAGCTCCTCTAATAAATGTTTCTCTGTATCGCGCAGTTTGGCAGCTTCTTCATATTTCTGGCTGCGCACAACTTTGTTCTTTTCAATCTTGATCTGTTCTATCTTCTGCTCAATATCCAGTATCTCTTGCGGTACGTGGATATTGGTTAAGTGTACACGTGATCCGGATTCGTCTAAAGCGTCGATAGCCTTGTCAGGCAAAAACCTGTCGGTAATGTAACGGGTGGTTAACGCCACACATGCATTAATAGCTTCGTCTGTATAAGTAACGCCGTGGTGCTCTTCGTATTTTTCTTTAATACGGTTCAGTATCTCAACGGTTTCGTCCGGTGTAGCAGGCTCAACCATTACTTTTTGAAAACGACGGTCTAAAGCGCCATCTTTCTCGATGTATTGGCGGTACTCATCTAAAGTAGTTGCACCAATGCATTGAATTTCTCCGCGGGCCAGGGCCGGTTTAAACATATTCGATGCATCCAATGATCCGGATGCGCCGCCCGCGCCAACAATAGTGTGGATCTCATCGATAAACAAGATCACATCAGGCGATTTTTCCAGCTCGTTCATCACGGCTTTCATCCGCTCTTCAAACTGTCCGCGGTATTTTGTACCGGCCACTAACGATGCCAGGTCTAAAGTAACCACTCGTTTGTTAAACAACACACGTGATACTTTGCGCTGTACTATCCGCAGGGCAAGGCCTTCGGCAATTGCACTCTTACCAACACCCGGCTCGCCTATCAAAATAGGATTGTTCTTTTTACGGCGCGATAAGATCTGCGATACCCGCTCAATCTCTTTTTCGCGGCCAACAATCGGGTCAAGCTTGCCTTCCTCGGCGGCTTTTGTCAGGTCGCGGCCAAAGTTGTCTAAAACCGGGGTTTTAGATTTAATGTCTGATACCTTTTTAGGCTGGCTGAATGAGTCGTCTTCTTTAAAGTCGTCATCGCCACCGGTTGATGAGCCCGGCATTTCATCAGTAATATCGTTTTTATGTGATTCCACTTCGCTTTTAAATACTTCGTAGTTAACATTAAACTGCATCAATATCTGTGAAGCAATGTTGTCTTCATCGCGCAGGATAGAAAGCAACAAGTGCTCGGTGCCTATCACATCGCTTTTGAAGATCTTAGCTTCCAGGTAAGTGATCTTTAGTACTTTTTCGGCTTGTTTGGTTAACGGGATACTGCCTATATGTACGTTAGTACCAATTGTGCCTTTCACAGCATCTTCAACGGCACGGCGTAATTTAGCGGTATCAACAGTTAAGCCTTTCAATAATTTAATTGCAACACCATCACCATCGCGGATGAGGCCCAGCAGAAGATGCTCTGTACCAATATAATCATGGCCAAGGCGCAATGCCTCTTCCCTGCTGTACTGTATCACATCCTTAACACGTGGCGAAAATTTAGCTTCCATATATACCTTTCTGATTATGATCGTCCTAATCTATAAATTAGTTTTTATGTGTCAAGACGGATCGTTGTAACAATTATCAACAATATTGCCAACTTTTAAGCTTTATCGTAAACAGACAGTTTGATGATAAGGCGGCTCCAATAATTATGCATTGGCAGCCAAAAATCCGGCTAAAGAATATTTTAAAATGCCTGATAACTACTATTAAACGTCAAAAACACTACTTATTTGATAGTTTATCTGTAAAATAGTTTAAACGGAGCTTAAATTAACCGCCCTTTAACTAAGCAGGGCAAATAGTCACAGTTGTTTATGACATTACGGCATGTACCGGTTTACACTGCAACTCTTTTATCTGGCAGCAAGCCAAATCATTTGATGGTAAGTTACAAATTATCTCATGAAATTAGTGTGAAAATGTGAATATGAACTTTAATTAGTTCAAGCCAATTAAATTAATGTAGCTGATGATACAATATTAACTCTAATAGGTAATCTCTTATATTTGCTACACATAATTATAACGCTACATGGCTGACGAGAAGATCATATTTTCAATGGCAGGGGTAAGTAAAGTTTACCCGCCGCAAAAAACCGTACTTAAAAACATTTACCTGTCGTTTTTTTATGGCGCTAAGATCGGGGTGATCGGTTTAAACGGCTCCGGTAAATCGTCGTTATTAAAGATCATAGCAGGGATAGATAAAACCAACATCGGCGAGGTGGTATTTTCGCCGGGTTACACGGTGGGCTACCTGAGCCAGGAGCCGGAACTTGACCCTGACAAAACTGTTAAAGAAATTGTTGAAGAGGGCGTTGCCGAAACCACTGCTTTATTAAAGGAATACGAGGACATCAACGAGAAATTCGGCCTGGAAGAATATTACAGCGACGCCGACAAAATGGATAAACTGATGGCCCGCCAGGGCGAACTGCAGGACAAGATTGATGCGGTAAATGCATGGGAATTGGATGTTAAGCTGGAGCGTGCGATGGATGCCCTGCGCTGCCCCGAGCCGGATACCAAGATATCGGTGCTGTCCGGAGGTGAACGCCGCCGCGTTGCCTTATGCCGTTTGTTATTACAAGAACCGGATGTTTTACTGCTTGATGAGCCTACCAACCACTTAGACGCCGAATCTATTGATTGGCTGGAGCAGCACCTGAAACAATATAAAGGCACCGTGATAGCTGTAACGCACGATAGGTATTTCCTGGATAATGTTGCAGGATGGATACTGGAACTTGACCGTGGCGAAGGTTTGCCGTGGAAAGGCAATTACTCGTCATGGCTGGACCAAAAATCAAAACGTTTAGCGCAGGAAGAAAAAACGGAAAGCAAACGCCAGAAAACGCTTGAGCGTGAGCTGGAGTGGGTACGGATGGGTGCTAAAGGCCGGCAGGCTAAAGGTAAGGCACGTTTATCCAACTACGAGAAACTGGCCAGCGAGGAAACAAAGGAAAGGGAAGAAAAACTGGAGTTATTTATACCGCCGGGCCCGCGTTTGGGTAATGTTGTAATTGAAGCCAATGGTGTAACCAAGGCTTACGGCGATAAAGTACTGTTTGAAAACCTTAACTTTTCCTTACCGCCCGCCGGCATTGTGGGTATCATAGGGCCAAATGGTGCGGGTAAAACTACCTTGTTCCGTTTGATAACCGGCCAGGACCAGCCCGATGCAGGTACTTTCCGCGTAGGGGATACCGTTGCTTTAGGTTATGTTGACCAGATGCATGACGACCTTGACCCTAACAAATCCGTATGGGAAAACGTAACCGACGGTTTGGATAACATTATGGTAGGTAACCGCCCGCTTAATTCGCGCGCCTATGTTTCTAAATTCAACTTCAACGGTGCCGATCAGCAGAAAAAAGTTGGCGTCCTATCCGGTGGTGAACGTAACCGGGTTCACCTGGCCATCACGCTGAAAAAGGGTTCGAATGTATTGTTACTGGATGAGCCAACTAACGATATTGATGTAAACACTTTACGCTCTTTAGAGGAAGCCCTGGAGAACTTTGGCGGCTGCGCCGTCATTATCAGTCACGACAGGTGGTTCCTGGACAGGGTTTGTACCCACATCCTAGCGTTTGAAGGTAATTCGCAGGTTTACTTTTTTGAAGGCAACTACAGTGATTATGAAGAAAATTACAAAAAACGCGTTGGCGATATCACACCAAAGAGGTTGAAATACAAAAAGCTTACGGTGTAGGCCTGAATAAGAATTTACAGGATTTAAGAATTTTTCAGAAAAATAAGGCCGGGCAATTGCCCGGCCTTTCTGCTATAACTTTAATGCAGGATATTTCTTTTTGTACACCCTGTACAGCATCCATATGCCTAAAGCGAATAGTATAAGCATCCATAGATTAGCAAGGCCAATAATAAATGCTGTAAACATAAACCAGCCGTTGGCAAATGCCATTTGTAACCGTTTGGCAAAAGGTAGCTGATATGCCGATGGATCATCGTTAGCTAAGCGCTCCTTGTAAATAGTGTTGCTTTGGTAAAAGTTAAGGCTAACTATACTAAAGTTTACCGCCGCGTCAATCTTCTGGTTATTGATCTGCCCATCAATCATATCATCCTTTAACCACAACACGGCTTCCGGGTCTTTAATTTTTATTTTACCCGTTTTTTGCTGGGCCACCATTTCCCGGCGATTTTTCAATTTAAGTTTTTCAGAAAGGTAATCGAGCGATTTATCCTCAATATCCATTTTGCGCGCGGTTACATAGATACCCATGTGCGCCACATGGTTCATAAAATCTTCCAGTTTTTCTGAAGGGATCTTTACAGCCATTTCTGCAGTGGTATTTAACGATGATACCCGCATCACCGAATCAGTACTTAATCTGACGTCCTCACTGCGTTCTATTGCAGTACCCATCTGATGATGCATCACCAATCCATTAAGTTTAGCTGTGATACGGGAGATGGAGTCGCCGGTTTGCTGCACATTTTTTACCTTAAAACTCATCTCGGCAGTTTTTACAAGTTTTGGTTTAGTAACGGCAACGGAGTCGCTTGCTGTGTTTACACCGGCCGAGTCTGCGCTACTACCGTTGTTTGCAATTTCATAACTGCCGTTTCTGCCTTTGCAGGCGGCAAGCAGGGCAACGCCCGCTATCAGCATAATAATTTTAGTTTTCATGTTTTAATCGGTTTAGTATTGATACCGTTAATGGCAAATAGTAACCCGGTTTAGATGCGATAATCGTAAATAAATAAATTATAAATCGTTGATAATCAATAATTTATATTAATAGAAATGCCCCCGGCGTTGCTGCCGTTGGGTAAGGTGAGTAAACTTAAAGGGATGATCCCTTCTTAAAAGTACAATCGATATACTGTGCGTTAATTTTAGTGCAGAATAATGGCTTTGCTATTTATACCAATGGCGTAGATAAGGTAACCCGGCTAAAAGTTAATAGCCAGAATATTACAATTGTTATGGCCTGCAGTGATGGAGTACATCCAGACAGGCCCATTATTTATAAACTGCTATATGCAGGACAAAAGACCGGGGTAAAGCTGAGGGAGCTAACCAGACTTACATAAAACCAATACGAATTTTATTGATTGTATTGGTGACAACGTTTTGTCACCATCTGATTTGTAATCATTTGATTATCAATGATTATCAAATTTATAAACCGTTCACGGCCGTGAACGTGAACGGTTTTTTATAATGGCTCGGATTGTCCCGGTAAAACGGCTTGTTATTTCGGGGCAATTATCTTTGCTGTGAGTCGGGCTAAAACAAAAAAGCCCCGCACTGCGGAGCTTCCTATTATATCTTTAAAAGTCCGATTAGGACATTTTTAGTTTCTTCTGGATATCGGCTACATAGCCTTTGAATTTCTTGTCGGTGTCTATTAAATCCTCAACGGTTTGGCAGGCATAAATAACAGTAGAGTGATCGCGGCCGCCAAAGAAATGACCAATTGATTTTAATGAGCTTTTGGTATGTGCCTTTGCCAGGTACATTGATATTTGACGGGCCTGCACAATTTCGCGTTTGCGGGTTTGTGATTTTACCATTTCAATCGGTACTTCAAAGTACTCGCAAACAAGGCTCTGAATATATTCCATCGAAATTTCCTTGGCCGAATTTTTTACAAAATTCTTCAGCATTTGCTTAGCCAGATTAAGGTCGATCTCTTTACGGTTCAAGGTTGATTGCGCCAGCAGCGATACCATGGCGCCTTCCAGCTCACGTACATTATTATCAATGTTATGGGCCACGTACTCCACCACATCGTTTGACAATTCGATACCGTCCTGATAGATCTTATTTTTAAGGATAGCCATGCGGGTTTCCAGATCAGGGATCTGCAAATCGGCAGAGAGGCCCCATTTGAAACGGGATAGCAGGCGTTCTTCCAAACCGGCCAGATCTTTCGGAGCCTTATCTGATGTAATGATCAGTTGCTTACCCGATTGGTGCAGGTGATTGAAGATATGAAAGAAAAAATCCTGTGTTTTTTCTTTACCGGCAAAATTGTGTACATCATCCATGATCAATACATCAATTGCCTGGTAAAAATTTACAAAATCATTGATGTTATTATGCTTAAGGGCGTCAACAAATTGCTGGGTAAATTTCTCGCAGCTAACATATAATACCAGCTTATCCGGCAAGGTGCGTTTAATTTCATTACCGATGGCCTGGGCCAGGTGGGTTTTACCTAAACCAACGCCGCCGTAAATCATTAGTGGGTTAAAAGATGTACCACCCGGTTTTGCAGCGACTGCATACCCGGCAGATCGTGCAAGACGGTTACAATCTCCCTCAACAAAGTTCTCGAAAGTATAATTGCGGTTTAGCTGCGGGTCTACATTTAGCTTTTTAAGGCCTGGTATAACAAACGGGTTCTTAATGTCCTTATTAATCGAAATTGGAATCGGCATAGACTGATTTTTAGCTTCGGCACCATTCCCGTTAGAGGGCATATTAGTTGTGTACGGCTTGCTTGATGATTGCTCAACAACAATATTATACTCCAGCCGGCCTTCATCGCCTAACTGTTTCTTAATTGTTTTACGCAGTAGCTGTACGTAATGTTCCTCTAACCATTCGTAAAAGAATAAACTTGGTACCTGTATCGTCAGAACGCTACCCTCCATACGCAAAGCTTTGATTGGCTCAAACCAGGTTTTAAAGCTTTGTGCCGGTATGTTGTCTTTTATGATCTGAAGGCAGCTATTCCAAACGTTAGTACAAGTTTTTTCCATATAAGTATCAGTAATATCTTGATTTACAGCATCCCTTGCGGCAGGATTTTCGGCCGTTTCGGAACATCGAATATTCAAAAAATAAGCGGATAAAAAAACAAATTTTGAGAAATATATTTATAAAAATTACCTTTTTTGATTGCGAATGTTAAAGTTATTAACACTATATTTCGCATGCAGGGCGGCAATTTATGCGTCAGTTTTACCCAATAGAGGTTTTAAAAGTTGCAACATAGGTTTTGTGGAAAATGTGGATTAATTTTCAGTGAAATGTTTCTAAAAATCATTAATTAGAACGATAAAATATGTCAATATTCTCCAAACACTTCACGCAGTGTATCCGCAATTTCTCCTAACGTGGCATAACCTTCAACCGCTGTCAGAATAAAGGGCATCAGATTATCCGTTCCCTTTGCTGCATCACTTAAATTTTGCAATGCAAGGTTAACTTCCTCATTATTTCTGTCGGCTTTTAAACGGGTTAGTTTCTCAATTTGTTTTTGTCTGATCGAATCATCAACCCTAAAAACGCTATCTGCCACGGCCTCAGGTTGAATAAATTTATTAACTCCAACCAGTATCTTTTCGCCGCTTTCCAAATCATTCTGGTATTGGTAAGCCGCCGCCGCAATTTCCTGTTGAATGTAATCCTGCTCAATGGCTTTTACCGATCCGCCGATTGCGTCTATTTTATCAATGTACAGTTGCGCGGCTGTTTCCAGTTCGTCGGTAAGCGCTTCTATGAAGTATGAACCTGCCAAAGGGTCAACTGTATCAGTTACGCCGCTTTCGAATGCAATGATCTGCTGCGTGCGTAATGCGATTTTAGCCGCAGTTTCCGTAGGTAATGAAAGCGCTTCGTCATACCCGTTGGTGTGTAACGATTGCGTGCCGCCCAATACCGCCGCCAGCGCCTGCATACTTACGCGTACTACGTTGTTCATAGGTTGTTGCGCAGTGAGGGTAGAGCCACCGGTTTGCGTATGGAAACGCAGCTTTTGCGCTCCGGGATCAGTAGCACCCAAATCTTTGGTAATATGCGCCCACATCCGCCTTGCAGCACGAAATTTAGCTATCTCTTCGAAAAAGTTGTTATGGCAGTTAAAAAAGAAAGAAAGGCGTTTAGCGAAAATATTAATGTCCAGCCCCTTCTCTAAGGCTGCCTTTAAATATGTTTTACCATTGGCCAGTGTGAATGCCAGTTCCTGCACTGCCGTTGAGCCCGCCTCGCGGATATGGTATCCCGATATGGAAATTGTATTCCATTTAGGCACCTCTTTGCTGCAATATTCAAAAATATCGGTGATAAGGCGCATAGATGGCGTAGGCGGATAGATATAGGTTCCCCTTGCCGCATACTCTTTCAATATATCATTTTGAATGGTGCCACTTATTTGCGTTAAATCGGCACCTTGTTTTTTGGCTAACGCGATATACATAGCCAGCAGGATAGATGCCGTGGCATTAATAGTCATGCTGGTGGTAATGTCCTTAAGCTGTATACCATCAAACAAAACCTCGATATCCTTTAACGAGTCTATTGCTACGCCTACTTTTCCTACTTCACCTTCTGATAATTCATGGTCACTGTCATATCCTATCTGGGTAGGCAGGTCAAACGCTACCGATAAACCCATAGTGCCCTGGCTAAGCAGGTAGTGATAGCGTTTGTTGCTTTCTTCGGCAGTAGAAAAACCGGCATATTGGCGCATGGTCCATGGTTTGCCGCGATACATGTCTTTCTGGATGCCCCTGGTATAAGGAAACTGCCCCGGCAACTCGTTCATGCCTGACGGCCCGGTGTAAACTTCCTTTACTTCGATCCCTGATATGGTGGTAAATTTTTTGTCGGCCATTAAAATAGTTCCTCCAGGTCTTTACGGATCAGGGCGGTGGCAATGTCATACGGATTGTCTTCCAGCTTCGACAGATGGTTGAGTACAATCCTGCCCAGGTCAAGGCCGGTAGCGCTCTCCGGCAAGGCTTTGATGGCGGTGTTCACCATACTAAGCGTATCTTCCTTTACGCGTTTGGTAACAGCCCAGGCACGGTCGCTTACGTATAATTGCTGCGTAACGTTATGCTGATATTCATTGCGGATCTCGGCCACGATAAGGCTGTGCAATTCTGCAGCGGTGTAACCGTTACCATTCATGCGAATGAGCAGGTTGGCAGGGTTTATCCTGTCGGTAAATAAAATCAAACGCTCATAAGCCTGTAAACGCAGGGGCAAGGTTTGGCTGCTGATCGCTTTTTTAAGGTCGAGTAACTGCAGGTTGTTTGATCTGTCGAGGTAAGGTTTAAAAAGATAGAATGCGATATAAACTATGCCGATACCGGCCACGGTGTATTTTAAAACATCTATCAGTAGGCTGTAAAGTATCATTGTTCCTAAATGTTAGGCAGAGGTCATAAATAATAGGGTCGCGACAAAAATCCGCATTTTACCTTATATTTGTGTAGTTAATTAAAAATAAGATGAGCGCTACTGTTGATGTTTTAACTGCCCCGGTTACCTTTACTGAGGGTGCCGTAAAAGAACTTTATAAATTAAGAGACCAGCAAGAACTTACCGAAGATTTTGGCTTACGTATAGGTGTTGAAGGCGGTGGCTGCTCAGGTATGAGCTACGTTTTAGGTTTCGATCAAAAGAAAGACGGCGACCAGGAATATATTATTGATGGCTTAGTTGTATTTATGCACAAAGCACATGGAATGTATTTAGCCGGTATGCAAATCGATTTTCAAAACGGGCTGAATGCACGTGGGTTTACCTTTAACAACCCAAATGCTGCCAGTACCTGCGGTTGTGGCACTTCGTTTTCGGTTTAGATAATACTTTATAGCTATTGTAAAAGGCTCCCTGATTTTCAGAGAGCCTTTTTTTTAGGTTTGTAAGTTTATATTAATAGTTGTTTTTATAATTTACTACAAATATATTTATAGACCTAAATTCTTATTATGAAATATGTAAAGATATCGTCTATTGATTTAACCGACGTTTTTTTCGATTCATTAAAAGCTGACTATTTAGAGTTTGGCCATTGGTTTAAACGAAAGGCTGATGCAGGCGAAGGAGCGTTCGTTACCTATGATAAAAACGTTGTTCAGGGATTTCTATATCTTAAAATTGAAGAAGAAAAAATTGAAGATGTTGTACCACAACTACCTGCATCAAGGAGAGTTAAAGTGGGTACTTTTAAAATCAATCCGCATGGAACGAGGTTAGGTGAACGATTTATCAAAAAAATGTTCGATTTCGCTATCGCTAAAGGTGTCGAATCTATTTATGTTACAGTTTTTAACAAACATGAAGCATTAATTCATCTATTTAAAAAATATGGATTTGAGATTAAAGCTCAAAAAACTACAGATAATGGCATCGAAGATGTTTTGGTAAAAGAAATTAAATCGCAAAAAGATGATATCAACTTAAGTTACCCACTCATCAAACTTAATACCTCAAAATATTTATTGTCAATATATCCACAATTCCATTCGCGGCTTTTCCCAGACTCATTATTAAATTCTGAGACTTATAGCTTAATAAAAGATGTATCGCATACTAATAGTATTCACAAAATTTATATTTGTTACATGGATGTTTCAGTTTTAAAGCCTTCGGACAATATTTTAATATATAGAACATCCGATGGTGCCGGACCGGCTCATTACAGATCGGTAGTAACATCAGTTTGCGTGGTTGAAGAAATTAAGTCAAAAAAAGATTTTTCGAGTTTGGAACATTACTTAAAATATTGTAAAGACTACAGTGTTTTCGATGAAAATGAATTGAAGGGTTTTTATAATCAAAACAAAAAGTACTTTTACGTTATCAAAATGACGTATAATGCGGCCCTATCAAAAAGAATAACACGTGGTAATCTAATTGAAAATGTTGGATTATCACCAGATGCATATTGGGGATTTATGAGTTTGTCGGACAGTCAGTTTAAAAGTATTTTAAAATTTGGAGGAGTTAGTGAAAGTATTATTGTCGATTAAACCGGAATATGTTGAAAAGATATTTACTGGAGAAAAAAAATTTGAATATCGAAAGTCTATTTTTCAAAAAAAGAACATAAAAACTGTAGTAATTTATTCCACAATGCCTGTGGGAAAGGTTGTCGGGGAATTTGAGATAGGAGAAATTTTATCCGCCCATCCTAATGAAATTTGGGGTATGACAAAGGAACATTCAGGTGTTAATGAGTGTTTTTATAATGAGTATTTCAAAGACAGGTGTTTAGCTCATGCTATTCAAATAAGAAACATCATTGTATATAATGTTGCGAAACCGTTAAATGAAGTTGTAATGACAAATAATGCTCCACAATCTTTCTGCTATTTGGAGAATTAATAAATATTTAAAAAGGCTTGCTAATCAGCGGGCCTTTTGCATTAGTTGGCAGCTAAAATTTCGTTGATAGTTTTTTTGATCCAAAACGAGTTGTTAATATAATTGCCCATACTTGAGTAAACCACTTTGCCTTCTTTGTTAATAATAACATTGGTTGGGTATGACTTGATGCCGTATTTGTTGGCAGTAAATCGGCCATCATAAGCCAGATGATAATTAAACGGCGTACTCTTTGTAAAGTCTTTTACCTCGTAACCCTGGTCAAGCGCTATAGCCACAAAAACCACGTTTTTATTATCTTTATATTGCGCAGCTATAGCATTCAGGTCGGGTATTTCGGCGCGGCATGGAGGGCAGCCAATAAACCAAAAATTAAGCACCAGTATTTTACCGGCTAAAGTTTTTGCATTTAGCCGCTCGCCAGTCAGGTCTTTTTCATTGAAGTAAGAAAAGTTGTCACCTTCTTTAAAAAAGTCACTTTGTGCGGGTTTAGGCATGCGTGCCATCCAGGCATCTTTCTCAGCCTGTGTTTTTTTGGTGATGGTGTAAACGGCAGCATCTGCATTGCTTTTTTTAAACCATCGTAAGTTATAGTTATTGGTACGCATCATTGCTTGCCAAACGGCATAAGGATATACGATTCCTGTGGAATCTTTTACTACCGTATTTTCGTCGGCAGGAGGGGGTGGTGTAATTGAAGTTGCTGACGCTTGGGTATCACCAGATACATTTACGCCAGCGTTAGGCAAATTCGCCAGGGCGGCTTTTCGTTTCTCGGCCCAATATTGCTTTTCTGAATCAGTTAACCTCACAAGCGAATAGCTGGGCTTTTGGTTGGTAACCTGAATACTCCTTATAGAATATTCGCCGGTTTGCAAAAGGGGGTGCCACTCATTATAGGCGAGCTCTTTTCCGTTAGCATCTTTTACAATGGTGTCTTCATCTATAGGTGTCGGTTTAAAACCGCCGGTATTGCTAGTTATATGCTTGGTTGTTGCATCCGTTTGCGCATTCCCGGAGGCAATAACTGCTGATAAGATCACTATCAGCAAGAAATATTTTTTCATTAGTTTCTTTTTGGTTAAGCTGAAAATAGCATTTGTTTTTGACCCTTGCAAATTGATTCCTATTCTTAATAATTTAATAATTACGTGCTGTAACAAACCGCTATATATCATAGTCATATCCGCAAGTTTTTTATATTTATGGCATGGCGGTAAAAACAACCTTTAAAGAAAATATTTCTATAGCGTTACAAGCTATTGGCGGTAATAGGTTGCGTACTTCGCTTACTGCACTAATCATTGCCATCGGTATTATGGCGCTGGTTGGTATCCTCACTGCAATTGAAGGCATAAGGCAGTACACAAATGATGCCTTTGCGGGGTTAGGGGCCAATTCTTTTACCATACAAAACCGTGGATCGGGCATTAGCTTCGGGCGCGGAGGGCACCGCAAAATGTATCCTGCCATCAGCTACCAGGAAGCCATCCGTTTCAGGGAAACGTTTAAATTACCGGTACGTATCAGTATAGATCTGACGGTATCCGGCACGGCCATAGCCAAATATAACAGCATTAAAACCAACCCTAATATTCAGGTTATTGGCAGTAATGAAAACTACCTGGCCATTAAAGGTCATAAAATGGCTTTCGGGCGTAATTTTTCATCTTCAGAGGTCGATCATGGGGGTAACGTGGTTATTATTGGTGATGAGTTAAAGCAAAAGCTGTTCAAGAATGATGACCCTATCAATAAATCGATATTATTAGGTAATAACAAATTCCGTATTATTGGCGTGCTGCAGTCTAAAGGCAGCAACAGTTTTGGCGGCGATAAATTTTGCATCATCCCGGTACAAAAGGCCAGGCAGATAGTCGCTTCCTCAAAACCATCATTCTCCGTAACAATTCAGGTAAACAATCCTGGCGCTTTGGATGCCAGCATTGGCGAGACCACATCGCTGTTCCGTAACATCCGCGGGTTGCGTATTGGCCAGCCAGATAACTTTGAGATCTTCAGGAGTGATTCTATCCAGCAGGAACTTTCCGGCCAGTTAGCCGGTATTACCATAGCAGGTTTTGCAATCGGCATTATTACCTTGTTAGGTGCGGCTATTGGTTTAATGAATATCATGCTGGTATCGGTAACTGAACGTACCCGGGAAATCGGCTTACGTAAAGCTATCGGCGCTACACCATCCGTTATCCGTAAGCAATTCCTTATCGAGGCAATTGTTATTTGCCTGATGGGCGGATTTGGTGGTATTGTGCTGGGAATGGCCGTGGGTAACTTAATTGCCGTACAAATAAGCGGAACCTTTGTAGTGCCATGGGTATGGCTGTTTGCCGCAGTAGGTTTATGTACACTTATAGGCTTATCATCCGGATTTTACCCGGCTAAAAAGGCCTCCAAGCTTGACCCCGTGGAAGCTTTGCGGTACGAGTAACAAGTAAATGTGCGCGTGAACACCCGCACATTTACTTCAATAATATATTTTTTAGCGGGTAATCTACCAGCAGGCGTTGCAGCAGCGGGAATTGCAGTGCATCTTCTAAAGCCTGTGCGTGACGGGGGTGGTGCATATCGCTCGATATAAAATCCACCATTTCATTCTCTACCAATTCGTCGGCCATTTTTTTGGTTGTTTTACCATAATAGCCGGTTAATGATATCGTATTAAGCTGCAGGTTACAACCCATCATCCTTATGCGCCTTAACTGATCCATATCCATGTAATTGTAACGCTCGGGGTGGGCCAAAATTGGTTTTAGGCCTTTATCCAGCATTTTTTGAATGATTGGTATCAGGTTAGGAGGCGGGCTAACAAACGATACTTCAAATAACACATAATTATTCGGCATCAGCAGCAAGCGGTCTTCTTCTATACGTTTTTCAAACGTTTCATCAAAGTAATGCTCGGCCGCTGCCGTTATGTCAATATCGATGTTTTGATTTACCAGTTCCTGTTTAAGAATTGCAAGCGCATTGTTAATGCTTTCGTGGTCGTTACGGTAGTAATCTATCATCACGTGCGGGGTGGCAATGATTTTTTTGATCCCCAGCTCCATCATTTTTTTGATTAATACGATAGATTCTTCAGGTGTTTGCGCGCCATCATCAATGCCCGGCAGTACATGCGAATGCATATCCACTATAATCGAGCTGTAATTAAAGTCGACCGATTTTTTTACTTCCTTTTTCTTAAATAATCCAAACATCAATTAACGGTTATTGTACTGTTCGATGTAATATTCCTGGTAATGGCCCGATGTAAGGTTGTTGAGCCACTCTTCGTTGGCCAGGTACCAGTCTACAGTTTTTTCTAACCCTTCTTCAAAGGTAATTGACGGCTCCCAACCTAACTCATCTTTAAGTTTGGTAGCATCAATGGCATAACGTAAATCGTGCCCGGCGCGGTCTGTTACATAGGTGATCAACTTTGCCGATTCGCCTTCTGCCCGGTTCAATTTTTTATCTAAAATACCGCAAAGTAATTTTATCAGGTCAATGTTTTTCCATTCGTTATGGCCGCCAATGTTGTATGTGGTGCCGGTTTTTGCCGTATGGAAAATTACATCGATAGCCCTTGCATGGTCTTCCACCCATAGCCAGTCGCGCACGTTTTCGCCTTTACCATAAACAGGCACGGGCTTTAATTGTGTGATATTATGAATAGCCAGCGGGATCAGCTTCTCCGGGAAGTGATAAGAACCATAGTTGTTAGAGCAATTTGATATAACAGTATTTAAGCCGTAGGTATCGTAGTAGGCACGTACAAAATGGTCAGAACTCGCTTTAGACGCTGAATACGGCGAGTGCGGATCGTACGCAGTTTCTTCAGTAAACATATCCGTATCGCCAAGGGTACCGTACACTTCATCTGTAGAAACATGATAGAAGCGTTTTTGGTCGTATTGGCCCTTCCACAGATTTTTGGCAGAGTTTAATAAATTTACGGTACCAACTACGTTGGTCATTACAAACTCCAATGGGTTGGTTATCGACCTGTCTACATGCGACTCTGCCGCCAGGTGGATCACCGCATCGGGCTGTTCGATTTCAAACAGATCATTGATAAACTCCAGGTCTACAATGTCGCCTTTTACAAATTTGTAATTAGGCTCGTTTTCAATATCCTTTAAATTAGCCAGGTTTCCCGCGTAGGTTAATTTATCCAGGTTAATGATCTGGTAATCCGGATAATTCTTTACAAAGCGGCGCACTACGTGCGAACCTATGAAGCCGGCTCCGCCGGTTATGATAATCTTTTTTGTCATGCTATAACTCTTATAATGGATTTTGGGCAATATAGTTTTCCCACTTCCATGCAGACGACATCATCGTACTGAGGTCAAGCTCTGCTTTCCAGTTCAATTTTTCTGTAGATTTGGTGGCATCGCCCCAAACCTGCTCTACGTCACCATCACGGCGTGGAGCTATTTCATAATTTAATTTAAGGCCGGTTGCTTCTTCAAACGCTTTAATCACTTCCAAAACCGAGCTGCCTTTGCCTGTACCGATATTGAAAAAATCGATGCCGGTAAAATCTTCTTTCTCCATTAATTTTAACGCGGCAACATGCGCACGCCCTAAATCAACCACGTGGATATAATCGCGTATGCAGCTGCCATCCGGTGTATTGTAATCGCCACCCCAAACCATCAGTTTTTCGCGTTTGCCGATGGCTGTTTGTGTAATAAATGGCACCAGGTTTTGCGGTACGCCAATAGGTTGCTCGCCAATTAAGGCTGATTCGTGCGCGCCCACCGGGTTAAAATATCGTAAAGAGATCATCTTATAATCACTGCCAGATGCAATAACATCATTCAAAATCTCTTCTGCAACTTGCTTGGTGTTACCATAAGGTGATTGTGCAGTCTGCACAGGGGCCGCCTCGGTAACAGGCAATTGTTCGGGCTGGCCATAAACGGTGCAGCTTGACGAAAATACCAGGTTCATACCCCGGCCTTCGAAAGCATTAAGCACATTTACCAGCGAAAAAAAGTTGTTCCGATAATATTTTAAAGGCAAATTAACCGATTCGCCAACGGCTTTAAAAGCAGCGAAATGAATAATGCCGACAATATCTTTCTGGCTATCAGCAAAGTTCTTCACGGCCTGCTCGTCACAAAGGTCAAGCTGGTGAAAAGTTGGTTTAAAACCGATGATCTTGGTGAGCTGATCTAGAATCCTGATATCGGAATTAGACAGATCGTCAACAATGATTGGATCGTAACCGGAATTTACAAGTTCAACCACCGTATGCGAGCCGATAAACCCTAAGCCGCCGTTAACTAAAATTTTCATAAATGTTGCGTTATATACTGCTAAAAATGCAGCAAGGTGATTGCTGCATTTTTATTAGTGTTTGTTGTAATAGGTAAAATCCTTATGCTGGATTTCCTTTTCGGGCAGCGATTTAAAGTATTCGTAAGTGATCTTTAAACCCTCGGCACGGCCTACTTTAGGCTCCCAGCCCAATATAGCTTTGGCCTTGGTAATATCCGGGCGGCGCTGTTTTGGATCGTCTGTCGGTAAGGGCAGGCTTATCATTTTCTGATCGGTACCGGTTAATTTGATGATCTCTTCGCCAAACTCGCGGATGGTTATTTCATCCGGGTTGCCAATATTCATCGGTTGTGCATAATCGCTATGCAACAGGCGGTAAATCCCTTCAATCAGGTCATCAACGTAACAAAACGCGCGTGTTTGCGATCCGTCGCCAAACATGGTTAAAGGTTCGCCACGCAGTGCCTGGCCAATAAATGCGGGCAATACACGCCCGTCGTTAAGGCGCATACGTGGTCCATAAGTATTAAAGATCCTTACAATACGGGTTTCTAAACCATGGAATGTATGGTATGCCATAGTGATAGACTCCTGAAAGCGTTTAGCCTCGTCATACACACCACGGGGGCCAACCGTATTCACATTACCCCAATATTCTTCGGGTTGCGGGTTAACGGTTGGGTCGCCATATATCTCTGATGTAGAGGCAATAAGCATGCGTGCACCCTTTGCCAGCGCTAAACCTAAAAGATTATGCGTACCCAATGAGCCTACCTTTAATGTCTGGATAGGAATTTTCAGATAATCGATCGGGCTGGCAGGCGAGGCAAAATGTAAAATGTAATCCAACTCGCCGCTAACGTGTACAAATTTGGATACATCATGATTATAAAACTCAAAATTTTCGAGTTTAAACAAGTGCTCAATATTGCGCAGATCGCCTGTGATCAGGTTATCCATTGCAATTACGTGATAATCTTCTTTGATGAACCTATCGCATAAATGCGAGCCCAAAAAGCCGGCAGCGCCGGTTATCAATATGCGTTTTCTGGCCATTAGTTAATTATTTTTCTACCGATGCTGTTGTAATAGAAACCAAGGTCTACCATTTTTTGCAGGTCGTATAGGTTACGGCCGTCAAAAATCACTTTTGCTTTAAGCAGGTCTGCTACCTGGTCAAAATCCGGCGTACGGAACAACGACCACTCTGTCACAATCAATAAAGCATCTGCATCTTTTAAGACACTGTAAGCATCTTCACCGTAGATGATTTTATCGCCAACAATGGCTTTAACATTTTTCATCCCCTCCGGGTCGAAAACACTAATGGTTGCACCTTCATTTAATAATTCATCAATAATGTACAAAGCAGGTGCTTCGCGGATATCGTCAGTTTCCGGTTTAAAGGCCAGGCCCCACATTGCGAAGTGTTTACCTTTAAGTTCGCCGTTGTAATATTTTTTAAGTTTCTGAACTAAAACTTTTTTCTGGATCTCGTTAACTTCCATTACTGAGTTAAGGATCTTGAAATCGTAAGTGTTCTCTTCAGCTGATTTCGCCAAAGCCTGCACATCCTTAGGGAAACAGCTACCACCGTAACCAATACCCGAAAACAGGAAGCGGTTACCGATGCGGTTATCTGCACCTATACCGCGGCGTACCATATCAACATCGGCACCAACCAGCTCGCACAGGTTAGCAATTTCGTTCATGAAAGAGATCTTGGTAGCCAGGAAAGAGTTGGCAGCGTATTTTGTAAGCTCGGAAGAGCGCTCGTCCATAAAAATAACCGGGTTTCCCTGGCGTACATAAGGGCCATAAAGCTCAGCCATTAGTTTGCGGGCACGTTCGTCTAAGGTACCAACCACAACACGGTCTGGCTTCATAAAATCTTCAACGGCAACGCCTTCGCGTAAAAATTCAGGATTTGAAACTACTGCACATTCAATATCTGTATTTGCTTTAATAACAGCAGTAACCTTATCTGCAGTACCAACCGGCACAGTAGATTTGGTAACGATAACTTTATAATCTGTTACCAGTTTGGCAATGTCTTTAGCAGCACCAAGCACATAGCTCAGATCGGCAGATCCATCACCACCCGGAGGCGTTGGCAACGCTAAAAAGATGATCTGTGCATCGGCAATTGCGCTTGCAAGGTCGCTGGTAAACAATAATCTTTTCTGATCAATGTTACGGTGAAACAGCAATTCGAGGCCAGGCTCATATATAGGGAGCTTGCCATCCTGCATCATTTTAACTTTTTGCTCATTAATGTCAACACAGGTAACCTGGTTTCCAGTTTCTGCTAAACATGTGCCTGTTACCAAGCCAACATAACCTGTTCCAACAACAGCTATTTTCATAAAGACTTTTTGTTATTAATGTTATTACTTTTATGCCCGGACGAAGATAATAATACAAATCTAAAAATGCTCCAACTATATAACATTGGCATAATAATATATTACACGCTTGTTAGCATCGTATCTTTATTTAATAATAAGGCCAAATTATGGATAAAAGGCCGTAAACAACAGCGGATACAACCTTTAAAATCAAGTATTTGGTTTCATTTTGCTTCGCTTGGCGAGTTTGAACAGGGCCGGCCGGTCTTAGAAGCTATAAAAGCACACTATCTGCAGCACCCGGTGGTGATAACTTTTTTTTCGCCATCTGGCTCCGAGGTGCGTAAAAACACGCCGTTAGCCGATGCTGTGTATTATTTACCCATTGACAGGCCTGCAAATGCCCGTGAATTTGTTGCCGCCGTAAATCCTGTGATGGCCATATTTACTAAGTATGAGTACTGGTACCATTTTTTTAACGAATTGCATCAAAACCATGTGCCGCTTTATATCATCTCCGGCATATTCAGGCCCGGGCAGGTTTTTTTTAAATGGTATGGCGGCCTGCACCGTCAAATGCTAAAGATGGTTACCTGGTTTTTTGTACAGGATATTCCCAGCAAGCATTTATTGCATGACAGGGGCATCACTAATGTAACCATCAGCGGCGACACCCGTTTTGACCGGGTATGGGCCAATGCAATGCAACCTAAAGCACTGCCGGAAATTGCCGCATTTAAAAATGGGCAGAATTTATTTATTGCCGGCAGTACCTGGCCTGCGGACGAAAAGCTGTTGATCCAACTCATCAAGCAATATCCTCACTGGAAATTTATTATCGCGCCGCACGAAATTGGGAGTGATAAAATAAACCACCTTATGGGCCTGTTAAACAAGCGTGCCATCAAATACTCCGAGATCAGTACAGCCAATACAGGCCTTAATACCTTGGTCATCGATAATATTGGCATGCTGTCGTCGCTGTATCAGTATGCCGATATCGCTTACATTGGCGGAGGATTTGGCGCGGGCATTCATAACACGCTGGAGGCGGCAGCATTTGGCATGCCGGTTATCTTTGGACCTAATTACGGGCGGTTTAAAGAAGCAACGGATCTGATAGAGCAGAATGTTGCTTTTAGCATTGTCAGCCAGGAAGAGTTGTTAACCACAGCAACCAAGCTGATGGATGATGAGCAACTGCGTAAGGATTATGGCATCGTTGCTAAAAAATACATAGAAGAGCATACCGGTGCCACCGATACAATTTTAAAGTATATTAACGAAAGACATTAAAGCGGTAATTCTGCAACCGTAGAATGTCAAAAATCTTGGTAATTGTATGTGATACAACTTCGCAAATATCTAATTAGATTTTTCTTTAGCGTTCGAAATGGTCTGCATATTAGACGAGTAATTGTTAATATTGCCGCTTATGGGTTTTCTGGATATGCCCGGGTTGGGCAAGGCATACTATCATGAATACGGCAGCGGTACCAAGCCGTTACTGGCCTTTCATGGTTACGGCATGACCGGCAGACAATTCCATGTGCTGGAGCGTTCCATTCTGCAGGATTACCACGTATATGGCTTCGATCATTTTTTTCATGGTGGGAGCGCCATTGCGGGGTGGACAGAACAACAGATCGTCGCCGGGATGCCGAAAGATATGGTAGCTGCCTATGCCGAAGAATGGTTTAAGGTTCACGGCAGGCAGCGTTTTTCCGTAATGGGTTATTCAATAGGGGCCAACATTGCACTGATACTGGTCGAACTATATCCAGACCTGATCGATAACGTCATCCTGATGGCTCCTGACGGGTTATCCGTTTACAAAGGCTTTCACTTTTTAACGCATCATCGTTTAGGCAGGTACCTTTTCATGCGGGTAACTAAAAGTAAGTGGCTGGCTCCTGCGCTGCTTAAAAATCTCAAAAAAGCAAAATTTATTGATGAGAGCCTTTACCAGATAGCTTATAATGAAATTGATACCGAACAAAAGCGGCAGGATGTTTATTATACCTTAAACCTTATCCGTTTGCTAAAGCCCGACGTTATTAAAATTGCGAAACTGATCAACCAGCACCAATTGAATTGCCTGCTGATATTCGGCAAGCACGATAATCTGTTCCCACGTAAGGCGGCCGAACCCTTTATTGGGTTACTGGATAAGCCGGAGGTACATGAGGTGGCGTTAGGACATTGGCTGGTGATAAAGGAATTGGATGAGTATTTAGTAAATTTACCCCAATGATACCCGCCCGCAGAATAACCCTTTTTAGCAACTGGTTTGCCATATACATGCGTTACCGGATGCGTAAGGCTTTTAACCGGCTGGAGGTGATGCCTTTTACGCCTAAGCCGGGTCATTCTGTTCTTTTACTGTGTAACCACTTTAGCTGGTGGGATGGCCTTTGGGGTAATTACCTGGCCTATTGGCACCTTAACCGTAAGCTATATATAATGATGCAGGAAGATCACCTGCAAAAGCGGATGCTGTTCAACTTATTCGGCGGATTTTCTATTAACCGCAGCTCGCGCGAAATGATCAAATCTTTACTGTATGCTGCCGGGTTGTTAAATGATCCGGAGAACCTGGTGGTTGTTTTCCCACAGGGCGAATTAATATCAAACCATACCACGGACATTAAAGTAGAAAAAGGCATAGAACGGCTTATCAAAAATATTAAAGGTCCTTGCCAGATCGTTTATAGTTGCGCGCTGATTGATTATTTTGAAAGCCTTAAACCATCTGTTTATTTCCACTTGTTTGATTGCGGCATTGCCGGTGAGGTGGGTTTTGAAGAGCTGACCGAAAAGATCAACTCCTTTCATCGACAGGCGTTAACAGATCAGGTAAACGTAGCCCATTAGTTATGATCTATCCGCATAACAACAAGTTCATCCGCTGGGTATTTCACCACTACATCATTAACCTGGTTAAGCGCAATTTTAAGCAGGTTAAATTTAACGATGTGGTAATCGAAAGCGGTAAATCGGTCCTGTTGCTCGCCAATCACTTCAGTTGGTGGGATGGTTTTATGTTGTACTATATTAACCATGTCGTAGTCAAAAAGAGGTTTCATATTATGGTGCTGGAAGAAACCGTAAAAAATGTTGGCTTTATTAAATATATGGGCGCATTCTCGGTGAATAAAAACTCGCGCGAGATTCTTACCTCGCTTGATTACGCCGCACAATTACTTGCCGATCCGGGTAACCTGGTACTGATCTTCCCGCAGGGTAAACTCTATTCCAATTTTACCGGTGAAATAGTTTTTGAAAAAGGCCTTAACCGGATCATGCAAAAAGCGGGTAATAGTTTCCAAACCATTTTTGCAGCAACTTTTATAGAAAATCTGCAACATAAAAAGCCTGTAGCTACCGTTTATCTTGAACAAGGGAAACAGATTGATGGTGCTACCTTGCTAACCGATGTGCGGAAGGCCTATCAGTTACATTACAATTCGTCAAAACTGGTTCAAACAGAAATTGTTATATAGTAAGTGGTCATTGTCATCTTAGTTATCTTATTCTTCATTATCCTGCGTTTTACAGTCACCCTGTTCAACTTTATTTCTAATCCAAAATTACCCAGGATAAGTAAGGGATATACAGATATGGTATCTGTTTTGATTCCCGCGAGGGATGAGTCAGACAATATTCTTACCCTGCTGCAATCCATTCAACTGCAGGACTACCCGCACTATGAAGTAATTATTTTAGACGATTCCTCGTCGGATAATACTTACCAGCTTTGTGAGCGGTTTGCAGTCGGTCATCCTAAATTCCGGGTGATACGAGGCAAGCCCCTGCCGGATGGCTGGATCGGTAAAAATTATGCCTGCCACCAATTAGCTAAAGAAGCGAGCGGGAAATACCTGTTATTTTTGGATGCCGACGAACAGGTAAGCAACAGCCTTATCAACAGCGCCGTGCACCGCATGCACTTAAAAAAATTGACATTGCTTAGTTTATTCACTAATCAGCAAATGATAACGCTTGGTGAGTGGCTGGTAGTGCCGCTAATGCACTATGTTTTAATTAACCTGCTGCCGTTAAGGCTTATTTTACTTGTAAAATCAAATGCTTCTGTAGCTGCTGCCAGTGGCCAGTTTATGTTTTTTGATGCAGCTACTTATCGTACGCACCAATGGCACGGTCTGGTTAAAGACAAAGTGGTTGAGGATGTCGAAATTATGAAGGCCGTTAAAGCTTACAATTGCAATGGTGAGGGACTGCTGGCCAACGGAATGATTACTTGTCGAATGTACAAGGGCTACACCGAAGGCTTAAACGGTTTCAGTAAAAACTTTATGGCAGCGTTCAATTACAGTATCCCGTTTTTTTTATGCTATATATTGCTGGTTATAGGCGGCCCGCTGCTTATTGCAGCCACAGGCAACTGGCAATTGATAGGCTTTACATTTGCACTAATCATCCTTAGCCGGGTAATGATATCGTTATCGGCAGGGCAAAATGCCTGGTATAATGTTATCTTGCACCCGTTGCAAATGCTTACCCTAATGTTTATTGCAGTTCTGGCTATTCAAAAAAGAATTACTAAAACCACTATGTGGAAGGGCCGCCGTATATGAAGCTGCCGCGTGTTGCAATTGGTATTATCATACTCTTTCATTTGGTCGGCCTGATTGGTTTGTCGATACCATCTATACGGCCATTATTTTTAAAGATCGTACCAGCCCATATTATATTGATGCTGATAGTGATCACGCTTGATCATCAAAGCCTTAATGCCAAATTTTTACTGTTCGCGGCTATTATTTTTGTGTGGGGATTCACCGCAGAGTGGTTTGGCGTGCATAAATATTGGATTTTTGGCGATTATAATTACGGTAAGACACTTGGTTTTAAGCTTTTTGATATCCCGTTAACTATAGGTGTCAATTGGTTCCTGCTGGTATATGGGGCAGGGGTAGCTATGCAGCGCAGCCGGCTTAAAAGCGTATTTTTCAGGGTAATGGTTGGCGCTATATTGTTGGTAGCGCTCGATCTGCTGATTGAACCGGTAGCCATCAGTTTTGATTACTGGCACTGGGATTATAATGTCATCCCCTTAAAAAACTACTATTGCTGGTTTTTAGTTAGTGCTGCCATGCTGTATGTTTTTGAGAGGTTTAATTTTAAAAAGCAAAGCATCGCGGCGCCGGTATTGTTGGCAACAGAGTTTGCATTTTTTGGGCTTTTAAACTTGGTAATATAGTGCTGTTCTACAACGTTATTAACACACTAAAAAGATTAAATAACACAACAGTTTCAAATTTTGCGTTTAAACGTTGACCCTTCTCCTTTAACCTAATAAATAGTTATTTTTGTAACACAATGGGAGAATTAAACTTACAGGTGACTATAGATCAGGACTCAGGCTTTTGCTTTGGGGTGGTTTACGCCATTGATATGGCCGAAGAGATATTGGCCGAAGATGGCTACTTGTATTGCCTGGGCGACATTGTGCATAACGATGAAGAGGTAGACCGCCTGAAAAAACTTGGGTTGCGGATTATCGAGCATCCCGAGCTGGCTAATCTGCATAACGAAAAAGTGCTGATCCGTGCTCACGGCGAAGCGCCTGAAACGTATAAAGTTGCGCTTGAAAATAATATTACGCTGATAGATGCATCATGCCCGGTTGTGCTTAAACTGCAAAACCGCATCAAAACATCCTACGATGCACATGAGAAGATCCTGATATTTGGCAAGCACGGCCACGCGGAAGTGATTGGCTTACAAGGACAAACAAACGGCGACGCCTTGGTTTTTCAGGATATTGCCGAACTGGATGACGCCGACTTGCCGGGTGCCTTTACGCTGTACAGCCAGACTACCAAGAGTATGGACAAGTTTTATAGCGTTAAAGAAGAGTTGTTATCGCGCGGTTACGAAGTGAAGGCTAATGATACCATCTGCCGCCAGGTATCCAACCGCGACAAGGACCTTCCTGCTTTTGTTACCAAGTTTAACAAGATCGTTTTCGTATCCGGCAGAAAATCATCTAACGGAAAAGTATTATTTGAAGTTTGCCGCAAGCATAACCCTGATACCTATTTTATATCTGCTGCCAACGAGCTTGACCCGTCAATGTTCGCCCCCCGCGATAAAGTGGGCATTGCGGGTGCTACATCAACCCCTATGTGGTTAATGCAGCAGGTAAAAGGTATTTTAGAAAGCTTATAACAGCACGCTATTTGCTGTGTAATAATCATTGGAAAAATCACTATCATATACCGGATTATTAATTGCTTTGCTGGTCATCGGCTTTTGGGCAACATCTATTATTTTGCTAATGCAGTGGCGGGTTGATTTTTCCAACCCTTTGCTATATTTATGCATATTGGTGCAAATGCACCTATATACCGGCTTGTTTATAACCGCACACGATGCTATGCACGGTACGGTAGCGCCCGATAAGCGCATTAACATTGCCGTCGGTTTTATTTGTACGTTCTTATACGCTTCGTTTTGGTATCCTAAGCTATACACTAAGCACCACCAGCATCACAATCATGTGCATACCGATGATGATCCTGATTATCATCATGGCAACTTTATTAGCTGGTACATACGCTTTATCCGTAATTATCTTTCTATCTGGCAGATAGTAATAATGGCAGCGCTATTTAATGTTTTAAAGATCTGGATCCCACAGCCTAACCTTATTCTTTTTTGGGTTGTACCATCACTGCTAAGCACCTTGCAGCTTTTTTATTTTGGCACCTATCTGCCTCATAAAGGCGAGCATGACAATAAACACCAAAGCCGCAGCCTGGCCCGCAATCATTTCCTGGCCTTTTTAAGTTGTTACTTTTTCGGCTATCATTATGAACATCATGATGCGCCATGGGTGCCATGGTGGAAGTTATGGAGCGTAAAAGGGTAAAACGTAATTCTTTATTGAGTTACGGTATAGAGGGCCGTCCTCTTATCTTGATGGCTATTGGGAGCACGGCCACTTCTCATAACTATTCTAAATTAACACTGCGCTGATATATAACTGCTGTAAACACAAATACTTGTTTTATTTTTACACCTGATAAATTATGGCAAAAAAGGGAGTTTTACTGGTTAATTTAGGTACGCCTGATAGCCCGAGCACAGCAGATGTACGCAAGTATC
>NZ_CAXVWK010000041.1:0-12322 GCF_964263795.1 Mucilaginibacter sp.
CAAAGCCCAGGCCCTGGGTATTCACAAATCACCGATCTGAAATTGGTGGGCCCTTAACCGTAACCTGAATACCACCCCCCACGATTGGGGCAAGGGTGATAACACCTAAAATAAACGACCAGATGGTACCTTTTGTGGTAACATTGTTTGACTTACGGAAGTAAATAACCAGCGCAATGGCAGGTATAACCAATAGGTTTAACAAGTGGATACCAATGGAAAGGCCCATAATGTAAGCGATGAAAACGATCCATCTGTCGGCACGGGGCTCATCTGCATGTGCCTCCCATTTCAGGATAGCCCAAAAAACTACTGCTGTGCATAGCGATGATAATGCGTAGACCTCACTCTCAACTGCCGAAAACCAAAAGGTGTCTGAAAACGCGTAGGCAAGTGAACCCACCAAGCCCGAACCTATGATCAGAATAGTGTTAGCGCTGCTGATTTCTTCGCCTTGTTTAACCAGTAGTTTTTTAGCCAGTGCTGTGATGGTCCAGAAAAGGAAAAGGATAGTTGCCCCGCTGGCCAATGCCGACGACATGTTGGTGAAATAAGCCACCTTCATATTATTACCAAAAGAAAGTAAAGAAAACACTTTCCCTATCATGGTAAATAAGGGCGCACCCGGCTGGTGTGCTACCTGCAAGCGGTAAATACAAGCTATAAATTCGCCGCAGTCCCAAAAGCTGGTTGAAGGCTCAAGCGTAAGGATATAAGCTATTGATGCAATTATAAATGTGGCCCAGCCAAAAATATTATTGGTTTTATTGTAGTTCATCGGGTGATATACTGTATTACTCAGGTTTCAATCAGCCGAAAATAGCAAAAACATTAAGATGTTGAGACTAAACCACGCAAACCTTAACACTTTTTAACGTATACTTAACCGGCCGGTAATCCATTAAAATACTTTTTTAAATTTTGCTTTTGACTTGTGGAAAATCGTCTTATATTTGCATTCCTTTTCGGGGAGCTTGCAAACCAAAGGAGATTGCCTGATAGTATAATGGTAGTACGACGGTTTTTGGTACCGTTTGTCTAGGTTCGAATCCTGGTCGGGCAACAAAAAGGTTTCGGATTTCAAATTTTCAATTTCGTATTGATCGAATTGAAGATAAGAAATCCGAAGTTGTTTATACGGGGTTGGTTGCTATTATGGGGATGAGCAGTTAAGAAGCAATTCGAAATTGAAAATCCGAAATCCAAAAGAAGATGCCTTTACAGTTTAATACAGTTAAGCTATTTGCAGGTTCCGGTTCAAAGGAACTATCAAAAAACATTGCTGCATCTTACGGCCAGGAGCTTGGCGATGTAGTTGTATCGCGCTTTAGCGATGGCGAATTCCAGCCCCATTTTAATGAATCTATCCGTGGTTGCGATGTTTTTTTAATTCAAAGCACGCACCAGCCTACCGATAACCTGATGGAGTTGTTGATGATGATAGATGCTGCACGCCGAGCATCTGCCCATTACATCATCGCGGTTATCCCTTACTTTGGTTTGGCACGGCAGGACAGGAAAGATAAGCCGCGTGTTGCCATTGGCTCAAAACTGGTAGCAAATTTATTAGTGGCAGCAGGCATTAACCGTATCATGACGATGGACCTGCACGCTGCACAAATACAGGCATTTTTTGATGTACCGGTAGATCACCTGGATGCATCGATTATATTTGTACCGTATATAAAAAGCCTTGGTTTGGGTAACCTTACCATTGCATCGCCGGACATGGGCGGATCTTACAGGGCAAGGAGTTTTGCCAAGTTCTTTAATGCCGAAGTGGTAATTTGCGATAAACGCCGTAAGCGCGCAAATGAAATTGAAAGCATGACCATCATCGGGGATGTAACCGATCAGGACATTGTACTGATAGATGACATTTGCGATACAGCCGGTACGCTTGCGAAGGCAGCCGGTTTGATAATGGAGCGCGGTGCGCGCAGTGTAAGAGCAGTGTGTACGCACCCTGTATTATCGGGCAAGGCGTACGAAACTATTGAGAACTCGGCACTGGCGGAACTAATAGTTACAGATACAATACCGCTAAAGCATACGAGCCCTAAGATAAGGGTACTATCTACTGCCGAGCTTTTTGCCAAGGCAATAAGCAACGTAAACGAACACGGCTCGATAAGCCAGTTGTTTAAGGTAGATTAGCCCCACCTAAATCCTCCCCCGTTGGGAGGACTTAAACAAAGGCTAAATTAATAGAATAAAATTCTTGCTAAAGCCCCTCTCTACAGGAGGGGGGTTGGGGTGAGGCTAAAAATATCCATACCATGTTGGTGTGGCTTTGAATAATAAATAAATAATGAAATCAATTGCTATTAGCGGTTCTCCAAGAGAGAACGTAGGGAAAAGAGACGCTAAAGAACTGCGTTACCAGGGCTTAGTGCCTGCAGTACTTTACGGTGGGGCTACTCAAACCCACTTTTCAGTGTCCGCAGCTGATATGAGATCCGTAGTGTATACTCCGGTTGTTCATTTCATCGACCTTGAGATTGCTGGTGTTAACTCACAGGCTATTATTAAAGATATGCAGTTCCACCCGTTAACGGAGCAGCTTATCCACATCGACTTTTTATTGTTAGATGAAAACAAACCTATCACTATCGAGATCCCTGTAAAATTAACAGGTACATCGCCAGGTGTTAAAGTGGGTGGTAAATTAGTACAGAAATTACGTAAACTGCGCGTTAAAGCTTTGCCTAAAGATCACTTAGATAATATCGAAGTAAGCATCGAAGCTTTAGAGGTTGGTAAATCAGTTAAAGTAAGCGAAATAAACCTGCCTAACTTAACTATCACTAACGCTCAGGAAGATACAATTGTATCAGTAACCACTTCACGTGCATTACGTCAGGCTGAACAAGAAGCAGGTAAAAAATAATTCTCTTTAGAGACTTAGAAAGAGCGATGGGAAACCATCGCTTTTTTTTTGCTAATAGACGAAGGACAAAAGACTTAACTGTTGTCAAGCTGATAAAAAAGAGTGGCTTCATATCGATATTATTGCATCATGTTACGACACAATTTTAGGCAGTTGAGGATTTGGATTGATTCGGTCCAGTTAACAAAAGATATTTACCAACTTACACAAAAGTTTCCCAAAGAACATAAGTTCGGTTTGTCAAGCCAGTTGTATCGGGCGTCAGTATCAATTCCATCAAACATAGCGGAAGGTTCTGCTCGCAAAACAGATAAAGATTTCAGTCATTTTCTTACGATCAGTTTGGGTTCTGCTTTTGAACTGGAAACACAAATAGTTGTAGCGCAGCTCTGCGATATAGCGCCTGGATTTGATTACCCTGTATTGATATCAAGAATACAATCCTTACAAAAGCAGATCACCTCTTCAACAATTCCATTTCTTAGTCCGAACTTTTTATCGTCGTTGATTCGAGAAAAAATACCTTTATCTTTTGTCTCAAAGTTTATCTTTGCTCCCTAAATGAAATATTTAATAGTAGGTTTAGGGAACATCGGGCCGGAGTACGCTGATACGCGGCACAATATCGGCTTTATGGTGCTTGATGAATATGCCAAACAAGAAGGGGCAAAATTTTACAGCATGCGCCTGGCTTACTATACCGAAGTTAACTTAAAAGGGCGCACCCTGCACCTGATAAAGCCGACTACCTATATGAACCTGAGTGGTAAAGCGCTAAACCACTGGATGAAGGAGTTGAAGATTCCGGTAGAGAATGTGCTGGTGATCGTCGATGATATTGCCTTGCCATTAGGCACCCTGCGCCTTAAACCAAAGGGCAGCGCGGCCGGCCATAACGGGTTAAAACACATCGAAGCTACATTAGGCAATAACGAATATGCCCGCCTGCGTTTTGGCGTGAGCGATAATTACCCTAAAGGCCGCCAGGTAGATTACGTATTAAGCGGATTTGATGACGATGAAAAACCGGAGTTGCCTGCCCTGATAGACCGTTCCATAGAAATGGTGAAAAGCTTTGCCACTATTGGTACCGAGCTTACCATGACCAGGTTTAATAAGTAATAGTTTTGTTACCTAAGTTTTTAGTTAAAAATTGTTAAAAGACAATTTTAGGTGCAACGTTGTTATAACTTTACGTGTCTTATCACTAAAAGCACCTAAATGAAAACACGTCTACTTACAGTACTTGCCTGTATTTTATCTACATTAACTTTCGCACAAACTGCCCCGCAAACCATTACGGTGAAAGGTATCGTTATCGATTCGGCGGTTAATAAGCCACTTGGATACGCTACCATTGCAATTACTGATGCCGCAACCAATGCGCCTGTTAAAAGTATGCTTACAAAAGACGACGGTGTTTTTGAATTAGGCAAACTATCGCAAAAGGCGTACAAAATATCTATAATATATGTTGGGTACCGTACCAAAGTACTTAACATAGATGGTAAAAAAATAACCGACGATTTAGGCAAGATCAACCTTGCACCGGCCAGTAAACAGCTTAACGAGGTATCTGTTGTGGCAGCCAGGCCGTTGATGAAGCAAGAGGTCGACCGTATCAGCTACGATGTACTGGCCGACCCTGAAAGCAAAAGCCTTACCGCTTTAGATATGCTGCGCAAAGTGCCGCTACTATCTGTTGATGCTAACGATGCAATTAAACTTCGTGGCAGCGGCAATTATAAGATTTTATTGAATGGCAAGGAGTCGGCGCTGATGGCGCGCAACCCTGCCGATATTTTAAAGGCCATGCCGGGCACTAACATTGTTAAAATAGAGGTGATCACCACGCCGCCGGCTAAATACGATGCGGAAGGATTGGCAGGTATCATCAATATTATTACCGCAAAAAATGCCGATCAGGGTTACAACGGTTCTATAAACGCCAACTACAATTCGGTATGGGGATACCGTACCAATTTAAACCTTACCGTAAAAAAGGGCAAGGTTGGCTTAAATGCCTTTGGGGGTATAGGCAACCGAGGCGAGGTGTCTACACCGTTTACCAATGAAACGCGGTTTTTAAAACAGCCATCAACGATAATGCAAGAGGGAAGCCGTTTTAATGGTGGCAGCAACCGTTATGTAAGTACCGAACTAAGCTTTGAAGCCGACACCCTTAACTTGTTAACCGGTACGTTTAACTACTATAAAAACAACAACACATTTGGCGGCAGCCAGTTTACTATGCAGCAGGATAATGGGGTTGCTACCAATTACAACACAGTAAACAGGGGAGTAGGCGATTATCATGGTGCTGATTTTGGATTAAACTATCAGCTTGGCTTTAAACGCAATAAAAGCCAGCTGCTAACCGCATCTTATAAGTATAGCAATAATGGCAACAGTACCGATAATACGGTTAGCCCGGGCAACATTGCCGATTACCGCCAGTTTAACAACGCCGGTTCTAAAGAGCATACTTCACAGCTTGATTATGTACACCCGTTAAAAGACCTTACTGTAGAAGCAGGTGGTAAGATGATAAACAGAAATAACTTCAGTAATTTTAGGAATGATATCTTGGATGCGGTAACCGGTATGTACGTGAATGATCCTACGCAAACAAACGATTTTGACTACCGCCAGAACGTATACAGCATTTATAATTCGTACATGCTTAAGTTAGCCAAGTGGACGCTGAAAAGCGGCATACGCTTTGAACGGACGGATATTAACGCCAACTTCTCCTCGACCGATACCGATTTAAAACAGGCTTTCAACAACTTGGTGCCGTCGGTGTCTATCCAGCGCACTTTAACCGGCAGCACATTAACCTTCGGCTTTACCCAGCGTATCCAACGCCCGGGTATTTACCAGCTTAACCCGTTTGTAAACCGTACTAACCCGTTGTACATTACAGTTGGTAACCCGGCTTTGCGCCCCGCGGTGAACAATAATTTTGAGTTAAGCTACGGCAGGTTTACCAAAGGGTCGTTTAACCTGAGCACCAGCTACTCATTTGCAAACAATACCATACAAAATCTGGCGAGTGTAAACGGTAATGTCACTACAACCAGCTATGCAAACGTGGGTAAAAATAAAAACCTTGCGCTCGATTTGAATATGAGCATCCCGTTCACGACAAAGCTTAACTTAAATGTTAATGCCGAAATTCAGCAGGTGTGGCTAAAAGGTACTTATAATGGCGAGTTTTATACCAACAGCGGGCAGCAGGGCCATGTGTTTACCAATGCAAGCTATAAATTTGATGACGGTTTCCGTATTGGTACCAATGTTGGTTTTGATAGCCGCTACGTGTTACTGCAGGGTACAGACAATTACTACCTGGGTTATGGCGCAAACGTTTCTAAAGAGCTTTTTGGTAAAAAGGCCTCTATTTCTCTATACGTAAATGGTCCGTTCAGCAAGTACATCAAGCTCGACTTTCGTACCTCTACACAAGATTTTGAAACTACAAGCTACACCTATCAGATCTACCGTACTATTGGGCTAGGCTTTAACTACAAATTTGGTAAGCTTGACGGCAGTATCAAGAAAAATCAGCGCGGAATTAATAATGACGATACCAGCGGTGGCAGCAGAAATTAATAAATTTGCTGCATGAAAGTATACGGCATTACTAATTGCAACACGGTAAAAAAAGCGCTTGACTGGTTCAAGGCCAACAATATCGCTTACAATTTTCAGGATTTTAAAAAACTTGGCGTGAGCATGGGTAAACTGAACGAGTGGGATGCAAAAGCAGGTTACGAAAAGTTTATGAACAAGCAGGGGTTAACCTATAAACAGCTGGAGCCGGCAGTGAAGGAGGGTATTAAAACCAAAGGCGATGCACTGCAACTACTTCAACAAAAGACCAGCATGATCAAACGGCCCGTTATTGAAGATGGTGATTTTCTGTTTTTTGGTTTCGACGAGGGTGTATATGCAAAGCATTTTAATGTATAGCACCTGCAATTAATCATTACACTACTAATTATTGATATAAAGGTAACAAAGCGTTTACCCTGTTGGTACTGTAAATTAATTTGCGGTATACTTGCCCATTCAATTACTAAAACATGAAATTAAAACTGATAGCCGGCTTCTCACTGGCGTTTATGGGCTTGTATGGCAGCAGCCAGGCCCAGCAAACACAGGCAACCCCACCTGTATCTAACTACAATTATCACGATGCTTTTGCACCATTCTTTTACACCAAAAACGGGAGCGAATATCGTGCGGCTGATGGGCAGCAAGGGCCAAAATACTGGCAAAACCGAGCCGATTACCAGCTTACGGCAAGGTTAAACGATCAAACCAATGAGGTTGCCGGTGCCGAAGTACTTACTTATACCAACAACAGCCCGCAGCGTTTGGCTTTTTTATGGATGCAGCTGGATCAAAACCTTTTTAAGGCCGATTCACGCGGGTCGGCAATTATCCCGCCAACCGGTAGCCGTAACGGCACAGGTGGCCGCGGCGCGATGGCTGATGCTGGGTATAAAATTAAATCAGTAAAAATGATTGGCGCTAAAGGCGCTGCCCCTGTGGAGTTGAGATATATGATCAACGATACACGCATGCAGATCTTTTTACCGCAGGCAGTAGCAGCAAATGGCGGCCAGGTAAAGCTTAACATCGAGTACGCTTACATTGTGCCGGAGTACGGATCAGACCGTACGGGCATCCAGACAACAAAAAACGGTAAAATTTATACCGTAGCGCAATGGTATCCGCGTATGTATGTGTATGACGACGTTATGGGATGGAATGCACTGCCTTATACCGGGCCAAGCGAGTTTTACCTGGAGTACGGTGATTTTGACCTGAGCATTACCGCGCCGGCTAATCATATCGTTGTGGCCAGCGGCGAATTGCAAAATCCGTCGGAAGTTTATACTCCTGAGCAATTAAAGCGCTGGGCAACTGCCGAAAAAAGCGAAGCAACAGTGGTTATCCGCTCAGCTAATGAAGTTACCAGCGCGGCATCCCGCCCGACTGGTAAAAAAGAACTGACATGGAGATTCAAGATAAAAAACGCGCGTGATGCATCTTGGGCGTCATCTGCAGCATTTATTGTGGATGCGGCAAAAATGGATCTGCCAAGTGGCAAAAAATCTATCGCGATATCTGCCTATCCCGTAGAAAGCGATGGCAACGACGCATGGGGCCGCAGTACCGAATATGTAAAAAAATCGATCGAATACAATTCTCAAAAATGGTTTGAGTATCCTTATCCGGCAGCTACGGCAGTAGCGGGTGCAATAAGCGGCATGGAATATCCGGGCATTGTGTTTTGCGGGTCGCGTTCACGCAAAGGGCAGCTTTGGGGAGTAAATGACCATGAATTTGGCCATACCTGGTTCCCGATGATCGTTGGTTCTAACGAGCGTTTATATGGCTGGATGGATGAGGGTTTCAATACGTTCATCAACACCTTAACCACTGCCGATTTTAATAAAGGGGAGTATGCGCCAAAAAGCCCTGCCAATATGCAGATGATTGGCGGCCGTTTAACCAACCCAAACCTGGAGCCGGTTATGAGCAATCCCGAAAATCTGAAAGAAGCTAACAACGGCACCCTGCTTTATTTTAAGCCGGGCACAGGCTTAACTTTGCTGCGCGAACAGATCTTAGGCCCGGAGCGTTTCGACTTTGCATTTAAAACCTACATAGCCCGGTGGGCATTTAAACATCCTACGCCTGACGACTTTTTCCGTACGATGGAAAACGCAAGCGGCGAAAGCCTGCAATGGTTTTGGAGAGGCTGGTTTGTAAATAACTGGCGCCTGGACGTTGCTGTAGATGGTGTAAAATACGTCAGCAACGATCCGTCTAAAGGTTCATTGATATCGGTTACCAATATGGAAAAAATGGCTATGCCAACCATTTTGGATATCAAATACATCAGCGGTAAAACTGAACGTATTAAATTGCCGGTGGAGATTTGGGAACGTAATAAAACCTTTGTGGTAAAGCATGCCTCGACAGAAGAAATAGAATCTGTTACCTATGACCCTGATAAGGTGCTACCTGACTTTAATCCCGACAATAACGTTTGGAAAAAACAATAACCTTAAAACCCGGCACCAGCCGGGTTTTTTGTTGCCTTAAATGTTAAATTGCAAACTATACCAGCCCGCATGGGTTAATGGAGTATATACTTGCAGCCATGTTAAAAAGACTTTTCGTTATTGCCGTTATATTGTTTTCCGCTGGGTTTGCCCACGCGCAAAACGTGCTTAAAGGAACCGTTTATGAGGATAAGAGCAACATAAAACTTACCAATGTTTTTATCAAAAATATCAACAACAAACAAATTACCATTACCGATAAAGATGGCAACTTTAGCATTAAAGCGGCTACCGGCAACACCATCGTGTTTGATTCGCCGGGACATGTGCCCGATACCCTTTACCTTATTGACATGCTCTCTAGGCGTATAGATATGGTTTCAAAGGTGATCAACCTGGGCCAGGTAAATGTTACTGCTACCCGTGCACCATTTAACCCAAGGGTTGAATATGCTGATGTTTATGAAAAAAGTAAGGTTTACGCCTTTTCGCCCTCAACCTGGTTTAGCAAAGAGGGTAAAGACGCCCGTCGATTAAAACGCTATTTTAAAACTGAAGCAGAAGAGCGCCATGTAGATGCAGTATTCAGTCCCGTTTACGTGGGCAGTATTGTTCCGTTAAAAGGCAAGGAATTGCTGAATTTTATTTCACTGTATCGCCCCTCGTATGCCTTTTTACGCAGCAACAATGCCGAATCAATTGTAGCGTACATTAATGATAGTTACAAAAAGTATCAGGCCTTACCTCCGGATAAACGCCAGTTACCTGCCTTAGCCGCACCAGATACCAATTAGGGTTTGTGACCCTTTGTAACCGCAAATCCATGTCAGTGGCATCATGTGAAATTATAGCAGATAATTATTTAAGATATTGTATTTCAGAATATAAAAGATTTCTCTACCTTTGACGTCCCTGAAAGGAGGTATTTGGGATATGATCATAATTAACGTAAAAGACGGAGAATCATTAGATAAGGCATTAAAACGCTTTAAAAAGAAATTCGAGAAAACCGGAGTTTTAAGAGAGCTGCGTAGTCGTCAGGCTTTTGAAAAAAAATCTATCACTCGCAGGCATGAAATTAAACATGCTATCTATAAACAGAATATGAATATCGAGACTGTATAATTCTTTTTAACAAAAGAATTATCAGATTTTCTCGTCACCATAGTAAAACTATTTGTACATTCAATTTATTGGGTGTGTAAATAGTTTTTATGTTTTTAGACAAGTTCCTACAGTACATCAAATTCGAGAAGAGGTACTCGCCTCACACTGTATCAGCTTACCAGTCGGACCTTGACCAGTTCCTGCTGCATCTAAACCCGCCCGATGCCCAGCCAGCCGTAACCAGCCCTGCAGACATTACCCATCACGACATCCGCAACTGGATGGTGCAACTGATGGATAACGGTGTTTCTGCCCGGTCTGTCACCCGTAAAATTGCCACGCTGCGTAAGTACTTTAAGTTTTTATTGCAGGAAGGGGATATAACTGTTAACCCAACTTCGCGCATTACCGCACCTAAAGTCCCTAAATATCTACCGGTTGTGGTTGACGGCGATAAGCTTACAGGGATGCTTGGCGGCGCGCTTGACGGTGACGAAAAGATATTTGCCGATAACTTTGAAGGGACCCGCGATAAACTGATCATTGAAATGTTATTTGGTACCGGCATGCGCCTGGCCGAAATGTTGGGTGTACAGGAAAACGACATTGATTTTTACGAAAACACGATCAAAGTTTTAGGTAAACGCAACAAGCAGAGGATCATACCCCTAAACAGTGAGCTGGTGCAACTGTTAAAGCGTTACCTGGAGGTTAAGAAAAGTGAAAAATTTAATAACAATTCGTTAACCTTAGTCGTTACAAATAAAGGAGCTGATGCATATCCTAAGCTCATTTATAACACTGTGCACAACTATTTATCTAACATATCAACCCAGCGTAAAAAGAGCCCGCACGTGCTAAGGCACACATTTGCAACAAGTTTGCTAAATAAAGGTGCGGATTTGAACGCCATTAAAGAGCTTTTGGGCCATGCTAATTTAAGCGCAACCCAAATTTATACCCACAATTCAGTTGAACGTTTAAAGTCTATTTACAAACAAGCCCATCCAAAGGGTTAAAACAGGAGGAAAAATGAAAATTACAGTGCAATCTATTCACTTTACAGCAGACGTTAAATTGCTGGACTTTATTCAAAAGAAGGTTGATAAACTGGAAACGTTTTTTGACCACATTATCAGTGGTGAAGTTTATTTGAAATTGGAGAACGTTGGCGACGAGGCCAATAAAATAAGTGAGATAAAACTGTTGCTGCCCGGCAACCAAATATTTGCGAAGGAAAAGTGTAAAACCTTTGAAGAAGCCACAGACCTGGCTGTTGAAAGCCTTCGTAAGCAGATAGAGAAACATAAAACCAAAAAATCAATAGCCGCCGAAGCTGCTAAAAAAGCAGCCTTAGTATCGGAAGAGGAAGATTTTTAGGCACATAGATATAGAGTTGTACAAGCTCAAATCGGCAGGTTTAAAGCCTGCCGATTTTTTTTGGAAAAAAATTTTGCACAGCTTTAAATTTTTGTAGATTTGCAATCCCTTTCAGAGAGGTCTTAATCGCCACTCGTATATGGAGGGAATGGTTCTTTAAAATAAAAAAATAATAGCGCAAAATTAATTTGCAGCCGTTTCTTGGGTTTCGCCACGGCGTACTTAAGTAAGGCAAACAATTAAAGCCTCCTTAGCTCAGCTGGTAGAGCGACTGACTTGTAATCAGTAGGTCATTGGTTCGATCCCGATAGGAGGCTCTGTTTTTTTCGGAGGAGTGATATTTAGCTTCAACTTTGGATATTATAAATCCGAAATCAACAATGGGGGGATACCAGAGCGGTCAAATGGGGCGGACTGTAAATCCGCTGCTTCGGCTACGAAGGTTCGAATCCTTCTCCCCCCACTTTTTTAATTAGTGAGTTAGTGAATCAGTGGATTTTGAATGGTTTTTTTACCAGTCATTCACTGGGTCAGTAATTCACTACTTATTTTGCGGAAGTAGCTCAGTTGGTAGAGCGATAGCCTTCCAAGCTATAGGTCGCGAGTTCGAACCTCGTCTTCCGCTCGGTTGGTTCAGTGGTTGCTTAGTTCATTTGTTCATTTGTGCTAAGCAGGTAATACCGATGAACTACAAAACGAGTGAACCAATGAACTAAACATTAGCCGACGTAGCTCAGGGGTAGAGCACTTCCTTGGTAAGGAAGAGGTCATGGGTTCAAATCCCATTGTTGGCTCATAATTGAAAGATTATAATTTTAAAAAATAAATTAACCTACAAACAAATATAAATCATGGCAAAAGA
>NZ_CAXVWK010000042.1:0-61839 GCF_964263795.1 Mucilaginibacter sp.
TGTTGGTTCTGGTCAATTCGCTATTAAGCTGCATGCCCACCATTGTTTGATATAGATAATCTTTGTCCGCATTTTCCCGGCCATCCACTTCTAATATCTGGATGTCGTCGTTATCCTTTAAGGTAACGAGATAGATGGCGAGCTGGTCGCCATTGCCGCGAATATTTGAAGTTAATATCATATAATAAGCAATTCCATCATAATGGCCTGCAAGGCCTGTTGTTCCCGCATCACATAATTGACAAGCTTACCGTCGATGCCGTTGAGGTCATCGGCGTCCTGCTTGCGGTTCAGGGCGCGGGCAATCTGGTTAAGATTGCTGCCTTGCTTGCCCGCTTCTGCCAAAACTTTGAGCAGCAACTCACGATCAAGCGTCGGCACGGTACGGGACGGCTTGGTGCCTGCACCCAAGCTACGCAAAAACACGCTCACCTCTTGCCCTGCAAGTTTGGCGTTTTGCTCGATAAGAGATTTTTCGGATGCATTAACCCGTATGGGCGGAATAGTAAACGTGCGTCTATTCTCATCCGATTTTAAAGGTCGTGCCATGCTGCTCAAATTTTACTTGTTTGTTTTTTTCAGGGGGGTCAAGCGGGGGATGAAATCACCCCTTGCAAGAAAGGTTTGGATAGATAAAAACCACCGGGTTTTTGTATATACAAACCACATCTTGCAACCTGTTATAAATGTAGCTGATTAATCCTGAATTGTCAAGTATTGCAATGACTTAGAGGCAGATAGGTAACAAGAGATACTTATGCATCACGAACGATAAACAAGGTATGGTTTAGAATTGCCATGAAAAGAAAAAATACGGGTTAGCGAAAATAAAACTGCTGGTGGACAACGTAATGTTGAAGATTTCTTCCGAGATTGGGGAACCTGAATTGACATCATGAGTAATAAAAACGACAAGTTCGGCAAAGGCCGGAACGGAAAGGATAAACAATTTATCCCTAAGAACGATTGGACACCGGCTGTAAAATCCTCCATTCCACCAGTTAACACAAGCGACAAACAACCGGATAGCTTTATACCGCCAAAAACCGAACCGCAACAACAGCACATGCCGCCACCGGTACAACCGCCTGTCACACCGCCACCACCACCGATAAACGAACCCTTAGCCGAAGAAGAACCCATTGTAGAAAATTCCAATGAACCTAACTGGCGGTTTCATAGAGATCATAGCAATGATGACCAAGACAGGCAGGAATACGATAAACAGCCGGATTTTGGAAAAGAAGCCGCCAAAAAATTTGCTCGAAAATTCAAGATTACAACGGATGATTTAACCCGGTTAATACAGTTTGAAAAAGACCCTGAAAAACGTAATCGCAGGCTGGTATTCCTCATAGGCGTATTCTTTACTGCGGTTACACTTGGTGGTGCGCTTTGGGGCTTTATCCGCGCTTATGAGCGGTTTTATAAAGCGAAGGTGCTACCCGTGTTATTTTATCCGATGTCAAGGATTACAAAGGTGTCGATGCTAATCGGTGCCGTGTTAGCTTGGGTGTTGTTGGTTATCGTTGTTCTATCTGCTATCAGCTTTCTTGCAATAGCAGGGTTCGGTTCAGGTGTTATCATTAGCTACTTTGTCATTAACCTGTTTATGACCCTGTTTGTGTTCGGTGCGTTTACAAGGTGGCAGAATGGTATCAATAATTCCTTAATCGAGGGGACAAAGTTTGGCTCGGCGCGATTTGCCCGGCCTGACGAATTAGAACCATTAGCAGCCAATGAAACCGGATTTTATATCGGTGGTGGCTTTAAGTTCAATGATAAAGGCCATATCCTGACCGTTGCAGGCACGCGCGGCGGTAAAGGCACCAATCTTATCATCCCCAATTTATTAGATGCTGGCGGCGTTGAAACCAGTTTTATTGTGATTGACCCGAAAGGCGAAAACGCGGCGATCACTGCGCGGTATCAGCGGGAAAGCGGCAAGACGGTTATCATTTTAAATCCCTGGGATTTACTGGTCCTGCATGTTGGCGAGGCGAAAAGCTACAACCCGCTTGATATGCTCGATGTTTATTCCACTCATTTGATTGATGATATACAAATTATAGCGGAGATGATCGTGCCGCAAAACCTTGGGGCAAAAGATAGTTTCTGGACTGATTCAGCCCGTACCATTATATCCGGCTTGCTGTTGCATTTAGTAACTACTGAGAGCAAAGGCAAAATTGTTTTAAAAACGCTGTGGGAATGGGCAAGGTTGCCGGAAACAGACTGGAATACCCTGGTCGCTAAAATGTGTACCAGTAACCACGTAATGCATGGTAACACCATTAAAAACTCCGGGCGGGAAATTCTGAAATTGCAGGCTGCAGGCGAAGAAACCTTTGGCGGGATAATGTCGAGCGTGTTGCAGGCAACCGACTTTTTAAAATCTCCGGCATTGCAAAAATCACTGGAAAGCGGGTTCGACCCTAAAACCTTAATTGAGGGAAAAAGCACGGTGTATGTAATAATTCCAGCGGATAAATTGCGTACACATGGGCGGTGGTTGCGCTTGGTGGTTACGAGCATGATGCGCTCGGTGATCCGTAAGCCTGGTAAGCGGGTGACGTTCCTATTGGATGAATTTGCAGCGTTGGGATATATGCCGGAAATTGAAACGGCATTATCTACTTATGCAGGATATAACATTACCGTGTGGCCGATATTGCAATCGCTGATACAGCTTAAGAATTTATATCGGGATAATTGGGAAACATTTATAGCCAACTGTACTGTGCGGCAGTATTTTACAATTAATGACAACTTTTCTGCCGATTACATTAGTAAGGCTATTGGTGAAACAACGAATATGATCACAACGTTTTTGGGTGGCAAACGTCAGGATGATACGAATAAACGCTTACTGGTAACCCCTGATGAATTACGACGTGAATCAGGTAGAAAGATATTTATGTTCATCGGTGATTTGCCACCTACGTTTGTTAATAAGCGGCCGTATTATCATGATGAGTTATTAAATGAATTGGCAGATAAAAATCCATATATTTTATAAATAAAGTTTGAAATATTGCCTTATAATTCAATAATTTTAAATTTGAGTTCAGGTATGATTGAAAAGGAAGAAACATTTCAGGAAAGAGCAATTAGGCTTTTAAACTTGTCCGATGAAGAGGTATTAGGGTTATCTGGATTTTATGGGGTTCATAAGAAATCTGAAATTGAAACTATTAAGCCTAAGATTACTAGAATAAACGAAGTCGATTTTGTTAAAATAAATATCAGCTTCAAAAGTTCTTTAATTCGTCAATGCAATCGAGAGATAAACATTCAAAATAATGCGATTTCAAACAATGGTTTTTTCAGTAATAGAGTAATTGATAGATCTGGATTACTCTGTTTGCAATCTCAAATTGAGTTTGCACGTAAGCATCAACTAAAACGGATTTATTTAACAGCATTTCGGGATGAGTTCTATGAAACCGGCGAATATTATAATGGTTATTATTCTTGGGGGAGATACGGTTTTTTAATGAATAGATTGGATCAACAATCAGAATTCCTCACTATGATGCACGATCATAATTATGAAGAGACAAATATTCATGACCTTGTAAAATATAAACAAGGAAGAGATTTTTGGGTAAGCATAAGAACAACTTGGGAAGGCTACTTTGATTTACATTTACGGTCAACCAGTAGTTTAATCTTTACTGATATTACCAATCTTTTAATTAAGACCTAACTTTGCAAATCGTCTTTTTAAGTTATCAAAGTATTCTTTTTGGCTATCATCATTAAGTTGGTTAAATTCACTCATTAAAGCGCTATCCATTCCATCATTAACCCAAGGTTTGATTGATGGTTTAAGATTTTTTGAAAGTAAACTAAACTGATACATAATGTCATCATCCGATAATTCATCTTTAATAAATTTATTTTCCACCGCTTTTACCCCAGACACATCAAGTTTAGATGATTTATCATAATTAATATTCATGCCAGAGTCAAGGGGAATATTTTGGGTATCAGACAGGAATTGTAAGATTTCTGTCTGATTTTCATTGGCATCAGGGACTACATTTGAAATCGATTCTAACAACTCATATGACGACAGATTTTGATAGTCTGCACTTTTTTCTGAGGTTGGATCTTTATCTAAACTAAATACAGATGACTTATTTTTTGATCTTTTATCTATAACTGAATAATCTGTAATAATGGAATATCTATTTTTATTCCAATCGATCGGAGTGCTGAAGGTAGCATCTATTGGTACAGAAACTACCAGTATTGAAGCAACTAACGCCTTAAGCGTGAAGCTTGTTTGTAAAGATGGTTTATCCAAAACAAGTACGGCACCTATCGATTTCTCAATATCGGTTAACTCCCTGTGGTCAAATATCGAATCGGCGTATTTAAAATTCTGCTTTTTTAAATCATCAACTGTTATTGATATAAGTTGAAGTTCGCGGTTGTAGTTTTTTAGTATTTTTTTTAAATTAGATGTAAGACGTTGCGAGTAAATTCTTACGGCTTTATCTGATTTTTGTTTTGCAATTTCCCTCCGTGTAGAATTATAACATCTTTTGACGTCGATATTAAGTCTGTTATTCCAAGCGAAAACTGGCTTTATAATATTGTCAGGATAACACGGGTACGTTGGTAAAATTATCTAGTATTGAGGGATGGCGACATTGTTAATTTCTCTTTGGAATTCATGCATAACTACTTGCAATTCCTCAGACAACAATAGCAAAATTTCGTCTCCTTTTTCAGGAAAATTTGTAACTCTACTCCGCGCAGTTTTGCTAACCTGCTCAATGTTTATATTGAGCAATGTAAACCAACTTGCTAAAGGATGTTCGTTGGACTTCATGGTTGATTAAAAGAAATCAAAAGTTAAATATAACAATATTATTCCGTTGGCTAAATGTCGTAGGGATAATCTGATATTTTGCCTTCAATCCAAAATTCGTTCAAATCTTTATACCCCTCATAGAAATATTCAAAGCTGCCAACTTTAAAATCTTCCAGTTGTTCAGCAATAGCATGCGTTGCCTGATAACCAGCTTCGTCATTATCCATGAACAAGAAAGCGTATTTTACAGTTTCTTTAAAGGAAATTATTTTTTCACAAGCTTCCTTGACTAATGATGTGGAATTTAAAATATAAGCATGATTAATTGGGCGCAATACTGCCTTGATCTCTAGCCATGACAGAAAGTCCCAAAACCCTTCAAAAACATCAGCTGAATTTGTCTCATTGCTATTCGTTAGAATACGAGATGTTGCCTTTGGCCCGATGCAAGTTTTAAAACATTCCTGTTTCACGGGATTAGGGATAGAAACCTCATAGCCACCCTTATCGTTCTCAAACAAAAAGCCGTTATATTTTTTATTTGTTACGGTGTCTAAAATGTAGCCTTGCTTCAAGTAAAGATTAGCCACTTTTAACGAAATCCTGCGGCGTTCCAATTCATCTTTAAGACCAGCAAACGTTATTAGATCGGCAATTTTCAAAATCGAATAGCGGGGTGTTTGATCCCGCACAATTTCACTTTGCTTACGTGGTTGTGTCTGGAGTCTTGGTGAATTATTGGATATTGGTGCCCATTCCGATAACGCTTGTAACGCTTCCCTGATCGCTGTGCGCCGGTCTTTCATGTGGTACTCACACCATAAATCAAGAATGTCACCACCACTGTTTTGCTTTTGGTGGGCAAACGTGCCTGACAGTCCGAAGTCATGCCAGGTATTTTGCTTTACATTAATTTTAAAAGATGGTGTTTTTTCATCCGGTCTAAATGGTGAAAAATACCATTTGTCACCTTTATTATCAGTCTTTGCATAGGCTCCTCCTAATTCTTCAACAAGTTTTTCTATTGGGATATTTTTTGCCTGATTGATGTTCATTTGCTGCTCCTTAGTGATCTGAATAAAGAAAAGCCCAAGCGATTGCCTGGGCTTTTAAAAATACAATTTACGTTTGGCTGAATTTATACAGACTTCATTTTATCAATGAAGTTTTGTATTTCCTCGGCTTTCCAATAGTTCCTTCGGCTTCCCTCGTCCTTGTAAGGTTTTGGAAATAATCCTTTCTTCACCCGTCGATACAGAACTTGCGGTGCTATCGCTAATAGCTTGGTAACTGCTTCCGAAGTTAGTCTGGGCGATAGTGAAATTGTAGAATTGGTTTTGGTTGGTTGTTCTGTCACTCGTATTCCTTCCGTGTGGTTGAATATTATGTTTGTTTACGATTGGCCTTTCATAGGGTTGATTGTGTATTAAACTATCAATGTAGTCGGCGTATTCCTGCATCATTACAATTCTCTCCGGTAGATAATCTGCACGATCATAAGCACGATCTACGCTATTGCGCGGCACATGGGCTAATTGCCTGTCAACTGGCTCATGTCGATAACCTAAATGTTGCTTGCAAACGCCCATTAAAATTGAACGGAAGCCATGACCAGTCATTTTGTATTTGTAGCCTAAATTGGCTAATGCTTTTAAAATTGTAGCATTAGACATTGGCTTACGTGGTCGTGAGATACTCGGAAAAACAAAATCACGTTTTCCGTTCAATTCTTTAAGTTGATGCAAAATAACTAACGCCTGGATCGACAACGGCACTTTATGCAGTTTGCGCGTTTTCATACGCTCAGCAGGAATAATCCACATGGCATTTGCTAAATTAAATTCTGTCCACTTGGCTTCAATAAGTTCGCAAGTTCGCACTGCCGTAAGAAGCATGAGTTTTAAACACAGGTTTGTTTGCTTATATAGCCGGGCATCGTTGGTGTGGATGGTTCGCACCAACAATGGTAATTCATCCAGCGTTACAGAAGCATAGTGTCCAGGTTTGTACTTTTTAAGGCCGTATTTTAAACCAATGGTTAAATCACGATCTGCTCTACCTGTAGCAATGCCGTATTGAAATATGCGGCTGCACATGCTCATAACACGTCGGGCCATTTCAGGCCCTGCCTTTTCAACTTTTTGTAAGCAAGCCATCATTATAGCGGGGGTGAGCTGATTGATTGGATACTCACCGATGACGGGAAACGTATGTAATTCTAAACGACGTAAAACATAGTTTGCATGGCGAAGCGTCCAACTATCTTTATTCTGCTCATGCCATTCAGTCGCAATAGCTTTGAAGTTTTGCGCTGATTGATAACGAGCAGTTTGTTTCTCTGCGCTGCGCTTCAGTTTCGGGTCAATATTCAACTTCACGTTGTCTTTAGCTGATAATAACGCTGAACGTGCCCCTGCCAAAGATACACCAGGATAGACCCCTAATGAAATACACCGTTGTTTACCGTTGAATTGGTAGCGGTATTGCCAATAGCGGTTTCCTTTAGGCATGACTTGTAGATATAAGCCGCCGCCGTCTGATAGTTTGTAAGGTTTAGATTGTGGTTTTGCGTTTTCGCATTGTAGGTAAGTAAGAGGCATTTCTGCTTCCTTTCAGGTCCGTAAATAGGGGGGGGAATCGTTGACACTTGATACGTTAAATCAGGATTTAGTCATGATTTAGTACCAACTTTTGCGGTGATGCAAATAAATATAGGTAACTATTCCTATACACTATACACAAAAAATAGCCATTGTCAATGGCATGGGCGATAGCGTTATATTTCAATAGGAATTTAGTCTTAGAATGGTGGCCCAAGCCGGATGCAAAGTTTTTTAATTTAGCTATTGAGGGCAAACAATAAATCATGATGTAATTATACTGCTTCCCAATAAAAGGTCAACGAAAATCTAATTAAGTTGATTTTTTATTATGGCCGAATTACGATTTACGACATCATATTTTAAGTAGTGTACGGCAATACATTCTTTATTGACATGGCCATTTGTAGTGTGATACACTACATAGATGTTTCGCTTCAAAAACGAAGAGATCGAAAAGCTATGGGAAGGCCTTTTAATAAAAAGGCTGGACAAAACTGTTCGCAAGCTAGCGCAGCGCCGATTGCAATTGTTAATTGCTGCTGTACGTATTGAAGATTTAAAAGTGCCGCCAAGTAATAAACTTGAAGCATTAAAAGGAGACAGAAGAGGGCGTTATTCAGTACGGGTAAACGATCAATATCGTCTTTGCTTCGTTAGGACAATTGACGGCGCGCAAGAAATTGAATTTATAGATTATCACTAAGGGGGATATGACATGACAAAGCGAGATATTTATCCGGACCATCCTGGCATTATCTTAAAAGAAGAATTTTTGGAGCCAATGGGTATTCGTCCAGGCACACTATCGCGGGCGTTACAAGTTTCCCGTGACAGAATTGCGGAATTAGTAAAAGGTAAACGTGATGTAACGCCTGATACAGCACTACGTCTTGGCGCTTTCTTCGATATGTCACCGGAGTTTTGGCTAAATCTTCAATATCATTATGACTTGGTAATAACGGAAAAAGATTTCAGTACGAAAATATTAAATTCAATAAAAATGAGCAGAAAGGAATTTGTGCTTTTATCGCATTAATGTTTTCCTGCTTAACTCGACATTGAACGACATCCATTTATAGGAATTTTGCCAACTTCTCTTTCCTTGAAGTGCTGTATTAGAATTATTTGGGAGCCAGACAAAAACCCATGTATTAATTGACAGAAAAATTTTAAATTAACAGGATTAGAAAAGAATTAATCGGTAAACAACATAATGAAAAATTTAATATTATTTATACTTATCGCTTCATTACTTGGTTGTACCAAAAATAATGGTGTAATCTATCACGAAGCAACGATAAATAATGAGGGCACCGATAGTATTGTGCCTGTTTCAGGCGGTAAGGTAGGAGACATTAAATTTGCGCAAGCAACGATTGCTCCAAACACTTTTTCAACTCCAGTTAAAGTTACGATTACAAAGTATGATGATAAGGAAATGATCAAATTTTTTGATGAAATGACCCAGGGTGTAAAGGAGATAATGAGTAAATCAAATTATTTTATAAAACTCAGTGTTGATGGGTTACAGCCCAATAAACCAGTATTGGTCGATATAGGTGTTCCTGCTGAAATCTTATCTAAGCTTTCGTCAAATTCCGTTGTACAGGCTTATTGTCAAATCAATGAATATTCGGAAAATGAAGATTTTCTAGATTTTTTGCCAGTACCAACAATTGAATCATCAGATCATAAAATAGTACAAGTCAGTGTTGAGGCTCAGGATTTTGTCCAAAATGGTAAGAGTATGGATGCTTTCATAATCTTGGTAGTTGCACCAAAGCCATTTCCAGGAGAATTTCGTATACCTCAATCGGTAAATGAAGATGAATGTTATAAGAGCCGTTGTATATCGCCATTGGTTGATTATTTTGTAACGAGTAATTTTGCTTTAAGGCGAGTACATCCAGTACTTAAAAACATTGATGGTTCGCCTAAGGTTCGACCTCACAACGGCTCAGACCTCAGAGCTAACGTAAATACATTGGTTCACTCGGTATTAGATGGAGACGTTTTGAGCGCTGGAACTGTCAAAGGGTTTGGGAATTTGATCAAGATACAACATGCCCTTAGTAATGGCTCCATAACTACCTATTACGCACATTTAAATTCTATGACAGTTAAGCCGGGACAACATGTTAAGGAAGGGGAGTTAATTGGATTATCAGGAAAAACGGGTAACGTGGATCATGAGCATTTACATTTTGAAATGCGTTATAATAACATCCCCGTTGACCCTAATCTTTTCACCAATGCCAGTTCCATACAACTCGAGAGTGTAACAGCAAATCCTGCTAATTTAGGCCAAGGTGTAGTTTGTTTAATTCCTGATCCTAATAGCGGCATTATCGTCAGAGGAAACGCTTTTAATCATGTCATCAAATACCGTGACCCTTACAACAAGATAAAATATACTCAATTAATTACTCAACTTAAATCTTTATCAACATCCCCAACATACGTGTATGATATGGCTGGCTTTGATGAAAAAAATATGATTCTCAATAGCATTGCTTGTAAAGCAAGTAACGTAATCGAACGCGCTTACATCCTCTGCAAGGATAAGTCCAAAAGTAACTGTGTAGACGTAGCTTATAGATAGTTCATTTTATCCTTATCTAAAGGATATCAGTTAATTTATAAATGCTTAAAATTTCAATCTATAAATCTTATTTATCTAAATTAATTTCGGTTACTAAAATTAATAGGTAAGATTATACACCATTATCCATATATACATTATCATGCTTACAAATGCTTTTGAAGCCTATGCACAATCATTACGTATCTTACTCGAAGCCGTTTTAAGGTCTAATGCACTGGTTCTCGTAGATCCTTATGAAGCATCTGGTAATATTGAACAGGGTTTCACTAATCTCCTGAATGCATTCCATAGTCTCTATGATGGGGTAAGAACCATTCCAGCGATTAATTTTGATTGGTATGGAACTCCCGAAACGGCAACGATATTGGCTATAAGAAATGCACGTCATCACAACTTTGCCAATAACATCAGAGGATTATACGCTTATCATTTACAACAAGAAAAGCCCGAAGATTTTGCACCATACTTAATTTTAGATTATCCTGAAACTGAAGATGGCGGCACAACTTTTCAAACTCTGATCTCATGGTGCGATATAGATACTATGTTGGATTTGCCTGTTGACGTGACGAGGCTAAGGGCAAGCACTACGCCGATTATAAAAAATTACCTAAGTAGCGATGTTATAAATACATTTCCAGAGCGCTATGATCTTTCAAAGGAAAATGTATTTCTGAATGCAACTCCGTTAGTTGTAAATGCATCAATAAAAATAATTCCAATCGTAAAAGATTACGTTAGGCCTCGATCATTAGAAGCAAGACATTTCATCGAACATTTTGATGGTTTGCCTCCTGCCAATACACAGCAACATGCAATAGAGCAGATTTCTATTTTTTTACCTGTGTAATAATATTATACTAAATATGGGATTTTGAAGTCCCCCAAGCCGGATGCGTAAGCATCTAATTTAGTCACTGTGGGAAAAGGATAAATCATGTTGAAATTATATTACTTTCCAACATACTGTCAACAAAAATCTAATTAAGTTGAATTTTACTTGGGACGGAATTTGAATTGGCAACACATTTTGAGTTCCGTGATTATTACACCAATCATAATGAAATTATAGCGGCTGGTAAAATGTTGAATTATACTTTTAAAAAATTTCAAATATTTAGAAATTTAAAATATAGATAGTGATATATTATTGAAACTCTAATGATAATAATAAACCACAAAATTATTTTATGGTTATCAAAACGTCGCAACAGAATTACCATTGATTAGCAAGTTATATTTTATTGAACTCTAATCATTCCAGCTTTTTGCATTAGACTAAGCAAGCTCATAAGCAAGCAATTAGCTTGTTTGAAATTTTCAACTTGTTCATCAAGCCTTGCTACAACTTTTTCACCATGAAATAAATTATTTCTAAAGCGGAATATAATAAACAGAATAGCTTCAAGTTGTTTCAAAGGGTCCTTGTTTTCACCAATTAACACGGACCAAACATCGCTTTTTGCTTGAACTTCTTGTCCACTTCTAAAAAGTAATCCATGATATAAGATTGTAGGCTTTCCTTCAATATCTACATAACGGTTGGCAAAATAGAGTAGATGATTTTTAACCAAATCCTCATCAACCATACCTGTGCTTTCTAACCCGACAACAAAATCTCTTATAGTAGTTATTTTCGCTTCTTTGCCACAAGCGAATGTCTCAAATAGATTCCAAAGCAAAGTAAAGTTTTTTACTCCCTCAAGTGTCGCTTCTTTTAAATCAATTTGCAAAAAATCAGATAGCCACTCCGCTTCATTTAAATTATCTCCCATGGAATTTTTCGTATTCAACTTGCAAACTACGCAGTCTTCAGGAATCTAATGTTTCCTTTGTACTTATAGAAAACACGTGCTTTACCATCGCCATTATATAACACATTAATGTGATGAATTGCCGAAGGAAATTTTACGACTTCCATTTCTCGTTTACCAATGAAACCTCTTGAACGGGTAATTGTAGCCTTGTCTAATTCGTTTGGCTTATCTGTATAGCTCGCAATTGTCTTTGATTTATGGATGGCTAACGAATCGTCACCCGCAGGCATGAAGCTTTCAATAAAGCTAATTATGTAAGAGGGTATAATTTCAGGTCCTAACAGTTTTGACATTGATTTCAATTTTTCTAATGATTTGATGGAATCAGCTATCAATTCATCAACTTCGCCATTTGGTGAAAAATCAAATAATGCAAAACTCATTTCGCCTGAATCAACTACAACTGTATTGTTGTCAATGCTAGCATTAGCAACAGCACTAACCCTCTGACCATCTAACCAAACAGGGGTTTTATTGTCCTGCTTTCTTGATTCTAATGATAGTCTATGAAATATAAAACATCTTTGCCAATCCAAAAAAAGTGGTTTGGGAATAGTTAATTCAAAATATTTTAAATGTTTTCCACGCGCACCAAACATACGCGCACGTTGTATATAAGTATCCTGCTGTAAATTATTTTTTACGTCACGAGTGAAGAACATTGACAATAGGTTCTTGAACGTAACTCCACGAGATACAATATTACCTCCAATTACAATGGTAAAGGGTGCGGCTGGGGTTGTTCCGGTAGCATTATTGGCTGCATTAGAGTCTTTATCACTATTCATGACCACAACATTATTTCGTTCACTATTAGAAATAATGTATTTTGTTATTTCATCTTCACTACCAGGATATCTCTCGCTCGCTAAGGTCCAAATTGCTTTAAGAAAATTTTCGTGATTTTCATTCTTTTGATCTCTTATAGCTTCAAGTGTTTTGAGAATAAGGTTTAAATCATTTAAATGATCCTGTTTTTTACCACTAGTGTGAATAAGAATTGAAAAGTTAGTTTCTTTCTCTTCAGTAGTATTTAGAAATGATACGTTAACCATGAAGCTAAAGAGTGCTTCGCGCATTGCGTCAAACTCCTCAACTGTATCAGAGATAAATGTCAGTTTATATTGAAGGCTATCAATTTTTATAGGGAAAAACACATCCTGCCCTGTATATGCATCATGCGGAGGAAAATCAATCCAATTTGTGTTTATGTTGTCGTGTGTTCTGTTTAAGTCTAGTCTTGCGGGAGTTGCTGTTACGCCAATGTAAGTGCCATTTTCTCCAAGCAATTGTCCTGTAAGCATGTTTATTCTGCTTTGCTCATTTTCATTGATTTTTGAATTTGGAGTGGCATAATCTGCCTCGTCATCAATTACAACAATGTTATCATGACCGGCAAGTTTCATCAAAAGCTTTTGCAAGTCACTCGAATTCTTCTTGCAAAAGATCACCCATTGAGTTTCTCCAATCTGAACATTTGGCGATAAGATTTCATTGAATTTTTTAGGGGTAGGAGACAAGCCTGATAACTGGAATCTTTCAAGGTTCTGACCGAGAAGTTGTACGGAATCATTCATCAATTCAACAATGATTTGATGGCCTTCATCGAGAAGCTTTGCAGTCAAGGCAATCATCAATTCTGTTTTGCCACTCTGGGGCTCGCCATAAATAACAAAAGACTTTTTGCTTTCAGAAATATTCTTGACCGCCTGCTTTATTACAGTATCAATCCTTTTAGTGTCCTGACCTTCTTCCTTCAGGACTTCTAATCTACGTTCGTATCGTTTATTTGTGTTTTCAGTAGCTGATTTCAGTTTTTTTAAGTCGAACATTTTGTCTCTTTGATAAGGTTGGTTGATTTAATTTAATAGCGGTTTTCTTGCGATAATTATAAACTCCTCAGGATAAACAAGCTTTTTATTTTCGCTTGTTAACGTCGTAAACTTACCGGTTTTTTCATCTCGGATTGTTGGAATTAATTTAAAAGGAATTTTACGTTTAATTACTTCTTCTACATGAAGTCCTTGGATATATAGCATTTGAGCAAATACTTCTGCAGACTGTATTTTAACATTTTTCATGGTCGTGTTGCCGACGACTATACATACAACACCATTTGGTTTTAGAATGCGACGCATTTCACTAATAACTGCTAACATATCGCGGAAGTAGTTTGCGACTTCACCTGCGCTCTTTTTGCTTATTGGCAAAAGTGCTTGGACTATTTCTTTTGCAAGTGGAATCTCCATTTCAACATCTTTGTTATTTGAGTAGAAAGTACCTATAAAGTTTCTTCTAAATTCGGGTAGATCTTGAATGTAATCGTACCAATATCCAGTTAATTGGTGGATATCTGCATATTCGTAAGAAGTAACATACGGTGGAGAGGTAATAATTGCGTCGGCTGAGTTTGCTCTTATACCTGTTTTTCGTGCATCTGCTAATTTAATGATACATGGGGTATTTAAATTGTTGTGAGCTTTAAGTTCGTTAAAGAACTCTTCGTTTTTCTTTAACATTCGGGAAATTTGAAATACTAATGCATCAAATGGGTCCCTTATAGGTTTCTTTGGATCAATCTGTGGTTTTGTGCTAGTTTGCAACCATTTCGAGCAGTTTTTTAAAATATTTGACAGTGCACAAAGGAAGAAATCTTTTTGTGTTAAGCACTCATTATTTAAGATGATTTGATATAAATATGCTATCTTATTTTTTTGAGATTGCTCAAACCAGTAATCAATCCTGGGATGATTGTCAGCAATATAAATTTGATTGGAGTCGTAAGAATCAAATTGATGCTTAAGCGCTTCAAATTCAGAAATTAAGATTTCAGGTTCGATAGCCGCTATTTTAGTCCTAGTAATGAGTTCTGCAACTGGATTTATGTCGACACCTTCAGAACGCCGTCCGTGCAGTTTACTTTCAACCAACGTAGTTCCACACCCGGCAAATACATCAACTATTTTATCTCCCTTAACAGTGTACTTTTCTATTAATTTCTTGACAATTTGCGGAATAAATTTTGCAGGGTATCTGTGATAGCCATGGGTGAAATGTTCGACCGATCTGCTTTCGGCGAAGGACCAATCTTCATTTATAGTAATGTCAAATTTTTTTAATAATGTAGATTGGCGCATTTTAATTTCTGTAAGGTTTTGGTTTATCAGCCCGCTTATATTGCTCAAACTGAATATATACTAATTTTAATATTTGAAAATCAATTTATTCAAAGATATCAATAGTTTTATGATAAGTAAGTTTCATACAAGGTTTAATATTCCACGGTTCTAAGGCAATGACCGGATGATAAAATAATAGCTCATGTATTTGATTTCCAAATGAGAATTATATAATCAATCTAAATTAGATAACCGCTGTTAAGTACCTGTCTGGTGGTGGGATATCGGTCGCATCAGCTTTAGCTCGGAATAAACGATAACTGTACTCGTCTTCCCGAATGACCAATATCTCATGATTTGTGGGTGGGGTATTTTCTACGGTATAAAGCTTCTCAATCATTTGGTCCAAATGGTTTTGCAGTTGTTCGGCAGTAAGTGTTGCAGCACCATAATACATTGCGTTTGTCAGGCTATACCAAAACCCGAAAGCACCCTGTAAATATCTAAAAAAATTAATTTCTGCCATTGCTTCATGTAAAAGCGTATAGTCCGTGCTATCGGCATGATTAAGCTGTATTCTAACGATGTACTTGCTCATATTTATTTTTGATACTAATAATCAACGTCCCCGTTTCCTCTGTATTTGTCGTTCCTTTATTCTTTCTTGTTCCTTAGTAATTTTGTCAACCTCAAATTGTTGACTTCCATTGGCCATTGCTTTTGCAGCATCGCTTTGACGGTTATTATTACTCAAAATCTTACTCAATAAATCCGGTTCAGTTTTCTGCATTTCATAACCTGCGTTGAAATACATAGCGATGTGTTCTTCTTCTTCTTGCTCTGTCATGGCTAAAACGTGTCGTGTGAATTGTTCTTTAAATAATCATTTATCGAATTGGTGTCGTACAAGATCACGCGGGGGGTGGCATATACAAACGCAATTTTACCTTCATCCCGAATCTTCATTAGGGTGGTTTTGCTATTGATGCGAAGCTTTTTCATCGCTTCCTCACCAGTTATCCACTGATCTTCCTGTTTGCCCCTTTGATCTTTTAAACGCTGATAAACTTTTTCAACCAGGGCATAAAAAGCAGGCTCTTCCAGACAGATTATTTCTATCGGCATTTCGACTTGGTTTAGATTGGGAAATTAAGAATAGAATACTGAAAATGCAATACGTAGAACTACGCAATCTTTAGAGAATTGGACAACATTGTTGCCCAGGTGAAATGTTGTCCTAATGTTGTCCTGAAACAAAAAAGGCAGTTAGTGTCTTTCACCTAACTGCCTCATTTTGAAGTACTCAGAGCGGAAGTATTTTTAAACTTGAACCAGTTTGAAAATCTGTTAATTATAAAAATTGTCGGAGTAGTGTACCATTAAACTACCTCCATTCCGTAAGTTTCTACCTGTGTTTGAATGGCACTTAATATCTCCGCCATGTGAAGCGCGATCTTCGTTCGTTCGCCTCTAATACCAAAAGTTACCGTTACATCCTTAGACTTCTTTTTGTACTCAACCGGCGGATCATGCCACTGGGTGATCATTGGCATGTTGTTACTTTTTAGCCAAAAATTATAGTCCGCAAGGAAGTCGAACTCCAGCGCCGTTGAAATTTTGTTGATCATGTCAAGGGTGACATCATCAATTGATTTTATCATGTGGATCCAGCGGTCTGACTTACCAATTATGCTCCCGAGTTGCACAATTGTAATGGGCCGTTTATCAGCTCTCTGCTTGATCTTGTCTTTGAAAGGATATTCCATAGTATCTGAGAAAAATATTTCGTTCTGATATTCAATTACTTAGGGGGCAAGCAACAAAAAAGACCGAAATATATTTCGGAGCAAGAAAAATATTTCTGAATATTGTCTTAATAATTTCTGACAAATTACTGAAAACCTACTGAATATCTAAATACCATTTAAATAGTACTTATGAACAAACCCACTTTACAGAAAATTCCGACAGACTTTTTGCCGGAAAATTGGGCTAAAACAATTGGGGAAGAACTAGAATGTTCACCCAATAAAATAGAACGGGTTGTTTACGGGCTTGCGCCGGTTAACAAAAAAAATACAGCCATTTGGGACAGAATGGTAGCATTGGCTGAGCAAGGAAAACTTGATTTCGACCAGGAAGCAGAACAACGTGCAAATCGCTTAGCTGCCTTGATCAATGTATAATTTAACGCGACATCAATTACCGGCAGGCCTGGTTAATTCAAACGGAGAATTTTTTGTTTGCGACGATGACCAGCCTCACCTGCTTCGCTCTGGCTCTGTAGTGGATTTCGACCAGTTTGACCCTAAACTAATTTTACTGCTCGAGATTAAAATGCTTTCCGAAACTAAGCGGCATGCATATTATTCGCTGATGGTTGCCGGCGCTGGCCGTATGGCCGAAGTAAGACAGTTTACATATTGCATGTACGGTGGCTTTGATAACAAGCCTGATATTATAAACGGTGAACTGGGTGAACCGGAATATTGGAGGTGTCCAAAACGTGGCAATTGCGACTTCGAAGGTAAAGCTTGTGCCGGCTTTAAACTTAAATCGGGTGATCATCTAACCAGGCGCGAGCTTCAATACATTCAGCTTACTGCCAATGGCCTTCTCGATAAGACAATTGCGGATCAGCTGGGCATTTCTCCTAAGACGGTACCGAGTTTCTCAAAGCAAGTACGTGAGAAGTGTGGACTGCAGCGCAAGGCTGATATTGCATCATGGGCAAAAGACAATCATTTAGCATGACCTTAAAAACTGACAGTTTAGTTCTTAACCATCATGCCGGCAGAGCAGGTTTTGTGCTTTTGCCGGGAAGAGCGATCCACCGGTTACAGTTCCGGAGGAATTTTAAAACCATTAACCATTAGAATTATGATACAAGCGACGGCGACTCCTGTAGGTAATTTTTTATTACTGGAAATAGTTCATCCAGGACAAAAAGAACTAATTCGTAAACGAGTAACCAACGAAAGCGATGGCCTTCGAGTTATTTATTTAGTAAACCGCGGCTACATGCGCGAGAAGCTGCTTGCCTGGGTAAAGCAGCGCAAACATGCGGATAAGCGCATTACTATTCAGGCAGCACAGCTGCAGGCACTCATTCTTTACTACAATAAAAATATTCCCTTCAAAACCCTTTGCAAGATAGTGCACGCGCATAGAGCTTTTTTTGAGGCGATCGCACCGCCGGTGCATTCACAGTTCCACAAGTATTATCTAAATACAATAGTTCCCATCCTAAATGATGCGGAAGAAATGGCTGGTTGATCATGGATAACATCGCTTTCCTGGTCGTTCTCGAGGGCCTGCTTTACTATCGAACCTATTATAGAAACGTCCGCAATATTTACGGAGACGGCTTCAATGAAACGCTTGCCGGAAGTATGCTTAAAAGGGTGGAAAAGGACATAGACGACGCACTGGAGGAGATTGATCTCTGGGGATTCTATTAAAACATTGGGGCGGTAGTTCTTTATATCAGTGATGAATATGAACAACTGAATTGGGCCGGTTAGCCCCGCCGGAATTGACCGCGACAAGCTGGTAGATAAGTGGCAGAGTGATGCAGAGCCGGGCGGATGGGTGACCGCTCGGCTTGTTTTAACCCAAAAAGATGACAAGGCGGATGCTGTTTTTTATAAGGTTTAGGTTGACAGCATTAGGTGGAGGCCCGTCGGTTCGAGTCCGACCCTTGTCACAATGGTAATAATGCCAGGATTAAAATTACTGCTATGAATTTTTCTAAAGAAAAGGTTAAAGAGTTACAAAAGGAACTGCCTGCTGCATTTCCTGACTCGAGGTTTTATACTACAGCTCATCCTGATTTGGGAGTAGTAGGCTTTAAAATCGTTACGCCGGCTGTGACTACGATGCAGGTCACCAAGTTGGCCGAGTTGATAAAAGCAGAACAGGTAGAGGTCGAGCTGAAGCGATCAGCAAAAAACGTAACGATTAACATTTTAAAATAATTCGTCGATGACCTGGAAGGAAATTCTTTTGGCCATTCCTGGAGGAGTATTGCTTTTGGCAATTCTCCTCTGGCCAGACATCAGCAACCTGATGCATAAACGCCGGGTTGAAAGGCGCAATCGAAACTTTAAGAACTAATGGCCTTTGCATGTGAAGCACGCTTTTCGGCAAGATATCACCGCTTTAAGAGAGCAAATTAAATATATGCACCAACAGCTGGAGGTTTATTCAATTCTGCAAGAATGCTTCTTCGCCAATGATGAAGGCGAGTTGAGTAAAAAGTATTCAAAAAGAAAGTGTGAATTGAAAAGGCAGATCGAAATAAAATTAGAATTACTATTTAACCTTTTGGACTAATGGAACTAGGCGAAGTAATCGATATAGCAATGGAAAACGGAAAGATGCCGGCTTATCTGAATGATAAAGTGAGTGACGCTGTTGTGTTGGCAAGAATATTAGCAGGCGAAAAGTTTAACAACACAGGTGCCTTTTACCGCTTGCAGCTTGACAATCCATTGCAATACGATGCCGGTGGCCGTCAGCTGATATCCCTTAAAAATCCTGATCAGGTGTGGCCGATATATAAGTTCTATAAGCGCTGCATCATTCTACAAACGCCAAGCCTGGGCAGGATATGCATGGTGCTCGAAGAATGTAATTTTAATTTCCCGAACAAATGAATTACGAAACCGCATATAAACGCTTAGAAGAAGTGGTATCCCATTTACAAAAGGATCTTCTCAAATATGCTGAACGGGACGACTCTTCAGAACGATTTATAAACGCTCGTAATGAGGCCATTAATAAGATTATTGAATTTGCTGAGCAATCAGAAATTAGAATTTCTACGCTGGAAGAAGAATTACTCCAGTGGCAGTACAACTATATAAAGCTTCACGAAGACACCAGCAAGCTTGTTATGTTTTGCGCTCTTCACAACATCAATCCGAATATGGTTTTCCATTACCAGGTTGAAGAATTAAAAGCAATGGTGGCCGAGGGAATCAAAATCAAGCCACCAGTAATGGATTTGAACAAGCTGATGGTCGTCCCTCATGAAACGGATGGCTACGAACTTAAATATGCAAATGAGGAAGAAACGTTTACCGAAGACGCGAAAATTCGGGCTCTTGAAAATAAGTACCTAACACTTAAACAAATAGTTAAACCAAATTAATGGAGAAGATCGATCCAATAAAAATTAAGGCTTCGAAAGTTGCTAGCAAAAACCTTAAGCGTGCTATCTATGTCGCTGAGCAGGCGGAACGGGACAGTATAGATATCACTCTAGGCGATGGTGACTGGCAAAAGATAGCTAACGCACTTGCTACGATGGGCGAGCAAGCGCGTGATGTTTTTACGCGAATAAGCTGTTTCACTAACCCTGGTGGTGATCAGCGATCGCTGGAAGAAATCAATAATTTTTTTGATGAGTCACTAAAAACAACAAAACTTAAAACGCCGGCAAAATTCTTTGATGTGGCAAGCAATTATGGATTAGAGATCAAGCTGCCAAAATCCATCAAAGAAGCGAAGGAAAAAATTACTGCAGGTGATATCATCGGCGACGAAGAGCATACTGAAGAATTTTTAGACTACGGACTATGGGAGTCCGGCGGTGTCTACTGGAGCCTTGATTTGCGCTACACCAGGTACCAAATATCAAATTTTACTATGAAGATCCTTTGGCACGTCGAGACTAGCGAGGATGCCGCTTACAGGTTAATCGCCCTTAAAAATATTCATGGCCATACCGTTTCCATAAACATGAATACAGATGATCTGGTATCTGTCGGTGCATTTAAGAAAATCGTGGCCAGAAAGGGAAACTTTATTTTTAAGGGTACTGATTCCGATCTCGTCAAGCTTCAGGATAAATTATATCGAGATGAAAAAACCACGGTTCTGGTTAGGCAATTGGGCTGGAATAAACGGCCGCAATTTTATGCTTTTGCGAACGGCATCTATGATCTGGTATCGAAATCGTTTAAGCCTGTTGACGAATTAGGTATAGTTGAGCACGATACGAAACAAAAGGATGGTACATCAAAGTTGATGACCTACTTCATTCCTGCAAACTCTAAAATATTTGAGGATAAGGATGACCTTTTTACCAATGACAAAAAGTTCGTTTACATTGATAGCAAGCAACCATTTAAAGAGGTATCCTCTCAATTTGTTCTTGTTTACGGCAAGCAAGGCCAATTAATGCTTGCATACTACATGCTGGCCTTATTTTCCGATATCATATTTAAAGAATTAGCAAGGCGCTTCCCAATCTTCGCCGTTTATGGCAAGCGCGGTACCGGTAAGGGCACAATGATAGCCAGTGCTATGCGCTTCTTTGGTGAAGGGCAAGACCAGATCATGCTTGGCGGCGCCAGTACCACTGTTGGTATGATGCGTAAGTTTAGCCAATACAGTAATGCGCTTGTCTGGGTAGATGAGTATAAGAACAATCTGCCTACCAAAACGATCGAATCCATAAAAAATCTATACGACCGCATCGGCTACGAGCGTGGTAAGAAAGATAATACGTTCGAAACGGAAAGCACGCCGATCAGGTCCGCATGTGTGTTATCCGGGCAGGAAATGCCAACTATTGAACCGGCTTTATTTACCAGGGTAATATTGGCCAGCCTTACCGAAACCAAATACACCGAGGCGCAAAGAGCAGAATTCAAAAAGCTAATGGCAATGGAAGATGCCGGCTTAAGTTCTGTAACAGTCCACTTGCTGCAGCACCGCGAATGGATAGAAGCCAATTTCAAAGTAGTTTATGAGTCACAGCTAAAAAAATTAATTAAGGCCGTTGATAATCCGGAAGTGGAAGAGCGTATGTACTCCAACTACGCCGCCCTCGTAACCATCATGGAATTGTTATCAACTAAAGAGGAACTACCGGTGGAAATGGTCAGCTTCAGGGAGCTATGTAAAAGCAATTTGTTGGAGCAATTCTTTGTACTAAAAGGAAGTGACGATGCTTCCAAATTCTGGGATGTGGTGGAAATGCTGTTTAATCAGGGAATGATCACCGAGGATAAGCACTTCGCTCTCAAAAACGGATTCCTTTATATCCGTGTGCAAGATATTTTTCAATACTACTCTGAGGCGCTTATAAAGCGGAAAGACCCTAACGGGCTTGACAAACAAACCCTTTACAAATACCTGGAAAGCGATCCCAAAACATTCGTACAGCAAAAGAAAAAGTGGTTCGGAGGGGCGCAGCGCTGGTGTCACGTATTCATTTACGCAGAATTAGGAATAGATCTAATCCGTGCAGAGGACGAAGCTGCTTTACAACGCAGGTATAAGGAAATGAAAATTAAATATGTGGCCGACGATGAACAGGGCGAACAGCAGGAACTTGATTTAAATAACGATTAACCTAAGCAGATGGCAAAAATTTATATAATAATAGTTCTAATAACCCTTGTCGCATCATCAGGTTGTAAAAAGGAACGCGATCCAAAAGAGTATCTCGAAGATACTTACGTAACATTTAAACCTGGTAAAGAACGCCCGGGCGTTGAACCACCGCTAAAAATTATCGCTGTTAGTTCCCGAACACCCGATGAGATAAAATATTTCGCTGTGGATAATAACGGTAAAGATCTTAACGACCTGTCCGAATTTGAAATAATGCCCTGGCACAAGTAGCAAAACTTTAAAACTTAATATATATGAACACTATTCCCAAACGAAAAATTAATGCGGCCGCAAAGCAGCATGCGCTGTCTGTGCTAGGCAAGGAGCAATTTTCAAAAAACAAAGATGCGGTAAGGTCAATTACCGAAGATTTTAAATCAGCAAGCGAGTGGACAATGAAAACATTATTTGAATTGGGCGTAAGCTCAACTGATCAAGGGCATGACCTGATAGGCAAAGAGCGAATGACGGCTATTGTAAAAGGTTACGATGCTGATCACGACGACAAGCACGACGACGACCGCTTAGTAGTAATGGCTATACTATTAGCAGCTGAGGACACAGAGCTTGAACCCTTTGTAAAAGGCTTGCCGTGGCCACAAGATGGTTACCCGGATAAGCGTGGTAAACTTGATCAGGTTAGGCGCTTAACCATTGCTGGGCAATTTTTAGCAGCTGCTATTGATCAGGCCATCCGCAAGGCTTCGCCGGCAGAAAGTGAGGTGACCAATGTGTAAATCCTTACTACAGGTTACTGATCTAAAAACGGTCTATCAACTTCGTGAAATAGCAACGCCAATGATTATGATGGTAATTACAGTTAAGCCCGGCATTGACGATGGTTACATTACTGGAATATTATTTCACTTCGTTTCCCAAGGTAAAAAGTCTGTAGACTTTGTTAGTTACTCTTCTTTTGTTAACGCCGACAAAATTGATGGCACTATGAAATTAGGGGCTCTTATGGATATCGTTCAGGAATATTTCAAAGAAGACTTACAAGGCCAAGTTATAAGAGGCCATATCAAGGGCATCGATCTTCCAAGAGCAATAAGCTCCGATGATATTACCGATGCTATAAAAGAATTTATGCTAAAAAAAGAAAGCGAGGTGGTTAATGGCTAATGATAAAATGGATATCAATAAAATAGATGAGCAAGCACTTAAAATGTTTATGACACTTATGGGCTCTTTAGTTCCTGGCTTAGAAGTGACGATGATTATCAGTGATCACTCTACTAATAATTGCAATTACCGAATTGCTACTAATGTTGATCAGGTTCCCTTCGTAACTATGCTTGAGAGGATTGCAAGTAAAACAGCAAACCGTGCAAACGAAAAAGTTAGTCCGGAAATTGAAGTGCGAACAAAAGTTAGTTGCATACCAGTGAATGGCCAAGGCTTAGATATTAATGATATTAAAGTGATGTGTGTGTTTCCGCCTGGTGTAAAAGCAGCGATGTACGACGGTAGTGACAATCTTACATCGGATGGCTTAAAATTATCTACAACCATTCTTGCATCAGGTATAGCATCTAATATTCACTACGGTCATCAAAAACATGTTCTTGATAGTGCAAAACATCTTCGTTATGCTATTGAAGTGCTTGAGGATAGATTTGCAACAGTCGCCGAGATTCAAACTAATACAGATTGGAGAAAATTTTAATGATACGCCAATTTAACGTAGTTGTTACTCGCACAGATGAATATACAATTAAGATCGACGACGAACTATATAACCAGGAATGGATGGACGAATTTGGCAAGTATATGTGGAAGCTGGAGGGGATAGAAGATATCGCTCGAGCGATTGCCTGGCATCAGATGAAAAACGGTGATGATCGATTTTTAGAAGGGTTTGGAAATATTACTCGGGATGGCAGTTTGCCCTTTAGCATGAGCGATTTCGACAAAAACGGCAATTGGCTACCAGAGGAGGAACGAGACAAGCCGGCGCCGGGCCTTGATATTGATCCATTCAATGAAGATGATGAGTTTAATTTTGAAATTAAAGAAGAACCATACAATGACAAGTCTTGAAAAGTTTAAGTGGAAGCTAATCGCTTTCGTTTGCTGCGCAGTAATTGCCGGTGGTATTTTATGGTATTTAGAGCTATACCTTGCTGCAGTTATTGTAGAAGCTGTGTTTGCTCTGATCATGCTATGTGGCTACTTAATTGAAGAAGCAGTAGGGAAGGAGGACAGGAACGAATGGTAAAATATATCAAACTGGCAGACAATCTTTCAATTCCTGCTGAGGATTATGCCAACCAGGGTAATAGCTTTATCGGCATCCGCGGAAGCGGCAAGACTTACACCGGTACAAAAGCAGCTGAGCAACTATTATTAGCTGGCATCCCTATTATTGCGTTTGACCCATCAGGCGTTTGGAAGTCACTGAGGCATGGCATTGATGGTAAGCCGGGCTTTCCAGTAGTTGTCGCCGGTGGTGATGATCCCGACGTAGAGTTGACCGAAAAAAATGCAGTTGATATCGTTGCGATCGCACTGGAGCAGGGCGTTTCACTGATCATAGATTTACAGGGCCCTAACACGGCCAGTAAAGCTGCGTGGCAGCGGATCATGGCCAATTGCATTGTCTACCTGATGGAAAATAATAAGCAATACGGCCTGCGTCATGTTTTTATTGAAGAAGCTGCCGAATTTGTGCCGCAGCGGGTTTACCCGGGAGGTCAATTCCTTTACTCACAGATTGAGCGCATGGCCCGTATGGGGCGTAACTTTGCCCTGGGCTTTACGCTAATCAATCAGCGTGCTGAGGAAATTGCAAAAGCTGTATTTGAAATCTGTGAAATGGTGGTAATCCACCGCCAAACCGGTAAGAATTCCTTGAAGGCTATTAAGTCCTGGTTAGATCTTCGCGCCCAGAGCGACACCGGTATGCTTGATACGCTGCCTACGTTGAAAGATGGTGAAGCCTGGGTAGTTGATTTTAACCGGATAATTTTAGTGAAGATCTTACCGAAGCAAACTTTTCATCCTAATCCGAAAAGCAACAATGTAAAAGTAGCCGACCGCACACCGGTAGACGTTACTGCTTTCATTGACCGCTTTAAAACAGAACCGCCTATAATCAACCACAAAGATTCTCTGGAGGTTTTGCGAGCTGAAAATGCAGAGATGCGTAAAGCTTTGGCTAGTGCTAAGGTTGGCGATATAAAGTACAAGGAAATTTTACAGAAGATTGGATCAGCTGCCGGCAAAGCTGCTGAGGCGCTCGAGGAAATTACTAAGCTGTCATTCTTTAATGGCGTTGATACCAGGCCCTTGCAAATTGCCATGGACGTAGCTAATCCGCAAAGTGTAATTGTGAAGGATTCTAAAAGCAATAGGGTCATAAGCATTAAAAATGATACTCCTATCACAGCTGCACCAAATAGCGGCTTTAGGCGAATTTTAATCGCTGCCGCAATGAGATACCCAAATGTGGTATCAAAGCTTCGCATTGGGCTTTTATCGGGTCTGTCAAGTAAATCGGGCACTTTTAGCACTTACATTGCATCTTTAAAGAAGGACGGTCTAATCACAGTTGAACCAGGTGGAATTAAAGCTACTGAGTTAGCAGTGGAGCAGCTGGGGACTTACGAGCCATTGGCAACAAATCCTGATACCATTGTGCAGTACTGGAAAGGATTTATTGGTGCTGGTAGTGGGGCAGCCAGGATACTTCAGCACCTTGCTGATCATCATCCGGAGCAGGAAAGCAAATCCAATCTCGGCCATGCGATTGGCATGAGTCACACATCCGGTTCATTTAATACCTATCTATCTAAATTGAAGTCATTAGGCTTAATAAAAGCTGAGGGTCAAATGCTACGTGCAGCCGACGAATTATTTAACTAATGGTAATCACTTTTCTAACCGAGTCCAATAAAACTCAACTATTTTATAAAAAGGAAACTATGGAAAAAGGATGCAAATGCCCTTTCTGCGAAGCTTCGGTGGACTCGCATTCCCACAAGGACAAAATTGAGCCCAAACAAGGGGATTTATCTGTTTGCCTATACTGCTCAGCACTGAGCGTATTTGATGAACATATAAAACTTCGAAAACCTACCAGCGAAGAAATTACTTCTTTTAAGTCTGACGCAAATCTTTGGCGTGAAATAAAAAGCTATGTGGTAGCAACTACAATGGTTAACCAACCGCAATGATATGGGCAAGCAAGAAATATTATTCCCACTTCCGGAACCGCGTGTAATCAAAGAATTTGTACCGGCCGGCAAGATATTATCTGACGAACAAATTAAAGCTGATCAGCGCCGGTACCGGTGGCATAAAGCGCTGATCGGCGTCTTTCCTGTGGATGGTACCAACCGTTCTGTAGACGTAACACCTTACGCCTCGATAACCGAAATACCGAAGCCACACCGGTATTATGTACATCAACTTTTTAAAGCCGGCTACCGTATCCAATACGGATTAAACCTTCAATAAGTAAAAATTTCATTGCTGTTTCCCTTTCAAAAATTGCAATTGCTATTTTTGAACCATGCAATTGGCCAATTTTTCCCTTGATCTTGAGCTTTCAGATAACGACCATGACGTGATCACCATTGATGAGAGCGACATGCGGGTAATTGCTTTTAAGGAGATTAACCTGTATAGGAGAGATCCTGACGAAATTACTTTATACGGTAATAATGCAGGGCAACCGATTGCGTTCGAAAGTAGTAAATGGACGGAAGCTGATCTCGTATTATTTACCGCAGCAATTCACTGGTACGCAAGCGAAATACTTAATAACCCCATAATGGAAGTATCCATTGTCGACCCGAGACCACCATTTAAATTGCATATCGTTCGCTGATCAAAAGTCACGCAACTTCTTATCGACAGCTTTTTCCCTGTAGTAAGTAAGTACTCTGGCCGTAAAGCCCTCAACGTTTTTTTGCAGCTTGCAAATTTCCTGATTAGCCGCCTCGATACCTTCAAATGGATCACGCAGCTTTACACCTTGCAAATAGGTTATTAAGCTGTATTGAGCCTGGGAGAAAGTATTATAAAATTCGTCCGGACTATACCATTTTTTAAAGCCTGTATCAAACAGCCACTTCTTTTCCTTCCTTGCACGTTCTGCCAACTCGTAAACACCGTTCGACCCATTCACTGGAAACCCTCTCTTTAATATTCGTTAATGCGATGGTTTAGCTAAAAACATAATATTTAGCTAAAGTAGGCGCTTTTGTAATTCTTAAAAATCGGAATTTCCTATGTATAGTTTGGATAGTTTCTGTAAATATTAGAATAAATTATTAAAAATCAATCTATTAAACTATCCACAGCCGTGCTCATATCCCCCTCAAAACTATCCATTGCTATCCAACACTATCCAAGATCGTTGTTTTTCAATCTGGCTATGGATAATGCTGGATAGTATTTTAGCTAAAAACGGGCTATTTAACTAAATCATGACTTATATAAATGATTGATTTTAAACACTATCATCCATAATTATCCATACTATCCGGATTAGCCAGGCAAAAACATATATAACCGGTATTTAGCTAATTTTTACGTGTTCTGTCAAATTGTATAGCATTTTGTGTCGTTTGTGGGAAGTTGGTATACACTTATCTTTATTTCAGTATATTTAATCTCCCTAATTAATACATGATAATTGAAATTAAAATTGCCGTCCAGCCGGTAGTTAAAGCCTTTTTGAGCTATGGCCATTCAGTGGATCCGTTCGAGGTTTATCGTAATTCCCAATACGGAATATTTCTTTTTAATGCATTATCCAACCTGCGCCCGGTGGAAACCACACCAGCTGACCCCAAAAAATTAAAACTCTACCAGGAAGAGGAGGAAAAGTACAAGGAGAAGTACTCGGAAACTTTGAAACTGCAGATGACAGACCGGGTCTGGATCAGGCAGGGTCTGTACATTTCTAAGCAAAAGCAGATCGACTTTAACAACATGGTTCTCTATAACTTGGATGAGCACTTCTGCAACTTCATGAATGCCTGCTCGGGCCTTGGTGTTGGTAAGCAACAGGATCACTTTTTCAGGTTTCGTGAACGTTACCGGCTAAACGAGAATGTTTTTACGCTCAAATGCATGGAAAAAAAGTGGCAACGCCACAGAAGCCGCGTAACTGCCTGATGCACACCTCAAAAAAAGTTGTGACATTTCTGTCTGAAATATTTTTGGCACCAAAAAAGGCCATTGTCGTTTGCTTTTCTGAACATAATTCCAACATTTAGGACATGATCAGCAGCTTCCCCACATCTCCTTTACTGAATATGGCCGGCCAGGCTTCATTTGAATTTAGCCCCAACTATAATATACTTCAGCTGCCGACTGTCATCCGGAGAACGGTTACATTACCTATCCAGTTTAAACCTGGTACCAACTTTATGACCGGTGTCAGCAGCCTTGGCCAGCTTAATTTCGAAGAGGATTCTATCACTTCTGAAGGGGGTACCTATTATCCGTGGGTAATCAGTGGTTTTTATCCTGGTGATGGCGATGAGGTGGTTGATCTGTTTCAAGATATGGAGAAGGTGCTGCACATCGTGGCCACTAAAGATTTTACCAATAAGATTCGTTTGGTAGGCCTTAATGCACCGTTAACCTTTAACGCTAAATTCCAATCGGGCCTCGTTCCGGGAGAAGCCCGCGGGCACGCTTTCAGCTTCACCGGCGCAGGCCTCGAACGAGCGCCATACTACCAGGTGTAAAATCTGTCGTTTTTTATAGTGAGTGCTGTGGCTATCATTGCCGCATGAGTGATTTCAGACTTATATCTGCTTTATTACGGCATACATGGTTAATTGACCCGGCGTGGGCGGAAGAGAATCAACCTGCAGTTGCAAAACTGCTTAAAGGTAAATCAACCGGCTTTCAAACATCTGACCGCAGATCTCCAGAAGAACGCGTAGCAGTGCTTAACCGGATGGAAGGATCTATCCTTTTTGCACCAGGTTATTATTCAGGTTTTCAAAACGCTCCGGAAGGATCCATCGCTTATATTGATGTAACCGGCCCTATCTTGAAATACGGGTATTGCGGTAATGGGTCCTATGAACTTAACCAAATCGTGCGAGAAGCTTACGCAACCCCAAATATAAAAGCCTTATTTTTTGAGTACGATACACCTGGAGGCCAAGTTGACGGTATAGCCACTTTCGGGGATACGATCTTTAATTCGCCTAAGCCAAATCTCGGCTTTGTAAATGATGGAATGTGCTGCAGCGGGGGTATCTGGTTAGGTACTGCCAATCAGGAATTGTATGCGTCCCAAGATCTTGATACCATTGGCTCCATTGGTGTTTACCAATCCTGGTATGACCAGACGCAATACCTCAAAAATTTAGGTATAAAACGGATAGACCGTTATGCGCCGCAAAGCACCGAAAAAAATAAGGTGTCAAAAGATGCTGCTGCAGGTAATTACAAATTGCTCGATGAGGAGTTATTTGCAGTTGCTGAGAAATTCATCAATAAAATTCAGCTTCACCGGGGCGACCGCCTTAAAGGTTCTCATGAAGAATGGAATAAAGGTAAAGCCAGTTCCGCTTTATGGGCACAAAAAACCGGTTTGATCGACGGGATAATTACTCGCGAGAAAGCTTTAGAGCGCTTAGAGGCGCTTTGTGATGGGGAGCAAGATCTGCGCGCTTCATCATCACCAATTATTAAATCCATAGAATTTACACAATCAACAGATATGAAATTTCCAAAAGTGGCTTTGTTGGCCGGCAAGGCCGATCCAACTGAAGCAGAATTAAGCGCAGCCAACGCTGAGTTAGCAGAGGCTGGTATAACCGGCGTTGCGTTAATGCCGGAAACGGTAGTAAACGAGGCTGCTCGCGTTACCGGTGAATTAGCTACCGAAAGAGCTAACGTTACTAAGCTCCAGGGCGAGTTAAACGTAGCAAACAAAGCTAAAGGCGATTTAGAGACTGAAAAGGCTACTCTGATATCTGATAAATCAGATTTGGAGCAAAAAATCGCAAGCTTACCTGGCGGCATGAGTAAAAAAGTAGGAGAAACCGACCCGGATCCTGAAAAAACTGAAGCAGAAAAGCAAAAGGAAACAATTGCCGGCTTCTCTCACAATCAATACATCAATTCATTTTTAAACGGTAGATAATCACATGGCAAATCCAGTAATTAATATCGATGAGATTATTGCGGAATTCGGCGCGCAATACCGTGGAGGCGGCATCGGTGCACAAAATCTTCAAACAGCGATCTTTCAGCCGGAAGAGACCCGCGGTTTATTCATGCCCTGGCCAACCGAGGATACCGTAGCCTACAAAGCTACTGCAAGTATTACTCGCGTTCTTCAGGCTTTCCAGAAACAATTCACTCCAATAGGGACGGCCAAGTTTGAGCTGGAGAAAATCCCATTGGACAGAGTAAAAATTGACGAGTATATCGCGCCTGATGAGATCATGCCGTCATTTTTAGGTTTCCTTGCCGGCATGGGGCCGGTTGATCGTACCCAGTGGGGAATCGTTCGCTACATGATCGAGCAGCTGATTGTTAATCAGTATAAAGAAGATCTTGAGGTTGCGGAAATTTTCAAAGGCGTTACAGGCGCTGTTACTGATGGTACAGCTCAACTTACCGGTAAATCTATCAACGGTATTCGTAAAAAGATCCGCGATGGTAACACTGCCGGTAAAACTAAAAAAATCACAATGGGTACAGTTCCAACTGATCCCGTTGAATTTGTTGAGTACGTCGAAGACTTCATCAACTCAATTGATGAGAAATATCGCTTCCGTTTAAGCGGCTTGCAAATGAACAAAACCTTACGTACCCGCTTCAAAACAGGTATGCGCACCAAGTACAACATGAACTACAACCAGGTTGATAGTTTAGTGCACGTAATCGATGCAGAAAATGTTGAGGTCAATGGTTTGGCATCTATGGCTGGCAGCGACATGATCTTCACCACATTCAAACAAAACATGGCTGCGCCAGAGAAATGGGGCAACAACGCCGGTGTGTTTGATATGCAAAAGTTTGATCGCGGTGTTAAGCTTCTTTCTGACTGGTGGATAGGTGTTGGTTTCTGGTATCTGCCATGGGTATGGCACAATGACCAGGATTTAGCATAATCCATACTGATAATTAACTAAAGTCTTACGTCCCTGGAAACAGGGACATTTTTTCATAACAATGGACACTCCACAAAACAACACAGAGCTAACGCTCGAGCAAAAGGTTGCCAACCTTGAAAAAGAAAATGGCCAATTAAGAACCGCCAACCAAGAATTGGCAGCAGCGCACGAAGATTTACAAAAAACGTCTGCAGAAGAGATCGGCAACTTAAGCGAAGCTTTATCAAAAGCCCAAAAAGTAGCCGATGTTGCTGAACCGACCATAACCGTCGATAAAAAAGACTACCTGGTTATCGGTGGTAACTTCACTTACAGACGCAAAGGCACAACAGAACCTAAGGATTACACCTTGGAAGATCTGAAGGCGGATAAATCCCTGCAGGCCGAACTTGTTAAGATCGGCGCCGGCTTCCTGGTATTAAAAAAATAACAGGATCGAAGACTGTCAAAACCTAATTAATTAAATATCAAGATTAAATTTTCATTATCATGAAACTTAAAAATTTCTTATTCCTGGGCGCTTGCATCGCGATGGCGATGTTCGCGGCCGCTTTTACCTATAATGTCGCGTCGACATTCTGCGAAATGAACCCGACAGCAGCTCTCATCCCTGCAGGCGCTGCAGGTGTTTTCGTTTTATCTGCCGGCTACGCTGATCAGTGGCTTCCCCAGGGAGCACTATTCTTTGCTATGAACGTGAAGAATATTAAGACAAACGCTAATCCAAAGAACATAGCCGGCCTTCAAGGTACGCACTTCTACGCTTTAGAAGAAGATATCGCTACATGGCCGGCAGCGCTGACACCGGATTTCGCGACAGCCACAACTCCTGAAGAATTGGTCACTATCCCGGATGATGATCCATTTGTAATGAAAACCGGCAAGTTCTTTCACAAATTTCCTTGTGTATTAGAAGAAGGCCAGGTTAAATCGACAATGGTTGGCCCGACAGGTTCCCGCGCGTTTGAAAATATGGCGGCGTTTTCTAACCCTGGCAATATTTTAGCCCTACAAGGTCACATTGCTTTCATTGGCAACAAAAAAGTGATCATCGTAGCAAACGAGCAAAACGGCACGCTGCGCGTAGTTGGTACACAGGAATTCCCTGCGCAGGTTGATAGCTACGAAGCCGCTAACGGCCCTAAAACGGGTGATGGTAACAATCAGAAACATGGATTCAAGGCTTACTCGCCGGTTCCATGCCCGACGTATCTGGCGGCGATACCGCTTGATGCTACTGACGTATAATTAATTTAAAACCCCTGAAATATGGGGTTTTAATATTCTATAACCATAATCCCTATTAAAGTGGAAAAATCAGAAAGAAAAGAGCCGGAACTTAAAAAAGAAGTTGCGGACAAGTACGAATTAAAAGGCGTAACTGCAGGCCTACACCACGTCCCAAAATTTGGTGAAATCAATTTCAGCGAATTGGATCTTGCTGCAGCAGATAAATTAAAAAAAAGAGGGCTGCCTTACTTGGTAGAAAAGGAGATTGCACCAGTACCGGACAAAGCTGATAGCCCTAAGAAAGCATTGCCTGCTAACGCGACTCAAGCTAATTAGCAGGTCGATCTTAACCATATCAAAATAATAAAGCCATCCATATCGGATGGCTTTTTTTGTTATGTTTGCATTGCTCCCGAATTCTTGAACACACCGCCCAACCAGTATAACGGTAAGGGGCGCACGGCTATTAAACCCCTACGTGTAGGGGCCAAAACCGTGGACGGGTGTGTTCATTCGGGAGCAGCCCTTACCGTTTTTTATGGATCTTACTGCAGAGCAAATTAAATTGGTTAACCTGGTCGAACGGTTTTATTCAAAACCGGCTGATGCTATTCTACCAGTGCTCTATTCTACCGGTGAGATCTTCTCAAGACTCCAATCGATTTACCCGTCTGATCAGTACAATCCGGAAGACGTATACATGGTCATGACGTATTTGCAATACGAAACTATGCCAAGTACTAATAACGCGATAAAATGGTTTGTGGTAGAGGTTTGTTAACCAATCTTTTGCGGGATACTGTGAATCACAGCTAACACAGGATCGGTAACTACTGTTATGTGTTGGAAGTAGGCGTTTCCCATAAAGTCTTTAAATGTTGCCTTTAAATAAATGCTATCATCATTTTCATTTGCCAATAATTCTTCCTCGGTAAATTCACCTATGAAATTAAAAATTGGGTGTATATCAATGTTTGCATCATACGGTTTGTTTGCTAAACCATTAAAGCTGTACTTTACCCTTTCTCTATGTTCAATGAGCAAACTGTAAGCTGGGTTTTTTCTAACTGTATATCTTATCCATCCATACTTAGGATTTAATTCGCGTCCAACTTCAAAATATAATTCAGGTTGAATCTCTTTTAAGAATCGAGCATAATCCCGGCTCAATGCATCTAACTGTGCTTTGTTAATTGCAGATTGTTCCTTGCTAAATTCGACTTGAGCATCGGTCGCTATTGCTTGAAGTCTGGTAGCCTTTGATTGTAATCTCAATGTCCAAAATAATCCTAGGGCAGCAAATACAGCAGCGCCTGCTTGAATCCATGCTGGCCAATCAATTGAATCACTCTGTGTTATGTTAAAAATGGGTTGCATGCCCAAAGCTAATAATTGTAGGTAAAATCGCATGTCGTTTTTTTGGCAATTGCTCTGGTGCACTTTTGATACATGGCAATTGCAACTATCACAAATTGGCTTAAATCGGTAAATAAGAACTACGCTGCCGGCAATGAGCTATACCAGCAATATGGGACTAACGCATCTTTAAAGGTGCTGTTAAACCGCGGCAACTCTGATTATCACTTTAACCGGTTAGTAGATGCCCTGGAGGCCTTAAACGAAAACGCTGTTGAAGCTATCCAAACGGCGAAGCCCTCGGCAATCCCTTCATTGGCTAGCATGCCGGTGAGATCTGTTAGTCATTCCTTAACTGATACGGAATGGGCTAAGGCTCCAGACGGTATAAAAGACCTTTATACCGAAAACAAAAAGCTTGATGGGCGCGCAGATCTGCTTCACCACAAGATTGTAATTGCCGAGTCAGCGCCTGCCAGATTGGAAATGGCGCTGCAGCTGCTTGATGATCGTGATCAAACAAATCGAAATTGGGATACCATCAAAGATTTTCACGCTACAGGTAAACTGGCTGAAGAGGTGAAAGCTGCAGCAGAGCCGGCGATTGATGAAATGGTTGTCCCAGAATTAATGAAGCTCAGCAAAAACCTGCCGACTTATATTTCCAAGGATAGCAAGAAATTAAAAAGCATGGGCGACGGCCCACGCAAAAATAAGGTTATGCAGCGGCTTCAGGCTAATGAAATCAAGCTTAAACTAGTTTTAGAAAGGTTGGCCAGTGCTGTTTAATTCCGTAGATATCACGCCGGCCATACGCACTCCTAACCTTGAAAGGCTTGCTAAAGGCGTCGAATTTAGCACTTCAGGCTCATTTTGTAGCGGAAATACACTTAGTGTCATCCAAAGCGCGATCGGTGCTCTAAGGCCGGGAAAAGCGGTCTGGTTTATGACTGACGGGGCATGGAGCAACTATGATTTACTTGAATATATTCTAGTTATAACGGGAGCGGCCGAGGTATCATTCACCACCTGGGCAATAAGTGAAGTGGCTATTAACAGGTTCTTGACCTGGAAAGCCGCCGGCATGATCACCGAACTCAATGCAGTAATAGATGTTGGGCTACGCAATCGTAAACCTGCAGTATTTCAGCAGGCGGTTGCAGCTTTCCCAAACCTGTCAATAGGCCACATCCATGCTAAAGCTACCGTAGTGATCAGCGGTACCCACCACATTACGCTTATTGGTTCCGCTAACTACACCAAAAACCCGCGTAAAGAGGTAGGTGCTATATTTTGGGATGAATCAATTGCCCTGGCTAACGCCGGCTGGATTAAGGAGGAAGTTTATGGCCATAACTAACGAGCAGCTTGTCGAAATAGAAAGCTTCGCCGGCCCTGGTTACATGAGCAAGGCCGATATCACCATCATCTGCTCTCTGGATGAACAATCAGCCAAGAATTTAAGCGACCCAAAGACAGATGAGGGCAAGGCCTTTCTGAAAGGGCGCCTTAAGCGTAAAGCCGAATTTAACATGAGCGTTTGCAGGCTCAGTGATCAGCTGTCCTCACCGGCACAGGCGATAGAGCTAAAGCTATCAAAAGATATTTTCCTAAACGATAAGAAGCAATGAACCTGATCGACAAAGACACAAATAAGGATGCGATCATCGCTTACCTGAAGTCCCCAGAGACAGGGATTGATCATTTTACAGCCAAGCAAAAGCAGTTACTCGACTATTATGTGGACGCTTACACGCTGATTAGAAATTATAGTTCTATACCGGATACAATTAATGTATTGATCAAACTATCAATCCATCGCGGTGAACGAATAAGTACTTCAACGGCGAGGCGATATATCCATGATGCTCAGGACGTTTTTGGTTATTCATCTAAAACTAAACCTGAAGCGATACAGCACCTGGCCATGGAAATTATCCGTGATGCGATCGGCATGGCACGCGACCAAAATAATCCGGACGTGATGATCAAAGGTGCTAAGGAGCTGATGGCCATTGGCGGTAAAGAGATCGAGCAGCCGTTCAATCCGGAAATGCTCGAGCAACACATTATTGAAATTGGCCTGGATAAGCCGGCTACCGACACACTGCAGCTTATAACTACCAAAGGCGTTGTGGATCTGGACACCTTAATGGGTAATGCAATGAATTCAATGGCCGTTGACGCGGAGATAATTAACGATGATCAGCACACGGACAGATAGGCCACGGAAGCAGATCAGGCGCAACCTCATGCAAATGGCGGTCCGCATGGCCCGGCAACCGGTTAAAGTTGTCGAGGGCGGCCGTGGCGTTGGTAAATCAACAGTACTGGCTGATGAAATGGTCGACGTGGTACATGACATGCCCAGATCTACCAACTTTATTCAGGGCGCTACTTTCCAACAGATCTTAACAAGGACGCTGCCTTCAACGATTCAATCGTTAAGCATGCTCGGCTACGTAAAGGATCTTCATTATTTTGTCGGCCGTAAACCACCGAAAGGGTGGAGGTGGCCTGAGGCCTATGAGCCACCTTTGGATTATGCCAGATCTATTTACTGGTATAATGGCGCAACCTACCTGTTATTAAGCCAGGACACAAACTCTAGGGGCTTGAACACTGCATCCGGCATGGCCGATGAGTTTGCATTACTTGACCCGGAGAAATTTCAGGCGGAAACCCTGGCCACCATACGTGGTCAGAAAGCCAGGTTTGAGAATTGCAGGCGATATCGCAATCAAACTTATACATCGTCAATCCCGCGTACTCAAATCGGCAAATTCATGTACAAGTACCAGGAAGAAGCGATGCTCAATCCGGATAAGATCTTGTACCTGCGTGCGAGCTCGCACATCAATGCCGACAACCTGCCTAACGGTTGGTTTGAAGATCAGAAGCGTATAATGACGCCATACGAATATGCAATTGAGATCGACAACATTCGACCAAAAGCATTAAAAGGCGGTTTCTACCCCATTTTTAATGAGAAGATTCATACTTATACTGCGTATAACAATGATTATTTGGCCGGCCTCGTTGACTCTAAAGGCTATGATATCGCTTCGTTCAATCATTTGGATTGCCGGCAGGATGGTGACCATTACCCGCATGCCGAACTTGATATTGCTTTGGATTACGGTAAATTCAACTGTATAGTCACCGGACAGGAATCACTCGGTGTCTTTCGCTATATCAGCGCATTTAGTGTAGAATCACCAAAGCTTACCGTTGACCTGGTTAACCAATGGTGCGACTACTACCAGTACCACAACAACAAGGTTGTGAACTACTATTATGATCAAACCGCTACGGGCCGTGATGGTCGTGCGCCTAAAACATATGAGGAACTCGTAGTAGATACGCTGGTAGCCCGCGGCTGGACTGTTAACAGGCAGTACTATGGCGGTGCGCCTACGCATGTTGACAAATACAACTTCTGGGGTATCGCCATGCGTAACAATGATCCATCGCTTCCCATTTTTCTATGGAACCGCTTTAATTGCAAATATCTTATTGAATCAATCAACAATGCCGAAGCCAAAGAAGGTAAAAAAGGGATTGAAAAGGTTAAGACTGGTGAGCGTAAGGACTCACTGGATCAGCGGTACACTACCCACTTCTCCGATGCAGGGGATATGCTTGCTTACTTCAAGTACGCAAGTCAACTCTCGTCCTTAGGCCTATGGCTTCCTGCAGGTGTATACAATCTAACTAAATAAGGCTGCGTTCCGCGTGGTTGTAAGGGGCACGCCCGTGTTCAAAGGCTGGCTTGCGCCGTGTTTGAAGGGGCACGCCGTTTCATATTTCGGGATTTTTGCAACGTGCAATTGCCTTTTTTCGACAGGGCTCTGCGGGGTGCTCCTGCAAGGATTTGACAAAATTTGAAGAGCGAATTTTATTCAAATCGCTATCTATCAAATTATTGCAAATAGTTTTTCCAAGATTTTTGAAAAAAGTGCTTTTATTAAAAAAAAATGCAAAAAAGATGATTTTTTTCTCTTAAATACTTGCACACATGCAAGTATTTACCTATCTTTAAGTATTGAAAGTAACAGATAATCAATTAATTAACAAACGAAAAACAAACATTTTAAAACCCAAGAACATGAAAAAGAACAACAGAGCCTACAAAACAGCCGTAGCAGTGAACAACAACCCATCTAACGAGGTGGAAAGCGAATTAGGCGCAGGAGCGGTAGACAACACCGAGGCGCTTCTAAAGGACGAACCATCGACTGGCGCATTCCAGGAAGAAGCAACAAAGGACGAACCGCAAGCCGAACAGCCAATCACCCAGGGAGAGGTTTTACAACCAATCGCACCCGTTGCGCCAGTGCTGCCACAGCTGACCATCGAAGAAAAATTAAGGATGGTAGAAGATTTGCACCGCCTGACCGTTCAGCGCAACAACCTGTTAGACCGTATTGCGGACCTTGAAGAATTTGAAATTCATTTAATGGATGAAGCTGACGAATTGGAGGGCAATCACTTTTCAGGATGTAAGCTTATCATCATGGCCAACAATGGCAAGCAGTTCGTAACGAACACATCAAATTTGATTTTGAAAGTAGCAGATTTTATAAAAGAATCTTGCTACACAAGAAAGGCGCAAATCGAAAATTCTATCGTTTTCCCTAACTAATTAAAAAGCAACAGCCCGATTGTCGGCGAAACTTTCGGGCTGTTATTTAAAACCTTATAAGAACATGGCAAATATATCCCTTTTTACCGAACTGATGGACAACCTTTTTTGGGATGGGTACACAGAGCAACTTTCTATTGAAAATCCCGACAAATACGAATTTGAGTTAAACGCATTTTTTCACACATATAACTAACCAATGGCACACAATATAAATTTAAACGAGAAAACAGGTAAACACAGCTTTATGTCGAAAGACGTTGCACCATGGCACGGATTAGGACAAATTGTAACGGAGTACCCGACGAGCAGCGAAGCGATGCAATTTGCAGGCTTAGATTTCATTGTAGACAAACGCCCGTTATTCACTACAGACACTCAAAATTTTTTAGGCGATGATGAACACGATATAATTATTCCAGAGTTACAAGTCCCTAATTTCTTTGCAACCGTCCGTGCAGATACCGATCAAGTTTTAGGCGTAGTGGGCAACGATTACGAAGTAGTGCAAAATCGTGATGCCTTTACGTTTTTCGATAGCATTGTTGGCGGTGATGGCATTATGTACGAAACGGCCGGCGCACTGGGGAACGGGGAGAAGATTTTTATTACTGCCAAGCTGCCGGGTTATATACAAGTTGGACGAAACGACCTAATAGAAAAATATTTGTTCTTGACCACTACCCATGACGGGAGCGGTAGTATAGTTGCAGCCTTTACGCCTGTGCGTATTGTTTGCCAAAATACACTTAACGCAGCTTTAGGTAACCTGAGTAATGTTATAAGGATAAGGCACACACAGAGCGCAGTTGAAAATTTGAAAAAAGCGCACAAAACTTTAGAGATAAGTAACAAATTATCGACAGAATTAGAGGGCATTTTTAACCGATGGGCAAAAGTTAAAGTAACAGATAAGCAACTCTTGAAACTTGTTGAGCAAGCAATGGCGCCAAGTAAAGAAGCGCTGCAGTATGTTTTGGCTGATGAAAGGGAAAATTTCTCTTCAGTATTTAAAAATAAGTGCGAAAAGATTGCCGAATATGCGTTCGGAGACGAAACACAGCAGACAGTAACCACAAAAGGAACGTTATTTGGCGCATATAATGCGATAACAGGCTACTATCAAAACGTTAAAACTTATAGAAATCAGGAGGCTAAACTCAAAAATATCATGTTTGGCGGTGGGCAAGTAAAGAGCCAAACGGCATTTGACCTGTGTTTAGCCCATGAAAAAGATGGTGTTTTAAGCTTGAATTAAAGGAATAACGGCTTAAAAAGCCTCTACAGCAGCCACAACTTAAAAAAAGTAGGTGGCATTGCTGTGTTCGGACTACTTTTCTTTTTTCAGTCGCCTGAAAGAAAAGTAGCAAAAGAAAAAGGCTCTAATCCTGGCCGACGCTTTCTGCTTCGCTTTCCCTCGCTCTTACTAATCCACTTTTTATAGAGAATGTTCCTACAGGCTTTCCGGCCATTGCTAAACTATAAAGCTTTAAAACCTTATTAGGATTATAGGTTGAGCCAGTCTTTGCGAAAATTGCCTGGGCTATATTTTTACACCAATTCCTGATGAACATATCATCCTTGCCATCCCAGACTTCCGGATAAAAGTGGGCCGCAAAATTTTCTAGATCTAAACGCAGCAAACCTAGTTTTACCAGCTGATCAGCGAGCTGCACCGTTTTTATAATGTCCGTTACGGTAGCTTTTTGCTCGCTACGCTTCATTTTTCTTAAAATTCCCATAGCCAAAGATAAAATTATGCTACATCAATGCCGCATTTGGTTAACAAACCTTGCCCATAAATAGAAAACCAAATACTGATTTTACCATCCCTATAATTTTCCCATACGCTATCGCCTTGCTGCATAATCCCTTGAGCATTACCCAAAAGACGTTGAGATCGCAGGTTAAATACCTCACGCTTTATTCTTTCAAAGTCATCAAGTGCCATAATGCCTTTTATCTCATCTTCAGTAATCTCAATTCTCCACGGTCGTGGAATTTTTGAGGCAAACAATAAAAGCTTGAGTTGGCTTGCCGTAAGCTTTTTCAACGTGTCGATATACATTATTGCTTCGTCGTCTGTACCATCTGGCGATAGTGACTTCGCGTATAGTCCAGCCCACAACTCTTGAAGTTCTTCCGATGGCTCTAAAGATGCGTTTTCAAAAATTGTCAAAGCAAGTTTAGGATTAATAGAATATGTTGGGTCAATATTATATTCTTGAATTTTAGCTTGCGCCTTTTTTACAAAATTTATAGCTCTCAAAACTCTGTACTCTCTTACAATGTCTTTACCAAAAAGACCAAACTCTTGTAATATCGGCTTACAAGTTGCCGTTAAGAATCCCTTAACTGCGTCGATCCCTAAATCCATAGCTTTCCCAGTTGCTTCGCCTAAATCCGAAACGCCAGGGATTGTTACCTCCACTTTAAGTTTTTCATTCTCCATCTTTTCCGTCTTTTAAATTACTCCACAATTTTTCTTGAATTACTTGGTATCCTGCAGTAGTTAACACCTCATCCATTTTTGGCTCGCTGATAAACACTCCGTCTTTAAATCTTTTAGTTAAGGAGTCGGCTGTATTCTTATTTATGCCGGTGTTTTTATACCAGGCTTTTCTACTGAGGAGATCTGCGAAAGCTTCTTTAGTTGTCATACACAAATCTATCAAAACGCTTGCATTCACGCAAGCGAAAATGCACTGTCGTTTTTATCCTTTACCTGGTGCTGCATCTTAGCATTCTCTAATTATTTAAACAATTGATATAAGATGAAATGACCAGTGCTATCCATTACCGCGACATGATCAAGCTAATGGCTGCCGGCGCATTCTCTATGGTGTATCTCAGTTGCCACCGATCAAAAAAAACCGGTGGTGACTGGATCACGGTAGAAAATGTAACCAAATGCGGCCTGCCTTACAGCTGTAAAGACCATGAAATGATCGGTTATCGGGAAGAAAGCGGCAAAATAACCGCAGTGCACTTACGGCTCGTCTTTCAAATTAACGGAATGCAAGTTTATCCATGAGCAGCAAGATTCAATATAACGCACAAGGCCTGCCGCTATCGGCTCACCTGGTAGGCAGTAATTTCGTTGTAAGTGGCTCTGGTGACTTCAACGATGGCCCGAAATCCAAGCCAACGTCTGTAACTCCAAGCACATTAGAAGCAACTGCCGGCAGCTACAAATGGGTACCGTGGGGCCCGGGCAATAATTATCCGGTTGAAGCCGCCAGAGAGTTCCGGATGAATGGCGTTGCTACCAGGGCATTGAAGTTAAAAACCGAAATGCTTTATGGCAAGCAGATAGTAACCTGTAAGGTAACCGGCTTTGATCAGGACGCAAAAAAAGAAGTCGTTGAGATTGTTAGCGACAAACGGGTTAACGAATTTTTGCGCCGCAGTAACATTGATGTTTTCCGGAACCGGTGTATTGCCGACTTCGTTTGGTGGGGGATGGTTTTTCCGCTTTTCCACCTGAATGACAGCAGGAGCGAAATATCAATGGTTACCCATGACAAAGCTGCAAAATTCCGTTTCGAGCCTTTTAACGAGTCACTGGGCCGCATCGACAATGTCCACCGTTCGGCTAATTGGCCAAACCCTTCAGATACACAGATCGACTCGTTTCCGTGCATTGACAGCTATCTGTATTACCTGGAAGTTGACCGAGTTCGCTATGAGAAGAACAAGTGGAAATACTGTTTTCCCATACAGAGCTATGATATCCTGAATGACTACTATGCTGAAACCATACAAAACGCCATTCTTAAAAATGGCTGGTTAGGGAACTCCAACAGTATACCGGCAATCGTCAAATCGATGATCAAAAATGTGATGTCGATTAAATATCACATTGAGATACCGATGAGTTACTGGGAGGGCGCATACCCTGGCTTTATGAAAAAGTCGGAAGAAGACCGCAGCGCCCTGGTAACCACAAAGCTTCAGGAAATAAATGATTTCCTAAGCGGTAAGGACAACCAGATGAAGGCTTTCATCAGCCATTATATGGTCGATAAGCAAACCGGCAAAGAAGCAGCAGGCTGGAAAATTACCGCACTCGAGGATAAAATGAAGTACGACAGCTGGACAGGTGTAGACACTACAGCGCTTTCACACATACTTTTCTCTATAGGCATTAACCCGGCGCTCTTTGGATTAGGTGATCCTGCCGGTGGGAACCATCAAAACGGCGGCAGCAATATCCGCGAAGGTTGGCTCCAGTTAATCGCAAGTGCGCAGGGTGACCGCGACACGCTTTACAGCTGGTGGCCATTTGTCCGTGAGTATAATAAATACGATCCTGAAATACAGTTGCGCACCATTGATCAGGTGTTAACCACGCTCGATCAGGGTAAAGGAACCTCTAAAGATTTAAGCTAATGGCAGGAATAATCGCAAATATTGATGATCTACTCAAATATATCGAGACAAGTGCCTCGGCAGATTTTTCACTTTACAAACCATCCGTTACGATGGCCATTCGCAGATTTTTGATACCGGTATTGGGTATTGAGCAATATGCCGTTTTAACCGACGCAATGGACGCTGAAGGCGACCTGAGCGAAGATCTTGAGGATTTATTAAATCTTGCTCAGGAAGCAGTGGCCAATCTCGCAATGGCACTTGCCGTTAGCCGCCTTTCCGCCACACTTGGCCAAGAGGGTGCTATAAGGGTCGAAAGCGGTTCAAACAAAACCGCCTTTCAATATCAGGAAATTAATTTAAGGGAAGCTTATATCATGGCGGGCTATGACGCACTTGATGCGATGCTTGCCCACCTGGAGAGTAAACCGACCCACTATGCTGCCTGGGCAACTAGCAGCGCTTACAAGGATTATAAAAAGTACTTCATTCAGTCGGGCCTTAAATTCTCCGACCTGTATGATATCAGGCAAGCCAGGTACACATACCTCGCTATCCGTCCGATAATGCGCCAGGTAGAGGATTTTGATATTAAAACCACTACCGGTAAGAAGCTTTTTAAAGCACTTAAAGAAGCAATACTTACTGATACCGTAAGCGCTCACTACCAAACACTACTGGACGATTACATATGCCCCGCGGTTGCGCTGCTAACCATGGCCAGGGCTGTGTTCACTAAGGCGGTTGACGTAACCGACTACGGTGTATCTACCAATTTAAACCTGGCCAACAATAACAGCCAGCAAAAACAGCCGGCCAATGCCTTACAGATCGACAAGGCATATCAGCAGCTACAGGCCGATGGAAGCAAATATTTAAGTGATCTGGCTGAAGAATTGGCCAACAACCCGGGCGACTATCCGGATTACGAACCACCGGTGGATGATAACGCCACCTTCAAATTAGTCAACAAACAGGAAAATTCATTTTTAGTAGTATGATAACGGAAAAAGATATAGCAGCGGCCGCTAAAGCTTTAGGGTGCAATGTCGCAGTGATCAGGGCAATTACCCTGGTAGAAAGTAATGGCCATGGCTTCTATGGCTCAGGCAAAATCGTTTTAAAGTTTGAGGGCCATGTATTCCACCGGTATACAAAAGGCAAATTTGACAAATCTCATCCATCGCTTTCTTATCCTGAATGGACAGAAAAGTATAGTGAGTTCGGTGAGAAAGCTTACAACCGGTTTAACCAGGCATTTGAACTTGACCCAATAGCAGCTATGCTGTCGACCAGCTGGGGAATGTTCCAGATCATGGGTGAAAATTATATAGAGTGCGGATATCGCTCCATCCATGAATTTATTACTGCCATGAAATTAGGCGACAGCAATCAGCTGATGGCATTTGTGAAGTATTGCCTGTATCGCAAGCTTGACCGCTTCATGAAGAACTTTTACGACATGGCCGACAATTTTGCATATAGGTACAACGGTGCACTTTGGAAACGGAACGATTACGGCGGCAAGCTGCGCAGAGCATACAATTATTTTAAAACCTTATATAAAATATCATGATCAGGCAAATTAACTGCTTCCTGCTAGAGAAAAACTGGCGCATAGGCATTGCATCAGGTAGCAGTACCGGCCTGCTCGGTGCCACTTACCACTTTATAACCGATGAAAAGGTACTTAAGCTGATATCCGCATTGGGTATCTGGACTGGTTTCATCGTTGCGGCCGTTACCGGTGCCGTCAATATCTACGCAAAATTTAAACGGAAAAATAAAAATGAAAAAGATCAAAGCATTCCTTCAAACGCTAATCACTAAAATTGGCGCTTACTTTTCAACTCTGCCTGCAGAACTCCGAAAGGCTGTAGTTGTTGCTGTTGTTGTGACAGAAAATTTAAAACGTTTTGTCGATTCGCCAATCGCAGATATCGTTACAGCCTTAATTCCTGGTAATGCCGATGATAAGGTAAAAGATCTGCTTCGCGCATATTTGCCGGTGATCGTTGTAGAATTGGGTCTGGTAAAAAACTGCAGCGAAGCTTCCAGTACTGAAGAGATCTTAAAATGTGCAGCGCAATTCATTCAGGGCCTGCCTGATGGCCAACAACGCACAAAAGCGCTTCAGAACTTATCCGGAGCAATTACCGAACTCGTGGCCGATGGTAAATTTGATTGGGCGGACGGCGTTTATTTGGCTAAATGGTTTTACACTTCTAACCTGAAAAATCAAATTGAATTTTCTAACACTGATACTGGAGCACAACGGTAAGACACTTACTGAAGATGTAGATCTGCCGGAAGCCTGGCACGAGGTGCCGGCTGATATTTATCCGCATTTGGCAAGTCTATATCTGGCTACCGATGCACAAATGTCCAAATACGATAAAACGGTTCGGGCATTTGTGCTTTTGACAATGAAGCATTACCCTTTTATTGAAAAATTTGACGACGACGACATGCGCCGTCAATTACATTATGTTGATTGGGTATTCAATAAGTTAGATCTGACAAAAAATCTACTGCCGGAGATCACCATTGGTAAAGAAACCTTTATCGGCCCCAGTGATGGGATGGATAATCTTCGCTTTGCCGAATGGTGTGCAGCAGCCTCGTACCTGGCAGCGTACACGGAATCTGAAGATATCGCAGATCTGCAAAAACTTGTCGCAACCATTTACAGACCTGCCGGCATCGGCCCCGATTACGTACCTGGTTCTCCAACATTTCGCGGAGATCGCCGGCAAAAGTTTAACGACACGTTGATAGATAGCAGGGCGTTATTGATAGCAAAGCTTAATAAGCCGGTGATCCAGGGTATCTATGTGTGGTTCCGTTCTTGCCTTAAGCAAATTACGCTGCAATATGAAAGCTTATTTCCGGAGCAACTGGAGAACGACAACACTTCGGTTGAACAATCTGGTGACGGATGGTTGGGCGTTTATGATGACCTGAGAGGAGATCCTAAATTTGGTGGCGCCGAAAAACTCGAAGAAGAATATTTAAACATGGTTTTCTTTTCGCTTGCACGCAACAACGAAAAAATGAAAGCTTTAAAAGAGAAATACGGCGTATGAAATTATTAGACCTGGTTGATTACTTCTCGGATTTTGCTGTAGAAAATGATCAGCTGCAGCACGTGGCCAACGATGATTTTAAAGTGACCAGAGATACTGCATTTATAGCCAGTGACACGCAGGAGAACAGTCTGGATGACCTGGTTAAAATCAGTCAAAAGGAGTTTATATTAATCCTGCTTCCATACGACAAAAAAATGTTGCCGGTGCAAGCCGGCGCACAGTACTGGGGCAAAAACATTTGTTTCCTGGTATTAAAAAAATTGCCAAAGATGCCGGGCGAACGTGCCAAAGTAGTAGCAAAAAGCGAATGCGAAGAAATTGGCGATGCTTTAGTTAAAAAGATGATCAGTGACCGCCATGTTGATATTTTTACATCGCTTAACCTGGAATCGTTTACGATGGAGCCGGTCGGCCCGATCGGCGATGGCCGATATGGAAATATTTACCTGTTTACCCTCGAGGACTGGTTTAACCAGGTCTGATAAATTGCTGTCGTTTTTTTAAACCCCCTCGCATAGCATTTTCGTGTTATGCCAGCCACAGCACAGCTTCTTCCAAATATCGCATTCAGCCAAAATCTTATTCCATTCATAGTGGAAAGTACGGACTACCGCGACGCGGTGCCGGCAACTACCATAAACCGTTTAGCTTTTAGCGGCCCTATTGCTGCAGATACGGTTATTGCTTTATCCTGGGATACCGGTGCGGCCACAATGACCGCCAAACTTAATCCGAACGATTCGGGCCTGCAGTTTCCTACCGGTGACGGCAGCGCTGCATATGTTTCCGCTCTATTGGATTGGTACCAGGGTAATTCTTTCATCGATCGCGACTTTGATGTGGCCGTTGATCTGGCAGGGCCGAAACCGGCGCTTATATTTACAGGGAATAGGAAAAGTCCGGATTTGGATTTTACTGAATTTGCTGCCGGCAGTGTAACCTGCTCGGTTACGGTGCCGGGTGTGAGCGACTCGCTCAAAGCAAATTTCCGTCATCATGAAGAAGTTGTGATACGCAACATGGCCAACGACGGTTACCTGTCCGCATTTAACGGAAACGTCGAACTCGATTATCCCGTTACCGGCAAAACAACACTTGATCTCGGTACTGATATCCTGCATAGTTTTTTACGGCCGGACTATCCGGAACTAGTAAATCCCTTTTCGCGCTGCTTAAAATCAATACGTGCCTACTATTGCAAGTACGCCCAGTACCAGGGCGCAGATCCTGCCATTTGGAGGCTGCGCAGGACATCGGTATCTGTGGTAAATATGGGAGGCCTGGGCAAAAAGGCGGCAACAATCCGCAACCTGGTATCCGAATTATGCCCGGTGCCGGCAGATCCTGCGCAGAATAGATTTCTTCGCCAGGGCAGCAAAAACAAAATTGTTCGCGCTGATCAGCCGGAGTGGTTGACTTTCATCAATATCTCAGCCCAGGACATTGTAGCAGATCTGGAAATAAAGGTTTATAACGCCGATCAGACCGTTTACACATTCAACGCCGTTACCGGCTTATCAATCCCTGTTTATGCGAAATTTCAGTTCCAAACCGGCTTTAATCAGCTGGCCATTGCCGGCCGTCAGGCAGCTAACAAAATTCCATTGTATTACACCTGCAGAATTAAAACTGCAGCAGGATATGTTTCCGCGGCTTACGCCAATATTTTGGAATACGGATATCAGCAATGGCCACGATATTTCATCTATTTTAACAGCTACGGAGCATTTCAAACCGTTCGCACTACAGGAAAGTCATTCGGCAAATATGATCGCAAGAGCGATACAGCACGCCTCGATACCGACAAAGCCACAGCTGCACTTACCGGCGATTTTACCGAGTGCAACATTACTATCCAGGAGAAATACACGGTCAATGCAGGATATTCGGAATCAGGTAAACGCAATGTTGCTCTTATCCGCGACTTCTTTCGCTCACCGGCAGTTTACGCCTTTGAAGATGGAAAGCTCATTCCCATCCAGATCACTACCCAAACTGTCGAAGAGCCATTGGACGGCCAGTATGTCTACGCAAGCAGCTTTGAATACGCAGTCAAGTACGAGGAAGATAATTATACCGAGGATCAAACCAAGGTTGTCGACGATACGATCGATCAGCTGTTAAACATCGCCGGCACACCGCCGACCGGTGTTGACCCGGGCGATGGCGGCGGAAGTGAAGGCGACTATATTATAGTACTCCACGATGACACACACTTAAGCAGGGACGGCCGGTACCAGGTTTACACAGCGCCTAAGCGCCTTACCGGTAAGGAAAATTACGTGGTCAACTCAACGCAAACCGCTAATTATTTCCGTCCATCAGAAATCAGTTTTAACAAAGCTGCCGGCAGCTTCAAGATACTTTGGGAGGATTTCGAAATTAATGATGGCGATATGCTGATCATCTGGCTCAACAAACAAAACCCTGATTCTTTATAATTATGAAAAAGTACATTTTATTTATTCTGATGCTGACCAGCTCACTGGCCGGTGCGCAGCAGGTGTCGCCTCAAAAGCACACCAACGAGAAGCGCGTATTAACTAACCTGGCAACGCAGGATATCGACTTCCATCTTATCCCGCGCGGGCCGGTACCGGGCTTTAAATCCTACATTCCGGATAGCCTTAAATGCGGCGCCCAGTTTTATAAAACTGATCCTGCAGACACGGGCCTGAAGATTTACGACTGTGCAACCGCTACCTGGATAGGAGTGGCCGATCTCAAATTTAACGGCAGTACTGCGTTTAACAACTACCTGGTAGCCCGCAACGATGACGGTAAGCTTACATTACTCAATGCCAATTACTCGGCAAATGATAACAAACTGTCATTTAACTTAAAAACTAATTTTGGCGATGCTGTTACTATGCTGCTTAACAGCGGAACGGTTGCCGGCCGTGTTGGCTACGATGCTACCGGCAAACTCATCAGGGACACCGTTGACTGTGGCAAGCTTGCTTCAACCAACTTTTGGTTCGGTTATAACAACTTCCTTGATTTAGGCGCAAGAACGTTATCATTATCGCCTTACGGCGGTACATTGATATCGGGCGATGTTGGGGCTGGTAATTTCATTGCGAGTGCATCGAATTTAGGCCCATTCTTAGGGTTAACTACAAAGCGTAACGGCGTTCCAACCTTCCGATCTGGTGAAGCTGCAGGTGGCGGGGCATTTGTAATTGAAAAATATCAAAACGGAAGTTGGGTTAACGTTTTTAAATCCGACAGTGGCCGGGTCAACTCTTTTAACGGCAGAACGGGAGATATAACTCCTTTGATTGGTGATTACTCATCCTTCTATTCCAAATTAAACGGAGATAATACATTTTATGGAAAACAGAGTTTTTACGGCGGAACTTATGGTGTTCGACTTGGCGATGTTGAAGGAGGTAATGCATTTATAGAAACATTCGTTTCAAGTGGGCAGTGCTGCGGTGCTAATCTTTCAGGTTTTGATTTTAACGCCGAAGGGACTAACCTAAATTTAAGGTACCAACCGGGCGTAACCGGGGCAAATAGGTTTGCTGCTTATAAAGGCGGGGCATTATTAGGTACTTTGGCTTACCAAAGCGATATCACATCAGCAGGTACAGGTTATGTTAATACCACAACAAATCAGTTTGGAATTGCAGGTAATAAACAATGGTTAAATAACCAACAATTTAGTGGCGGTGCTTCTTTTGATGGTGGTAATACATATAGCTTTGGCTCACCAGGTGTTGCTGCAAACCTTTTTAAAAACGGAGTAGTTGTACTTAATCAAACAGAAAATGATGCTCGTTATCAATCATTAGGAAATTATTTATCTACTTCGGGCGGCACGATGACCGGCGACATTATATTGCCATCGGCCACGCCAACAAATGCGCTTTCCGCTGCGCCAAAAGCTTATATCGACAACCTGATCACCGGGATAACCTGGAAGAACGCCGTACGTGTTAAAACCACAGCTAACATCACGCTTTCGGGCACTCAAACTATTGACGGTGTTGCGCTGGCCGTTGGTAACCGAGTACTGGTTAATAACCAAACCGATCAAACTAAAAACGGCATTTACATCGTAGCCACAGGCGCTTGGGTGAGAGCTACTGACGTTGACAGCAGCGACGAGATCAGCACCTCAACTGTTGCGGTAACTGCCGGCACGGCCAATAAAAACACGCAGTGGACGTACATTGGGAATGTCGCCCCGGTGGTTGGTACCGATGCTATTGTTTTCGGGCAGATCAGCGGGGCCGGTACCTATACGAACGGACCCTACTTAAACCTTACGGGCAACGTTTTCGATGCCAATTTAACGGCGTTTGATGCCAGGTATATGAAATTGACCGGCGACAACCTCAATATCACCGGTACGCAAAGGTTCTATGGCTCTGTCCAAACGTATGGCAATTTGAACCAATACAATTATGATGGCGGTAACTCGCTTAATATCGTTGGGCTGAACGGGACTTCTCAGTATTCCATAATCAACATGGATAATGGCGTAGGTAACGGGTTAGGTATATTCCATGGCAATTATGCTTCCAATAGTGGTGGTATAATTTTACGCGACAGCGTACTAAAAACCACAGCAGGTTCACGGTTCCTAACCACTCAAGACTTCAACTACACGCCGGCTAACCCGACAAATTATTACGATAAAGCCACATCGGATGCCGCGTATGCAAAAAAAACGGGTGGCAATACATATTCCGGCAGCAATATATTTACCGACGGCATAAATACCGGAGCCAGTAGCTATTCTACTTTTTTAGGCAAGGCTCAATTTGATGGTACAATTTACATTAAGAATTTACTACAGGTTGATTACCCTGCTGCAATACGTGTGACATCTCCATATTCAGCGGGTCAGGACTATTATATTACGCATAATGATGACAGCAATGGCAGCACGCTGCCAACCTTAAACATCGGGACGAACGGCGCCAGGGTATCTATCGAGGGTAACAACATCAAAGATATTAACGGTACTTACTTCGCTAAAACAACGGATATCACAACTACAGGAGATGGCCGATACCTTAAACTTAGTGGCGGCACGCTCACGGCAGCCACGACCGGCAGCGCTTTCGCGGTTAACCAAACCAGCACCGGCGTAATTGCTTCATTTCAATCGGCAGGTACGGAAGTGTCAAGAATTCAAAGCAATGGTTTTTATTACGGCACTGGATTTAACTCTTTAGGCGGTTCTCAAAACGGAATATTTACAGTCGGCACATCAACGGCACCTAACAATATTGCAAGGTCGATATCGGACAATATAACAACGCTCATCGTTAATAATAACAGCTCAACGGCTACCGGTAATATATTTGACGCGCAAGCAAATGGTGTTAGGAAATTTTCAGTTGATATTAACGGTAAAGGCACATTTAGCAGTGATGTTATTGGCTCAAATTTATACGGTGGCCGAATAGGTATAGGTATTACATCAAACGTTGGTGCCCTTCTTCAAATATCACCAGGTACATTTACCACAAGTGGTAATTTTGGAACTCCGGGCATGGGCATAAGCCAGGGTAACATAACTTACACCTCGACAACTTCATCGGGTACCGTTGCCACTGCTTATATCAATGCCTTCGCTACCGCCACACTTAACTCGTCAACTGCAACAACAGTAACAAAAGGCTATGGTAATTTTTTTACCGGCCCCGTTGGAAATGCCAACGTTACTTTAGGCCAAAGCATAGCAGTTGGCATGAGCGGTGATTTTGAGGTTAATGGTTCAGGTTATATCGTTGGTAGACTTTCGTTAGGTAAATTAACAGTGCCAGGCGCAGTATTAGATATTGATCCCACAAATTTTAATACATCAAATAATTTCGGAACTACGGGTTTTGGAATTAGAACAGGCGTAAACACTTACAATACCACAGCGGCAGCTACCACTTCCGGCTCGCCAGTTAGCATAGGTGCGGTTCATGCGTTCAATATTCCAACAATGGCCGCCACTAACACCCAATACGTCACTAACGGGGCGACTGTTTACATAAGCGGAGCGCCATTAGCAGGCGCAAATATGAACCTAAGTGCAGCCTGGTCAATGTTCATTAATGCTGGTAATACTTACTTTGGGGGCGGTATCTACAGCGCACCGCCTGCTTACTCCACTGGCGGTATCCTGCACATAGGACGAAATGCTACGACTGGCCGTTTTGAAACGATGCCGGATATGATCGCCTTTAATGCAACCACAATCGGATTAAGTTCTGCCACTCTTAACAGCACCTATCCAACGGCTCCTTTGGGCTTCCAGGTCATTTGCGGTAACATAACAATGGGCGGCGCCATTTACACTAAATATTCATCATCCGTGTGGCTGATCAGCAGCGCGCCGGTTCAAATGTAAATTTTAATAACTCTTAAATAATCATGAAAAAAGCAATTTTAATTATGGCATGCGCGCTGATCAGCGCGACAGCCTTCGCTCAAACCACGGTAAACCACAAAATCGACCATGCTGAAGTGGTCAACGTTGGAACCCCTAAAAAGGACACAGTGGCCACACCGTTAACGCCACCTGCAGCACCGGAATTCAAACAAGATCCTAACAAGGTTTACAGCATCACCTTGCAGTTAAATGCAGTGGCCATCTCGGCGCTGATCAGCTCTCCGGAAGAGTGGGCGGCCATTCGCTCCAGTGCCAGGCTAAGCGGCGAGCAAATTACGCAAATACAGCAGCTGGCTCAGGCCGTCCGCAGTGCGATATCCGCACAGCAGCGCGATGCCGACCTGAAGGACTACAGTGAATTTATGATCAAACACGGCCGACAAATCAACCGGTAACAAAGCAAAAAAATAAGGCATGAACTTACGTGTGCAGAATCTGGACAATGGTGCTTTCGTGGTATTAGCGAAAAATGGTGTAATTACCGTTGATCTCAATAGTACGCTGTTCAATAATCCGGACGAGATCCTCGGCAGCTTTTCGTATGAGAGCAACTGCCCACTGGAGCCTAACCGGTGGTGGATGGAAAACGCCCACCTGATCAACACCTCGATAGATCTGCGCACGTTTAACGCTTTAATTCTTTTCGGTACCCGGCCGTGGAAGCGAACCAAGTTTAATTACCGTATCAGTAATAAAACGATCAACTACCACAATTACATCGACAGCACCATCATCAGTAACCAACTGAAAGAATTGTTGCTTAACCAGCTGGTAGATCCTGCGCACGATGGCCAGATTAACTTTGCCGGCTATCCGGAGTTTCAGGCGTATATGATGTCTACCATAAGCGCAGCGCCCGGCATAATGCCGATGGTATTTGCACCCTTTAAAAATGATGGTGCATTTAAAACTATACCAACTGATAGCTATGAAGATTATCCGGATATCGCCCTACCTCTGGACGGTTATATCAATTCTTGGCAAAGCAACCAGGGCGTAGGCTCATTTAAGGTCGACACAGCAGGCCAGCCTAACCGGTATATACAATCTCCTTTTTTCTACCTGGTTTATCTAATCAAGCGCATTGCTCAGTTTTTTAAACTGGAGGTAGCGGGCGAATGCCTGAAGGATGAAGCATTCCGGCGAATTGTGTTCGCAACAAACATCGCCACACTACCGGGATACATTCCTGACTTCACCTATTTCATGCCCGATATCTTGCTTAAAGATTTTATAAAAGAGGTAAGGGAAGAATGCGGCGTGCTAATCGACTTTGACCTGACGAAGATGGTGCTGACAGTGGAAACAATTGAAAAGCTGGAGCTGACTACCGATATATTTGATTTACGGCCGTACCAGTTAGAAGAATTCGAAGAGTTGCCTACCTCACTAAAAGCTTACCGCATCACCATGGGCACAGATGACAAGGATCTTGCATTTTCGGATGATGAAAAGCAGCAGCTACCGGTAGTAACCGTTGGCAATCTCAGCTCAGCGGTAGAAACTGTAGACGTTCCGTTATCTTTTGCCACCACTAAAATGATCAACGAAGCGACACCGGCAGGAATGTCACCAACAACCTGGCGCGTACCGTATATCAAACAAAGCATTGTCGGGTCCGCACCTTTTGATCAGATATCTGACAGGGCGTATGTTGACAGGAACAAATTTAAGGGCAGGTTTCTTTACTGGCATGGCATGGTTCCGGACGCGAGCGGATATTTGTACCCTTATGTATCGGCTGATAATTTAGATTATAACTACGAGTCTATTGCAGAGACGACGTTAGCGCTCACCAACACCGGTAACGCTTTCCTTGCTGTTAAGCGCAAGGCTGAATTTTTAGCAAACTCAAAGCCCAGGGAAATTTCGTTCGAATGCCCGCCGAACGACTTTTTAAAAATCACACCACGAACCAGGTTCATCATCCGCGACAAGAATAATGCAGCGGTCAGCTGCCTGATGGATACGGCCAGCGCAGATCTGGTTTGCGATGAAGAAATCATTTTTGGCAAAATTACGCTGTATCCAATTATCAAACCGGACAACAAGCTGCAGATCGTGCCGGTGATACCGCCACCACCGCCAGAGCCGCCGGTAAATAACGGTATCGTATTCGCAGTACTTGAATTGCGGAACATTACTTCGCACGCTTTCTCAGTGCCGCCACCGCCATACTTGCGCCATGATCAGGATATTTACGTTCGCTTCTATAACGACGCCGGCAAAACAGTTGCTAAAGATGTTACCGACCTGGAACTCCGGATTAGAGTTACCAAGGTAACTAATGGCGACCTTGATTCCGCCATCGTTCAGGAATTCAATTCTACCCAAACAAGCGCAGGGCACGAAGTGAAGCTTTATAACCAAGTGCCGGCCGACACTAATCAGGGCGGGCCATTCATCCACTGGACATACGAGCTGCTAACTACAGCGCACTATACTGTGGTAGCGTAAACCGCATGTCGTTTTATTTCGGACACTATGAGGCGAATTTGCACTCATGGCATCGAAAGAAGAAGTACGGCGGGTATCCGTTTACATTAATGGTAGTGAAGCAGATCTGACCCTCAAACAGCTTGAAGCCGGCTCCAAAAAGCTGAAAAATGAATTAGCTCAGCTTGTACCTGGCACAGACGCTTTCAAGAAAAAGCTGGAGGAATTAGCGCAGACCAAAAACATTTTAACCGAGATCGATAAAGATATCCGAGGCATCGGTGGTGCCTGGGGTTGGCTTAAAACAGAGGTTGGTAAACTTGGTGTTCTTGCCACCGGTTACATGGGTTTTGAGTTTGTTACTGATCAATTTAAAAACATCATCTCCCAAAACGCTAAATTTTCCGATAGCATAGCCGACATTCAAAAAACTACCGGTATGAGCGAAATTTCTGTGAGGCAATTACAGAAGGGCTTCAAGGATATCGATACGCGATCTACTCGGGCAGAATTGAACGGACTTGCCGAAGTCGCAGGTAAATTAGGTATCAGCGGGCAGCAGGAGGTACTTGGTTTCGTTCGCGCAGCTGATCAAATTAATGTTGCCTTGGGAAAAGATTTAGGCAACGCCGAACAAGCTATAAATGATCTAGGTAAGCTAACAGACATTTTCAAAATCAAAGACGCATACGGCTTAGAAGATGCTTTAAAGAAAACAGGCTCCGCTATCAATGACCTTGGGGCAATTGGCACGGCTAACGAAGGTTATATCGTAGAATTTACCAAACGCCTGGGCGGAGTCGCGCCTGCAGCAAATATTTCAATACAGGATGTTATGGGTCTTGCTGCAACTTTTGATGAACTCGGCCAACCTGTCGAGGCCGCAGCTACATCGATTGGTCAATTTATAACCGGTATGGGCCAGGATATTCCACGCTTCGCAAAAATAGCCGGAATGAGCGTAGAAAAATTTGCTGAAGTTCTACGCACAAATGGCAATGAGGCCCTGATCGCCGTCTTAAAAAATCTTAAATCTACTGGGCAAGGTGTACAGGGCCTGGCTACGAGCATGGGCATGATTGGGGAAGATGGCGCCAGGGCGACAGCTGCATTAGGGCTTCTTTCGAACAATACCGAGTTACTAGAAAAACGTCAGCAGTTGGCCAACAAATCATTTGATCAGGGTATATCACTCACAAATGAGTACAACATAAAAAATAACAACTTTGCTGCCACCCTCGAGAAACTCGGAAAAAAATTCAACGCGCTTACATCAAATACTACAGTTACTGATTTTTTGGTAAGTGCTACAGAAAAGGCCGGCGGTTTTGTTGATTGGCTAAATGAAAGCGCGAAAGCCCTAGGAACTATAATAAAGTTGGGAACCGCAGCGGCCATTGGCTACGCCGCTTATTCTGCAGTGTTAGTCATAGCCACAGTAACGCAACGAGCCTACTGGATGGCTTTACTAGAAAGCGAAGCTGCAACTAACCTAGTTGCCGCGGCGCAAACCGCATGGACGTTTGTGACCGTGGCCTGCACACGCGGTTTAAAAGCTGCTAAATCAGAAATGGCTGCTTTGAACGTAACAATGGAAGCAAATCCGATAGGTATTGTTGTGGCGGCGATTACCGCCTTAGTCGCAGCTTTATATATTTTCGGTGACACTGTAGACGAAACAACCCGTATACAAAATAGCTTAACCGAGGTTCAAGGCCAAGCCGAAAAATCTATTTTAAAAGAAAAGCTTGCGATTGAAACGGCGCAAAAAACCTTAAAGGATAGAAACGCTACTAAACAGCAGGAAGCCGATGCGATTAAAAGCTTGCGCGATTTGATGCCCGACCACCTTAAAGGTTACACGGATGAAGAGATTAAAGCTGGCAAAGCAACCGCTGCGGTCAACAAACACGTGGAAGCCCTTTTACGTCAGGCCCGGGCGACAGCAGCTCAAAACAGGATTGAATCTTTGTCTGGCGATATCATTGATCTGCAAACCAAAACTCATATTGGTTACGACAAGCAAAGTTTATGGGATAAAGTAAAGTTCAGGGCACAGCATCCTTTTTTATCAGAGGAAGAGCGCAAAGCTGCATTCTTCAAAGACTTGTTAGATCAAAAGGAGTCAAAGCAAAAAGAGATGGATGCTCTGGCCCCAATGATATTGGCCGGCTCTGCAGATCCTAAAATAAACCGCGATACTGCCGCCGCATTCAAATTTAATTTGCAAGATGCTACCAAAGATGAACTTGATACGCAACTCGCCAAGGATTCCAAAGCTTTAGATCAATTAAAACGTGGCACTGCTGACTATAATAAGGTAGCTGCTGAAATGTACGCGATTAGGAAGCGATTAAAAGAAATTGCCAAAGATACCGGCGTGGGTACCGGCAGTGGCCATCACGCCGATCCTGCCAAAGCGCTGCTCGATCAATCCAAGGCTATGAGCCAAATGGTGGATGAGTTTAATGCCGATGCACTCGCCAAGCTGCATAACAAAAATGAGAAGGAAGTGCTTGATACCGAAAACTCTTACCAGGAGCGGATAAATAAGCTGAAATCTTTTTTAGAGAAAAACGCCGGCACCGAATATCAATCTTCACTACAACGAGCTAAACACCTGGATGAAATCAAAGCTTTGGAAATCGCCCGGGACAACGCCGTTAAAGAAATCCGTATTCGACAAGAGAAAGAATTGATTGGGAAGATACGCGATCTGCGCAGAGGACTTGGTGATGTTTATCAAACGGAACTGGACAAAGAAACCGAGCGCATCAATAATTTTTATGATGATCTTCTGGACTCTGGCTATGAATTCGATAGTGTGGAGGAAGCTAGGGCAAAAGATCTTGCCGATGCGAAAATCAGGGAGGAGAAACGCCTTGCCGAAGAAGTAAAGCAAATTGACAATGATGGACTGGTTGCCGGTAAAGACGGTCATAAAAAACGCTTGGCGCAGATCAATAAAAAGTATGATGAAGAAATTGCTGCATTAAGACTTAAGTTCAGTAAAGAGTTACAGGCTACTCAGGAATTCCAAAATGCAGTAAAGAAGATAAACGGGCAGCGCGACGCCGAAACTAAAAAGGAAAATAACGAGGACAAATGGGATAAAGTCCATAAAGCTGCGGATATAGCACAAAGCGTATCTAATGCTGTATTCGAAATCGGCCGAAACAGCCGGCAAGCCGAAACGGATCATGAGTTGAATGAATTGGAAAAGAGAAAGGATAAAGAGCTATCCAATAAAAATTTAACTGAAGAGCAGAAAACCGCCATTAATCTTAAATATCAAAAGCAAGAAGCAGCTATCAAATTAAAAGCTTGGGAGGCCGACAAACAAGCGAGTATGCAGCAAGCAATTATAAATGGCGCTTTAGCTGTTGTTAAAGCATTACCAAACCCTTTCGCAGCAATAGCGGCCGGTGTTGCTGCCGCGGCACAAATTGCCGTCATCTCAGCCACAAAAGCACCTGAATTTGAGCAGGGCGGTTACTCGGCTATTGATTACAAACAGCCTAAGGGTTATGTAAAGCAACCAACCTTGTTCAAAAGCAGCGCTAGCGGCAGGCCATTCTCTGCCGGTGAAAAATTCAAGACTGAATACATCATCAGCAGCGAGCAGCTGAAGGATCCCGTTGTTGCAGATTTTGCCCGGATGTTAGATAGTGGCCGCAAGGTACGGCAATTTGAATATGGCGGTTACAGCGGCACTGCGACCGGCGCTGCACCATCATTCAACAACAGCAGCTCTACCGGTATCGATAGTAACCCGCGCCTTGATAAAATGGAAAGATTGCTTTTGGGCTTTATGGAAGCCCAGGCGGAAGAAAATGCCAAGCCGGTGAATATTAACATTAATCGTCGTGTTTGGGATGCTGAAGCAAAAAGGACTGCAGATTTAAAACGCCAGGCAAATGCAGGATAATATCAACGCCCAAAACGCTGCCGTAAAACAATTTTGGTCAGAAACACTGCAGGCTGTCAAGAACCGCTACATGGCCATGGTGCAAAGTACCGGCAGATCTGGCGACGGCCTCGACTCTTTAAAGGGCGGCACGCGTAAATCCTACGGTGAGATCGATTCAATGTATATCCGGTTTAACCGTTATCTTGTTTGGTTACACAAGGGCGCTGGTAAAGGGAAGGGTGGGAGCAAGGGATCAACCTGGACAGATAAAAATGGAATCCGGAGAAGAACAAACCCGGCATCCTTTGGTAAAATGAATACCGGCAGCCGGCATGCGGAGGAATGGTTAAACCCTGTAATGGATAAACAACTTCCTAAATTAGCCGATATCGTTGCTGGCTTCAAGGCGGACGCCGCGGTAAATCAGATACAGATTAAGTAGTTGAATTGGATAATACTGGATAGTTTTTTAGCTAAAAAATGCAATTGCAATTTATATTGTCTAATGTAATCGCCTGATAAAGTTTGAATTGATTAGTTTTTATCCGGACTATCCAAACTAGCCACTGAAAAAGCATAGGGGCGGACTTTAGCTAAAAAGCATGCAATTACTTATATTGCTGTCCCAATTCACAATAATGAAAAAATTATTACTTGCTCTTTTCCTAGTTCCTGCATTAAGCATGGCTCAAGAACCTGATTATAAACCCAACATCCAAATTGATACGATAACTAATCGCATTAATTTTAAAGGATCTTTCAATGTGCCCGGTGTTGATCAAGACAAGTTATATCTAAGGGCGAAAGATTGGTTCAACAGATACTTTGATATGATGCACGTTTATATATCCATGGCAGATCAAACCCGGGGGAAGATAATTGGGAGAGGAGCCGGATTTGGCAATACAACAACTGGATTAGTTAAGGTTGGATATGCTTTTAATTTTAATGTCTATATAGCCGTAGAAGCAGGAATAGTAAAATATTCGATTACCGATTTTGTAGAACTAAAAGGGGTTGATATAGAAGAAAGGGTACCAAATCTTGTTTCTTCAGATGTTTATGTTAATGACGAAAAATACCGGAACAAAAAGGGTGAATTTACTAGCGCTGCGAAAAAAAGGCTTTATTATATTGAGGGGACAGGGAACATAATTAGCAGCAGTCTAAAAGAAACTTTGAGTTCTGATCGTTTTGACAGCAAACTACATTCAGATGGCTTTTAATAGTCCTACATAAATTGCATTGGAAAAAAAACATAGAATTGAAAAAATCTTTAATATGGAAAATAAGGAAAATCTGAAATGGACAAATGATCAGGAACTTGCCTACCAAATAACTATCCTGGTTGCTAAGATAACTTTGGGTGAAGGCAATTTGCGAACAACATTTACAAACCATGACTTTAACGGCACAGAGGAAATAACGTCGGGAATAGCAAAATACTTGGCCATAAGTCCTTATTTCGATCATATTTTAGACATAGCTAACGAATTTCAACTCGAAGAAAAAGTAATAAGAGAAAAGGTTGCACATTTTTTAGCTAACGAACCAACCATAAGTTAATAGGTCTATTTCACTTTTCTGATGATCAGATCTGAAAACTTATCTTGTATCTGTTTAACCGCTTCCTTCTGGTAGTCATCACCCAAATGGGCATAACGCTGTGTTGTTTCCATCTTACTATGCCCCATGACTTCCTGCAGACCGTGGATATCCCTGTTAGCTGTCATATAAAGCGCGCCAAATGTATGCCGGCCAACGTGGCTTGTAAGCCGTTTATTAATCTCCGCCTCTTTAGCAAGGTCCTTTAACGTTCGGTTATATTCTTGCTCGGTAGGCAGCGTGAAATATTTGCCGGTTAAATTCATTATAAAAGCATTGGCCATTGGCATTAACTTAATGGTCAAAAATTTACCACGCTTCTCGTTTTTCTTTGGAATAAATTTTAAAACGCCATCGGATATAAGCCAATTTGAATTAATGCGGTAAACATCCGAAATGCGCAGTGATGTAAAGCAGGTAAATAAAAACGCTTTAAGAACATTTTCCTGCACATGTGTCAAACCACCATTACGGGACAGGATCATTAACCGGCGAACTTCATCTTCTTCCAGAAAAGTAGTATCCGTAGCAACTTTTGGATTTGGAAAGCTAACCGCCTCAGGCCTTACGTAGATCATCGGCTCCAGGCTGGCTAATTTTAGATAAGTTTTAACCTCTTTTATGCGCGCCCAGATTGTCCCGGGCTTATATCCTTCAGCAATCAAAAACACCTTAAAGCGTTTCATCCATTTTAAGTCAATGTCCTTAAACAAGCTTTCCGGATCATACTTCGCAAGCACCTTTCTGGTAGCATTTGCGTTCTGAAAAGTTTTTCGATCAATTTCTTTCCTGGTGTGCCGGCGCTTCGCTTCCGTTTCCATAAAGGTCAAAAAACAGTCGCGATCATTGAACACCACCACTTCTTTGGCAAACTTCGCCATGTCTAATGGCTGTTCGCGCACGCGGTAATCTTTGTAGATTTTGTGATGCTTTGCCCTGGTATCCTCAATGATCAAATTGAAGTCACTAACATCGGGGTCACCCTTGAATCTGGGTAATAATAAGTTTTGTCTTACATCGATCTTGGTGACTGGCCATTTCAATTTTAACGGGAACTCCTTATGTTTCCCATCTATGACTACCTGTAGATACAATGAAGCGTAACTGTCTTTAGAAACCCTGCGCGTATTGTACCAGAGTTTACTGCTGAAACTAAACATCTCACTAATATTATCCATGTCGGAATAATGTCGGAGCAAGTTGAGTTACTTTTTGCCGGGAAGAGCGATAAAAAGCCCATTTAGAGCTTAAAAACAAAACCCTCACAACGTCGGCTGTGAGGGTTAGTACTCAGAGCGGGAATCGAACCCGCACTCC
>NZ_CAXVWK010000043.1:0-4402 GCF_964263795.1 Mucilaginibacter sp.
CTTGAGTATGCGCTGGAAGCTTCCAGATATATTGACTCGGCAGAAGATAAGATAACGGCAATGAAGGTGTATGGCGAACTTGCTTTAACATACGAAGTGCTCGGCGAAACAGGGAAAAGTGTTTTTTGGTATTCGAAAAGCATTGCAGAAAGGGAACGAGTTGGATCCGGCGGCACCGGCGTTTACAGAACGTTAGGCCTCATGATAAAACAAATGGTCAAGCAAAAGAAAGGGGCGGAAGGCATAATCCAGCTTCGCGAGATGCGTAAAAGAAACCCGCCTACTTCACATCAACAAAAGGCCATATTGGCTCAGAGTTTTGCATATTGTTATTCGGAGCTGAAACAATACAAACTTGCCGAATCACAATTTATTGAAATGATCAGGGAGTATAAACAGAGCCGGGTGGAACAGGAGATTTTATACATTGGTTATTATGATATATCGAAGTTTTACGTCGAGAATTATCAATATTCCAAAGCAGAGCTGTATTTGAGCAACGAAATATTGAAGATGACGGGGCCATCCATTACGATGAGCAAAGATGTTTGTCTTCTGAAATTTAAAGTTGATTCAGCCAAAGGCGACCTGTTATCTGCTATAAAGTATTACCAGGATTATAAGGCACTAAATGATAGTGCTTTCACGGAGGCAAAAAGCAGGCAAATAAACGAATTGATGATTCGATATGAATCTGAAAAAAAGGACAACAACATTACAAACCTTGAAACTACAGCAACGCTGCAAAATGCCAGGCTGCTCCAGGCCACCCAAACGCGAAACTGGACCTTAGGTGTTGCTTTACTGCTTTTCATTATTATAAGTTTGCTGATGCGCAATTCCTGGATAAAACAGCAAACGAACATGAAATTGAAAGCCCAGCAACAGGAAATTCGGACCCAAAATAGGTCTCTGCAGCATTTAGTAAAAGAAAAGGATTGGTTAGTAAAAGAAATTCATCACCGGGTAAAGAATAACTTTCATACCGTAATTGGCCTGCTTGGTACGCAATCGGGTTATCTTAAAAATGCAGAAGCTATTTCGGCAATTGAGGAGAGCCAGCAACGCATACAAGCTATGTCGCTCATTCACCAGAAATTGTATCAATCAGAAAACTTGAGTGATATCCATATGGCAGCTTATATACATGAGCTGGTGGATTACTTGAAAAGCGCAACCAATACCGGTAAGAGAATACTGTTTCATTTTCAGTTAGACCCTATTGATCTGGACGTGTATCATGCCATACCTATCGGCTTGATTTTAAATGAAACAATAACTAATGCCATCAAATACGCTTTTCCTGTCAATAGGAACGGCACTATTCATATTTCATTTACAGCCAACGATGATAATGAAAATAATATCTTGCTGGTTGTAACAGATGACGGCATAGGCCTACCCGCTGGTTTTAGCAGCGCCAGGAACAATACCATGGGAATGAATTTGATGCAGGGTCTTGCCAGAGATATTGATGGCCACTTTACGATTGAAAGCAACAGGGGTACCTCGGTCAAAATTGCGTTTACCTATCACAGGTCTACCCTTAAGGAGCAGGGAATATCATTTAAAGGAACACCCCAAACTATATGAAGAAAAAAATACTTATCGTTGAAGACCAGTTTGTGGAGGCAGATTATTTAAGGATGATACTCACGAAAGCGGGGTATACGGTTTGTGAAATTGCGCGTTCTGTAGAAGAGGCGATAAAGATAATTGAAAAAGAAAAGCCTGAACTGGTACTACTTGATATTTTTTTAAAAGGAAGACTAACAGGAATCGATCTAGCCAAACAGCTGAAGGAGGATAACACAGCGTTCATTTATCTTTCGGCCAATTCGAACGAAGAAACACTTGCAGCTGCAAAGGCAACTGAACCTTATGGCTTTCTTGTAAAGCCCTTTCAGGAGAATAACCTAATGATAGCCTTGGAAATCGCTTTTTACCGGCATGAACAAAGTAATGAGGCGTTATGGCGCATTGAAATGAAAGTACAAAGGGCATTGAGTCAGGTTGCGCAAGCCCCGGGTACCTGGATCAGTAAACTAATCTCTACCGCAAATGCCCTTCAGCAATACATCTCTTTTGATTGCCTTTCCGTGAAATTTAAGCCTAAGGACGGGGACCAATTTGCTGGTTGCACTTTCCTGCGCACTGGATTTGATGAATATCAAACTATTGGCATCGATGAATTATCTAACATTTCCAAACTAACCACTGACGAGATTGCGCAGACCCTTAAAAATACTCCGGCCGACGATAAAGCCGGCTGGTATAACGGCGCTGATTTTACTGCGCTTTTTCCAGCGCACCCAATGAAAGCATTGATGGCGCGGACGTTTGGATGCTGTTCTAACCTGGTATTACCCTTTTTATTTCATGACAATTACGCGCTATCACTCAGTTTCTTCAGGAGGATTCCGGAGGGATATAGTGCGGAAAAGCTTAATGGACTCTTGCGCTTGCAGCAGTCGCTGAAGGCCGTGATCGATAGTATCACACCAGAGCAAAAAAAGGAAGCGCTGTCTATGCACTACCTTCCAACCGACTCGCGGCCAGCACCCAACCTTCACCAGGGGCTTTTCAAAGAAATTATCGGTAACAGTCCTTTGGTTTTAAATGTAATGGACCTGGTTACGCAGGTGGCTTCATCAGATACGTCCGTGCTGATTCTTGGAGAAAGCGGTACGGGAAAAGAGAAAATTGCAGACTGTATCCATGCCAGTTCGAAACAAAATGGCAAGCCTTTTATTAAAATAAATTGTGCGGCACTACCTCCGTCTTTGATAGAGTCTGAACTATTTGGTCATGAGAAGGGCGCGTTTACAGGGGCCGTTGAAAAAAGAATCGGCAAATTTGAACAGGCAGATACCGGAACCATTTTCCTCGATGAAATCGGCGAGCTCCCGTTGGACCTGCAGGTTAAAATGTTGCGGGTACTACAGGAAAAGGAAGTGGAACGTGTGGGTTCCAGATCTGTACTAAAAATCAATGTTCGTATTATTGCGGCCACCAACCGTAACCTGGAGAAGGAAGTTGCTGCAGGTAAATTTCGCCTCGACCTTTATTATAGGCTCAATGTCTTTCCTATCGTGTTGCCACCTCTCCGGCAACGCCGCGACGATATACCTGCATTGACATCTCATTTTATCGACCATTTTAACCGAAAAACAGGTAAGAAAATTAGCGGCGTTTCAGAAAGAGTGGCCAGAAAATTTGAGTGTTACGATTGGCCGGGAAATATTCGAGAGCTCGAACACTTGATTGAACGTGGGGTGCTGTTATGCAAAGGATCAATAATAGAAGATATTAATTTCCCGGAATTTGGTAAAAAGTCAGGTGAAGATGTATCTGAAGTACGTACGAAAACAATGGAAGAAAATGAAAGAGATCATATCCTGTCAGTACTAAAAAAATGTCACGGAAAAATTTGGGGACCAGGGGCTGCCGCCGAAATACTTAATATGCCGCCGTCAACGCTTAAATCAAGAATGAACAAGCTGGGCATTAAAAAGAGTTTTATCGACTAGAAGGATTAACGCAACGGTTTTGTTGGTGCGAGTCCCTTTGCAAAGCCTACCGTGTCCCGGAATAGTTGGGGAGAAACATCTGCGTTTGTTTTGAAAAACCGGCTGAAATAATATTCATCTTCGTACCCGAGTTCATAAGCAATTTCTTTAACTGTTTTGTCCGTCAGGTAAAGTTCACGTTTTGCTTCTATAATGATGCGTTCATTGATAAGGTTCGAGGGTGTTTTATTAAAATGCATCTTTGTGATCTTAGCAAGTGCTTTCGGCGAAATATATAACAGGTCGGCATATTCACTGGGAGAATGTTTGATTTTAAAATTTTCCTCGATAGCATCTTTAAGCTGCTGAAGAACAAAAGGTTCTTTAGAATTTTCGGCCATTTGTTTTACTACAGGCTGTTGTTCGATTTTTAGCCGGGAGGCAGTAATAAGAAATATTCTAAGATAAGAGACCAGTAATTCATGTTGGGCGAGCGCCGCATTTTGCATTTCACGGGTAATCTGTTCACAGACCATGCTGAAAATGGCAGCCGAATTGCTGTCAACCGTTACAAATGGTGGCTGATAAACATTATTATATAAAACACCATTAAGTGCCAGTTCTTTCTGGTGCTTGTGAATACAAAAAAATTCCGCATGAAAATATATGGCAACACCTTTTAACGGTGTGTCCACGTTTAATTTGTAGGGCTGATAAGGTGCAAAACTAAACAAGCTGCTCTCTTCAAATTTATAATTGTTGAAATCTGCATCCACGCTACCGCTGCCACTGGTGAGCCATATCAACGTAAAAAAATTATTTCGCTGCAGCGTATCAAACAAAGAATTGTCGTGAAATGAAAATAATTTAAAAGCCGGCTCGCCGTTTTGCTT
>NZ_CAXVWK010000044.1:0-26170 GCF_964263795.1 Mucilaginibacter sp.
CACGTACAAACTCTGGCTGTAAAGGTGCAATTACAGTTACCTGATCCATGGTGACCGGATGCGTAAACGATAACTCTGAAGCATGCAAAAACATGGTATCCAGCTCCCAGGTTTGTTTAAATAGTTTGTTTTGTTTGTTGCAGCCGTGTGTCCGGTCGCCGATGATGGGGTGAAAAATATGCGCAAAGTGTTTCCTTAGCTGATGCATCCTGCCGGTTTCCGGCGCGGCTTCAACCAATGAGTATCTCGACGTATCGTGCTTACCTAAAGGCACATTTACTTCGGACCTTTTTAAAGTTTTATAACGTGTTAATGCATCCTGCAGGGTACCGTTTTCTTTCCGTAGCGGATAATCTATCTCTTCAGTATCCGGCGTGTACCCGCGTACTATGGCCAGGTAACGCTTTTTCACCTGATTTTCCATAAACGCCTGCTGCATGGCAACCTCTGTAGGTTTATCGAAGGCAAAAAGCAATACGCCGCCTGTTTTTCGGTCAATGCGATGTGCAGGATTAACTTTCTTTCCTATCTGATCGCGCAACAGTTGCAGGGCAAATTCTTCTGCATCCGCAGCTATCGACGATCGGTGTACGAGCAGCCCGTGCGGTTTGTTAATAGCAATAAGGTGCTCGTCCTGGTAAAGTATATCCAGCATCAACTTAGCACAAATTGAAACTGACCGGTGATTTGATTGACTAAATCCAGCGTCGCCGCTACTTCGGCCAACGGATCAATACAGTAAACAGGGCTTTCCTGATATCTCGATGCTACGCTTACATGTGTATCACCGGCGTGCTCAGCAAAAAGTTGTTGTGCCAACTCGGGGTTGTTATTATCTTTTGATAAGTGGGCAAGCAGCACATGGCTCATAAAGCTTGGCTTATGAGCTTTAAATAGTTCTACCGCCTGCCTGTTAGACAAATGCCCTTTACCACCCCGAATGCGCCTTTTTAGATAAAAGGGATATCTGCCCTGTTCAAGCATATCTTCATCATAATTAGCTTCCAAAAAAACCGCATGGCATTGTGCGAAATGGCGGATCAGATGCTCGCACGGGGCACCTATATCTGTAAATACGCCGATGCGGATGTCGCCATTAGTAATCATAAAGCTGTGCGGCTCTACGGCATCATGATGCTTAGGGAACCCGGTGATCTGCAGATTGCCGATTTGCACGGGCAGATATGATTTAAGCTGATAACACAACTCTTTTGGCACATCGCCGCAATGGTGCACTGTGCCATCGGTAATGTAAACAGGTAACCGATATTTTTTGGCAAGAACCGCGAGGCCGCGGATATGGTCTGAATGCTCGTGAGAAACGAATATGGCCTTAATCTTTTGCATTGGCAAACCCAAGCGGGCCATACGCTTTTCGGTTTCGCGGCAGGATATACCTGCATCAACAAGCACTGCTTCGTGCTCGTTGCCAACATAATAGCAATTGCCGTTACTCCCCGAATTCAATGACGCAATAAACACCGGCATAGCTTGCAAAGTAACACATTTTAAGGAAAATGAAAAAGCCGGTAGCTTACTATTTACTAACTTTTATTTAAAGATACTGCAAAAATATCTACCTTAGTTAACCTTCTGACGACCGATATACCGCAACACTGTGCTTAAGTCTAAATTTCGGAAACTGCTTTTATTGCTATCCACAGCCGCTACTTCGTGCGTGCATACATTTGGGCAAGCACCGGTTATCAGCTACCAAACTCCGTCTGATTATAAAGTTGGTCGCCCAATTGATGCATTAACTCCGTCTAATTCTGGTGGATCCGTATCCGCTGTTAAATACGGAACCCTAAGTGCGTTTGCCGGAAGCGGTTTATCAGGACAAATGAATGGAACAGGAGCAGCGGCAAGTTTCAAATCACCAATCGGATTAGCAAAAGATAACGCAGGTAATTTATATGTGGCTGATCGTGACAACTACTTAGTCAGAAAAATCGCCCCTGATGGCACAGTGAGCCGTTATGCGGGCGACAATAGCTTTGTAAATGCCGGTGGGCCTCCAGCATTGACAGAACTATATGCACCATTAACTTTAGCCGCCGATAATGCCAACAACATCTACATAGGCCTGACTAATACTCATAATATCAAAAAAGCCACACCGGGTGTTTCACTTACTACCGGCTTTGCGGGGGCTGGTATAAGTGGATATGCTGACGGTACCGGCCCTGCTGCTCGCTTCAATCTAATCAATGCGGTTCGTTTAGATAATGATGGCAATCTGATAATTGCAGATGGCGCTAACAACCGCATTCGTAAAGTAACGCCTGCCGGTGTTGTGAATACTTTTGCCGGAACCGGCCAGCGAACCCCAATTGTAAATGGCGCAGCAAACGTAGCCACATTTGACAATCCGCTTGCAATTGCCATTGATAGGGATGGTAATATATACGTTGGCGAAGCGAGTAAGATCAGAAAGATAACTCCTGCCGGAACAGTGAGCACCTTTGCAGGAACAAATAGTACAGGTGACCAGGATGGGCCTATCGCTACAGCCAATTTTAACAAGATAACTGGGATGTGTTTTGATGCAAACGGAACACTATATGTTGCCGACAATGGAAACAATAAGATAAAAAGAATATCAGTAAGCGGACTAGTGACTACAATTGTTGCACGAGACGCAACGCACGCAGACTTTAGCGTTAATGACATCATTATAAATAACGATAGTTACTTATACGCATCAGATCAGCAGCATTTTGTAGTAAGGAAGATAAATTTATCAGGATATATTATAGATAAACCCTTACCGGTAGGTTTAACATTCAATGATCTAACGGGCGAAATTACCGGTACCCCAACAGTTATTTCTCCTGCTACCGTCTATACCATTATTGCACAAAACGCCTTTGGTTTTAGTACGGCATCATTAACCATTAAGGTTGACGACAATAGCGCGCCGGCAAATACGGCACCGATTATCAGCTACCAAACTCCGCAGATTTTTGTTGTGGGTACACCTGTAGATTTGCCCGTTTTAAATACCGGCGGCGCCGTCCCGTCCGGCGGGTTCACCATTAGCACCCCTTTGCCAGCGGGTTTGAATTTAAATGCCGATGACGGCAGGATAAGCGGTACGCCAACAGCGCCATCGCCGGCCACTATTTACACAGTAACTGCAACCGGTATCGTGGGGCAAAGCCAGGCAACAATTAACATCAAAGTTAATGCAGCGCCGCCTGCTGTTGTTACCGCACCGGTCATCAGTTATGAAACACCAAAAACTTATCCGCCTAACCAACCCATCCCTCCTCTGCTACCAACCAATACCGGGGGCGTTGTTAGGCGCTATTCTATTGGATTGGTAAATAACTTTGCAGGCACGGGCGAGAGCGGCCGCACCAACGGACCTAAGAATTCCGCCCGGTTCGACGCCCCTTTCCAGTTGGCCCGTAACAACACAGGCGATTATTACATTGCCGATCTTAATAATTTTGCAATCCGCAAGTTAACCGCCGCCGGCATTATAAGCACTTATGCCGGCATGAATGGCCCGGGCGATACCAACGGCCCGGCTAATGCTTCAACGTTTAGGTCGCCTCGGGGCATTGCTGTGGACAAAGCAGGAAATGTTTACGTAGCCGATAACTTTGCTATCCGTAAAATTACTCCGGTAGGCGTAGTGTCCACATTAGCCGGTGGTACTACAGCAGGTTATGTTGACGGAACAGGTGCCGCTGCGCAATTTGACGGTGCGGTAAGCCTTGCAATAGATCAGTCGGACAATTTATACGTTGCCGACTTTAATAACTTGCTGATTAGAAAGGTGACGCCGGCTGGCGTAGTGACCACACTTGCTGGGAACCGCAGCCGCGGGCACCTTAACGGTCAAGGAAATGCGGCTACATTCGACGGGCCGGCCGGGTTAACCATCGATGCAACAGGTAACCTTTATGTGGCGGACTATCTTACTATTCGCAAAATTAACCCTGGCGGGCTGGTAACTACTATAGCAGGTAACGGCACACAAAAGGTAATAGACGGGCCGGCAATGTCGGCAAGTTTTGGCATCGCTTCCGGCATAGCGCTTAATTCTCTTGGCGATATTTACGTTTTAGATACCGGTAACGACGTTCCTAACGAAAGCAGCGACGTATTGCGGCTAATAGATAAAGACGGCACTGTATCAACCGTTAGCCTGGTAACGGCCGGCGGCTCCGGGGCATCACTTTTACAACCTTTGGGTATAATTACCGACGCTGATGGTGTGCTTTACATCAGCGGCAACAACAATTATATTCAGACGGTATCTTTCGATAAATATACGATCGATAAACCGCTGCCTGCCGGTTTAAGTTTTGACGAGTTTACAGGGGCTATAAGTGGCACGCCTACAGTTTTATCTCCGCCAACAAACTACACTGTTACTGCAAGTAACAGTGGTGGCAGCAGCAGTTATACTGTCAATATACAAATCAAGGTGACGGGTACACTTACGCCTACCATAATTACATTCCCAAATTTTACATTTGGCGGCACCTGGGATAGTAACTATAATATCGACCTGAAGATCACCAGCAATAACAACGAAACACCTATTATTATTACCAGCAGCAACCCTGCAGTCGCCACAATCAATCCTGATGGCACGATGCATGTTGTTAGAGAAGGCCTGGTAACCATTACAGCTACACAAGCAGGCAATGCAAATTTCAGCGCGGCCGTACCGGTATCCCAAAGTGTTTTGATCGGCAAAGACGATCAGGTCATTACCTTCCCTATTATTGCGGACAAAGCAGTTTGTGATGCAGATTTTTCGGCAGGCATTACCAGTACAGGAATTATTTTACCAATTCAATATACCAGCAGCAATAACGCGGTAGCTACTATATCTTCGGCAGGTATCATCCATATTTTAGGGCCAGGCACTACAACTATAACAGCATCGCAACCTGATGCAGAACTTTACAATGCGGCCGTACCAGTGTCAAGGCTTTTAACGGTTATTGCAACCGCTCAACCTCCAATTAATATAACCGCTACATCGACAACTATTTATGAGGGAGAAAGTATAACGTTCACTGTAATGGAAACTAACGCCGACATTACAACCAACTACCAATGGCAAATAAACGGAATTGACGCTGGCGTTAACAGTCCAACTTATACCACTACCCAATTGCGAAATAACGACCGGGTAACATGTGTAGTTACTACAAACCTGGCTTGTACCACACCAGTTACGAGTGAAGCATTAATTATAACAGTATCAAAACCGGTAACTGCTATCATTCCACCTAATACTTTTACACCTAACAATGATGGTGTTAACGACACCTGGAGCATACCCGCACTATCTCTTTACCCAACAAGCCAGGTAAGTATTTATAACCGGAACGGCACGTTGTTGCTCCAATCTACCGGCTACAACAAAGCATGGGATGGCAATTACAAAGGCAGGCAGTTACCTGCAGGTGTATATTATTATATTATTGATACCAACGGCGCTGCAGGTAAAATATCGGGGAGTGTAACCATTGTAAGGTAAGAATGGCCAATAAAAAAGGGGATGGTGCGTTACACCATCCCCTTTTCTTATCATTGTTTATGCTTACAATAAAGTAAACTCAACGCGTCTGTTTTGCTGGCGGCCTGCAGCTGTTTTATTAGATGCTATTGGTTGGTTTGGACCGTAACCTGTAGCCTCAATCCTTGATGCATTAGCACCTTGCGATACTAAGTAAGCTTTAACAGCTTCTGCCCTATCTTTAGATAATCTTAAGTTAAGCTCCATGCTACCAGTGTTATCAGTATGGCCCGCAAGTTTCAAACTAAAGTTTTTCTCAACTAGCAATCCTGCCACGCGGTTCAAAGTTTCGTAAGACCTTTCTTTGATAGTTGCTTTACCTAAGTCAAATTCCAGGTTTTTAATTGCTTCACCTACAACTTTACGATCAGCCTCGGTGATAATAACCCTTTCGGTAACTACTGGTTTAGGAACTACAAGCGGACATCCTGCGCCATCTACTTTTGTGTTTGCAACAGTTCCCGGGCATTTGTCAAACTTGTTAGCAACGCCATCCATGTCATCATCGGCCAGGTCTTTCATATACTGTTCCTGATCTCTTAAGCGGTTTTGTTCAGCAATCAAAAGCATTCTTCTCAAGTCAGCACTTTCAGCTGCGCTTTCTTCCCTTATGGCAGCAATTGCGCTGAAGTTTTGAAGCTGTGACGAGTTTTTCTTGCCCAATGCAATTTCGATACCTGCGTGAGCGTAAGAGAACTTATCGTTTCCACCGCTACGAACACCATCAAAGTTGGTTGTCTTCATGAAATAAACTGAATAGCCTAAGTCAATGTTGATAACGCGTGATAATCCAATTTTAAAACCGGCACCAACAGGTATAAACCAGTTGCCGTTATAATCGGTATTGGCACCTGCGGGTACATTACGTACGTTCGCGCTTGATGACATGTAACCTGCACCAGCTGTTAAATAAGGTGAAAGTGCATTGCGCTTGTGGTTTAAACTTAAGTTTGCAACGGTGAAATTACCGCTTAAAGATGCAGACCAATCAATACGTGTTTGAAAAGCGCTGTTTTCTTGAGCAGCACTGCCCGAAGGCAACGAATTTGCACGGATACCTTGCACTTTACCGGCAAGGAAATCAGCCTGGATACCAAAGCTTGGTAAAATTTGTTTTTTGATGTAACCACCGTAACCCCATTTTTCTTGTGGCTTGCGGAAATCGCCATTGCTTTCACCATTGAAAATGGTATAAGGTGTAAGTAAACCTCCGTTTAAGCCTATTGACCACGTACGGAAACTTCTTTTTTCGAAACGTGCTACGGTATCGGTACCGTTGCTTTGAGCGAATGCTGTGGCAGAGAACCCTGCCAGAGATAATGTTAACGCTAATTTAGTAATGTTAGATTTCATGTAAATACAAATTTGAGTACAAAACCAACATTTGTTGGTTGCCCCCATTGCCCAATTACATTGCCACCATTTAAAATTAATGTTAGATAGATGTTAAAACATTGATTTGAAGCTTTGTAAGTTTTTTAACTGGAAGTTTTAAATTTTATTACAAACGATCAAATATGTCCAATAAAATATACAGTTTATGATTAGAAGTAATGTCAGGATTAGCAAAAAGCATTTGCAAATAAAAGAAAAGGCCCGGCTGCAAACAGTCGGGCCTTTAATGTTTCGAGTAAGGCTTTTACTTCGATGAAGAAACTTGCATTGGATTAACGCCGGTAGATTGTCCGCGTACAGGCCCTGCCGCAGCCATTTTTTGTTTAAACAGCTGGAACTTAGATGGCTCCGGCAATTTACCCCAGTAGTTATTACTCTCGTCTATATCCGCGGTTTCGCGCATCGGATCGAGCTTGATGGAGGCAACTTCTTTGTTCTGGATGTAAAATTTAGTTACCGAACGCTCATTTAAGCGCCACACCTGCGCCGGGATCCTGTCGATTTGTTTAGTACCGTCTTTATAAGTGAACTCAACAATAATTGGCATTACCAATCCTCCTTTATTGCTAAAGGTAAGCTCGTAAAAATATTTGTTAGCATACTTTGCCTTGTCAGCGTCGGTGGGCTGATCAATAGACATTGCTTGAGCAGCAGGCTGGTTTTTCATAATCGCGGCAAATTTGTTACTATCTACCCCTACAAGGCCACGATCATATTTCCAGTAAAAGTCCTGCGTAGCAGTGTCACGATCGGTCTGGAAACGAATGTTTTTATCAGTTCGGTTACGAACTTTCGACAGATCTTCGAAATTGTTTACTGCCGGCGGCGCAACTTTCGGCGGGCCGTTTTGCCTGCGTTGGTTTGGCAACTTACCATCCAGGTCGGCTTTAGCATATTTAACAGAATCTAAAGAAATATCAACAGGGTCCGTTCCGTAGAACCAACCTCTCCAAAACCAGTCCAGATCCTCTCCGCTTGCATCTTCCATTGTGCGGAAAAGGTCTGCAGGCGTTGGGTGCTTAAATGCCCAGCGGCGCGAATATTCTTTAAACGCATAATCAAACAACTTACGGCCCATGATAGATTCGCGTAGGATGTTGAGCGCGGTTGCTGGTTTAGAATAAGCATTCGGTCCAAACCTAACAATGTTCTCAGAGTTGGTCATCACCGGCTCCAGTTCATTTTTAGGCAGTTTCATATAATCGACAATAGTGTACGCTGCTCCTTTTTTACTTGGGAATTTGTTATCCCATAATTCTTCGGTAAGATATTCAACAAATGAGTTTAAGCCTTCGTCCATCCATGTCCATTGGCGCTCATCGCTGTTTACGATCATAGGGAAAAAGTTATGGCCAACTTCGTGGATTACTACACCGATCATACCGTTCTTAGTGCTCTCACTATAAGTACCATCCTTTTCGGTACGGCCATAGTTAAAGCAGATCATTGGGTATTCCATGCCGTTGGATGCTTCCACCGATTGCGCAACCGGATAAGGGTATGGGAACGTAAAATCAGAATAGGTTTTAACCGTGTGAGCTACTAAACGGGTTGAGTATTTGTTGTATAAATTGTAGGCTTCCTTACCGTAAAAGCTCATGCACATTACGTTTTTTCCGGTTACATTCTGTCCCATACCATCCCATATGAATTTGCGAGAAGAGCCGAAAGCGAAGTCGCGTACATTATTAGCCTGGAACACCCATGTTTTTTTCCCTGGAGCAGGTGCTTTTTCAGCTTTTTTTGCTTCGGCAAGAGTTACGATCTCGACCGGGGCAGCAGCAGTTTTAGCACGATTGTATCGCGCTAAACGCTCCGGGCTTAATACTGCGCTGTAATTGATGCATTCGCCGGTACCTCCAACTATGTGGTCTGACGGTACAGTGATCTGCACATGGAAGTTACCGAATGTAAGCGCGAATTCGCCCCGGCCCGTAAACTGATGGTTTTGCCAGCCCTGAAAATCACTGTAAACACAAAGGCGCGGATACCATTGGGTCATGGTAAACAGGTAATTCCCATCCTCAGGGAAATATTCATAGCCGCCACGGCCGCCAAAAGTAAGCCGATCAGTTATTTTGTAGTTCCAATCCAGGTTAAAGATAAACTGACCACCCGGTTTTAGTGGCGTAGGCAAATCTATTCTCATCATTGTCTTGTTAATGGTATAGTTTAGCTTTTTACCGGTCGCGTCGGTCAGTTTGGTGATCATATCCCCAAGCCCGTTATCTACATCTCCGTTACGACCTTCAGACCGGTCGATATTTTGCGTTGTAGAAAACCGCGGCATAGTTGAGCTGCTTTGGTAGTTGGCATTGTTTAGGGTGTTGTGCTGATTTTCATCCAACTGAAGCCAGATGTAAGTAAGCGGATCCGGCGAGTTATTAAAATAGGTAACCGTTTCACTGCCAATAAGCTTCAGGTTCTTTTCGTCAAGCTCGCATTTAATGTTATAATCAGCACGTTGTTGCCAATACTTTACACCTGGTGCTCCGCTGGCAGTACGTTGTTCGTTTGGCGTGTTCAGTATGGTGCCTAACTGCTCAAACTTATTGCCGTGGTTACTACCCGGATTATTTTGAATGTCCTGGGCTATAGCACCGCAGATTATCCCTGCCGAAAATAAAACGCTGGTAAAAATTCGCTTCATATTATAGTTAGTTAAAAATCAAATTTAATGTTAAAAAGGTAATCTTTCAAATGCCATTTGTACCGATAAAGCAAACACTCCGGCCGATAAAAAAAACACCCAATCGCGGCGTTTTACTTTAAGATATTGAATAAACAACATTGCCAGCGCTAAGATGATCGCTACCACCGTGATCTGCCCGGCTTCCAACCCAATGTTGAAGCTAAACAGTCCCATTCCTATAGATTGATCTTTGGCCAACATAATGCGGATGGAATTGGCGAACCCCATCCCATGGATCAGACCGAAGCCAAGCGCCAGATAATAGTTTATTTTTGCACTGCCTTCTTTTTTATCGACTTGTAGAATATTGTTCAACGCAGTGATAAAAATTGTACATGGTATCAAAAACTCTACCCATTTGCTGGAAAACCTGATGACATCCAGCACGCTTAAGGCCAGTGTTAGCGAATGCCCAATAGTAAATGCTGTAATCAGTATAAGTACCTGCCTTAAATTTTTAAATGTATAAACTGATGCCAGCGCCAGTATAAACAGCTGATGATCTAAAGCGTCGGCACTTATAATATGCTTCCAACCCAGAGCAAAATAAAAAACAAAGTCCGACATAATAATATGGGCGTTGAAAGCGTAAATTTAACACGTTTTTAATACCGACAAAACTCAGATACTATATGGCCGCTTTTTTAGGTAAATCGTTATTATTTTGTTACACCTTGTTGCTTTGGCCCGTTGCTTTCAAGCCAGCCACGGCTGGTTTCCATCCCCTACATGTAAGCACTACTGATGTTAGTTTTAATGCCCAGGACGGCCAGCTTGAGGTTATTTGCACCATTTTTACCGACGATTTTGAGGTGGCGATAGCAAAGCAATTTCATACAAAAGCCGATCTGAGCAAACCTGAAATGCATGCGGCCATGGATATATTTGTCAAAAATTATGTGAACAGCCATTTGCAGCTTAAAACCACATCAGCTTCATTGCCGCTCAATTACGTTGGTTACGAGATCAATCGTGAAGCGGTAAATGTTTACCTTGAATCAGCAAAAATAGTTGCGCCAAAAAAAATTGATGCTGAAGTAAGCCTTCTTCAAAACGTTTACGACGATCAATTAAATATTGTACACATGACAGTGGCCGGCAACCGCAAAAGCGCCAAGCTTGATTACCCGGCAAAGCGGGTAATCCAAACCTTTTAAAAAGTTTATTCGAATACAGCGTATTACCCAACTATTAAATTTCGTGATTAGCTGTAAAATATGAATATTTGTACACTTTTTAGCAAGACAATACGATAACTAAAAGGTAAGCTTTGACTATCATAGTTGTGCAACAATACCATTCTGCTCAAGAGCGGTCATTTTTTAAACCTACTTTTGATAGCCGGATGTTTAATTATACACATGAACAGAAGCCGTACTTTAAAACGAATATTTGACATTATTGTCAGCCTGACTGTTATCGTACTCGTACTATCGTGGCTGTTACCTATCTTAGTTGTATTAATTAAATTGGAGTCTGCCGGGCCTGGCATATTTAAACAGGAGCGCTCTGGCCGCAATAATAAACCTTTTTGGTGCTATAAATTCCGCAGCATGCGGGTTAATAACCTCGCGGTACAGGCTACAAAAGGCGATTACCGTACAACCAAAATTGGTGCATTTATGCGCCGCACCAGTATGGATGAGCTTCCGCAGTTTTTTAATGTATTATTTGGCGAGATGAGCATTGTAGGCCCGCGCCCCCATATGCTAAAGCATACTGAAGAATACAGCCTTATCATCGACCAGTATATGGACCGGCACTATCTAAGACCGGGAATCACCGGATGGGCACAGGTCAACGGATATCGCGGAGAGATAAAGGATCATGACCAGATCGTCAAACGGGTGGAACATGACATGTGGTACATCGAGAACTGGACGGTTACCGGTGATATAAATATCATCATCAACACCTTTATAAGCGTAATTAAAGGCGACGAAAACGCTTACTGATACCGTATTACTTAGCCTGCGCGTATTTAAACATCAAGATATTTCCATTATTAATATCGTTCCCTTCGTTAGATATGTACAGGTTTCCCTGTTTATCAAACGCAATTCCTTCGGGCTGCAAAAAGGCGTTCGGCTTTAACGATATAGTCTGTTTAATGTTAAAATTTTCATCGGCTATAATCAATAGCCTGTTTACCGATGATAGGATATACCATTGTTTGTTAAAAGGGTTTTTAGCAAGTGCTGATGGACGGAATTTCATTTTATGTTTACCTGCCGACAATTCGGCAATCTTTTTCACATCCAGCTGAAATTCACCCGCGGGGCTTATATCGTCATTTGCAGATACATTAAAAATAAATCCGCCACTCTCCTTGGATTTTTTTTCGGCACTCTGCTTAAGCAGTACATAAAGTTTATTGGCCGGCTGGTCGGCAAACATACCCTCATATTCGCCGGCTGGTAAAAGATCTTTAAACTCCTTTACATCTGTTAGTTTGCCGGTATTTACCTGGTTTAAGCTGGCACTAAAAATTTTTCCATCGCTTCGGAGCACTACAATGCGGCCGCCAATCACGGCGATGTCTTCATAATCGCCATGTTTGCCAAAGGTCACCGGCATTATCTTTTTATCCCCCGGGCGGAATGCATAAATGTTTCCATCTTCATCCTGCTCTGCATAAACACGCGAGGCATCGCCGTTATTAAACGCAATACCGGAAATTTCGAGCAGTTCTGTTGGCATCGGATATTTAACGGGTTTGCTCAGGTCATACCCGGCAGGCCCATAAGGAACGCTTTTTTGAGACTGGCTGCAGGATGAGCCGATAATGCCGATAACTAAAAGGGAGAATATGGTAATTTTTTTCATAATGATAAGTAATTACTACAAAGCCCTAATTGTTTAGGAAAGCATAAATTTCTTTTTGCGACTGTACTTTTTCGCCTTGCGTTTGCGGGTGTAACTGGTTTAATTCATCATCGAGTAGCACTGCCTGCACGTTATCCTGTAGTTGCAGATTGATCATCTGCAGCAGCTGATCTTTGATCTCGTTATCATAAACAGGGAAACAAACTTCTATTCGATTATAAATGTTACGGTTCATCCAGTCGGCCGAGCCGAGATAAACCTCTGTTTGATTATTGTTAACGAAAACAAATACCCGCCCGTGCTCCAGATACCTGTCTACAATACGCCGGATACTGATGTTTTCGCTTAAACCTTTTATACCAGGAACCAGGCAGCAAATACTCCTTATAATCAGCTGTATTTTGACGCCGGCTTGTGATGCCTGGTACAGCTTATCTATCAATACACGCTCTTCAAGGTTGTTCAATTTTATAGTAATGCCCGATGGTAAACCGGCAACAGCATTACTTATCTCCCTATCAATCAATTCTAAAAACCGCTGTTGCAGGTTAAACTGTGCAACCAACAAGTGCTTAAAATTCATTTGATTGATTGCTGATGGCTTCTCGCGCCGTGCCAGAAAAATGAATAGCAATTCTACCTCACGCAACAAATCTGGATTAGTGGTTAGCAGAACATGGTCGGTATAAAATTTAGCTGTACCCTCATTAAAGTTACCTGTAGCCAATAAGCCCGAATATTGCAGCCTGTTGCCGTTGCGGGTTTTTACCAAAGCTATTTTGGCATGCACCTTTAGTGCAGTAACGCTGTAAATGATCTGCACACCAGCGCTCTTCATCTTTTTTGCCCATTTAAGATTATTAGCCTCATCAAAACGGGCTTTAAGCTCTACCACTACCCTTACCTGCTTTCCGTTGCGGGCAGCGCTTATCAAAGCATTAACAATCCTCGAATCGCTTGCTACGCGGTACAGCGTTATATATATCTCTTCTACATCCGGATTGTTGGCAGCTTCGTTAAAAAACCGCAGAATGGTTTCGTACGATTGATAAGGGGTGTTCACCAGTATATCTTTGCCAGCAATAGCATCTGCCAGCGGTGCTGTGGTGGCAGGCATATGTGCTGTAATAGCCGGCCACTTCTCAAACTGTAAAGCAGTCTCCTTAACCGGAAAAAAAACAAAGTCCTTTAAATTATGGTAATGCCCGCCTTGTATGGTCGTGGCATTTTGCAAATCGAGATATTGGACAATAAGCTGTAAAATACGCAGGGGCATATCTGCCTGATGCAAAAAGCGCGTGGCCAGTCCAAAATCGCGCTTGTTCAGCTGCACTTCTATTTGATCAGAAAGTTCGCCCGGGTATTCGTCCTTTAGGTCAAGTTCTGCATCGCGGGTTATTTTAATGCTGTAGCAGTTAACCACCGTAGCATCTTTAAATAACTGATTAAGATTAAACCTAACAATGTCGTCTAAAAACAGGATCACCTGGGTTTCCGCGTCCGTTACTGAAAAAAAGCGTGGCAACTCGTTAGAAGGAATATTGAGCAGCACCAAACTTTCTTCATCATTCTGCATAAGCTGTACTACATAGTAAAGCCTGTTATTTTCAGGGAAGAAATCAGTTTTATCATTCAACGGCACAGGCTGCAAAAAAGCCAGCACTTCTGTAAAATAGTAACGCCTTACCTGGTTGGTAAGTTGGGGTGGCAAAGGTTCGTTGTACAGCAAATGGATATTAGCTGCCCGCAACTCCGGCAAAATTTGAGTAGTTAGCAGCCTGCCAAACTTTTGCTGTTGTGCAAGAACCATCCGGCCGGCGCGATCTAAAATATCCGCCTGTTCTGCAGAGTCAATAGCACTGTCTTTTTTTTCACCAACTTTTTTAAGGGCACGCAATACAGGGATCCGCACCCGGTAAAATTCGTCAAGGTTTGATGAGTATATCGACAGGAACTTGATACGCTCTATTAGCGGCACCTGCTGGTTGCCCGCTTCGTCAAGCACACGGTCATTAAAGGTTAACCAGCTAAGGTCCCTGTTAAAATATTGAGGTTGCATATTAACCTGATTTATTTATTACTAAATAATGCCGAAGCTATGATGAACGCTATAACCGCCCCAATAAGCCCAAACATAAAGATATTGTAAGCAATGCGCAGCAACCGGTATTTTTTACCTAATACTACTCCTTGTGCATAAACATCCTTTATAAGGCTATCATATAAAAAGTCTGTTTCGTGCATCATTTTAGTCATACCGTAGGCATATTCATCTAGACCCATCCTGTAAAAATTACCGAAGAACAGCAGGTTCACGTTTTTTTGATCAACATCGTTACGTGTAAATGTACCAGAAGGTATAGAAGGGCGTGTGGCCAGAATAGAAAAGGTCATTGCGAACAGGCTTACGCAAAGCAATATAAAGGTAGGTATGGTTAGATATTCGTACTCGCCCAGTCTGCGTAACAACAAGCTGATAATTGCCGACAGTATAATGGAATTGACCGTTATCATGATATGGGCCTTGTTGTCGGCCATATCACTTAGCCGCTGATGGTTTGCCGAGCTGATCCTGAACATGGTTTGCACACCCTTGTCCTGTTTTATCGCTTTTTCTTTTTTTACTTTTTCAGTTTTTGATTCTGTCTCCGGTAGTTGGGTGGCTAAAGCACTGTAATCCATTAGCAGTTCGGGTTGGTTTGCGTCGGGCCCGGCATTATTTGCTTCGTCCTTTTTAATTTTAGCATCTACCTTTTCCTGCAATTTCTCCATATTTTTTTGCTTGGTATTATCAAGCAGCACCTGGCAATAGTCGGTGTGATAATGATGCGATTTCAAGAACGCAATGCTTTTTAATCGCCAATCCTGCTTGCTAATCTCCACATTATGAATGGCCTCTATCTCTTTATGCAATAGTTTATCTTTATCAAAAAATTCATCTGTACCCAGGTTGAACAGGTCGGCATCGCATAAGATCTGCTCTATAAGTACTTTTGGCGATTGTGGCATTTTGGTAGCCATAATACAGTTGTGGATCTCAGTAGCTATAGCATCGTCCACCCCATGTTCCTTTAAAAATTCTTCTGCTATCTTAGCACTTTCGTCTTCATGATTAGCAATATCCACCATGTAGCCAAGATCATGGAACCAGGCTGCAGCCATAGTGATGAAGAAGTCGCGGTCATTTAACTGGTAATGGTTGGCTATCTGGGTGGCCTTGCCAGCCATATAAATAGTGTGTTGCTCAGAGTGGTAGTAAAGGTTTGGGTTACGATTAAGTTTGCAATACTCCAGGGCAAAATCATTAACCTGTTTTAATACGTGTTGATAGTTCATGCTTTTGTTTTGGCAGATTTTAAAACAATATAGTTAACGCTTTATTATGATATGGTGTTATCAAAATTAATACTGTTTACTTTGCGTATAAATATAAAAATTAAAATGTTTAGCAGGACATTTATGAAAAATGGTGTGATAGCCGTTTTACTACACTTGTTAATTATACTACCTTTTTTTGCCGCGGCGCAGGATAGCATTGCTGTTAATGATACTTTGAGTTTCCGGCTGCGGATGCAACGTTTCGATGATAATGTTATGTTGGATATCGCGTCGCACCGTACGCCAAAACAAACTAAGGTGATGCTTTTTTTATCCCGCTCGTTAGACTACGGCAACTTAGGCGTGCCGGCCGCGCTTTTAATTGGTGGTGTTATCCGTAACGATGCGCAGATGCGCCAGAACGCATTATACGTTGCCAGCAGCACGGCAATAACTGCCGGCACAACCTTATTGCTGAAAACCCTTTTTAAACGGCGCAGGCCCTTTATTCAGAATTTGAAGATCGTTGCCGTTTATGATCCCTTAAGTACATCCTTCCCCTCAGGGCACTCGTCGTCAAGTTTTTCAACGGCAACTGCTTTGTCCAGCGCTTATCCTAAATGGTATGTTGTGGGCCCGGCCATGCTATGGGCCGGCTCTGTTGCTTACTCCCGTGCCTACCTGGGTGTACACTATATGTCTGATGTTTTATTTGGGTCGTCGTTAGGTGGTGGTACAGCTATCTTAATGCGTTCTATCAAAAACAAAAGGTTATAACAATCATCATCTTAGCTACGTCATAAAGAATATTTTGGCAGTCGTAATGCGTAGCTTTTAATTATTATTGTATAAAATTAAAAAATATCGATGTTATCCGAACCTACCTACCTTCCGGCTCGTATGGTGGCTCCTACCATCGAGGCGCATTTCAAGAAGCATTTATCATCGGTAAGTTCGCTTGCATCTGATAAATTGGCCACTGCACCGGCCGCAGATATTATCGAGGCGGTGATAGACATTGCGTTTTGGGCAAGTTTACGCCGTGAAGAAGGCCACTCGCCTACCGTGTCGCTGGCGTTGCTGCAGCCGCAACAGTCGGACCAGCCATTAATATTTGGGCAAAAATTACGCTTTACCCCGCAAAACCTGATTAAACTTGCCCCAGCTGTTGAACAGCCTGGTATTCACCTTGGCGTTTGGCCGGAAGGCGACGATCTTTTTATCTGGGGGACCACGCATAGTATCCCCGCTATTTGCTTCGTGCTAGAAGTAATAGAACCGGGCTTGCTGGTAATCAAACACCGGCGGGTAGGCGGCTTTGGTAAATTTGTGAACATTGCCGTGCTGCAAGGCGACCAGATAAAGGTTTTAGATGAAGTGACCATGGGTATTGCCGACTGCCCATCCCTCCTGTCGTCGTTAGAGAATATGCCTCTGCCATCATCAATAGGCGAAAGCTTTAACGTGTTGGTACAGCTGGCAGCATCTATGCGGGTACATAAACGCGGTGGGCTGGTGCTAATTGTACCACGGAAAGATTCCAACTGGGAAGAATCAATTGTGCGGCCTATTAAATACCCGGTAACGCCTGCTTACAGTGCCATAGCAGATCTGATGGCGCTACGCGATCAGCAAAAGGATAAACTAGAATGGCAGGAAGACCTGCTGGAGGCGATTGACCTCATCGGTGGTTTCACTGCGGTAGATGGTGCAACCATCATCACAAAACAATATGACCTTTTGGCCTTTGGCGTCAAAGTTGGCCGACCGGAGAACAGTGCGCCCGTTGGCCAGATCATTTTTACCGAACCGGTTGCCGAAGGTAAGGCGGTAAAAATGCATCCGGCGCAAAGCGGAGGCACAAGGCATTTGGCAGCTGCACAGTTTGTAAACGATCAACGGGAGGCGGTAGCGCTTGTTGCATCGCAAGACGGACAGTTCACCGTTTTTGCATGGTCGGCGCAGTTAAATATGGTGCATGCACACCGTATAGATGTTCTACTGTTATAATAATTGATTTAAATCCGATATAAATCGCCGCTCTACAAAGTATGAATCTGAACAGATTTTTAAATACACCGTTTACCCTTTGCATCTCTTTCCATAAACTGATTGAGCATTATGAGTATGTAGCCGCTAATGAAACCGGCTATCGTGCCGTACAGGCTAACGAGATTTTGAAAGCAATTGCGCCGCACCCCGATCTTCGGGAAGGGATTGCTGATTTTGAAGTGCTTGAAGAAAAACTGGAGCCTATAAAACTCCTGGTGTCCGACCTCTTTCCGCCTGCATTGACGGAAAACGAAATCAAAGCGATAACGGTCCCCTTTCAAGACTTTTTATTTAATCCTACCAATCGCTTTAAAAAAATACTCAACAATGCCGGGCCTAAATTTGACATTGGCATTCGCGATTTTACAGAACATCAGCTTTATGTATTGAGTTGTTGCCTGATACTGCAGGACCATTACGAACAGGCTTTCGATTTTTCGAAGCCATTTTTTTATGACATCCCTACGGCTGCAGGGGTAATGAAGCATTATCGCATTTTATATAATGCCGATTTTATGGAAATACTACCTACAGAGCAATCAGTAAAATTAACACAAGAGGATATCGACCTGCTGCGTGATAATTTTGACGACCTGGAACTTTGGAAAAGGTATTTCCCGCAGGGAAGCTGGACTATGAAAGGCTTCGCGCTGATCACGCTGTTTGACGCTACGGTCGAAAACGCTGTATCCACCTTAAAAGGCAGTTTGTTGAGTACACCCACTCATGACGTTTACGAAGATATCCTGATGGTATTCCGCTCGATATACCGGCTGCCAAACTTGAAAGTGGGTTTTACCACCTTTAATCCGGACGAAAATAAATTTGGGCTGGCTACTTTTAATGCCAAACTTAAAAGCTACCTGCTATCCGGAGAAGAGGAAGAGGTTTGCGCCAACATGATGTGCGTGCAGGAGTTTGCCGACCTGGTGGATAAGAAAACCTACTTTACCGTTTCTGATGTAAAAAAATATCTGGAAAAGGAACCTGATAACGTTCTGGCCCAACGTTTTTATGATGAGGGTGTACAAAGCTTTATCCTGGCCCCGGTTGTAAAGAACGGTAATTTGCTTGGGGTAATTGAATTGGTATCTGATAAACCTTACGAGCTGAACAGTATCAACGCTAACCAACTGGAGATTGTAATGCCGTTTATTACAGATACCATCGACAGGCAATATGCGTACATGATCAACCAGATACGTGCGGTTATCCAAAAAGAATACACAACCATTCACCCGAGCGTTTACTGGAAATTTCAGCGCGAGGCCTTAAAATACATCGACCTTCACCGTCAGGATAAAGAGTATAGCTTAAAGGAAATCACTTTCAGAGATGTTTACGCACTTTACGGCCAGATAGACATCAAGGGATCGTCGGACACCAGGAATATGAGTGTACAGCTCGATCTGGAAGATCAGCTTAATGCGCTTGTTCCCTTGCTGGAAACACTGCAGCCACACTTTGGAAATGATTTGCCTTCCGAAAGAATTGAACGGTTACGCAACATGGCTACCCAACTGCATTTACCTTTACGGGCCGATACCGAGCAGATCATCCAGAATTACCTGAGCACGCATATCGACCCGCTGCTTAAAAATGCGGCAGCACAAAAGCATGCGCTTAGTGCCGAAATCAATGCCTACCTGGTTGAAACAGGGCAAACCGGCGAATTTCATGAGCACCGCAAAATGTATGAAACTACTGTAGCGATCATCAACGAAAAGATGTCAATAATGTTGGATAAGTGGGAGCATAAAATCCAGGCAGAATTTCCTCACTATTACGAACGCTTTAAAACAGACGGCGTAGAGCATAACCTGTACATCGGGCAATCCATCACCCCTAACCGGATCTTTAGTATGGATGACCTTTATAATTTGCGTTTATGGCAGATACAGGTGCTTTGCCAGATGGAGTATGAACATAACCGCATCAAAGAGTCGCTGCCTTACCCGCTGGATGTAACTACACTGATCCTGGCATTTAGCCAACCCTTATCTATCCGTTTCAGAATGGACGAGAAGCGCTTTGATATTGATGGCACTTACAATGCAAGGTTCGAAATGGTTAAAAAACGTATTGATAAAGCGTTTATTAAAAACACGCGGGAACGTGTTACTGCAACCGGCAAACTTACTATTGTGTACACCACGGCCGAAGAGGAGTTGGAGTACCGTCGTTATATCCGTTTCCTGCAATCTAAAAAGATGCTGCATGAGGGTATAGACATGATTGAAGTTGAGGACCTTCAGGGAGTATCGGGCTTAAAGGCCCTGCGTGTGAAGATCTGTTATGACATATTGCCCGAGCGTAAACGTTACACTTATCAGCAAATGATTGATGACATTAAAGACAATGTGTACCTAACCTCTTAAGCAAGCAACCGCTCCCACTCGGGGTGGCGTTTTAAATAACTTTGGATATAGCTGCATAACGGTACCAGCTTAAGGTTATTTTCTTCTAAGTATTTGAAGGTCTTCTCTACCATAACCTCTGCCACACCCTGTCCCTGTAATTCGGTGGGTACCTCGGTATGTACCAGGTACATCTTGCCATCTTTAGTTTTGTAGTCGATGAAGGCGCGTTCCCCATCTACAAACATTTCAAAATTGTGGATGCTTTCATTATTTGTAACCTGTAGTCCCTGTAAATCCATGTCTATAAAATATTAGTTATTTAAGCGATAATAGAACGGATTGTTTGTAATTAGTGATGGAAAAAGCAGGACACCGCTTTAGGCGCCCTGTTTTTATTTCCTCGAGTCAAATTAATGATGGTTCTGCGAATCGAACACGATTTGATTCGCCAGTTTCAATTCCTCCATACTGATAGTGTGTGGCCTGCCGGGATAAACTTTTAAAGTAACATCGGCATTCATTTTGGTGAGTATCGATACACTTTCCTCTACTCTGCTTAAAGGGACATGCAGGTCGGGATTGCCGGTGGCTATGAATATGGGCGTGCCGCCAAAATCGCCGGTATAATTTTTTAAATCAAGTTCGGCACCAATTAAGCCGCCGGTAAATGCAGCTGCACCACCAAACTGTTTTGCGTTGCGGGCAATGTACTCAAGCGTTAAACAAGCCCCCTGTGAAAAGCCTGTAAAAAAGATTTTGCTGGCAGCAAATCCGTCACTTATTGCAATTTGCACTGTTTGCTCAATCAACTCGATGGCTGAATCTAGTGCCGGCTGATTATCGGCAACAGGATTCATAAAACTATATGGATACCAACTGTTATTGGTAGCCTGTGGTGCATAAACGGCCATATCCGCAACGTTTATGTGACCGGCCAGGCCCATTATATCTTCTGCTGAAGCACCCCTGCCATGTAGCATAATAAGTGCAGCATTTGCACTGGCAACGGGTTGGCCGCCAGTGCGTATTTGTTTGCTGTGTGTATACATAGTATTAAACTAATTTTGGCAATGTGCTTTCTAAACTTGCGCGGTGCTGCTCATACTGTGGAGGTAATTTAAGGTGCTCACCGAGGCTCTCAACCGGTTCATCAACGCTGAAGCCGGGGTTATCTGTAGCGATCTCGAACAACACGCCACCCGGCTCGCGGAAGTATAACGAATAAAAATAATTCCGGTCAATCTTGTCGGTGATGTGCAGGCCCAGCGCAGCTATCTTCTCACGGTATTGCATCAGCACCTCTTCGTTTTTCACCCTAAAGGCCACATGGTGTACAGACCCGCCCGCTACATGGCCTGCAACTTCTCCAGCCACCTCAACCAAATCTACTATATTGGCATTTTCAACTGCGTCGGTTATGAAACGATAGCGGTTTACGTGCTGTTCCAGTAACCGGTAACCAAATACATTAATAAGAATATCCGCCGTTGGCTGCATTTTATTAGTAGTAATGGTTACGTTGTAAAAGCCCCTGGTGGCGTTCTCCGCTTTGATCTCATCGGTTTCCCAAGGCAAGCGATCATCTGCGGCCTTACCGGCAATCAACTCCAGTTTTAATCCGTCCGGATCTAATACAGTTAGGTATTGCTCGCCAAACTTATCGGCAACCTTGTTATAGATCACGTTATGTTTCTCGAACCTGTCTATCCAAAAACCGAAGCTGTTTTCGGGTACGGAGTAACCGATCTCGGTAGCCTGCCTTGCGCCTCGCTTTCCCGAGCTAATGTTCTCCCATGGGAAAAATGTAAGGATGGTTCCTGGTGTGCCCTGTTTATCTCCGTAATAAAGGTGATACGTTTCAGGGTCGTCAAAATTTACCGTTTTCTTGACCATCCGCTGGCCTAATATTTTTGTATAGAAATTATAATTGCGTTTTGCGTTGCCTGCAATTGCAGTGATATGGTGTATTCCGTTTACTGATGTTTCCATGATCTGTTTTCCTTTTGTTTTGATATAACAAAGGTAGCTGCAAACGGCCGGCAGCCCAATAATGTACATTAACCTTAAAACTTAATGTAGGTTAAGATTGAAGTTTTTATTAGCCGTTTTAATATTCAAATGGGCGTCCGGCAATTGCCTTAAAAAAATGAACAAAGGTTAACAAAGGTTTACACTTTTTTTGGGAAAATGGCTTAATAAACTGATATACAACAATTTAAAAAAAATTGGGTTAACATAAAAATTGCGTTTTCCGTCCTCCGAAATCAGCAATTATCAGGTATTTTTTGATACGATCTGATATCCTACAGGCTAACCTAAATCCTTCTATTTAATGATCGTGTTGTTGAGCATTTTGCTTAAAAACTCAGGCGTAACCCCTATGTAAGAGGCAACTTGCTTTTGCGGAAGCGTTTTTATAAGGGATGGATACAATTTGCAAAACACACTGTACCGTTCCATAGCGTTCAGGGTAATGTTATCTACCTGCCGGTGCTGATAGCTGGCAATAGCATTCTGGCCCAACAAACGGTTAAAGCGCTCAAATTTAGGAATGGCAGCGTTCAGTTCCTCAAAATCGGGCTTGTTAAAATAAATGTACTCACTATCTTCAATAGCATCTATGTTAAGCCGGGCAGGTTTGGCATTTATAAAGCTGAGCATATCGGTTATCCACCAACCAGCCGGGGCAAACTGTAACACGTGTTCGGTTCCGTTGGCATCTACCGCATAGCTGCGCAGGCAACCTGCCGTTACAAATAGTATGCGCGAGCTTACTTCGCCCTGCTCCAGCACAAACTGTTTGCGCCGCACTTTTTTAAAGTGCATGGCATCGGTGACACGGTCAATCTCGTCCGGCATCAAGGCTACATATTTGGCAATGCCGGCAAGCAAGAGGCTATTATCCATATCTGTTGCAAGTATATAAAATTGGTGCTGTAAAATTAAATGCAGGGCAATTGCCTATATTAGCCCATATTAAAAACCATTTATGAAAAGACGTTCATTTGTACGGTCAACCGTAATTGGCGGCGCCGCCGCAACCATAATTCCTGCTGTTACAAACGCTATGCAAAATCAAAATGCTGCCCCCGCTCATGCCGAGTTTTACGAGCTGCGCGTGTACACTTTAAAGGATGCCACGCAGCAAACATTGGTTGAAGAGTATTATAAAAATACCGCTATCGCGGCACTTAACCGTCTCGGGGTAAAAAACATAGGCGTTTTTACTGAGTTAAAACCGGCCGGCCAAAGCAAACTATATATATTAGCCACTTACCGCAACCTCGAACACGTTAATTTTGTAGCGGAGCGTTTAAACGCCGATAACGCTTACTTAAAAGCGGGCGCCGCATATCTTAATGCGCCGGCCTCGGCACCCGCATACGAGCGGATAGAAAGCTCTGTGATGAAGGCATTTAAACACAGCCCTGTTTTGGCTGTGCCTACGAAAAAGGATCGTATTTTTGAACTGCGGCAGTACCAAAGCGCCAGTGAAGCGGCAGGTCAAAAAAAGATAGAGATGTTTAATGACCAGGGGGAGATCGATATTTTCAAGCGACTGGAATTTAACCCGGTTTTTTGGGGCGAAACCATTATAGGCCCGCTTAGGCCGAACTTAACCTATATGGTTACTTTTGATGACCTGGCAGCTAAAGATGCACACTGGAAAGCTTTTGGCGGCGACCCGCAGTGGAAAAAGATCAGCTCGGTACCGGAGTATGCAGATGCCCTGTTGGTGAACAAAATAACATCTACATTGCTGGTACCGACCACTTACTCGCAGATATAATTACCGCCATTTTATGTAGTTTGACAAATTTGATAAATTGCGCCCCTTATCATACTGAGAAATAATGCAAGACCCATTTGACATATTGGTAAACGGAACGGTTTACTCCGTGTTCCCCGAAGAGGATAACGTTTACGCTATTTTTAAAGCCGGCGTGGAGTTTGGTAAAATAGAAAAAGACACAGAAAATGTGTGGCTAAAGCTTGACCCGGAAACCGAAATGCCCATGTTTGACAATGACCCCGAGGTTGACAAGATTGGCCAGGCCATTGCCACCTACGTGCCCGAAGAGGAAGATGACGAGGACGAAGAAATTGAATGACACTAAAACCACCTACCTATCATGAAACAAAAATTTCATTACGCAACTGTTACCGAGGCTATAAACAAATTAAGAGAGCAGGGTTTTAATTTAGATTTTAACCTTGCTGAAAACCAGCTTAAGTCGGGTGAGCACGCCTACCCTGCCAACGAGTTTGAGATTGTAGACCAGTACAGATATGAAGGTCCGTCAGATCCGGCGGATGAAGCCACTGTTTACGCGCTTGCATCTCCGGCTGGTCAGAAAGGTATTTTGGTAACCGGATATGGTTACTCAACCGACAAAGAATCAGAGGAAACGCTTAAACAGCTCCATTATAAGTACCTGGAAAAAGATAGACAGGCAGAATAATAAAAAAGGCCGACTTTTAAATAAAAAGTCGGCCTTTTTGTAAGAACATATTCCTTTAGATTACAAATATGATTGCAAAAGGTTAGCTCTTGAATTTTGGCGTAAACGCATCAACGCTTTGTCTTTTATCTGGCGAACACGCTCGCGGGTAAGGCTGTACTTTTCGCCAATCTCTTCTAACGAATGAGCGGCATTATTATTCAAGCCAAAAAACAGTACGATAACCTCGCGGTCACGTTCGGCTAAAATGCCTAATGAACGTTTAATCTCCTGTGTAAGTGAATCGATCATCAGGTCATTATCTGTACCTGCATCACTGCTTTGCAATACATCCAGCAAAGTATTTTCCTCACCTGTAATAAACGGCGCGTCAACAGAAATCTGCCTGCCCGCATTTGATAAAGAGTCGGCAATCTTTTCGGTAGTGGTTTCCAGGTCATCAGCCAATTCTTCAGGAGTCGGCTGGCGCTCATACATCTGCTCTAATTTTGAAGCTGCCTTATGTATCTTACTTAATGAACCTATCTGGTTAAGTGGCAAGCGCACAATACGTGATTGCTCAGCAACAGCAGATAATATAGATTGACGGATCCACCAAACGGCATATGAAATAAATTTAAAGCCTTTAGTTTCATCAAAACGTTTAGCCGCTTTAATCAGGCCTAAATTACCTTCGTTGATCAGGTCGCCAAGGGTAAGACCTTGATTTTGATATTGTTTTGCAACAGACACCACAAAACGAAGGTTGGTTTTTGTTAAACGCTCCAATGCAGCCTGGTCACCCTCGCGGATCTTTTGCGCCAGGATAACTTCCTCCTGTGCGGTTATCAGGTCTACCTTCCCTATCTCTGTTAAATACTTGTCTAACGATTGTGATTCGCGGTTGGTAATCGATTGGGAAATTTTTAGTTGTCTCATGAATATGAAAAAAATTAAACCAGCAGCCAATAGTAAACAACTAATTGACAGCTAAGTGTACGTTTTAAATAAAGCTGTGTAAAAAATGCGTATAAAAAGATGCTTTATGCGAAAGCGCTATTTGCGGGCGATCAGTTAGCTTATATGCCAAACTATTTGCGCGTAATATGTTGTTTTTATCGATGCACAAAAATAAGAAAAGAAATGTAGTTGCTTTGTAATTTAATTATATTTATTATTAGCGCACTAACAACCGTTCGAATGCCAGGCTATCGCCGCTAAATACATTAAAATCAACTACATGGTTAACTCCGCTTACCTTCGCCCTGTCGGAATGTTGCCAGAATTGCCAGCTCAAATGTCCACCGGTTTTTAGTTCCGATTGGTAATAATGTGCAATCCACAACGGATATCCGTCAAAATAACCCGCTAAGTAATCTTTGTAAAAACTAATATTAGTATAAATAATAGGCTTTACGTGTGTTTTGTTTTGTACCGTTTTTAAAAATGCTCTTAATTCTTTGCGCATGTCCTCGGGCGATGTACCATCCAACCTTTCAATATCTGCAACCGCCGGCAAATCGCCACTTTCCATTTT
>NZ_CAXVWK010000045.1:0-48545 GCF_964263795.1 Mucilaginibacter sp.
TAGTTTCAATGATGGTTACCCCTAATTTGGATGCGGCAAGGGCGTTGCATTGCTGCTCGTACTGGCCACGCATAGGTATCATCAGCACTTTTTTGCCCAGGAAAAGAGCTTCTGCCGGGCCTTCAAAACCGCCGCCGGTAAGCAGCCCCTCGCAGTTGGCCAGGCTGGTGTTAAAGGCCTCGTTATTCACCGGGAAAACCTTTACGTTACCTTCGGTGTAGGCCGTTTTGGTGCGTTTGCTAAAAATGTGCCATTGCGCATCTGTCTGGCTTAGGTTCTTAACCAATTTGGTATCGCTGTAAGCAGGCAGGTAAACCGTGTAATGGCCATGGTTGGCGGTTGCCATATTACGAATGTCGCTGCGGATTACCGGTGTATGGATAAAATCGGCATAGCGCTCAAAATGAAAACCGATGTGATGCGTAGTGGGCGAATAATATTTAAACAACCACTCGGCATAGTTCCATTTATTTGGCCGGGGTGTGTTCTTAGAAACGAACGAGCATTGGTGGCTTAATGATACCGATTCTTTGCCCTGCAGCCGGCAAGCCCAGGCACTAACGGGTTCAAAATCGTTAATGATCAAATTATAATCGTCAAGCGGCAGGCTGTGCATATCCTTCCAAAGCTGGCGCAGGTTCATGAGTTTAAAGGTGGCCCAGTTATCAACCCCGCCATTTTTACCAAACACAAAGCTAAATCCGTGGAATTTGTATTTAAGCGGCTGGCTCAGGCTCACTTCGGCCTCGGTACCGCTTACCAGCAGGTCTACCTCGCCATACTGTTGTAACAGCGGCACAATTTCACGGGCCCGGCTTATGTGACCGTTCCCTGTACCCTGTATACCAAACAATATTTTCATGCAGATAGAATTCCCGGCAATTTAGTAAAACAAATATGTTTTACAGATGAATAAATAGTAAAGAAGGGGTAAAGCGATAGTAAAGTGGTTGGGAATAAAGGCCCTTAATCAAAAACGGACATGGAAAGGCCGATGACATCGTCAAAAAATTCCCGGTCATTTGTTGATTTGGCCGATACCCGTATGCCTTTTACGGTATTTACGGTAAACCGGGCCAAAGCGCGGGCATCCTTACCTGCAGGTATTTCGCCATTATCCTGCCCTTTTTTAATGGCAGCGTAAAATGCATCTTCTATCTTCACGTCGTTCTCGCAAATTAAACTGTTCACCTGCTCATCATGGGGGCCCGTTTCAACTTCGGCATTAACCATAAAACAGCCTTTGCGCTGCACATCGGCAGATAGCTGGCCGATAACCAGTTCTAACAATTGCCGTATAGCTTGCTTTGCCGACGGCGCGTTACTTACAATTTTGCACATCGCGCCCGACCCTGAATCACGGTAGCTTTCTAACGCTTTAATATATAGCGTATGCTTATCCCCAAAAGTATCATACAGGCTCGACCGGCTGATGCCCAATCCATCTACCAGCTCCTGCATAGAGGTTGCGCTGTACCCTTTGTGCCAAAAAAGCTCAATCGCTTTTTTGAGCACCGCTGTTTCATCAAAATCTTTGGTTCTTGCCATAACGAAAAAGCCTTGCCCTTTAAAGGCAAAGCTATATAAATTAAAATTGTTTTAACCCCTGCCTGCCGGCAGGTTGGTGCTTAACGCACACCGCCGCTGGCAACAATAGTTTCGCCTGTTAACCAGCGCGATTCATCAGATGCCAGGAATGTGGCCACTAATGAAATATCTTCTGGCTGGCCAATACGGCCCAGCGGAGTGGTGCGTTCGATTTCTGTTTGGAAACCACTGCCTATAAAACCTGCGGTATGTGTACCTTCTGTTTCGACCATGCCGGGATTCAACGAATTAACACGGATGTTTTTACCGCCCAGCTCTTTAGCCAATACTTTGGTGATAGATTCAACGGCACCTTTAGTAGCGGTATAAACGGCACTTTCTGGAGGGGTGATTGCGGTTACAGCCGAGCCGATGTTGATAATACTGCCACCTTTTTCGTTAAAATTATTTACTGCTTCGCGCGATGCTAACAACAGGCCCAGCACATTGATGTTAAATTGGCGGTGAAATTCATCTTCGTTAATATCTGCCAACGCGCCAAACTGGTAAACGCCTGCATTATTTACAAGGATGTCTATAGCGCCATAATTGCTTTTTGCCTGGTTGAACAGGTTAATTACATCTGCAGATTTTGATACATCGCCCTGTATGGCTATGGCCCTGCCGCCATTGGCAATAATATCGGCGACTACTTTATCTGCGCCTTCTTTAGCCGAAGCATAATTTACTACAACTGCCGCACCGTTTTCGGCTAGACTTTTTGATATCTGTGCACCTATACCTTTTGAAGCGCCGGTAACTACTGCAACTTTGTTTTCTAACTTTTTCATTTGTTTTGTTATTGGAATGTTTGTTCCACAAATGTACAATCATAATGGAATAATCGTTCCGATATTATTTTTTGTTGTTTTGAAATGACAAATGGTAGCAGGCTTGTCTTAGATGAGCAGTCGAAGCTTTTAATAAGCGAAGCGCCGGGTAGATGACTTATGTAGTCGGCTAATTAGCTTTAGCACTGAATTGATTTTAACCCGGTTCCTGCCTAAACCGTTCCAGCAGTTTATTGACATCCAGTTTGGCGTCCAGATCTTCTGCGTCGGTTATATCGTCTTCGTCGCTATCCGTCTTAAAGTCATCCGCGTGGTACTTAAATACCTTCCAGTCGCCGTTGCTGTACTCCAGTGAGGTAAGGCTTTCTACCCAGTCGCCGCTGTTAAGGTATAATACAGAACCGGTATCCTCTGTAGATTGTATAGTACGGATCTCGGCGTGGTGAATGTGGCCGCAAATTACATAGCTGTATTGCTTCTCTACAGCCAGGTCGGCAGCGGTTTGTTCAAAGGCGTTAATAAATTTAACGGCATCTTTAAACTTGGCCTTAATTTTTTGCGAAAAGCTCATTTTTGGCCTGCCTGCAGCGGTAAGCAACCAGTTACTCATACTGTTGATCAGGATAAGGGTATCATACCCTACTGCGCCGAGTTTTGCCAGCCATTTGGAGTGCTGCATGGTAACATCAAACACGTCGCCATGAAAGATCCATGCTTTTTTGCCATCAATGTTCAGTACAATTTTATTAAGCAACTGAAACGAGCCGAGGTTAAGATCGGTAAACTTGCGCAGCATTTCATCATGGTTGCCGGTAAGGTAATAAACCGGTACCCCCTCGGTAACAAACTTAAGGATGCGGCGCACCACTTTCATATGGCTTTCCGGCCAGTACGATTTGCTGAATTGCCAAATATCAATGATATCCCCGTTAAGGATCAGCATTTTTGGCTTGATAGATTTAAGATATTTAAGGAGTTCTTTAGCGTGGCAGCCGTAGGTGCCCAGGTGCACATCTGATATAATTACAATGTCTACTTCGCGCTTTGCCATCAAAGTTTTGAGGTTACTGTTCCGGCCGGTAAAATGTACCGGTAATTAAGGGCAGGGCTGCTATGTAGACTGTTATTCGTCGTCCTCGTCCTCATTAACCTTAAGTTCGTAAGGGCTAAGATAAAAAATGCCTAACAGTACCAGCAATCCTACTACAAACAAATAAGCAAATTCAAAATTCATCTTGTATTGTTTTTACAAATATCCTATAATCAAGTAATTATATTGTTAAGACTTTGTTAAATGTAAAAGGTTACTGATAACTCAACTTAATTTAACGCCGGCTTATATACGGCCTAAGCCCCTTAGCAGATGTTAAGTTACAGGTTCTGTATGAAAACAGCATGAAATAACCGGCGGGGGGTGTTTGGGGTAGTTTCGGCATATCATTTTCTTTCAGATTAGTGGTGACAATGCTCTGTCACCTGCCAAAAATGAAAATGGTTGATTATGTGATGTTTAACGTTTCGTACAAGTGTTCACGGCCGTGAACATGAACACTATTTGAAGTTTTGTTGCGAAAAGTTACTTTTTATACGCTCCAATTGCTTTAAATGATGCAATAAGTGGATACGGATAAATTTAAACCATTGCTGCGCATTGAGCATACCCATACGTGGGTGCTGCCACCGCGCATTTTTAGGGGCGCCTGCTACAAGCCCTTCAATAGCCTCGATGCGTTTACGGCACTTGATAATAAGGTTTTTGCCTTCTTCCTGATCTATCTTTTTAGGGGCCATTTTTTCGGCAATAGCTTCAGGGACTTTAATTTTAAACGGCGGGAAACTTTCTGTAAGTAAAAGGTACCAACCAATAAGGGTTACCCCTTTTTTAGTGGCAGGGCAATTGTTATTGGTGCAGCGTTCCAGCGCTATGGTTGATGCCAGTGTAGCTTTCATGATATGATCATACACTTCTGCATAGCTCCACCCGCCCATTTGAGGCGTTTGCAAAAACTCGCTATTGGTGATAGTGTCCAGCCAATCGCGGTAAGCGTTTAAGGCATCTTCTATTTTGCGGCGCTCGCTGGCAATATTCATAGCATTAAAGTTAGCTCTTTTAAATGATTGATCTGCACGGGCACATCTGCAGGTTTTTCCAATCCCAGCGGGTTAAAATAAATAGCGTCCATGCCAAATGCCAGGGCGCCGCGTACATCGGCTTCCAGGCTGTCGCCAATCATCAGGCTTTCCTGCACAGTGGCACCTGCAAGGTCAATCGCATGCTGAAAGATCAGTGGATCAGGTTTGTTCACGCCTACCACCTCAGATATGATCACATTTTGAAAATAAGAGGCAAGATTGGTGCCGGCTACCTTTATTTCGGTAGATTCTTTAAACCCGTTAGATATCAAATGCAAAGTATACTTGCTTTGCAAATAAGCCAGCGTTTCATGCGCATGCGGGAACAGGTTTGTTTTAGTTGGGCCGAGGGCAACGTAAGCATCTTCAAAATCAACAGGCACAAGATCCGGCGCTACACCTAACTCGATAAACGTAGTTTTGAAACGCTCCTCTCGCAGCTCATCTTTCGTGATTTGCCCCAGGTGATATTTAGCCCAAAGCAGGTGGTTGTTTTTGGTATAGGTTTCAATGAACAGATCAGCGGAAGGAAGGCCCAGGTTACTTAGATTGTGGATTCCATAAAGCTCGTGCAGGGTTTCCTCGGCATTTTTATCAAAATCCCAAATGGTGTGGTCAAGGTCGAAGAAGATGTGTTTGTAAATTTTAGATGTTGGATTGACGATTTCTGACTGAAGCATGAGGCAAAGTTAGTGGTACTTCAATGTAAACAAATAGATAACTAAAATTGGAATGGAAAAAGGCAAGGCGAAGGAAAACCAGTAACCGATATTATACAACTTAACCCTAAATGATTCTGCACTCTGAGGATTAAACCATGTGTCTGCAATATATCCTAAACTATAGAAAACATTAGCGATTAGTATCATAAGTAAATACCCCACTCCTTGAAATGCGATTGTAAATAGGGTGACTTCAAATTCCTCGTTCGGTGCAATAAAAATCTCTCCGACAATACAATATGCTAAAAACGCCAAAACGCCTGCAACCACTAAACCTTTATTATACTTAAGTCGTCTATTCTGCCACCATAGCCAGCAGTCTTTCTTTTCAGGTTTAATCATTCCAAATCGTAAATCTAAGATCTTCCATTGTAAATTCCCCTTACGCTTTCTCCCCAAACGCCAAATCCCCTGCATCACCTAGGCCGGGTACAATATAACTTTTGCTGGTCATCTCTTCATCAACCGCGCAGACCCAAATTTTGGCTTTGGGCAGGTTGGCGCGCACGTGGGCTATACCTTCCATACTGGCTATAACCGATACAATATGCAGATCGGCAATATTGTATTGCGCCATCAGCTCTTTACAAACCAGCACAAGGCTTTGGCCGGTGGCCAGCATGGTATCTATCATTATTAATGTTTTGCCATCAAGGTTGGGGGTACTGATATGGTCTACCTGTATGGTAAAGCTGCCACTTTTTTTAACCTTACGGCAGGCGGTTACAAAGGCACTGTCGGATTGATCAAAGATGTTCATAAACCCCTGGTGCAGCGGCAGGCCGGCACGCAGGATGGTGGCCAGCACGGGCTGCACATCGGGCAGGTTTACGTTGGCAATACCTAAAGAAGTGGTTACTTCGCTTTCGGTATAGCTAAAGCTTTTACTCACTTCATAAGCCAGTATTTCGCCCAGTCGTTCCTGGTTTTTACGGAAACGGAATTTGTCCTGCTGCGAATTTACATCGCGCATTTCGGCCAGGAACTGGTTGGCTATACTGTTGGTTTGGTTAAGTACAAAAAGCATTGTTAAGGTATCGTTGTTACCGCTATCAGAGGATTAAATATAGCGTTAAAAATTGCAGGAGTAAAATAATTCCGCCCATCAATCCTCTGCTGACATAGGGCTGTCATTGCACAGCATTTATTTTGTATGAACTTTAGGCCAGGATAACGGTTGTAAAATGATGGCGGTTGACTAAAATGCTTAGCAAATCCTGACAGCCTAATCACAAATCTATGCCCTTAAATCACTATTTTTGAATAATGGATTTTAAAATAACTTCTCAATACGTACCTACCGGCGATCAGCCCGGCGCCATCAAACAATTGGTTGAAGGTGTAAACAGCGGCGATCCGTTTCAAACCCTTTTGGGGGTTACCGGGTCTGGTAAAACGTTCACTATCGCCAACGTTATTGAGCAAACGCAAAAGCCAACGCTGATTCTGAGCCACAACAAAACGCTGGCTGCACAGCTATATGGCGAGTTCAAGCAGTTTTTTCCGGAGAATGCGGTGAACTATTTTGTATCCTATTACGATTATTATCAGCCCGAGGCATTTATCCCCTCGTCAAATACTTATATAGAAAAAGATCTGCAGATAAACGAAGAGATTGAGAAGCTGCGTTTGCGTACCACATCGGCTTTAATGAGCGGCAGGAGGGATGTAATAGTGGTATCGTCCATATCCTGCATTTATGGTATGGGTAACCCCGAGGATTTTGCCAATTCGGTATTTAAGTTTGCCGTAGGTACGCGCATTAGTCGCAATGCATTCTTACACCGCCTGGTAGAGATACTTTATGCCCGGACTACCGCCGATTTCAAACGCGGAACGTTTCGCGTTAAAGGTGATACGGTGGATATCTTTCCGGCTTATATGGATTTTGCCTATCGTATCAGTTTTTTTGGCGACGACATTGAAGAACTGAGCACCTTTGACATTACCACCGGAAAAACCATCGAGAAGATGACACACATGGTGGTTTATCCGGCTAACCTTTATGTTGCCCCGCGCGAGCGTTTTCAGCAATCGGTTTGGGCTATACAAGAGGAGTTAGAGAGCCGTAAGAAGCAATTTATCGATGATGGCCGCTTTATTGAGGCCAAACGATTAGAGGAACGGGTCAATTACGACCTGGAGATGATCCGCGAATTGGGTTATTGCAGCGGTATTGAAAATTACTCCCGCTTTTTTGACGGCCGTGCGCCGGGTATGCGCCCCTTCTGTTTGCTGGATTACTTTCCGGATGATTACCTGATGGTGATTGATGAAAGCCACGTAACCGTTCCGCAGATCCGTGCCATGTATGGCGGCGACAGATCGAGGAAGATCTCATTAGTTGATTATGGTTTTCGTTTGCCTGCGGCGATGGATAACCGCCCGCTTAACTTCCAGGAGTTTGAGCGCCTTGCCCCGCAAACCATTTATGTAAGCGCAACTCCTGCCGATTTTGAATTGGAAAAATCGGGCGGTGTAGTTGTGGAGCAGGTGATCAGGCCGACGGGTTTGCTGGATCCGCTGATCGATGTTCGGCCGGTAATCAACCAGGTGGATGACCTGCTGGACGAGGTGGACAAAACCATAAAAATGGGTGACCGCATTTTGGTGACCACCCTTACTAAACGTATGGCCGAAGAACTGGCCAAATACATGGACAGGCTCGGTATTAAGTGCCGTTACATCCACTCGGAGGTAAAAACACTGGAAAGGGTTGAAATTTTAAGGGGACTGCGGCTTGGCGAATTTGATGTCCTTATCGGTATCAACTTACTGCGTGAAGGGTTGGATTTGCCCGAGGTGTCATTAGTAGCCATTTTAGATGCTGATAAAGAAGGTTTCCTGCGGTCGGAGCGATCATTGATCCAAACCATCGGTCGCGCCGCGCGTAATGACCGGGGGAGGGTGATCATGTATGCCGATACGATCACAGATTCGATGCAGATAACCATGGATGAAACCATGCGCCGCCGGGAACTACAGATAAAATATAACGAAGAGCATGGCATTACCCCCAGAACAGTGGGCAAAAGCAAAGCGGAGATTATGGAGCAAACCTCTGTTGTGGACTTTAAAGGCGGTGTACAAAAGGCGTATGTAGAGGCTGACACTGTATCAATGGCTGCCGACCCTATTGTGCAGTACATGACCAAGCCTGACCTGAAGAAATCTATCGATAATACCCGTAAGGATATGGTGGCGGCCGCCAAAAACATGGACTTCCTGCTGGCCGCTAAATTGCGTGATGAAATGTTTGCGCTTGAAAAGATGATGGAAGAGAAGTTTAGTTAAACTGACACCGTTATCATATTGAAACTTTTTTAACGTTATATACTTATATTTGTAAGCTAATTTTTAACAAATGATACTTATTCGTTTTCTGATCATATCTATTTGTATTTTATATATCCTGCGCGCATTGGTACGTATTTTTTTACCTATGTTTTTTAGCAGCGTAGTTAACAAGGCGCAGGAACAAGCACGTCACCAGCAAAATTATCAACAGCAGCCACGGCAGGACGGCCGTGTACGGGTTGACCATGTACCCGCCGGAAAAAAAGGCACTGTGCCCGATTCTGAAGGTGAATTTGTTGATTACGAAGAGATTAAATAATATACATGCTGCCCGAAGGATTATACAAACGCCGTAAGCACCACACTACGCCTCCAACGGTGTTGCTGGTGCTAACTAATTGTATTGTACTGGCAGTTTTAATCCAGCTTTTTACCGGCTGCACCAGTATTAATAACTTTTTTTGGGCAGCGATAGCCGCCCTTGCACTCTACAATGTGTACACCATCAGGCGTAACCCTGACGAGTACAACCGCATAAATGCCATCATCTACGTTTTAACCATCCTCTTGATGGTCGGCTTCTTCTTTTATTTTAGCAGTCAACCCCATAACTGCTAAGCGGATATCTTGTAAAACTTATCGTTTCTATTATCATTCAATTTTCTATTTTTGAAGATTAATAATATTATCCCTTAAAAGATTTAAATGAACAACTGGTTTAAACGTAATGGCACGCACATAGCTGTTATTGCACTTTTTTTAGCTATCTGCTTTTTATACCTTACGCCTGCATTCCAGGGCAAAACGTTAGGCCAAAGTGATGTTATCGGCGCGCAATCAACTCAAAAAGAGATCAACGATTACCGTGCAAAGGATACTACCATTTTGTGGACTAATCAGATTTTTGGCGGTATGCCGGTGTTCCAGATCTGGGCCCCATATCCTGCTAACATTACCACACACATCGTATCGGCTGTTAAGGCAACTTTCCCTAACCCGGTAGATACAGTGCTTATACTTTTGGTGGGTACTTACTTTTTATTTAATGTACTAAAACTAAACCCATGGCTTGCTGCAGCAGGCGCCATCGCGTTTACATTTTCAACCTATAATATTATTTTGCTGGTTGCAGGCCACTCTAACCAGGCCTTTGCAATAGCGTTTTTTGCGCCGGTGCTGGCCAGCATTATCCTTACTTTAAGAGGTAATTATTACCTGGGTGGTGCCTTATCAGCACTGTTTCTGGCGATGGAGATACGTGCCAACCACGTACAGATGACTTATTACCTGATGCTGGCTATAATTATTCTTGTAGGTATTGAACTTTATCATGCTGTTAAAGCTAAAACTACTGCCAGGTTTGTAAGATCAATGGCGTTTTTGGCGGCTGCAACCGTGCTGGCACTTGCAGTTAACGCGTCTCTTTTATGGAGCACTTACGATTATGGTACCGAAACCATACGCGGTAAATCAAACCTTACTAAAAATACTAAAGAACCAAGCAACGGGTTAGACCGCGACTATGCCTACCAATATAGCCAGGGTGTAGCCGAGAGCTTTACCTTTTTAGTGCCTAACGCTGCAGGTGGTGGCTCAGGTATGGATAACATTGATGAGAATTCTGAATTTGTAAAGGTATTTGCCCAAAAAGGCATTCCGCAAGAGCAAATTGGTACCGCTATCAGCCAGATCTCACGCTTCCCCGGCTATTCGATGTATTGGGGGCCCAAACGCCCGTCAACCTTTGGCCCATACTATTTTGGGGCTGCAATATGCTTCCTGTTTATACTGGGGCTGATTGTGGTTCGCAGCAGGCTTAAGTGGTGGCTATTGGGTACAGTAGTGTTAACCATGCTGCTGTCATTTGGTGGTAACTTCCCGTATCTGTCGGATATTTTCTTCAATTACTTCCCATTGTATAACAAGTTCCGTGCGGTCGAGTCGATCCTGGCGGTTACCGGGTTGTGCTTTCCCATCCTTGCGTTTTTAGCAGTTAAGGAATTTATTGACAATCCGGATAAAACATACCTGTTCAACAAACTCAAGATCGCTTTCTTTATCACCGGAGGATTAACACTGATACTTATCGTTATCCCTGAATTGTTATTAAGCTTTAAACCGTTTGACCAGGCCGAAGGGATCAAAACCCTTGCCCAGGCTTTAAATAACGACAGCGCTACAGCAAATGCCGCAGCAAATGCGTTAGTGCGCGACAGGACAGCCCTGGAGCGCAATGATGCCATCAGGTCGATGATATTTATTGTAATTGCCTTTGGGTTGCTTTGGGCCTTTGTAAAGCAAAAGATAAATGTTACCATCATGTCTGTTGGGTTTTTGGCTATTGTTTTGGTAGACATGTGGCAGGTAGACAAGCGTTATCTGAAAGAAACCAACTTTCAGGATAAGCAGGATGCTGCACAGGCGGTACAGCCCCGTGAAGTGGATACTTTTATTATGAAAGATAAAGATCCAAACTTCCGCGTGTTTGATATGACTGAAAACGGCGCTTACCTTAAGCAGGATACCTACAACCCGTTTTTTCATAAATCTATCGGCGGCTACTCGGCAGCACGCCTAAAACGATACGAAGAGTTACTGGATAATCAGTTCAGCAAAAGCATTAATCAGGATGTGTTGGATATGCTGAACACCAAGTATATTATTACCACCGACCCTAAAACTAACCTGGCCAGTATGCATGCCAACGCAACTGCCTGCGGCAATGCCTGGTTTGTAAAAAGTGTTAAGTATGTTGCCGATGCCGACGAGGAGATGCTTGCGATTAGCAGCTTTAGCCCGAAGGATGAGGCGATGATAGATAAGAGCTATAAGTCTTTAGTGGAATCGAAACAACTTGGTAGTGATGCAAACTCAACTATTAAACTGGTGAACTACAACCCGGATCATTTGGTTTACCAAAGCAGTTCGGCCGCCAACCAGGTAGCGGTTTTCTCTGAGATCTATTATAACAAAGGCTGGAAAATGACCATTGACGGCGTTGAGCAGCCTTTTTATCGTGCAGATTACCTGTTGCGTGCAGCAACCATTCCTTTGGGTAACCACACCATTAAGTTCGACTTCCACCCGGCATCTTACTACACCGGCGAAGGAATTTCAATGGCAGGCTCGGTACTGTTAGTGCTTGCCCTTGGCGGTGCAGCCTTTATGGAAACAAAAAAGAAGAAATTAGCGTAAGGGTTTCAGATCAATATTTAAAGCAGCGATGAGAATTTCATCGCTGCTTTTTTTTGCTCTTTATATTTGATTGCTATCTAAACAGGTTACGCGCCCTTTTTTACAGACAGGCTCTTCATCAATTGATCGTAAAGGTCGGTACCGGTGGTTTTGTGCGGTTTAAGCTTCTTAACTTTAGCTGTTTTCCCTTTTGCTTTTGCGGTAATGATCTTCAGCAATTCATCTGTATAATCGTTTTTAAATTTGCTTACATCAAATTTTTCGGCGTACTGATTAATTAGTGCCAGGCCTACATCAAGCTCCTTTTTACTCACGTTTACATCATCTGATATGTTCAGGTCGTCTGTCTCGCGGATCTGTTGGCCAAAGCGGATGCGGGTGATCACCAGCACATTTTTTACCGGGTGCACTATGCAAAGGCTTTCGGTGCTGCGCAAAACAAACCTCGCCAGGCCGGCCTTTCCGGATTTTTTTAGGGCCTGGAGCAACAATGCATAGGCTTTGTTATTTTTGGTATCCGGCTCTGTGTAGTATGATGTTTCGTAAAACATAGGGTTAACATCGGCAATATCTACAAAGCTTTCTATCTCAACCACTTTGCTTTTTTCGGGCGCGGCGGCTTCAAAATCAGCATCGTCCATTATTACGTAATCATCGTTGAGTTTATAGCCTTTTACGATTTTATCATATGGCACCTCTTTATGCGTGCTTTCGTTTACCCGCTGAAAACGGATACGGGAGTGGTCGCGCCCGTCAAGCATGTCAAAGTCAAGTGAGGTAGTTTGTACCGCCGAATACAGTTTTACCGGTATGCTTACCAGCCCAAAACCAAGTGAACCTTTCCAGATAGATCTCATAACAGTACTGATTTTTGTACCTGTTATAACTACTTAAACGCCGAACGGTTTTAACATCAGCAGATTAAGTGTTTCGCAGTTGTGGCTTTTTCCAGGTGATAAGCCGCCACATCACTTCTGCAGTAAGTAGCGTGGCTACCGCAAACGTGGCCGCCTGGATAGATTTAGGGGTGGAGGTGAACGCAGCGGCCACTGCGATTAAGTAAACGCCGAACGGTAAAATAAGTGCCGCAAGCAACCCGAAAGTATTTAGCGGGATCCTGAACGGGCGTTTAATATCCGGTGCCGAGATGCGCAATTTGATGAGCGAAATGTACTCGAGCGATAGACCCGCGCCGTAAACGGTTACATCGATGATCATTAGCGAATCAAATGGCCATAATATCATAAAGCTAACCACTGCCGAGCATAAAAAAATGGAGTTATAAGGCGTTTTAAACCGCCTGTGCAAATTGTTGATCCGGGTGGGCAGAAACCCGTCATCGGCCATGGCCTTTGGCACGCGGGATACGGAAAGGAGAACAGCCGAATAGATGCCCAGCGAACTGGCCATGCCGCCAGCGGCTAAAATAGCGCCCAGCCAGCGCCCTTTTACTAATTCGCCTAAAGCCGGGAAACCACTATCGTTAAATAAGTCATGATTAATACCTGCCTGCAAAGCTACTACTACCGCAAAAAAGTAAATCACCATGGTAAGGGCAAATGCTATCAGTGTCGCTTTAAGGTATGACCGTACCGGACGCTCCACCTCCTGTGCGTAAGTAGTTACATTATCCCAGCCCTGGCAGTTCCACATAACCGTATAAAGCGCCATACCCAGTGACGAGAATTTTAAACCATGCAAACTTTGTGCGGGTACGCTAATGCCACCGTAACGATATATGCTGATGACAAAGAGAATGATGAGTGGCGACAGTACTGCTGCACCTAAAAATAACGACACCTTGCCTACCTTAACAATTCCTAAAATATTTAACCCCGCAGCCAGCCACACAATTGTGATGCATATAGGTACCCGGTAAGCCTCTATCCCCGGGCAAAAGAACGCCGCGTAACCCACAAAAAGTACCGGATAGATAGCAAGGTCGATAAATGTGTAAAGCACCGTCCACCAGCCTTCGTAAAAGCCCCAGCGGTTGCCCAATGCGTGGCGCACCCATTCGTAATAACCGCCGGTAACTGGCATCATGCTGTTAAGCTCCAGCACGGTAAAAATTGCCGGCACATCCCAAAGCAACGGTGTTATTAATAAAACTAAAATTGCGGCATGCTCACCTGCATAGGTCAGCAACGGCTCCAGCCCGTAAGGTCCGCCAGATACAGTAAAAAACACCAGGGCAACCAACTGATAGGGTTTTATTTTCCTGTTGATACGGGGTGGTTGCATGCCCCTAAAATATCATAAATATTTAAAGCTTAAGCGGGGCTGGCTCAATTGGTAAATTTCATTGCCTTAAATTATGTGTTTTAGTGTAACTTTTGTTAACTAACTTTATCCAGCAATGCGTGTCTGCACTGGGCACCTGTTTATAACCTCTTTATCTTGTTAATAACCTTTGCGTTGACACCTCAACCAATTTTTGCACATTTGTAGTGTTCACATTACACTTTCGGCACATGGATCAGTACTTTATAATAGATTTCGACAGTACGTTTACACAGGTTGAAGCTTTAGATGAATTAGCCCGCATCTCGTTAAAAAACCACCCTGACAGGGAAGCTATCTACAAACAGATTGAAGACCTGACCAACGCATCGATGGAGGGCAAGCTGTCGTTTACAGAAAGCCTGCAGGCGCGGGTACGGTTACTTTGTGCTAACCGCGACCACCTGAAACAGCTGATCAGTCACCTGAAAAAGAAAGTGTCGACATCCTTTACCCGCAATACCATATTTTTTAAAAACCACCAGGACGAGGTGCTGATCGTATCGGGCGGGTTTAAAGAATTCATTACGCCGGTAGTTACCGAGTATCATATCAAAAAAGAAAATATCTACGCCAATACCTTTGTATTTGATGATGAAGGCAACATCATCGGTTATGATAAAGAGAACCCGCTATCGCAAGAGGGCGGTAAAGTGAAACTGCTTAAAGAATTGAATTTACAAGGTGAGATCTTTGGAATTGGCGACGGCTATTCTGATTTCCAACTAAAAGAATCGGGGATGATCAAACGCTTTTTTGCCTTTACGGAAAATATTGAGCGTAAATCTGTTACCGAAAAGGCAGACCACATCACCCCAAGTTTTGACGAGTTTTTATACATCAATAAGCTCCCGCGTGCTATATCATACCCAAAAAACCGCATCAAATGTTTGGTAGTGGGTAATATTGAAGAAGAGTCGCTGGCGCAAATGAAACGCGAAGGTTACAACATCCGCCACCGGGATAGTGTAGAAGAAAAATATCTGGATGAAGCAGGCGTGCTGTTTTGTGACGAAACTAACCAGCCTACACCCGACCAATTGCAGAATGCGGGCAGGCTAAAGGTGATTGGTTGTTTTGGCAAGGTAAACAGCCGCAAACTGGCAGATACAGCCTGCGAGAAAGGCATTATCATTTTTGACGACCCCAAGCAAAACCCCCGCAATTTTGACTTTATCCCCCGCAGAGTAATGGCTTTTATGAACGAGGGCCGCACCCACATGAGTTGCAACTTTCCCGATCTGCAACCGCCACGCAACAACAACGCGCACCGTTTAATTCACATCCATAAAAACGTGCCGGGCATCCTGGCCAAGATTAACGAGGTGTTTGCCAGTCATAACATTAATATAGTGGGAGAATTTTTGGTGACTAACCCGCAAATTGGTTACGTAATTACCGACGTTAATACAGGATACGATCCACAGGTGCTTAATGAACTAAAAGGCATTGATCAGACGATCAAATTTAGATTGCTATACTAATCCTATAAATCATTGAGCTTGCCAGCCTGAAGGATGTTAAAGGATGACGGATAATTTAACAGGAATGGCATAAGGTTATAACCGTCAGTAATAGGAGTTCCTGCCGTTCCTAGCGTAACGCCTTAACGTTTGTAAATTGCTTTAGCTACCACTATTCATTTCCCAGCATCGGTACAACCAATACAGGTACTTCAGAATTACGCACAACAGTTTCGGCAACACTGCCCATCAGCAAACGGTCTATACCGCTGCGGCTGTGCGTACCAATTACAATCAGATCGGCACCAAACTCTTTGCTGCAGCTCAGGATGCCGTCGGATGTTGATCCAAACTCGTTAAAATGGGTAACTTGCAAATCGCCGGCGTAGCTTCTGATGGTGCGGTCAATAATATTTTCACCGGCATTATTTTGTATTTCCATCAGCTCAATCTGATTAATTGCACTATCCTGCATAGGCATGCCCATAATGGTATCGGTGGTGGTAACAGGGGCTACACCTGGCTCAACAATGTGCACCAGGCCAACATGCGCGTTAAACGTTTTAGCTAAATCAAAGCCATATGAAGCTGCGTATTCCGCAAACTTACTATCGTCTATCCCTATCAGTATCTTGCTAATTTTCATGATTGTAGCGGTTTGGTTTTACCTGTTATAACAAAATTGGGCTAATATGTTTTTACTACTTGTTCGCGCCTTTGTATACTTTTCATAAATTCTTGCAATATTTGGGCAAATCTTAAATGAAAGATCTCGCTTTGGTATTTGTTGGCGGCGGCGCCGGTAGCCTGGCCCGTTATATGGTTGGTAAATTTTACCAGCAGTGGCAGCCCGCGTTCCCCTATACAACATTAACAGCGAATTTTTTAAGCTGCCTGGTGTTTGGCTTTGTGCTGATACTTGGGGTTCAAAAGCTCAATATTAATTTTTCCCTTAAGCTACTGCTGATAACCGGTTTCTGTGGTGGTTTCAGCACCTACTCCGCCTTTACTTTCGAAACTGTTGAGCTATTTAAGGCGGGGCAAACCGGGATGGCGTTTGTAAACATTGTGATCAATTTTCTTTTATCGGTAACGGGGCTGTACATTGGCCTGTGGTTTGGCCGTTTAGTTTTTAGCATATGAGCATCACTCCCGAGATAGAAAAAAGGCTTACCCAACTGCAGGAAAAATACAATGCCATGGGCCAGGATATGACATCGTACCTGGACGGGCTGTTGCATGCCGATTTTTTAACTTATTGGGATTATATTCACCTGGATACCCTGCTAAGTTTGCAAAGCCCTAAAACGCCCTTTCCGGATGAAGAGATCTTCATCATGTACCATCAGATAACAGAGCTGTATTTTAAACTGTCGTTACATGAGTGTAAGCAAATAGCAGGGCACGAAAATTTGACCGTAGCTTTTTTTACCGCACGCTTAAAACGTATTAACCGGTATTTCGAGGCGCTTACCCAATCGTTCGAGATCATGGTAGATGGTATGGAAAAGGAGCAGTTCCTGCAATTTCGGATGTCGTTATTGCCGGCCAGCGGGTTTCAAAGCGGGCAGTACCGCATGATAGAGATTTACGCCACCGATTTCATCAACCTGGTAGCGGCAGATCAGCGCCAAACCATGTCTACAGCACCTATCGGGGAACAGTTTGAGCATATTTACTGGAAGTTTGGTGCGACGGAACTATCTACCGGTAAAAAAACGCTTACCCTTAAACAGTTCGAGCATAAATACGCAAAAACGTTTATTGAATTGGGGAAATCGGTAAATCAGACCAATTTTAACGCTTTGTTACAAAACTTCAAATATAAAGCACAGATTACCAGTGAATTAGAAAAACAACTGCGTGAGTTGGACGTGAACGTGAACATCAACTGGCCGTTATCTCACTACAAATCTGCAGTGCGTTACCTGCACCGCGAACCCGAAGAGATTAAAGCCACAGGTGGCACCAACTGGCAAAAATATCTGCCTCCGCGTTTTCAGCGCCGGATTTTTTACCCGTCACTATGGAGTGTGGATGAACTGGAAAACTGGGGAAAAGCCTGGGTAGAAAAAGTTGTTGGCGAGTTGTAATTAAGGTGGCAGTTGTATTTGGTTGGCATTTAAGGATCAGCTACTGATCTTTTTTCTTAGCAGCCTTTCTATTTCATCAAGCTTCTCAAACTCATTTATGATAACTATTACCCGCGGTTGATTGCGCTTACTCAGCAGTTCGATGCCGCGCTTAGTGATGTTAAGTTTTCTGATATTGTTAAAAGCCAGTACTTTATCAGGAACATTTAGCGCGTGGAGTGTTAATTGATTACTTTCAATTATCAGCTTGCTGCCATCTACTCCGTCGAAATACTTCTTACGGCCAAAAAACACCACCACAAATAACACTATTGATACAGCTACAAATATAAACAGGTGTTTGTTGTCGCCACTTTTATATACCAGGCTGTAATAAAACGCGGCGGTGATGGCCAGGTAGGCAATTATCATAGTAATTACCCAGCTGCGTTTCAGCCCTGCGGCTCCTTGTTCTGTTAATTTGTAAACGGGCATGTTTGTTGTAGATAAGGTGCTGTAATATACGGCCTCAAATCGTTAATTATATACAAAATTTCCTAACTTGCCATTTTTCGAAATAATACATACTGCCATGACCGACACACTGGACATCAAAATAACCAAAACCCAAAATTCCCGTTTATCTGAAACGGACTTTAATACGCTGCCTTTCGGCAAAGTTTTCTCCGACCACATGTTTTCGGCAGATTATATAGACGGGGAATGGAAGAATTTCGAGATATTGCCATATGGCCCTATTTCTTTAAGTCCTGCTATATCGGCACTGCACTATGGGCAATCATTTTTTGAAGGCATTAAAGCCTATAAGCATGCAGACGGTAAGGTTTCTATCTTCCGACCGGATAAAAATGCAATCCGTTTCAATAAATCGGCAGACAGGTTGTGCATGCCGCAATTGTCAGAAGAATTGTTTGTACAAACTATAGCAGCCCTGGTCGATATCGACCGCGACTGGATTCCGGGTAAAGCGCACCATGCGTTGTACATTCGCCCTTTTATGTTCGCTACAGATCCGTTTCTGGGGGTAACGCCATCGGCTACTTATAAATACATGGTGCTGATAGGCCCGGTTGGCCCTTACTTTTCTAAGCCGTTAAGAGTAAAGGTAGAAACGCATTACACCCGCGCTGCCGAAGGTGGTATGGGCTATGCTAAAGCTGCCGGTAATTACGGCTCGTCTATGCTGCCAGCCCGCAAGGCTGCCGAAGAAGGATTTGACCAACTGATTTGGACAGACTCCAAAGAACATAAGTACATTGAAGAAATGGGTGCCGCTAACGCGATGTTCCTGCTGGATGGTGTTTTGATCACTGCCGAAGCTAAGGACACCATTCTTGATGGCGTTACCCGCGATACGGTGATTGCTTTGGCTAAAGATTGGGGCATCCCGGTAGAAGAGCGTAAGGTATCTGTTGCCGAATTGATTGAAGGTGCCAAAAATGGCAAACTAACCGACGCTTTTGGTGCCGGTACTGCTGCGACTATAGCATCCGTAGCGTCGATTAGCTATAACGGAGAGGAGCATTTCTTAAGTGACCCTGCAACGCGCGAGTTTTCAAAGAAAGTTTTAACTACGCTCGATGATATCAAATACGGCCGCGCAGAAGATACCCACGGCTGGAATTATATGGTATAGTTTTCTAAACCGGAGATTGAAAAGCCCTGCTGAAAAGCGCGGCTTTTTTAGTTATAATGAAGCGCAAAAATCTATAAAACGTTCACGTTCACCGCCGTGAACACCTGTGAATGTTGTTAGTTATCTGATAATTAGACTTTTGATAAATTGACTACTGACACGACATTGCCACCATTAAAGCTGCAAAATTCCTTACGTAAATCTACAGCGTTGCCCTCACTACAATATATGGGGATAATGCCTTACTCTCTACCGGTACCAGTTTGGTAAAGATCTTACCGGCCATCCAAATTGTTTTGACCAGTGCCTTAGCGAAACCGGATTGCTCGGATTTATTTTCCAGCCAAACGGAAAATTTAAAGTGGTAATAAGCCTCAACGTTTTTAAGCCCAAGATCGGTACAGGTATTTTTTAGCAGGTTAAGATCCATGCTGCTGATGTTATGCTTGTCGTAGTTGTCTTTATCAAAATTCTTTTGCACCCAGCCGTTTACGCTTTTAAAATTAGGCAGTGTAATAAAAAGTGTGCCGCCGGGCTTTAAAAATTTAAGATGCTCGTTAATAATGAACCTGGTATCGTTAAAGTGCTCTATCAAGCCGAAAGAAAGAACAAGGTCGAATTTTTCAGCAGGTTGATAGGTGAACAGGTCGGCCTCTACAATGTCTATGTCGCCGGGTTGCATATCGTTAACCTGCAGCAGTTCGTTTACCAAACCTGGGTGGATAAAGTAATCCAGTAATGTGGTTTTTAAATGCTGATATTTCTTTAGATAGATGGCATAATAGCCTGGAAAACCACCTAATTCTACAGCGTTTTGTATGCCTTTTTCTTTAATGATACCGGCCAGTATATCGCCGAAAACATAATTGGGTTTTATCTTAAATATCAACCCTTTTCGTGATTCCCAAAAAGCTTTCCAGAAGGCCCGGTCGGTTAAATTATTCTCCATTAACTATTTTCAATACGGTTTACCGTTTCCGAATTACTTCCTAAAATACGTGCGGGGTTCCCAACCGCAACGCTGTTGGCGGGGATGTTTTTCACTACGACCGCACCGGCGCCTATTGTCACATTATCACCAATGGTAATATCGCCAATCACACATACATTGGCGCCTATATCCACATTATTGCCTATAACAGGGCAGGCGCTCAGGCTGCCGTTTGCCAGTTTCTTGTGTCCGATGGTAACACCGTTACGCAACGTGCAGTTATCGCCAATGATCGTTTTAAAATTAACAACCAATCCCTGCCCGTGGTAAAAGACCAGGTTTTTGCCTGCTGTTAGTTTACGGGGCAGCTCAATTCCCAGCACCCACTCCACAAAAAAACGATAGATGATCAAATACCAAAAAAACAGGATCTTGAGTAACATATACCTGTTTATAGCATTTACCAGCCTAAACATAAACAGCACCAATCGCCCTTTTATATTGCCCCGGTTGGCCGTCCAATCCTGGAATAAATAAGCGAAAAAGTTCATCTTTACTGCGGGTTTAGCTGCTGCACTTCGTAATGATACCACGAAGTGTTCAAAAGTAAAATTTTTAATTTTAGTATCATTATACTTGCCACGATAAATGATCCGGACGGAATGAAGGTTGCGCTTATAAATACATCTGATGCTGGCGGGGGCGCTGCAGAAGCTTGTATGCGCCTGTTAGCTGCCCTGCTGCAACAGCAAGTTGATGTTAGCATGGTAGTGCAAAACAAGCGCCGGGATAATGACCGCGTTTATACAGTGCAGCACAACGCTATCGATAAACTCCGCAGCAATTTCAACTTTTTTTGCGAGCGGCTGCCATTCATCGCGTTTCAGGAACGGGACCGGAGGGTTAGGTTTGCTTTTTCGACCGCAAATGCCGGGACGGATATCAGCAACGAGCCGGTGATCCGGCAGGCAGATATATTGCACATCCACTGGACAAACTCCGGCTTCTTATCGATTGATGACCTTAAAAAACTTTTGGCCCTCAACAAGCCAATCGTTTGGACACTGCATGATATGTGGGCGTTTACAGGTGGCTGCCACTATGCGGGCACTTGCAATCATTTTTTGAACCAATGCGGTAATTGTTACTTTCTGCGGAAACCCGATAACAACGATATATCACATAGCGGATGGCTGCGCAAAAGCGACATGTACAGTGCGGCAAAAAATATCAGTTTTGTAACTTGCAGCAACTGGCTGGGGCAGGTAGCTAAAACAAGCTCATTACTTAAAAATGCAAGCATCCGCGTAATTCCTAACCCAATTGATACAGCGCTGTTTTCTCCTAAAGACAAATTGTTAATGAGGAAAAAATGGGGTGTTAGTACGGATGCAAAAATCATATTGTTTGGTGCTGCCAACATTAACGACAGGCGAAAAGGCATCACTTACCTGGTAGAAGCTTTAGCTATATTAAAAGCTAATCATCCGCAGGGAGAAAAGGTGGAAATGGTGATCTTCGGTAAAAACAACCACTTCGATATCAACACACTGCCATTTGCGGTTACGCAATTGAATACTATCACATCGCCTAACGACATGGCCGAAATTTATGCTATGGCAGATGTGTTTGTTAATCCTTCTATTGAAGACAACCTGCCCAACACTATTATGGAAGCTATGGCTTGCGGCACGCCCTGCGCAGCCTTTAATACCGGCGGCATACCGGATATGATTGATCACCAGCAGAACGGCTACCTGGCCAATTATAAATCATCGGCAGATCTGGCTGCGGGTTTAAATGAATTGTTAAACCTTAAAACTGAGCAGTTCGCCACTGCCGCCCGCAATAAAGTTTTGCGGGAATTTAACAACGATAAGGTGGCATTACAGTATATAGATTTATACCGGTCTGTTTTGGAGGGAAGTGCGGTATGATGCCCACGCTATCCGTCATCACCGTAGTTTATAATAACGCCCGCGATGTGGAGCGGACCATTCTGTCTGTTTTAAACCAAACCTACGGGCAGATAGAATATATTGTGATTGACGGTGCATCAACAGATGGCACTTTGGATAGCATTAAAGGCTACGAAAGCCGCATCACTAAGTTTATTAGCGAACCGGATAAAGGCATTTACGATGCCATGAACAAAGGACTAAAACTGGCTACCGGTGATTATGTAATCTTCATGAACTCAGGCGATGAATTTTATGCGGAGGATACCATTGCCAGAGTTTTCGGTACTGCAGATGATGCGGATATTTATTATGGCGAAACAGAGATGATCAACGATGAACTGCAAAGCCTTGGCCAACGTCGGCATAAAGCCCCTCACAACTTTACCTGGCGCAGCTTTAATTACGGGATGAGTGTAAGCCATCAGGCTATCTATATTAGACGCTCGCTTGTTGATCTATACGACCATAAATATCAACTCAGCGCCGATGTGGACTGGATCATTCGTGCTGCTAAAAAAGCTAAAACGAGTGTTAAGGTTAACGGCTATGTTGCCAAATACCTGGTAGGCGGCATGTCAAAGGCTAAACACAAGCAAAGCCTTCTGGAGCGTTTTGATATTATGAAAAAACATTACGGTTTAATACCTACTGTTTTTAATCACATGATTATTGCCTTTAACCTGGGCTGGTACTTTCTTAAGAACAAAAGAACGAATGACTGATCTAACCGTACTGCGCGACATTTTATATAAAAACTAATCTTCTTTTAAATTAAAAATATAAATAATTAATATAATTAGTCAAACTATTGGTTGTAAACCACGTTGTTATATCAAACGAAACAAACAACCAAAGATATGGCAACTACAACAAAAGCAGCGCCAAAAAAGGCAGCTACAAAATCTACATCAAAAACGGCAACCAAGGCTGCTAAAGCACCTAAAGTTCCGGAAAATACAGAGATAGCTGAAGAATCGGCATTAAATGAACTGTTTATAGATGAATTAAAAGACATCTATTGGGCAGAGAAACATCTTACCAAAGCGTTAGCTAAATTATCTAAAAAAGCTACTACTGATGAATTGCGTGGCGCTATCCAAACCCACATTACGCAAACAGAAAATCAGATCACCCGCCTGGAGCAGGTATTTGATGTAGTAGGTGAAAAAGCTACTGCGAAAAAATGTGAAGCTATGGCTGGTTTGATCAAAGAATCTGAAGAGATTGTTGAAAGCACCGAAGACGGCAGCATAACCCGCGATGCAGGTATAATTTCTGCATGCCAGAAAGTTGAGCATTACGAAATTGCTTCATACGGTACGCTTAAAACGCTTGCCGGTGTACTAGGTTATGCCGAAGCAGTAGAATTGCTTGATGCAACCCTGCAGGAAGAAAAACAAACTGATGAAATTTTAACACAGGTTGCAGAAGGTACTATCAATCAATCAGCTAAAACAGAAAAAGCATAAGCTGAAATACTTAGTCATTTATAGAAAGGCGGCCTTATGGCTGCCTTTTTTTGTTGATAACCGCCACTTTCTAAAATGTACGTTTTAAAAAGCAGGTTGCCAACATTATCATACAAGCAGGTTGTAAACAGGGGCACCTGGTATTCATTTAAATGACTAATTAAATAAAACAGTTGCCCTTGATAAAGATTAACCAAGTTTTATAGGTTATTTAATTTGAACTTAAACTTGGCAGGGTAGTTGTATAGTTAGTAACAAAACAAACAATATCTACTATTATGGAATCTACAGAAAAATCAGTTGAAGTTTTAAATGATCTAATTGAAATTAACAACGACCGTATAGATGGCTTTGAGCGCGCATCAAAAGATTTAGGCAATGTCGACGTTGACCTTAAAGCAGTATTTGAGAAATTCGCGAGCGACAGCCGTCGTTACGTACAAGAGTTAAGCCAGGCAGTTGGCGAAGCAGGTGGCGAGGTTGAAACAGGAAACACTGCAACCGGTACAATTCACCGTGCATGGTTAGATGTTAAAGCTACATTTAGCGGCCACGACCGTAAAAGCATTTTAGAAGAATGCGAGCGCGGCGAGGATGCTATTAAAAAAGCATACCGTGATGCATTGGCCGAAGGTGCTTTGTCTACACAGCATACCCAGGTTGTTTCACAACAACAACAAGGTATTAACGAAGGTCATGATAGCATCAAAGCGTTAAGAGACGCACAGGTGTAACCTGAAATTTATATACAGAAAAGCCGCCTGGTGTATTGCCAGGCGGCTTTTCTTCATTTTGGGGTATTAGTTAACACTAATTTTAAATCGCTTTACAGGTTAAAACCGTATATTTGTAATCGTTATAAATAACATCAACACACTAATTTTTATTTTGTGATTATATTAATTTTCTTCCTGGGGCATTGGTTTCTATCCTTGTTCTTCCAAACATTTTTTCTGCATCGTTACGCTTCGCATAAAATGTTTACTACTAATAAATTTTTCGAGCGTACGTTTTACATCATGACTTACGTTTTTCAGGGGTCATCGTTCCTTAACCCGCGCGCATACGCAATTATGCACCGCGAGCACCACGCTTACAGTGACACCGAAAAAGACCCGCACTCTCCGCACTTTTTTAAAGATGTTTTTCAGATGATGTGGCATACCGTATTAAGTTACCGCGATCATATCAAAAGAAATAAAGAGCCTGAAGAGCGCTTTAAAGGCAATTACCCGGAGTGGAGGTTTTTAGATTACATTGGCTCGTCTATTTTATCACGGTTAATATTCGGCGCATTTTATGTTGCCTTTTACGTTGCATTTGCCACCCAGTGGTGGATGTATCTTTTAATCCCCATCCATTTTATGATGGGCCCGCTGCATGGCGCCATTGTAAACTGGTGCGGCCACAAATACGGCTACGCTAATTTTGATAACAATGATAAATCAAAAAACACCACTCCGTTCGACTTTTTTATGCTGGGTGAATTGTTTCAGAATAATCACCATAAACGCCCTAACAATGCAAACTTTGGTGCTAAATGGTTCGAGATCGATCCTGTTTACCCGGTGATGAAAGTGATGCACTGGGCGCGCATAATCAGGCTGCGTAAGGCATATTTGTAGGACAATTTATTTGTTAAAGTATAAAGCGAAGACGTCAGATTGGCGCTTCGCTTTTTTTGTAAAAAGCTTTCTGCTTTTACCTTTCTGCATTTAGCTTATATTTGCCATCTATATTATTCTACACATGAAAGTATCAGTATTAGCGCAGAATTTAAGCGGTTCGGAAATTATAAAAATAGCCGGCGAAATAAACGAGTTAAAAAAGCAAGGGCAAAATATTGCCAATTTAACCATTGGCGATTTTGACTCGAACATTTATCCTGTCCCTGCCGAATTAAAAGAAGGCATTATTGAGGCCTATAATCAAAACCAAACTAATTATCCGCCGGCCGATGGTATGCTTAGCCTGCGCGAGAGTGTATCAGGTTTTTTAAGCAGCCGAATGGGTTTGGATTACTCCGCTAACCAAATCCTTATCTCGGGTGGTTCGCGCCCGCTGATATACTCTGCGTACCTGGCGTTGGTTGATCCGGGCGATTGGGTAGTTTTCCCTACACCTTCATGGAATAACAATCACTACTGCGATTTAACCGGTGCGGAACCTATTCTGGTACAAACCCGCCCCGAAAATAATTTTATGCCTACTGCGGATGAATTGCGCCCGCACTTGAAAGGCGCTACACTGCTTGCACTGTGCTCGCCGCTGAACCCCACGGGTACCATGTTTGGTAAAAAGGACCTGGAAGAAATTTGCGACCTGATAATTGCCGAAAATAAAACCCGTACGGAAGGCGAAAAGCCGCTTTATCTGCTTTATGATCAAATTTATTCGCAATTAACCTTTGGCGGTCATACCCATTTTGACCCCGTTACCCTACGGCCGGAATTGAAAGATTATACCGTATTTATTGATGGCGGATCAAAATGTTTCGCGGCCACAGGCGTGCGTGTGGGCTGGGGCTTTGGACCGTCGGCTATTATCAACAACATGAAGGCTATTGTTGGCCACATGGGTGCATGGTCGCCCAAAGCGGAGCAGGTTGCTATGGCCGGTTATCTGGGTAATGATACTTATGTAGATGCTTACCTCGATCAGCTTAAGACGGACATCCAGGCCAGCTTAAGTACTTTGCACGAAGGAATGCAGCAACTAAAAGCCGAAGGGTTTAATGTCGACTCGATTGAACCGATGGGCGCTATCTACCTAACCATCAAAGTTGATTACATAGGCAAAACTACGCCGGATGGTATAATCCTGAGCAACAGCACCGACGTGAACTTTTACCTGATCAAAGAAGCGGGTGTAGCCTTTGTGCCATTCTCTGCATTTGGAACAGGAGATGACGTAGCCTGGTTCCGGGCATCGGTTGGTGCAAGCACACTGGTAGATATTCAGCAAATGATCCCGCGCATCCGCGAGGCATTGGCAAAGCTGAAATAACAAGAATATAAAAGAGACGCGAAACTTCGCGTCTCTTTTTGCATTATATAAGTTACTATGCCAAACGGAACTCTCTTTCTAATACCCGTGCCACTTGCTGATGAAGCTGCTGCAAAGTCTTTTACCCCTTACCTGGTCGATACGATCAATCATATCAAAGAGTACATTGTCGAGAATGAAAAAACCGCGCGTCGTTTTTTGAAGGAGGCAGGCTTAACAACACCGCAAAGCGAATTACTGATCCACGATTATGGTAAGCATAACCGGGATGCAGGTTTGAAGCAATTTTTTACAGGATTAACTGCCGGTAAAGATGTTGGGCTGATGAGCGAAGCCGGCTGCCCCGGTATAGCAGATCCTGGTGCGGATGTTGTTGCTGAAGCGCACCGCAGAGGTGTAAAAGTGGTGCCATTAGTTGGCCCAAGCTCAATTTTGCTTGCACTTATGGCATCAGGTTTTAACGGGCAGAGCTTTACTTTTAATGGCTATATACCCATTGATAAAATAGAACGCGCTAAGAAATTGAAGGAGCTGGAAAGCCTGGCCGAAAAGAATAAGCAGACGCAGATCTTTATCGAGACGCCTTTTCGTAACGATAGTATGCTGCAGGAAGTTTTAAAGACTTGTAAGGCATCAACAAGATTATCTATAGCTTGTGACATCACGGCGCCTACAGAGTTTATCAAAACGCTTACAATTGCCGACTGGCAAAAGCAGGTGCCTGACCTGCGCAAGCGTCCTGCCATATATTTACTCTTTCATGCGGGATAAATGATCAGCCTGCCAAAACATACCAGCGTGCTTATAGTTGGCGCCGGCCCATCCGGGTTGATGATGGCCGCACAACTATTGCGTAACGGTGTGCAGCCGGTTATTATTGACAGCAAACAAGGCCCAACTAATCAGTCAAAGGCGCTGGCCGTGCAGGCCCGCTCGCTCGAGATTTACCGGCAATTAGGCGTTGTAGATAAAGTATTAAGCGGCGGCAAGCAGGCCGGTGGTATGTCTTATTATCAAAACGGGATTAAACTGGCCCACGTATCTCTTAAAGATATGGGTACCGCGCAAACCTTGTATCCGTTTATCCATCTGTATCAGCAAAGCAAAAATGAGCGACTGCTGTTGGACTATCTCACCCAGGCATGCTGCCCGGTATTTTGGAACACTACTCTTACAGCACTTACCCAAAATAATCACAGCATTACCGCGTCTTTACAAGATGGTGATAATACAAATACTCTCACCTGCGATTATGTAGTAGGCGCCGATGGTGCGCACAGTGCAGTACGTAAACAATTAAATATTTCGTTTACAGGCGATACCTACCAGCATCAATTTTACCTTGCCGACCTGAAACTGCTTAATAGTCCTGGTCCTGATGTGGTAAGCCTTTACCTTGATAAAAAAGGTTTCGCAGGGTTTTTTCCTATGCCCGAGGATCGCTCGTTCCGCATTGTAGCAAGTTTGCCCGACGGATTAGAAAATAAACCTGATCTAAGCCTTACCGATGTGTTACCGGATCTGGAACAGATCACTAATACTAAAATTAATGTTGAACATGTAAATTGGTTCACCATTTACAAACTGCACCATCGTATGGCCGATAAGTTCAGCCAAGGCAGGTGTTATCTGATTGGTGATGCGGCGCACATCCATTCGCCGGTTGGCGGGCAGGGTATGAATACCGGTTTGCAGGATGCTTACAACCTCGGCTGGAAAATGGCTGCAGTTATCAACAGGCAAATAAAGCCGGCTATATTAAACAGCTATACTGCCGAGCGAATGCCGGTAGCCAAAGACCTGCTTAACACAACCGACCGCATCTTCAACATTATTACATCGCGAAGCTGGTTTAGTAGCCTGTTAAAAAAATACGTAGTACCCAGTGGATTTAAATTTGTATGGGGTAATAACAAGTTAAGAGATTATTTTTTTAAGCGGGTATCGCAAACGGGTATTGCCTATCCGCATAGCAAGATCAATTTACAGTTAGGTAAAGTAACCCGTGTTAAAGCCGGCGACCGGCTGCCTTTTCTAACTATTTATGACGAGAAACAACAAGCCGATACCGATATCCATGCATGGTGCAACAAACCCGGTTTCACACTGATTACATTGGGTGAGGTAAGCGAAACGTATCTTTTTACACTGGCTAAATGGATTACACAAAATTATGCCGGTGCACTAAATTTCTTCCATCTGCCGCCATCAGATAAAAACCAGCAAGTGTTCGATGCATTTGAAGTTGCATCCAAAACCCGCAAAGCGATTATCGTTCGCCCGGATATGTATATCGGTTATATGAACGATCTGATCGACATTGACATGATGGATAATTATCTGCGCAATATAGTCGGCTTCGAATCGCTTTAAATAGTGCGTTAAAATTGCATATCACTTATCAGGCCAGACAATGTCTGAATTTAATTTTCGTTGTCAGCCAACTATATATTTGGGTTTACAGTTGGTAGGAGGGATATATGTTGATATATTACCCGTGGATAGTTTCACCCTTGCCGTAGTTTTGAATCACTTTGGCTTCATACGCCAGGAATTCTTTCCAGCGGCTATCAACATCAATATCTACAGCATGTTTTTTAGCCAGCCTTAAAAACATGGCATAATGAGTAGCCTCGCTGATCATCAGCTCATGATAAAATTCAGAAAGTTCCTGGTCGTTAATATTTTCTGACAGTACTTTGAACCGCTCGCAGCTTCGGGCCTCTATCATTGCCGATAGCAGCAACCTGTCAATAAGTTGTGCCTCGCGGCTGCCCCCTGCTGTCATAAATTTGCGCAGCTCATTCACATAGTTATCACGGCGCTCTTTACCCAGTGTGTAGCCACGCTTTAATAAAATAGCATGCACCATTTTAAAGTGCTCCATTTCTTCCTGCGCCAGGGCAATCATCTCCTGCACCACATCGCTTAAATTAGGGTTCTGAACAATTAATGTGATTGCATTGCTGGCCGCTTTCTGCTCGCAGTAGGCATGGTCGGTAAGTAGCTCTTCGATATTACTTTCTACTACATTTTTTACCCAGAGCGGGTCGGTAGGCAGTTGTAGTTTTAAAATGGTTTTTTCGCTCACATTGCAAAGATAAACTTTGAAAATTAAACCCTGTATAGCCCTTTACTTTCAATAAAGCTGAGCACTGCGTCGGGAACAAAATACTGGATGTTTTTTTTCTCGGCGATTGATTTGCGGATAAAGGTTGCCGAGAGTTCCATTTGCGGTGTCATGGTGATGGTTACCGATGGGTGAGCGGCCAGTTCAGCGTTTTCATAACCGGGGCGGGGGTATACAAATATCTGGTAATCGCGCAGGATAAGGCGGTAGTTTTTCCATTTATGCAGCGTAGCCAGGTTATCCGATCCCATGATAAGCACAAATTCATATTCCGGGTGTTTTTCCTTTAAGAACGCAAGGGTATCAATTGTGTATGATGGCTGTGGTAATTTTAGTTCGACATCGCTTACAGTGATGTTAACCGAGTTGTCTGTTGCCAGTTTGGCCATTTCCAACCGGTCATAAGTGTTTATCAGGTCGCCGTATTTTTTGAGCGGGTTTTGGGGCGATACCACCAGCCAAACCTTATCTAACGCTGTGTGGTTAGCCATGTAATTGGCTATAATTAAATGCCCTATGTGGATAGGATTAAATGATCCGAATAGCAGGCCTATCTTCATTCGTATTGATTGTTAATAGTTGATGGATCATAGCAAACATTCCGTTTGTTATGCAAGCATTTGTTTGCAGCTGCCGTTGATTACGAGTTGTGGCGATCAGTTACCATCAACTAAGAACCTATGAAATCGCCCACCAATTTCTCGGCTTCTGCACATGCCGTTTCAAGATCGTAATTTTTAAGGATAATATCAAACTGGGGGGCGTAGTTTAATTCTTTCTCAGCTTTTGCATAACGTTCCTGCAATTTCTCCTCGCTATCAGTACCCCGGCCGCTCAGGCGTTCTTTTAATACTTCTAAAGATGGTGGCTGTACAAAAATAGCCAGGGCCTGGCCATCATACTTACGTTTAAGGTGCATACCGCCCTCCACATCGATATCAAAAATAACGGTTTTGCCTTTTTGCCATATCCGCTCAATTTCTGTGCGCAGGGTGCCGTAAAAAGTGCCGGAGTAAACCTCTTCAAACTCTACAAACTGCTTTTTGGCAATGCGGTGCAAAAACTCTTCTTTACTAATAAAGTAATAATCCTTTTCGTGTTCCTCATCGCCACGGGCCGGGCGGGTAGTTGCTGAGATAGAAAACTCAAGATTAGGAATTTTACCCAGCAGGTGGTGTACAATAGTGGTTTTACCGGCACCGGATGGAGCAGAAAATATGATGAGTTTACCGTCTTTCATTTATTATGGTAATGTTATAAGGTTTTATAGTTATAAAGTGGAAGCGCTTAACATTTCAACCTTATAACGTTTCAACTTTACAACACATTTAAAAGTTGTTCCTTAATTTTTTCAAGCTCTTCTTTCATGCCAACAACTAGCTTCTGCATGTTTGCATCGTTAGCCTTAGAGCCTAGTGTGTTAATCTCACGGCCAATTTCCTGCGATATAAAACCCAGCTTTTTACCGTTAGCATCGGCATTTTTTAAGGTTTCTAAAAAATAATCGCAATGGCTTTTTAGCCGTATTTTTTCTTCTGTTATGTCAAGTTTGTCGATGTAGTAGATCAGTTCCTGCTCAAAACGATTTTTATCGATGCTTTCGGCACCTGTTGCTTCGGTTAAAAACTGATTTAGGCGTTCACAAATAGCGGGGATGCGTTTAGGCTCCTCTACTTCTACCAATTCCAGGTTTTTCAGGATAATGCCAATACGCATTTTAATATCCTGCTCCAAAACGTTACCCTCGTCGCTGCGGAATTGCTGAAAAGCCGCCATTGCCTGTTGAAAGGTTTTTTCAACCAATTTCCACTCATCGTCAGATACCGATTCTTCTTCATATTTCACCACCTCGGGCAAGCCCAGGGCCAGCTGAAGTAAGTTATCCGCAGGTTGGTTCAGTTCTTCACTTACCGATTTAAGCTGATTATAATAATGTTTAAGCAATTCCCGGTCTATCCCGGCGGCTTTAACGCTCGAGTTAGCTTGCTCTACATTGATAGACAGGTTTACCTTGCCGCGATCGATCTGTTTGCTGCAATCGTTACGCAGCTGAAATTCTTTTTCAGAAAAGATCTTGGGCAAACGTAAAGACAGTTCGAGAAATTTGCTGTTCAGGGATTTTATCTCAACGGTGTATTTGATCCGGCCCGAATCGAAGCTGGCAATTCCATACCCTGTCATGGATTTTATCATGTGCAAAGATAAGTTTTTAGACCGAAAGTCCGAATACTCTGATAGTCCGCAACATATAACTTTCCAAATTATCAGCCCAGCGGTTACCTGCATATCTTTACTTTAACATTTTTTCACATTTAAAGCCATCTGCAATAGTTAAGTTTGTACAATTAATTACCCCGGTTTGAAGCGTATTTTTGCTTTTTTGATATTCTGCTTTAGTGTAACCACATTTGCCAATGCCCAGCAGGCAAATGCTGTTAAGGGCACGGTGTATAAGAAAATCTCTTCAGAACGATTGGCTAATGTACTGGTAACCAATATGCGTAGCCATTTAATTATGATGAGTGATGACCGCGGAGGCTTTTTAACTACAGCCATAAAAGGTGACACATTAATATTTAACAAAACAGGGTTTACGCCGCAAAAGCAAAGTTATGACGGGTATGATATGGTGGTTTACCTGCAGCCCGAGATTCAGTTAGACCAGGTAGTGGTACGCGGGCAAACCAAGAAGCAGGAACTTGGGGAAGTAATGAGTATATATCGCAAAAAGGGTTTGTATTATGATGGTAAACCTCCCGTTACTACCTTCTTGCCTATAGGTGGTTCGCCCATTACAGGTATGTACGAGCTATTTAGTAAAGACGCTAAAAATCTGCGCCGTTTTGCGGCTTTTGCAAAACGCGAAAGTGAAGAAACCACGGTAGACACCAAGTATACCAAGGCGATGGTAATGCGGGTTACCGGTGCCCCGGATAGCACAACAACAAAATTTATGGAATATTACCGGCCGCAATTTATTGATGTAAAAACATGGAGCGATTACGACCTGATCAACAACATCAAAAAGGCATACGAAGGCTACAAAAAGGGCGGGGATAAAATGAAACTGGAGAAGTTGTATTAGAAAACAGATTGATCAAATTCCTAAAGCGGTACATGCTTTTTCGGCTGCTAATTTTTCAGCATTCTTTTTGCTGAATTCCTTGCCCGACCCCATGATCTCGCCGTCTACACTGGCTTGTACAGTGAAAAGTTTAGCGCTTTCGCCTTCCTGGTTGGTTACCAGGTCAAACGTAATATCCTTGCCGTGGCGCTGGCACCACTCAATCAGCTTACTCTTAAAATTTGTTTCGGTTTGTTCAAGCGTATGGATGTCAATATGCGATTTAATGATATGGTTCACCAAAAAGTTCCGGGTAAAATCGTAACCCTTATCCAGGTAAACAGCTCCTATCAAAGCCTCAAAGGCATCGCCCAATAAAGAGCCTTGCCTGCCGGAAGCCATCATTTTGCTATCGAACTCGATCAGCTTATCGAAACCCAGTTTTTTACCAAGGGCGTTAAGGTTGTTACGGCTTACTATCTTAGATCTTAATTCGGTTAAAAAGCCTTCATCCTCATACGGATAAAGCTTAAAAAGCACTTCGGCAACCACGCTGCCCAAAACCGCATCGCCCAAAAACTCCAGGCGTTCGTTGCTGTTCTTTACACCCTTTTTAATGTTTTGCGCTGCCGATTTGTGACGGAATGCTAACCGGTATAAAGATAAATTGCCCGGTACAAAACCGAGCAAATTCTTTAAAACCTTAACATACTTTCTGTTGGGTGAAAAATAAAGCTTGTAAAAGCGACTAATAGGCATCCAACGAGATTATTGCTGATATTTTTTAAATATCACCGATGCGTTATGGCCACCAAAACCAAAGCCGTTGCTTTGTGCTACATTAACCACGCGCTTTTGTGCCTTGTTAAATGTAAAGTTAATTTTAGGGTCAAATGCAGGGTCGTCTGTAAAGTGGTTAATGGTTGGCGGTATAATATCATTTTGAAGTGCCAGGATACTGGCAATTGCTTCAACAGCACCGGCAGCACCCAATAAGTGGCCTGTCATTGATTTTGTTGAACTGATGTTGATATCATAGATCCGGTCGCCAAAAGCGTCTTGTATAGCTTTCACTTCCTGTGGGTCACCAATGGGGGTTGATGTACCATGAACGTTAACATAATCGATATCGGCAGGGGTTAAACCTGCATCTTCCAGAGCGGCTTTCATTACCAGCGATGCACCTAAACCATCCGGATGCGGAGCGGTCATGTGATAAGCATCAGCGCTCATGCCGCCACCTACCATTTCGGCATAGATTTTTGCACCGCGTTTTAAGGCGTGCTCCAACTCTTCCAAAATAATAGTACCTGCACCTTCACCGGCTACAAAACCGTCGCGGTCCAGATCAAATGGGCGCGATGCCGTAGCAGGATCATCATTGCGGGTAGATAGCGCGTGCATAGCATTAAAACCACCTATGCCGGCTTCGTTGATAATAGCCTCAGAACCACCTGTGATAAACATATTGGCCTTACCAAGGCGCAAATAGTTAAAGGCATCAATAAGTGAGTTGTTTGATGATGCACATGCAGAAACCGTGGTAAAGTTGGGCCCGCGTAAACCATATTTGATAGATATATGGCCGGGTGCTATGTCTGCTATCATTTTAGGGATAAAGAACGGGTTGAATTTTGGTACGCCATCACCTTTTGCAAAGTTGACAACCTCATCCAAAAACGTCTTTAAACCACCAATGCCTGATCCCCAGATAACGCCGATACGGTTGGTATCAAGCTTATCAAAATCTAAACCGGCATCTTTAACAGCTTCCTCTGTCGAGAATAAAGCATATTGAACAAATGGATCCAGCTTACGGGCTTCCTTACGGCCCAAAAAACCTTCAGCGTCAAATCCCTTTACTTCGCAGGCAAATTTAGTTTTGAAGTGGGTTACATCAAAACTCTTAATTAAGGCAGCGCCGCTTACCCCATTGATCAAACTGTTCCAATATTCAGAAACGGTGTTACCAATTGGAGTAAGCGCTCCAAGCCCGGTCACTACAACTCTTTTGAACTCCATTTAACAGATGTAAGGAGTTTATTTAACGTTTTTTTCAAGGTAAGCAACAGCCTGGCCTACAGTGCCGATAGTTTCAGCCTGATCATCAGGAATTGCAACGTTAAATTCTTTTTCAAACTCCATGATCAATTCCACGGTGTCTAACGAGTCAGCACCAAGATCGTTGGTGAAGCTTGCTTCTGGTGTAACTTCACTTTCGTCAACACCCAGTTTTTCCACGATAATAGCTTTTACTCTTGAAGCGATATCAGACATAGTCTTTATAGTTTAATGATTAATAAAATTTCAGTGCAAAGAAAAATAAATTCTGTTAAATATCAAATCTAAAAACATTTGCATAATTGTACGAACAAAATTTTATTGCAAAGGTTTCGATTTGTAATTTTAACGCAGTAAAAGTAATGATTTTGAACAGGAAAAATTTAAAGTTTGAGATCGATTTTGATTTTATACTTATCGCCCTCACGTCGTCCCTAAAAGATTACCGGATCTGCTACCTTATAAACAAGTATTTGAACTTTAATTTCGCTAAAGCAGATGATCTTAAAATAGATATCAGCCAGGCAAGCGGCCCTGTATTATTTTCGTTATACAACTATCACTGGGAAACTACCGAAACAGATTTTTATTTTATTGGTAATAAGGGCAGCGAAGGCTATCTTGTGCCCGAAATGCGCGAGGCCGATTATTTTATTTTGATAAAGAATTATATTGATGATACCGACCTGGAAAACATGATTTATAACCTTAATAAAATACCCGAAATTGTTGCCGCAGTAAAGATTGACCCAAAAAAAATAAAATCACGCGAAAATCTATTATTTTAGCGGAAATTTAGATGTGTAATTAATACACATTCTGTAACACGAATACAGCCAGATTAACCTGATAATATGAAATTTTACTATAACCGTACTAAGATTGTTGCCACAATGGGCCCGGCTTGCGCTAAAAAAGAAACTTTATTAGCCATGATCAGAGCAGGTTTAAACGTATGCCGTTTAAACTTTTCGCACGGAAAGCCTGAAGACCACAAGAAATTTATCGACCTGATCAGGGAGATAAACGCCGAGTATAAAACCAACGTAGGTATCCTTGCCGATTTGCAGGGCCCTAAAATTCGTATTGGTTTGGTAAAAGACGGTGGTATCCATTTAATAAATGGTACCCGCATTAATATTACTACCAATGAGTGCATTGGTGATGATAACCAGATTTACATTACCTATGAAACATTCCCCCAGGATGTACAGGCTAATGAAATTATTTTGCTTGATGATGGAAAGCTGCAGCTAAGGGTTATTGAAACCAACCGTAAAGACACCGTTATTTGCGAGGTTGTGCACGGTGGTATCTTAACATCACGTAAAGGGGTTAACTTACCAAATACCAAAGTTTCCATCCCAAGCTTAACGCCGGAGGATCTGGAAAACCTGCAATACGCCCTGGATTGGGATGTTGATTGGGTGGGGCTTTCATTTGTGCGTACCGGTGCTGATATTATCGATCTTAAACGCATCATCCGCGAAAGCGGCAAAGCTGCCCGTGTTATTGCCAAGGTTGAGAAACCGGAAGCGATTGACAATATTGACGATATTATTGCCGCTACTGATGGTGTAATGATTGCCCGTGGCGATTTGGGTGTAGAGTGCCCGTTAGAGGAAGTACCATTGTTACAAAAGATGATAGCGCGTAAATGCCGCGATGCATCTAAACCGGTAATTGTTGCCACGCAGATGCTGGAATCAATGATAACCACACCGCGCCCAACACGTGCCGAGGTGAATGATGTGGCCAACTCTGTACTTGATGGTGCCGATGCGGTAATGCTAAGCGGCGAAACATCTGTTGGTGAATTCCCGGTTATTGTTATCGAAACGATGGCTAAGATTGTCCGTAATGTGGAAGACCTGGGTTATCCGTTTAATGCTTCAAAAGCAGAGAATAGCGACACAGCATCTGCAGGTTACCTGAGCGATGCACTTTGCGGTTCGGCAGTTTATCTGGCAGAGCATACCAATGCTAAAGGTATTGTGAGCATGACGGTTAGCGGTTACACTGCTTTTGAAATATCAAGCTACAGGCCTAAAGCCGGTACTTACATCTTTACATCGAACAGGCACCTGCTGAATGCATTAAGTTTGGTTTGGGGTGTAAGGGCATTTTATTATGACAAAACAGAAAGTACCGATCAAACCATCGCGGATGTTAATAACATCCTTAAAAGCGAGCAATTGCTTAATGCTGGTGATGTGGTAATTAACACTGCTGCTGTGCCAATTGTAAAACAAGGCAAAACTAACATGCTTAAGGTTAGCGTGATAGAATAGTATATGTTTTGAGCTTACGCTCAAACGTTTGCGAAGGGTTAGTGCTAAAAGCAGTAACCCTTTGTTTTTTTAAGTGATTTAAAGAAAAGCCTTAATTGATTTTAGCCTTCATGATCATCGATTTCCACAAGTAGGGGTAACGGCCGCATCCTACAAAATCTGTCACGGTAAAACCGGATTGGGTTAAGAGCCTCCCTAAAGTGTCCTGCGACCAGAATTTGATATGCGCACCTACTGCTACAGGATTAGTATGTATATCCCACTTGTTGAAAATACTTAGCACCAGGTTTTTAAGGTAACCGTGGTAAGGGGTTGATATGATCAATTCTCCTTTTGATTCACGTAGCACATCTTTACACAGATCCATAAACGTAAACGGATTGTACAAGTGTTCGATAACTTCTGTTGAAATTACCGTATCAAATTTCAAATGGCGGATCTCTTCAGGAAGATTATTTTCAGACAGGTCTTGCAGGTAAAAGTTATCCGGATGGGTTTTTTTTGCGATAGCTATTCCCTGGGTAGACGCATCTATACCATAAGCGTTAAAGCCTAAAGATAACAGGTGTTTTACAAAATAGCCGTTGCCGCAACCTAAGTCAAGGATGCAGCTGTTGTTATCTTTGTTCAATAAGGATAATAGCGGTTGTTGAATGTAGTTCCATAAATGACTGGGTTTCTCGCTGTGGAACTGATGATCTTTGTAGGTTGACATTATGCCGCTGAAAATACAAATTTTTGCTGAGAGGTAAATGTTCCGAAATTTTCTGTAGTAATCAAAGCGCAAATCCCAATCAGAGTGTACATAATCAAAAAGCCCCGCGTTAGGCGGGGCTGTATGCTATTGTGTTTGTTAAGCAGCGTTATGGCTGTGATAGTTGTAACTACCGCGGTAAGTCACGGAAGCTTTCTCGGGATTAGATGATGCATAAGGCATGTTGCGGTTACTAATCTGATCTGAACTGTTGCTGTTGTCAGGTGTTTTTAACCTGCCTCGCAGCAAACGGCGTCGTCGTCTTTTTAATCTGTAACGATCTCCCCAGTGATCAAATGAACCGGTTGCGGCAAGTATGCCACCTATTACAAAGATGGCCATCATTAAAATAACAAAGATGTGTAGCGCCGTCGCTAAAATATCTCTCATGATTAAATTATTAAGTTAAACACCTAAGGCAATAGCCGTGCCCATAGTCTATTTATTAATTAAAACCGTTGATAAATCGATTATCCGGCAATAAAAACGCTATAATTAGTAAACTTTTTAACTTTTAAATTATTGCCTTGAGGCATGAGAACTGTGTACTCTATACACTACAACACTTGCCAACTCACTAAATTAGGCTGATCTTAGATTAAAAATCACGTCATTATACCTTGAGCGCATGATAAACGTGTGGCAATACAAAGGGTGCCTAAGCACCCTTTGTATTGATATAATATAACGGCATAAATGCGTTTGCTACATATTTCGGCGGTATTGGCCGCCTACCTGGTAAAGGGCGTTGCTTATTTGGCCCAGGCTGCAATATTTACAGGCATGCATCAAGCTTTCGAATATATTATCACCGGCAATGGCGCGCAACTGCAACTCTTTTAAAAGTGCCGGCGCACGGTCCTGATTACGCATCTGGAAGGAATGCAGCGCGGCTATCTGGAATTGTTTCTCTTCTTCGGTAGCCCTGATCACTTCTGACGGAACAATAGTAGGCGAACCTTTTTTATTCAGGAAAGTGTTTACACCAATAATCGGATATTCGCCGGTGTGCTTAAGTGTTTCGTAGTAAAGAGATTCTTCCTGGATCTTGCTGCGCTGATACATAGTTTCCATTGCGCCCAGCACCCCGCCACGATCATTTATTGCCTTAAATTCTGTAAGCACGGCCTGCTCAACCAGGTCAGTTAGTTCCTCAATAATAAATGCACCCTGGATAGGGTTTTCGTTTTTAGCCAGCCCTAACTCGCGGTTAATGATCAGCTGGATTGCCATGGCCCTTCGTACCGATTCTTCGGTAGGGGTGGTGATGGCCTCGTCGTAAGCATTGGTATGCAGCGAGTTGCAGTTATCATAAATGGCATACAATGCCTGCAGGGTGGTACGAATGTCATTGAAATCAATTTCCTGCGCATGCAGCGAGCGGCCGCTGGTTTGGATGTGATATTTAAGCTTCTGCGAACGGTCGTTACCTTTATACTTATTTTTAATAGCCTTTGCCCATATACGCCTTGCCACACGGCCGATAACCGAATATTCCGGATCGATACCATTACTGAAAAAGAATGACAGGTTAGGTGCAAAGTCATCAATGTTCATCCCCCGGCTCAGGTAATATTCTACATAAGTAAAGCCATTGCTTAGTGTAAAGGCTAATTGCGTTATAGGGTTGGCGCCTGCCTCGGCAATATGATAGCCGGATATAGATACCGAATAAAAATTGAGCACCTTTTGATCGATAAAATATTGCTGGATATCGCCCATCATCCGTAAGGCAAATTCGGTACTGAAAATACAGGTATTTTGCGCCTGGTCTTCCTTTAGTATATCCGCCTGAACGGTTCCACGGACGGTAGCAATAGCATATGCTCTTATCTTTTCATAAACATCAGCAGGTAGCACCTGGTCGCCGGTTAAACCAAGGAGCATTAAGCCGAGGCCGCTGTTGCCAGTTGGTAACGCCCCTCCCTGGTATTGCGGGCGGCTAATATTGTGTTGATCATAAACCGTTTGATAAGCGGCTTCAACTAAATGCGCTAATTTATTTTCGGTGATATAGCGCTCGCATTGCTGGTCAATAGCGGCGTTCATGAAAAAGCCGAGCAGCATTGGCGCCGGGCCGTTTATGGTCATGGATACGGATGTGCTGGCATGGCATAAGTCGAAACCCGAATACAATTTTTTAGCATCATCCAGTGTAGCAATGCTCACACCGGAATTACCTATTTTGCCGTAAATATCCGGGCGCACGTGCGGGTCTTCTCCGTATAGCGTCACCGAATCGAACGCGGTAGACAACCTGTGTGCGGGTTGCCCAAGCGATACATAATGGAAACGCTTATTCGTACGTTCGGGGCCACCCTCGCCGGCAAACATCCGGGTGGGGTCTTCTCCCTCACGCTTTAACGGGAATACACCGGCGGCATAAGGAAATTCGCCAGGTAAGTTCTCGGTAAGTAACCAACGCAACACATCGCCCCAGGCTTCGTATTTAGGCAGCGAGATTTTGGGCACCTTCAGTTGCGACAATGAGGTATAGTATAAAGGTTGTTTGATCTCTTTATCGCGTACCTTGTAAATAAAGTTTTCGGCTTTATATTTGGCAACCGTCTCCGGCCATTCTTTCAAAAGGCGTTTACAATCGGCATGTAAATGATCCTCCAGGTTCTGGTAGATCTCTTCCAATCCTTCCGTAAAGCTATTTTCTTTTGAGAGTGTTTGGGTAAAGCTGATGGTACCCCTTATGTTGAACATTTGCTGCGCTATTTTGCATTGCCCGTTTACCCAATCGGTGTATGCGGCGCTGCTTTCAGCGATCTCTGCCAAATATCTTATCCTATCAGGTGGGATGATATAAATCTTCTCCGATTCGCCATCTGCCACAGTCAGCCTTTCAGTTTTTCCTTCAAACAGGTCAACACCTGTTTTATCCTTAATGGTTTTCATCAAGGCGGTAAACAACGTGTTCATGCCCGGGTCATTGAATTGCGAAGCCATGGTGCCATATACCGGCAGGTCATCGTCCTTTGCCTCAAAAAGCATGTGGTTACGCTTGTATTGTTTGCGCACATCGCGCAGGGCATCTAAAGCACCGCGCTTATCGAATTTGTTAAGTGCTACCAGATCTGCAAAATCCAGCATGTCAATTTTTTCTAATTGTGTGGCAGCACCAAATTCCGGTGTCATTACATAAAGTGACAGGTCGCAGTAATCGGTAATCATCGTGTCCGACTGTCCAATGCCGCTGGTCTCTACAATTACCATGTCGTACCCTGCAGCTTTACAAATATCAATGGCCTCCTGCACATGCTTGCTAAGTGCAAGATTTGCCTGGCGTGTGGCTAACGAACGCATATAAACACGCGGGTTATTTATCGCATTCATGCGTATCCTGTCGCCCAGTAAGGCGCCGCCCGTTTTACGTTTACTTGGATCGACAGAAATAATGGCCAGCGTTTTATCGGTCTCCATTAAATACCGGCGCACAATTTCATCTACCAGGCTTGATTTTCCCGAGCCGCCCGTACCGGTAATACCGAGCACAGGTGTGCTGATTTGAGTTTGGTGAGCAGTGAGTGGTTTTGGATTGCCTAATTCGGCAGCCGTTATCCACCTGGCGATTGTTCCTTTATCGCTAACTTCGATACTTCCTGTTTCTTCGTTATTAAATAAGCTTTCTTCATTCGTGATGCCCGGCGTAAGAAAATCACATTGCTGCATCATATTGTTGATCATGCCCTGCAGGCCCATGGTGCGGCCGTCATCGGGCGAGTAGATCTTGCTGATTCCATAAGCCTGTAGTTCGGCGATTTCCTGCGGAAGGAATACGCCGCCGCCGCCACCAAAAATTTTAATATGGCCGGCGCCACGTTCGGCCAGCAGATCATGCATATACTTAAAGTATTCTACGTGGCCGCCCTGGTAGCTGGTAAGTGCTATGCCCTGCACATCCTCTTGTATTGCGCAATTTACAATCTCATCAACACTACGGTTATGGCCCAGGTGAATTACTTCGGCACCGGTGCTTTGTAAAATGCGGCGCATAATATTTATGGTAGCGTCGTGCCCGTCAAACAGCGATGCTGCAGTTACAAAGCGGATTTTGTACTTAGATTGGTAAGGAGCAATGCTTTCCATAAAGGGCGTATAATGGGTAAAAGTACAAAGCTAATTATTTTGAATAACTATGCATGCATAAGAAATACCGACTATGGGAGGCTACTTATAAATGTTAATTTAGTACATGGACAATAAGCCAATTACAAAGCCGGAATGGATACCTCAAGCCTACAGTGATCTCCCGACAGATATTTTAGCTGTACCGGCCATTTTAGAAGATAAAAAGATGAGGCAGGTAAAGGATAAACCGTTAAACCATGGCAGTAAACGCGGAAACTATAGTTTAGGCCGTTGTTTAAAACGCATAAAAAAACCATACAACGGTTAGTTGTATGGTTTTAAAATATTTCCGGTTATCTGTTAACTTGCCAGTTCAACCTCATAGTGTGGCTGCAACAAATGATCTATTTGTATCGTTGGCATAAAGTCTATTTGTTCAACCGGCCTTAAACGGATAGTAAACTCATGAACATTTTTACCGGCAACATCAATGGTACGTTGTGCAGCATACAAGTTATACTTGTTAAGAATGCTTTGAACCATGTAAGCCTGGTCATCGCCAGTATAGATTTTGTCACCTAATTTAACGTTCTTTTTAACTGCACCGGCTTCGTCGAAGTCCCTTATATTAATAGTAGTAAATAGCGCCATATCGTGTCTTTCTAAGATAAATAGTTATTGCGTTAACATCAAAGCTTTAATACAATATATAGATGTTTACAAAGTTTGATTTTATTTTAGTCATTTGCAATACGTACTTCTACGCATTTTTAGCTATAAATAAACCAAGTGTTATTCCTGATTGAAACTTTCGCAGCGTAAAGCAGCATTTAGTGCCCATGTTTTTAAAAATCGTACCTTTGTAAGGTAATAACGAAAAATACAGGGTAAACGTTACAGGGTTTGGAAGATTTAATTTTAGATAAAACGCAGCTGCAAAGCTACAAGGGTTACAACAACTATGGGGCCTGGCTTAAAAACAAGTACAAAGGCCACCGCGTTTTTAAGGTTATTGTAGATGGTGGCTTTACCTGCCCCAACCGTGACGGCAGCAAAGGCTACGGCGGCTGTACCTATTGTAATGTAGATTCTTTTACACCATCGGTTAGTCGTAACGCCCCAACGCTGCGCCAGCAGGTTGAAGAAGGTATGGAGCGTGCTATTAAAGGTAATAAGGCCGATAAGTTTATTATATACTTTCAACCCAATACCAATACGTACGCGCCGGCGCATTATTTAAAAATGCTGTACGACGAGGCTTTGAGCATCAATACCGAAAACATTGTAGGATTAAGTGTTGGCACCCGCCCGGATTGTATCGACGCGGAAAAGATAGCCTTATTAGAAAGTTATACGGATCGTTTTGATGTAGACCTGGAAATGGGTATGGAAAGTATCTACAATGAAACCCTAAACCAAATTAACCGGGGCTGCAGTCATGAGGAACTGATCAGCGCACTTGCCCTTACCGAAAATACTAAACTGGATGTTTGCGTACATACCATCTTTGGTTTCCCGTGGGAGAGCAAGGAAATGATGCTGAAGTACGCTGATGAAATTAATCGCCATGCACAAATCAAATTTGTAAAATTTCATCACTTGCATATTGTTGAAGGTAGCGTAATGGGTGTTAAATATAAACGCGATCCATTTAAATTGTTCAGCCTGCCGGAGTATGCCGACTTTTTATGCGAGCTGCTGCCGCTGGTGCGTGAAGACATTGTGATACAACGCCTTTTTGGGCTAAGCGACCGCGAGCTACTCATCGCCCCTAACTGGGGTTTGAAGAAATCGGAGATCCAATTCTACATCGATCAGCAGATCCTTAACCGGGGGATAGTGCAGGGCAGTGCCTTGTAATTAGTGATTCATTAAGTTGTGATGGGAAGGATCATGCAATCTTTTATAAGACAGCTCTGCATCTAAAAAGGAGAGTTCCTATCCCTGCGCTATCCTCTAGCAACAAAAGCGGCTCTTGGCTCAACTTTTGCATCCCTCTCTATAATAATTTATCTTAGGCTGTTTAATTACTGATATTGTTTTGGCGCAAAAACCTTTGCTTAACTATATACCAGCCCTAACGGGCGTGCGCGCGCTGGCTGCATACCTTGTATTTATATCGCACTATGCTTACACTTTTGATGAGAACTTTCCCCATGCTGTGCAACGTTTTCTTAACGAATTTCATATTGGGGTTACTATCTTCTTCGTCCTGTCCGGGTTTTTAATTGCTTTCCGTTATTTCGATAGTTTCAAACTCACCGGCGACTGGTTCGGGCAATATTTAAAAAACCGGGTTGCGCGTATTTACCCCATGTATTTTTTACTTACCGCAGGTGCGTTCATCAGCTTTTACTTCACCGGCGATCAAAAAATTACTAACGGCTATCAGCACCCTATTGGTTTATTTTTAATGCATATAACTTTTGTCCGCGGTTTTTTTGATCAGCTAAAATTTACCGGTATCGCACAGGGGTGGAGCCTTACCGTCGAGGAGCTTTTTTACTTTTCGGCGCCGTTCATATTTTACTTTGCACAGCGTTATAAAAAATTCTACATCCAGCCCATCGTTATAACCGGATTTGGGGTTTTGCTGGTGCTGCTTTTCAGAAACGTTAACTGGTACGGCTTTTTCGGCAACTTCACTTTCATGATGCTGTACACCTTTTTGGGCCGCTGCTTTGAATTTTTCGCAGGCATTCAACTGGCGCTTATCGTAAAAAATAAAACACTTACCGGTGATGCCAAAACCGGGTTCACCTATCTGGGCTTCGTGCTTATATTTGTATGTGTTGGTATCATGAGCGTATTGCCAATACCCAAGGGTGAGATTGCCGGCCTGCACCACCCGGTTGGTATAATCACCAACAACTATTTGCTTGCAATGGCAATAGCGTTGTTTTTTTATGGATTACTAACCGAAACCACACTGCTTAAAAAACTACTCTCTAACAAATTTGTTGAGCTGCTGGGCAAAAGCTCGTATATATTTTACCTGATACACCTGGGCTATATGTACGATTTTTTACACTTTGGGTTTAACTGGCTTAACGATTACGTATTTGAAATTTATGATAAGTTGGGGGTAGACTGGAACTCACCCTTCCAGTATGATAGCTTGAACGTATTGTATGCCTTCGTGATCTTAAATGCGGTATCTATTCTTTTATTTAAGCTGATAGAAGAACCGCTGAACCATTACATACGTAAATCGGATTTTTTGATCAAGGCAAAACGCACAACAACCATAACCGGGCAATAACCGTTAAACAGGATTACGATAAAATGCATTCACTACGGACGATAAAACTTTACTTAATTACCGCAACCATATTGCTAGCAGGCGGTTTCAGCGCGTATCCCCAGGATAACAAAGACGATGATGGTGAGGTAACCATTGAGGTAAAGCCTGCCAATAAAAATGCGATTTTTAAAGACGACGAAAACGTTGAGTATAAGCTTAAAATCAAAAGTACTTATAAAGAAACCCAGGATGGTAAGCTTACCTACAATGTGTTAACAGACGATTTTACTAAGATCTCTACCAATTCGTTGCCGGTGCATTTAACCAAAAATTCTACCGGAACTTATAATGTAAGCATCCCTAAAAAAACAGCTGGATTTTACCGCTTGCATTTTATTGTAAATACCACCACTTATGACGATACCATAAAAAAGGTATTTGGTGTAAGCCCCGAAAAGATAGTGACCCAGTTACACCGCCCGCCAGATTTTGATGCGTTTTGGAAAGGCACATTAGATACCCTTGCCAAGGTTGCCCCTAATTACAAGGTTACGTTCCGTAAAGACTTGTCAACAAAAGCTAAAAAAGTTTATTTGGTAGAAATGCGGTCATATGAGAATGTGCTGATACGGGGTTGGCTGGTTATACCTACTTATAACGCTAAAAAGTTGCCTGTACATTTACGCTTGCCGGGTTACGTAGTGGCCCTTAAACCGAATATGGATAACGACGATTTTATCGCTTTTGATCTTAACGTACGCGGTAACGGCAATGCACGCGACGAGATCTCGGTTGGTACAGAGACGTACTGTCTTGTCAATATCGAGAACCGTAATAAATATATTTATCGGGGCATTTACATGGATTGTGTGCGGGGAATGGATTTTTTAATGTCCCACAGGAGTTTGGGGATTGATACGTCGCGCATTTATATTGAAGCGGGCAGCCAGGGTGCCGCTTTGGCCATTGCAACCGCCGCGTTGGATAAAAGGGTAAAGGTGCTCACTGTACAGGTACCGCTTTACGCAGATATACGCGATTCGTGGCATATCTCATCGTTTTACGATGAGCAGGTTTTCCCTTTTAAACAATTCCGAAACTATAACCGCGCGCATCCGGATTTTACCTGGGACAAATTCTTTAAACTATTTGATTATTACGACCCGCAGAATTTTGCACCCCTTATTAAGTGCCCGGTGCTGATGGGGGTAGGGTTGCTGGATCAGTTTTGCCCGCCGCGCTGTAGCCTGGCCATGTACAATCATTTAGGAACAAAGCCAAGCGAGAAGGAATGGATAAGCGTACCTAATTCAACCCATGAGGTAAACTTCGACTACTTTACATTTCAAAACAACTGGTTGCGCGAAAAATTCCGGATCCCATAACATCCTTTACCTATGAGAAAAATTTATATTGCTCTACTCACTTTCATAATTATCGGGTCGGCCTGGCAGCAGGCATTTGCCGGTTTCCCTATTGGGAAATACCGCAGCATTGTGGTACCCTCGTTCAGCTATTATTCATCTAAAGATACCTACAACCGCGATGGTAAGCGTATTGCAGGCGCAAACGGTTCGGGCTTTAACTCTTATGCTTTTGGTTTGTACCTGGGCTACGGGCTTACCCGCCGCATGGATTTGCTGGTGAATTTATCTGCACCATTTCAAACCAGCAAATTCGCAACTGCGAATGGCATTATTTCACAAGCAAGCTCAGGTCTGGGCGATTTGCAGGTAGGGCTAAGCTATGCGCTTGTCAACTTTAATTATAACAGTTACCTGTCGGTGCAAGTATCTGGCATTGCGCCATTGTATAACAACAGCAACAAGGCCGTTGCACTGGGTTATGGTACTTACGGATCTGAGGTTAAGCTGATGTACTCGGGTGGGTTAAGCGGAAAGTTTAAAGGCTATTATAACCTGGAAGCAGGCTACCGACGCTTTTTTGATTACCAGGGACCTAATGTGTTCATTTATTCGGCAACGCTGGGTACACCAATACCGGGCCGTAACCAGATCACCGCCGAAATTGGCGGGCAGTCATCTTCAAGCCGTGATAAATCATTCAGCCAAAACCTTAGTATCAACCGCGATTTTTCTTTTACCAAAGCAGGTCTTGGTTTTGGCCACTCGTTTACCCGCAGGTTCTCGTTATTTGCCAACGGCTTTTACACCTTCAGGGGTTACAATTCGGGGGTAGGTTCCGGCGTATCAATGCAGGCGGTATTAAAAATTTAATAGTACAGCAACGCCTGGCTTAAACTATTTCGCCGGGTATTTCCCAAACAAATCGTCTATAGCCTTCACCCGGTAATCAAAGATCTTTTTTATCTGCTTACCAACCAGTACTGTATTGCCCAGGCGGCCTATAACTCCATAACCAACAGCGTAATGCAGCAGATCGGTCATTTCTACCCCGCCTTCAATCTCTTTAAAGTGATGCTGGTGGTGCCATAACGCGTAAGGGCCAAAACGCTGTTCATCCACAAAATATTCATGGTCCTGCACATGGGTGATCTCTGTCATCCAATTCATTTTAATGCCAAACAGCGGCGTGATCTTGTAAGTGATGATCATACCGGCGTACATTTTTGTATTCTCGCTATAATCTGATGTTACAACGAAGTTCATATCCGACGGGGTGATCTTAGCCAGGTTTAGTGGCGAAGAAAAAAAGTCCCAGGCCTTATCCAGACCGATCGGGATATTTTGTTTTAACTTTAATGCGTATGTTTTCACAATGAGCTAACGCTTTAAACACCATGAAGTTTGCCTAGTGGTAGTTTTAGGAAGAACCCCGTTGGTCTTTAACAATAATTGATGTAGCCTTTAAATCCGGATGTTAAAGCCCGTTGGTTTCGTTAGCAATAGGCAGGCCGCGTCGGCTCCATTCGCTCCATGATCCTACATATAGTTTTGCGCCGGTAATGCCGGCATGCGCCATGCCGAGTAAGGTATGGCATGCGGTAACGCCAGATCCGCAGTGCACAATAATGTCTTTAGCTTCAATATCTCCTAACTTTTCATTATAAAGGGTAGCCAAAGCTTGCGAAGTAAGGTATTTGCCTTCGGGCGAAAGGCTGTTTTGATAGAATAGATTTGCTGCGCCGGGTATGTGGCCGGCCAGCAGGTCGAGCGGTTCGGTATGGCCGTTGTAGCGCGCTTCCTCTCGTACATCAATCACCAGGCGGCCTTTGTCATCAACGGCGGCTTTAACCTCTTCAATATCGGCCGTATTGCGGTACGCTGCCGGTATAGGATAGGGCGTAACGGTTGCAGAGATCGGTTGATCGGTGCTTAATGCCACCCCAGCGTCGGTAGCGGCTTTTAGTCCGCCGTTTAAAACCTGTACATCAAT
>NZ_CAXVWK010000046.1:0-6422 GCF_964263795.1 Mucilaginibacter sp.
GGGGTAAAATTGCTTAAAACAGGAAACCTGAAACTTACCAGGCGCATTGCCATTGCAGCGACAACCATCAGGATAAGTACAACAGTACGGGTGTTAATTTTTTGTGAGGACATATTATTGAATGTAGCGCAAATTTATTGATAATACCCTATAATTTAAAATGCTATTTATTTACGAAAACCATGGCACCAGGGTTGACGCCCACCGTTACCGGGTAACCTTTATCCTTTTCTAAAACGCCGTTTTTGTCGAAGGCAAATAGCTGACCGTTCGAGTCGTAATCTTTAGCATCAGTTACAAATACCTCACCTGTGCTGCTGTCAAACGCTATATTATACGGCGTTTTGATTACTGTACCATCGGTAATAAAATTAGCTTTTGCTACGGTCTGAGATTTGACATTGTAAACAACCACTCTGTTATCCGCCGACAAGAAGTAAGCATTATCACCGGATATGGTAATTGATGTGCCGTATGCGCCGGCCAGTGCAGTGCTCTGCGTTTTTACAGCGTCTGTGGTATTATCAATAATGGTCATGCCTGCTTTTACGTTAGCATAATCACCGGTTGATAGTACATAAACGTTCCCGTAACTATCGGCTGCCATACTCACCGGGTTAGCGATCACCGTGATTTTTTTAGTTTCGGATAAGGTATTTAAATCAATGACAGACACCGTTTTATCCGGGTTACCAAAACTTAAACCGCCCGAATTAGCTACGTAAAGTTTTCCGTTAGAGACCACCATCTGCTCTGGATTGCGGCCAACCGTTATGTATTTTTCAACAGCTAATGTAGTAGTATCCATCACGGCAACAGTACCATCATAAGATGAAATAAAAGCTTTGTTTTTACTGAAAACTACCGAACGTGGCTGGCGGGCTACAGTGCCGTTAAAGAATTTGATTTGCTTGATGGATTTGGTTGATTTGGCATCCACCACTTCAACAGTGCTCGATACATTTACCACTATGTACATTTTAGAGCCATAGATCTTGGCATCATTACCCGTATCGCCAATCTTAGTGCCATTGACTGCACTAAAACGATCTGATGTGGCAGTTTTAGATGCATAATCAAAATAACTTAATGTACTGTTATTTTTGTTGAACTCGCCCTGGTTAAGTACGTAAATACCGCCTGTTGCGGGTGGATTGTCTACCACAATGTTCCTGTCTTTTTTACAAGCGGCTATTACAGAAATTAGCGCGGCGGCCGTTAGTAGATTTTTGAGTTTAAATTGTTTCATACTGATGTGTTAAATTGTTATTTGAATAGAAAGCCTGTAAGAGCGCCCCGGCATGGGGTAACTCCTGATGATTGAATAATTATTATTGAAAATATTGTTGAGTTCCAAAGCCAGGCCAACGGGTGCTTTCCCTGATTTAAGCTGGTAAGTAGCTGATGCATCGCTTACGGTGTAACCGGGCACGAAATAATCCGGCGTATTGTTACCCGTGTAGTATCTTGATGATGATAAAACCTGGTTATAAAAAACCCCCAACCGCTTGTAGTTTGCGCCTAAGTTTAAAGCCAGGGAGTGTTTGGGCGTGTAAGGAATTTGATTTTTATAGGTAGATGATGCGGGGTCGCTTTTATCCAATGCTTCTTGATAGGTATAATTGGCGCTGAGCGAGCCGTACCAGCCGTTACGCTGTTGCGTTTGCGTTTGCGTTTGCGTTTTAAGGCCAACGTCAATGCCTTTGATATCTACTTTCCCGAGGTTGCTAAATGAGAAAATAGCCGGGTTTTTATTTGGAATGGCAAGGATCTTATCAGTTACATGGTTATAATAGGCATCTGAAGTCAAAGTAATGTATTCCAGTATGTTATTTAAATTTTTAGACCATGTGAAACCAAAGTTGTACTGCTTAACAAATTCCGGTCTGATCGTTCGTGGTACAATTGCGTAAAAGTAAAGCTCATCTAACGTTGGCGCCCGGAAAATACTTTTATAGAACGCCCGTAACTGCAGGTTGCCGGTCGTTTTAAAGGAACCCATTAATGTTGGCGATAACACCGAGCGTGACTGGGAAGCGGTACCGGTCTTAACCATTTCCTGCAAATAAGTGTGCAATAAATTACCCTGCAGTTGCAACCGGCCTTTTGTGTAGTTTGTAGCCAGCACATTTAGTAAGCTAAAGCGCGACGGGTAAGCATAATTATATATGTCGGCATCCATTTTTAAGTATGATGCATCCGTAGCATAAGATACCTCTAATCCCGGAGTTAAATGATAGGCGATCGATACGGATTGATAAGCCTCTTTTTGATTGTAATGCTGGTCTAAAAAACCTTGTTGGTTAAGAAAGTCGGGATCGAGATAACGGGTTTTTAATTGGGAAACTTTGGTATTGGTGAGTAAGCGCAAACTGCTTTGCCAGGTGTGTTCATAAGTAGCCTCCGCGAACAGGTCGTTGTTTTGCAGGCGCTGGCTGGAGTACGGGTTATAAAAAATCACAGCGCCGGGCAACCCGCGATTAGATTGATAGTAATTTACATGGACGTTGAATTTGCTACTGTCGCTTTTTGTCCAATATATTGCCGCATCAGTTTGAAAGGATTTTACTTCGCCGTTCCTTCTAATAGCCATCGTGTCAGAACCGTCGCCATCTACTTTATATTTATAGCGGCCATTTGCATAAACGTAGTTGGCATTCGCAATAAAAGCCCATTGGTTGCCAATGCGTTGTTGCCATTGCAAATTGGTATTTAATAATCCAAATGAGCCCCCTTTCACTCCGATTTGAAATTGGTAAGGTTTTTCTACCGTTAGCGCAGGCTTAAGCGTTTTGATGCTCAGAACGCTTGCCGAAGCAAAAGACCGCGCAGGCTGAAGCAGATCTGCCGGCTGGCCATTGTAAAGCGAAATCTCCTGCACATTATTAAGGTTGAATTTGCTTAGGTCTATCTGACCGTTTTGCGCATCGTTTAATTGGATACCATCAAACAATACCGCTGTATGATTGGCACCAAGGCTGCGTACCGAGATGGTTTTTAAGCCTCCTATCCCACCGTAATCCTTAATATTGATACCAGAAAAATTGCGCACCGCATCTGCAACGTTAAACGCGCTAAGCCGGCTAAAGTCTTTAGAAGTTATCTGCTGGGCGGGAGTTAGCGTTTGGACTTTGGGGATTAAACCGGCTTTGATGGTTACTTCGTTAAGTTTTTTCGTGGTATCTGTTTGGGCAAACAACGTGTTACTTCCAAGGCAAAAAAGCAAGCATATACATCCTTTGATGAATACTAAAACGGCCTTGAATCGCAAATAATTGTGCCTCATTTTTATTTAAAAAAACATAGGCTGACGGGGAAAAATAAAAGAATGGAAATACACTACTGGCAGAGAGCATTCACATTCAGGCTTCAATCCACGAAAGCTATGAATAATATAATGCTGAGGCAGGTATTCTGACTTGCTCCCCCGTATCCTGCCTTCCCATTAGTTTGAAACTAACAGTGGCCTATAGAATGGACTTGGGTTAATAGAACTTACAGCTGCGGGACAGTTACAGATTTACACTGTATTCCCTTTTAATCCTGTTTTGAAATGCTTCGCCACAGAAACCTAAAGCGCTGCAAATGTAATACAAGTAATCATAAACGCAACTAACATTAGGCAATATGTTAGAATCCCATGTCCGGATGATTTTATTGATAGCTAAATGTATTTAATTGAATTACATTTTGTTGCCTCTTGCGAAAAATAAAACCCTGTTAATCAAACCCACAGGTGTTTTGGCTGTTAAGTTTAAAAATCAAAATTATGACAAGTACAGCATTGCAACATAAATACAAAGGCGTAGCGCCAGAACAAACCAGCATTAACCTCTCGCAAGCCGAGCGCACAGTTTCTATCGCCACGGGTGTAAAACTGGCCTTATCTGGCTTTAAAGGAATTTTTAAAAGCCCTTTTAGCAGCATCATAAAATTAGGGGCCGGCGGTTACCTGCTTAACAGGGGTATAACCGGACATTGCGAATTATACTCACGCATGGGGCGCAACTCAACCGAACCGGTTAATGTGAACATCCGTTCTTCTTTCCTGATCGATAAGCCGCGCCAGCAAGTATATGATTTTTGGCGCAAGCTGGATAATCTGCCCCTGTTTATGAAACACCTGGAAAGCGTAGAACTGATAGACGACACCCGATCTCACTGGGTATTGAAATTACCGGTTGGCTTGCCCAAAGTAAGCTGGGATGCAGAGATTGTAAGAGACGAGCCCGGTTATAGCATTGGTTGGAGCTCGCTCCCCGGCTCATTAATTGATAATGCCGGTAAGGTACGCTTTCAGGATAGCCCGGATGGTGATGGTACCCTGGTAGATATCGTAATATCATACCGACCGCCGGCAGGTGGTGTTGGTGGCAGCATCGCCCATGTGCTTAACCCGGTATTTAAAAATATGGTGGACAACGATGTGCGCAATTTTAAGCAGTACATGGATATTGAAGATACCGAAGCAATCTACGAAGAGCAGCCGGTTGCAATAGTTATAGAGCAAACTATTATTGACGATGCGCCGCAATCGCTTACCGATGAGCAACAGGATGAGCAATCGCCTTACCATACAGACGGGGGACAGAAACAAGGCAGCGAGAACGGAAGTTTGTAAAACGCATGTTCCTTTTCGAAACTCCGTAGGATATAATTAAACAACAAAGGCCCCGTTTTCGGGGCCTTGTTTATATAAAAGAATATAAAAGTTTCTCTTATTTAACAGCGTCAATGATAGCTTTAAAAGCGTCAGGGTGGTTCATTGCTAAGTCAGCTAATACCTTACGGTTTAAGCCGATTTCTTTAGCAGCTAATTTACCTATTAACTGTGAGTAAGAGATACCATGCTGACGAGCACCAGCGTTGATACGTTGTATCCATAAAGCTCTGAATTCTCTTTTTTTAGTTTTACGGTCGCGGTATGCGTATTGTAAACCTTTTTCTACTGTGTTTTTTGCAACGGTATAAACCTTGCTTCTAGATCCCCAATAACCCTTGGCGAGGATCATGATCCTTTTCCGGCGTCTTCTCGACGCGACTGCGTTAACTGAACGTGGCATTGTTTGTTGTTTTTGGTAGTGAGTGTTCCGTTAGGAAGCTTTGTACTCTAATACCTGGTTAAAAAATTGTTTCTTGTAAGAAATTACTTGCCGATACAAAGCATACGTTTAACGTTACCCATGTCTGCAGTTGATACTAAACTGGTGTGACCAAGGTTACGCTTACGTTTTGTCGACATCTTGGTTAAGATGTGGCTTTTGTATGCATTTTTTCTGGAAATTTTACCGGTTCCAGTAAGCTTAAAACGCTTTTTAGCACTGGAATTGGTTTTCATTTTTGGCATAACTCTATTTTTATTTGTTTGTGTTAGACGTTTCGCAACGTTTTATTTTAAAGCAACCATGCATTATGCTAAGCACGATGGCCTGTTTCTGATTATTTTTTTAGTGCTTTTGGCGCAACGGTCAAAAACATCCGCTTACCTTCCAGCTTTGGTAACTGCTCTACTTTACCTACCTCTTCAAGCGCCTGTGCAAAACGAAGCAGAAGTATCTCACCCTGCTCTTTATAAACAATTGCACGGCCTTTAAAGTGTACGTAAGCCCTTACTTTTTCACCTGCTTCTAAAAACTTGGTAGCATGTTTTAACTTAAAGTCAAAATCATGGTCATCCGTGTTCGGTCCAAAGCGGATCTCTTTAATAACCGTTTGCTTGGCATTGCTTTTAATCTCTTTAAGCTTCTTCTTCTGCTCGTAAATAAACTTATTATAGTCGGTTACTTTACAAACGGGTGGGTTAGCGTTCGGAGATATTTCCACCAGGTCAAGTTCCTGCTCCTGCGCTATCGCTAATGCATCTCTTAATGAGAATACACCCTGCTCAACGTTATCGCCTACAAGGCGCACTTCTTGTGCCCTTATGAACTGATTGATGTTATGTTCGGCTTCTTTTTTCTTAAAAGGTAGCCTTGGTCCTCTGTTGAAAGGTTTGTTTAAAGCCAAGTTATACTGTTATTTCTTTAATTATTTGTTGTTTAAAATCTTCAATGCTCATACTTCCCAAATCACCTGTACCGTGTTTGCGTACAGAAACTAACCCTTCGGCAGCTTCTTTCTCACCCACTATCAGCATGTAAGGGATCTTTTTGACTTCAGCATCGCGTATTTTGCGACCAATCTTTTCGTCCCTGAAGTCAATCAGCCCGCAAATATCGGAATCTTTTAACTCATCTGAAAGTTTTTTTGCATAATCTTCATACTTTTCAGATATAGGTAAGATGATAAATTGCTCCGGCGATAACCATAAAGGAAAATTACCCGCACAATGTTCAATCAACACGGCTATAAAACGCTCCATTGAACCAAACGGCGCACGATGGATCATCACCGGGCGATGCTTTTGATTATCGCTGCCGGTA